>JAGASH010000001.1 GCA_017847835.1 Oscillospiraceae bacterium
TTACCCGAACATCGAATACTGCTGCGCGGCGGGAATGTCGTTCGTCACAACCGACAGCAAGGGCGACCTTTATCGAAACACCGCGACCATCGCCGAGAAGTATTACGGCTACAAAATTTCGGTTATCGACCTGCGAAATCCAACACGTAGCAGCGGCTACAATATGCTGTATCTTGTAAATAAATATATGGATTTATACAAGATAGAGTGCAAGTTGGAGTATAAGGCGAAGTCTGAAAAGTTCGCAAAAATAACCGCCAAAACGATAATTTCGGCGGACGGAAATGTGTCAAATATGGGACAGAACGCGTTTTTCTATGAAGCGGCGGAGGGCTTGCTGACGGCGGTAATTTTGCTTATCGCGGAGTTTTGTCCGCCCGAAAAACGGCACATAATCAGCGTATTTAAACTCATTCAAGACCTGCTCGCGCCGTCCGGTACGAAAGGCGTGTCGCGGTTTCAGATGCTGATTGACAAGCTGCCGAGTGAGCACAAAGCGAGGTGGTTTGCGGGTGCTGCGCTCAATTCGTCCGAACAGGCGATGGCAAGCGTTATGTCAACGGCACTGTCGCGGCTGAACTCGTTTATCGACTCGGAATTGGAGCAGATTTTGTGCTTTGATACGAGCATTGATGTGGAGAATTTTTGCAGCCAAAAGTCCGCGATTTATCTGGTTTTGCCGGAGGAAGATACCACGAAACACTTCCTCATTTCACTGATTTTTCAGCAGCTTTACCGTGAGATTTTGACCGTTGCGGATGAAAAGGGCGGCGCGCTCAACAAGCGCGTGATGTTTTACATGGACGAAATCGGAACTCTGCCGAAAATTGACGGATTGGAGATGATTTTTTCGGCGTCGCGTTCACGCAAAATTTCGATTGTCGCGATAATCCAGTCTCTCGCACAATTCGAGAAAACCTACGGCAAAGAGGGCGCGGAAATTATCGTGGACAACTGCCAATGCACGCTGTTCGGAGCGTTCGCACCGAACTCGAAAACCGCCGAGGAGATGTCCCGCAACCTCGGTAAACAGACGGTCCTCAGCGGTTCGGTGACGCGTTCTTCGGGAAACGGCGGCGGTTCTCGGCAGCTGCAGATGATTGAGCGCTCGCTGATGACTGTGGACGAGCTGAAATCTATGCCCAAAGGTCATTTTATCGTGATGAAAACCGGCTGCCATCCGATGAAAACTCGGCTCAAGCTGTTCTTCAAGTGGGGCATTCAGTTTGAAAACGCCTACTCGATTGATGAAAAATCCGAACGCAAGGTGCAGTATGCCGACAAAGAAGAGGTTGAGGCGGCGGTGATGGAGAAGTATTCACGTGTGTTTGACGATAATAAAGCATTGCCGATTTGTTTTTATGACGAAAATAAAGAAATAGCAAATGATAAGCATGAAAATCTAAAAAAATCGGTTAAGACAAAGCAACGGCAATGATAAAAAACGAGTGCAACATTGTTTTGCACTCGTCTAATTATCACTAGCGTTACCGAACTTTTTTCAAATTTCCCTTATCCATCTCGCAGACGGTATCGCACAAAACATCAATATCCTCGGCAGAATGTGAGGCAATCAAAATCGTTTTGCCCTGTGATTTCAGATTGAGCAGATACTTGCGCATATCGCAAACACCGTCCTTGTCGAGTCCGTTCATCGGCTCGTCCAAAATCAGCAACTCAGGATTTTCCATAATCGCCTGCGCTAAGCCTAATCTTTGGCGCATACCAAGTGAATATTTTCCAACATGTTTTTTTTCGTCGGGATTTAAGTTGACTTTTTTCATAGCGCTTTTTATCTCCTCATCGCCGATTTTGCAGCGAATTGAGGCGAGATACTGTAAATTCTTAAAGCCGCTTTGCGTCGGAAGAAATCCGGGAGTTTCTATTATTGCTCCGATGTTGGATTTATAGGCGCTGCCGTTTTTCTGACGTTCTCCGTTTATGAAAACTTCTCCGCTGTCAGCATCCATTAGTCCACAGATTATTTTCATTAGTACGGTTTTTCCTGATCCGTTGTGACCTATTATTCCGTGTATTTTTCCACTCTCAAATTCCGCAGAAACGTCAGATAGTACGGGGATTTTTCGGAAACATTTTGAAATGTGTTCGATTGTTATGCTATTGTTCACTTGCACTGCCGCCTCCTCGGAATTTTCTTACGGTAATCAGAATATTTGAAAGAATAAACGCCGCCGCGATTATCACAGCGAATGTGATATACGATTCGCAGATCGTCTGTGAAGCATTGACTTTTTCCGCTGTAAAACTGTGATATGTCAGTAATGCCCCTGCAAATAGCGAAAACGGACGCGTACCCATTATCACGAGCATAGGAAGATACCCGAGCGCATGGATTATATACACCGCCGAAAGGCTGATGTATTGATGATAAATCAAGAGTTTCAGACTTAAAAGCAGCATGCAAAGCACCATCGAGTATAATGTCACGAGCGCGTATGAGTGAAGTAAAGCCTGTATCGGTAATAAGTGCGTTACAACTTCGGGCGCATAATACGATATACCGAACAAATCTACCGACAGAAATGGGTCTTCAAAGCACATCTTTTCGATGGGAGCACTCCACGCATTTGAGACGAAAGCAAATGGCATAGCGGCAATGAACGTAAGCGCGGCTATTACAAGATAATAAAGTGTACACGTTGACAGCATATAAATTATCTTTGAGCAAAGCCAGCGTCTGCGCGACATACGAAGCAACGTAAAATTATCGTCTGCCGCATTGTATGGCAAATCCGACAGCAGAAACAGCAGCGAAAACACACTGATTGTAACCGTCACATAATTTGACGAAGAGGCAATAAACGGCTCAATAACATTCAAAGGCTCTCCAAGATACACTGAAAACTTCACATACCGAACAAGGTCGAAAATATAGCCCATTGCGCCTATTATAACGCAGACAGAAAACTCGGGTTTCAGCACTGTCCAACGCAGCTGCCTTACAGCGGTTTTAAACATTTCTGAGCACCGCCTTTCCCTTGATTGTAAAAACAGCGCATATAAGCGCAAATTCTGCCAATTGAAACGGTATATTAATATAAAGCGGCACGGAGTCAGTGGTTGTTGGATAGATAAGGTTCATTGGCGAAAATCCGAAAATATCCGTGCCTACAAGTATGACCGTCACACCGTAATACAACACAAGCGGAAAACCCACTGCAAGATATTTATTTCGCACAAAAACCGAAAAGCACAAGCCCACATTCGCCCAAACCGCTCCGCTTAAAAATGTCAGAAACAGAAATATCAGCAGCACGGCAATTCCACCCCATAAAAATTGCGAGTGTTGAAATATCGTTCGTTCGTATATTGTCACAAATCCCTCGGGTACATCCTCTGAGCGGTACGGAGTACCATTAAACAATAAAACGACTATAAACAAAGCAAGTGGCGCGGACAGTGCAAGTCCGCCCGCTACTCCGTTCGCGAAGAATTTTGTGAGTAAATACCGCACAGGATGTTCTCTTACAAGAATACTATTGATATATCCGCTTTCATATTCCTCGCAGAACCTTGACGTATAGGGAAACGCCGCCAGCAGGGGTGCGAAAATGCAGAAACTCCCGGTTGTCATCGTCAAATCAAGGAAATATATCCAAGGCAAGCGTCCGCCGTATTTTAAGGATGACTCAAGCTGTTCAAATATCGGACTTATCAGCAAAAGCAAACTTACCGTCAGACTTACAAGAAAATTTATGCTGAATACGGCATTTTTTAGCGAATTTCTAAAATTTTTCATAACCGCCCGACCTCGCCGGTTACGGCGTTAACGGCGAACGCACAGGAGTAATCGAAGTGCTCGTTCGTCCCGGGAATGAATACCCATGCGGGGCATAGCGAATGAGCACCGCCAATGTCAGTTTGAACGATATATGCAAGATGTATTTTTTCAACATTGATGTTCATCAGTTTTCCGTCCTCGTTTACCGTGTAATTATAGAAATCATAACGCTCGGGGTCAGGATAAAGCGCAATGCTGTCAATTTTCGCGGTGGCTTTGTCGATGCAATCCGAAAGCGGAAGAATTTTTTCTACAATCTTTCTGCGCTCTGCTTTGAAATTATATATCCGAGCACTGTTTATGCCTTTATCTGACACGTCAAACTCGGCACTCACGCGTTCGGAAATAATGGGCAGTCCATCAATTAGAGCGGCGGCGGTGATTTTATAGTAGTCCAAGCCTATTTCGGCTCCGAACGGTATTATATCAAGCACGGCGCAATCTCCGTCAATAATTTTCCCAAGCATTTCAAGACATTTATCTGCCGCTTCATCTCGTGTGTAATTCTCAAGAATTTCCGACGACGTGTTGGGATAGATATTGCTGCCGTAAGGGCATAGATTATCAGTGTGACCGCGCAAAGAGATTAACTGTGCCATTGTCTCAATTGAGTATAGTTCCTCGGGGTAATCGGAAAGATAAAATTCGTATTCGGAATTGCTTATTTTTGAAATCTTGTCAGACTTACCCATAACAGCAATTATTTCATTCGCCAATGTTTCGTCAACGCCGACTGTATTCTGAAAACTGTATAAATACAATGCGTCCGTGCAGATTTTTGGAGCATCAGCGTTTATTGTAAGACTGACATCTCCTGCCGTCGCGCTTCTTTCAAAATGCGAAGGCGTTTCGGGAATTATCGTTTTCTCATTTTCAACGATTTCAGAGAAACTGTTGGATTTGCCGTCGCTTGATACATTCGGAGTTTCATCGCTCCATAAAGAGGAATTTTCCACTGAAGGGTTTTCCGTATTTTTTTGCGGCACAGGCCGACAACCGCACAATGATATCGCCAGCAGTAAAATTAAAGCTTTGAATGTTTTTTTCATACTTTACTATTCCTTGATTACTTAAGAGTATTTCCTGAATATGCCGCACTGCTAAAATCTGTTTAAGAAACGCTATAAGCAAATTTAAAGCAGTACGGCATAATCGAAAATATGTATCTGTAAAACTTATGCCCTTTGAGAATTAGTAAGGTGCGTCAGGGCTCCACTGCCCGCTTGAACGAATAATTGTTCCGGTGGGTGCATTCACCGATTGGCTTGCATACATATGAATGTTGCTACCTTTGAATTTGTTGCTAAAATACCGTCCGCCGCTATTTCCTGTGCCGCGAAGAACCGTATCATAAGCAATACCTTCGGTTCCGCCAAGATTATTTGTCGGATCGTTGGGGTCAGAGAATCTCATTACGCCATATCTTATAGAATACTGACTTGTGCTCACGCTATTGACAGAAATCACCCAATTCCTGTCAGCTATACGTTTTGTTATTCCACTTGTTGTGCTTGGGGACCATTCATCGAGGTACATATTAGCTTCTATTTTAAAACTATAATAATCCACCTCTCTGTCGCCATCAATATACGATGCAGATGCCGTTGACGATGCAGCAATTGATGCTGCAAAAATCGCTGCCGCCATAATTGAGCCCGTAATTCTTTTTATTGAATTATTCATAACTGCCTCCTGAATTAGTCGTGATATAATTATGGTAATTAGACATAATCATATCAAAAGTCTGTAAGTACTACAAAGCTAACCTTGCGAAAACAGTATACAATATTCGATTCTGCTTGTCAATAGGTTTGTGAAGTTTGGCAGAATCTTGTTATTTTTGGTAGTGTTTTTCAAAGGGTGACATAAATGAGCACCAAAAAATGCCGTTGTATTAGGTCGGCAGGAACGTTAAGTTGATGTATTCTCTGGATAGTTTGGCTATGCAATATTATTCTAACATACTTAACTTGACTTGTATAGCTTTTTGGATTTATGATGTTGTCGTCAAATTCATTCAACATATAATATATCTATTTCTGTGCTATTAAGGTTTTGCAATAGATAATGTGATAAAAAATGCAAGGAGTGCATTTTTACCCCTTGCATTATTATATAATATTAAAATTTTGTTGTTGCTTTTATCAATGGTCCCATGATGCTATAACATGTTTCATGAAAAGCTGTTTTATCTTGAGTGATTTTTAAAATCATCTGATTGATAACATTGTCATAATTAAATGAATCTTTAAGTGCATATTCGTAAGAATTGTATGGCGAACTCAAGGCATCATAGAGCCAAATTAAAGCATTAGTATTTTCATCTTTATCCATAAAATTGTTAATGTTACATTTATGGCACATTATTAATGCTTGAGTATAGGTAAGATGAGCAATAGATATTTGTATCTTTTCGTTTAAACTTTTTTCATATCTGTCTTCAAAAATTTGTTTTGCAACATTGGCATATCTTGAAGCCTGAGTTAAGCAATCAAGTTTATTTGAAATCAAGTGCTCATACTTAGAGGTCTTTATATAACACTTTGCTCTTTGATGCATATAGTTGGGGTCTAAAGACAGACGATCGTTTAACGAATCATATATTTTCCTAATCAGTTCCAAGCCATAATGAGCATTTTTCCCTGAGCAAAACAAGGAATTTATATTGTCGAAAAGGATATAATCTTTATATGCAGACACCTTTTTGCTGTTTTGGACATCAATTCCACCATAATATACTATTATTTGATCTACAATGTATCTATATGCCTGGATAATGGTTTCGTGATTATCTTCTTTTTCCGCAAAAGTACTTAGCTGCATCAAAAGCCATTGGTTTGCATATGTAACATATTTCTTGGGCGAATTATCACGGGCGTTTATTTCATAATCATAGGTTTCTTCTGACTCAATAAGAGGAGCAGCATACTTACATTGTTCTTCAAATTCCGAAAGCAGGTGAAACATCGAAGCATCTCTTGAATAAGCTTTTCTTTTGGTCGCCAATATAATCAGCGTAGCAACATATTTGTAATCTGTGAAAAGTGGAGTAGTGTTCTGGAACTTATAGCTCTCTTCATTTTTTTTAGCCATAGAAATAACATTATCCACAATGGTGTCTGATGTGAAAATTCCTGCATTGATTGAAGCCAAAGAAGGGTTAATGGTTTTTAATTCTATTTCATCAAAACAGTTCGGGATATTAATAATCGGGACATCCGATTCCTTTATTTTCCCCTGAATAATAAACAACCTTCTTATATCAAAAACATCATTATCTTTGATGTGTGAGGCCGCAATAAACCTAATACCATTATTCTTGAGATAATCTAGATGATTAAAAATATAATCATATTGTTGCCTTGATAAAGCATTGCTGTCAAAGATTAATACGCTTTCTTGTGTTTCTATCAAAGACATAAATGCATCCATCGTTAACCTTTCCTTTGAGGAAAAATAAAAAACAGTTTTATCTTTTATTCTCAATGCCAGATCAGATATTGCATATGTTTTGCCCGAGAAGCTGCGTCCTGCTATTATCTGGAAAGGAAATTTGTTAATTCCTTTCAGAACTGATTTCATGCAATTTCTTTGGATTAAGAAACACGGAATTATAAATTTATTTTTGGATTTATCAATTAATCCTTTTCCGTGAAAAAGAAAAGGTTTATTATCATTAAAGTCAAACTGAAGTTTCGTTTGTTTCAGACTAGATATATCGTTAATTTGGTCGGCTACAAGTTTTTGTGCTTCTTGACCAGCTTCATATAGTTTCTGATATATATCTTCATAGTCGTCAAATAACACGCAATGCGTAATTCCGTAATTTTCCAATTTGTTTTGCTGAACAAACGAGGGTTTCTCGCAAGTTATAAAATATCTTGAATTAGAGTATTCTTCAGAGGACTTTAAGTAAATTGACAAATCAATCTCATCATCTAAACTACATCCGATAAATATCAAGTTGTTTATTTCACTATCGTGGTAGAGCCTATTAAGCAATTGATGATTTGAAGATATACTTTCGATATACTGCCTTTTGGTAAATATTTCACTTATCGAATCTGTATAAGAAACTATTTCTGATACATCTCCATGAAGCTTAATTACACACTGACATGTTTCGAATATGCTGTCATCAACAGGTCTGTTTGAATATACAACATTATAAGGCGCATTGTTTTCGACTGCATCATCTATGTTAAGTGAATAAATATAAGGCCATGGCAAGGACAAAAAAAGCATCTTCACCTTAGGCAATTGAACTTGAGTAAAGTTATCAGTCAGATACTTTTTTTGAAAACTCAAAGGAACACTTTTGTGATATATATCTGACACTTCTGAAAATGATTCCTTAGCAATTGAATCTTTTTCGATTTCAGGTATTATTTTTAAAGCAAATAACTGTTCAATCATATACTCTTTGTAAGTCCTTCCGGATGGAACTTTTCCATTATGGGCCTTGCATTGATGTGAAAAGCCAGAACCAATGCAAGGAATTAACGATTTCCTGCGAAAATTTTGAATGATCTCATTTTTAACGTCACTGAATTTAACAATTTTCATATATTTTTTTCCTCCAAAGATTAAAATATGTTTTTTATTATTAAGCTTAGCCTAAGTTTTGTCAATATGCAAAATTCTGTGCTAAGCCAAAACCGCATTCATTTTTTAAAAGAAAGTATATATAACTTACCAGAATAAAATAACTGAGCAAGTCAATAAAACAATTCAAGCGAGCCTCGATGCCTTTTCTTTAGTTGAGTTAATGAAGAGCATAGACGAGAAGAGAAAAATGATTCTGAGCCTTACCGATGAAATGCTTATCTTCTAAAGCGGATATGGCGCAGTTTAAATGATTCTTCTTTTCCTCGACAAGCGACTAAAAGCTTGGCGCTAAGACGCAGGTTGGATTACTTCCTAACAATAGATTGCCGAAAAACATAGTGTGTTTGCCGTGGACGATATCGCATGTTTACAAAACTGACAATACTCTTGCCAAGGTGCGATTCATTAATCATGGGTGAAATCTATGAACAATTTCTCAAGTTTTGGTAGGTACCAGTTCATATAATCGCCTACGAAAAATATCAAGCCAGCTTTATCAACAACATCGTGCAATCAGAGAGAACAGAAGCTCACACAAATTGTAGATGATTTATAAAACAATGAAAAGCCGCAACAGAGATAATCTGCAACGGCCTACCCCATTAGTGAGGATTTTTTCTAAAAAAGTGTATCATTTGATACGCTCTTTTAAATTCGCGGGCTCTTTGGGCTGATAAGGTCCATAATAAGATGCCGCACCACAAGCAGCCTTCGCATTTTTAAGAGCTGTTTTTGCAATGACATTTGCAACTGCCTTTTTAACCTTCATGATATCCCCTCCTTTGCAAAAAAGTTTCTACTAATATCAATACTGATATCATAGCAACAGTAGTGATAATCATAGCCCCAAAAGAAATCCCCAAAGCAATCAGCGCTAATCCAATCACAGATAATGCCGATGCAATTATAATTGACAGAACAAATGAGTTTTTCCTCTGTTTATCGCTTAATTGTTTGTGTTTGTTTGGCACCGGAGAAAACAACATAATCGGTATTAAGCTCACAAATGCCAACGTTCCGCATATGTAAATCGAAAATTGACAGCCGGAAATGATGTTATACGCAAAAAACGTTATGATGAAAGTTAATACAATTGTGAGGTTACACCTAAAATATGTAGTCGCGTGATAACCGCCCGAAAAAGAACGCAGGAAAATAAAAATAAACAAATATAATAAACCTGCTAATATATTGCCCAAAATCAACGAGCATAGCAGAACAAGGGTCACGTTAAGCATAGAAGAAATTGTTATTTCAATGCCGTACTGATATACATCTTTCATTTCAGGAGAGATATCCAGGTGTTCTGAAGTAAATTTCAAAATTTTCTCCGATATCTGACATATCATACAGCACTCCCCCTTTTGGGGTAGTATACACTAAATGTGAATGCTTGTCAACAGGTTTGTGAAGTTTGGTAGGATTTTGTGAAGTTTGGCATTATCTAAATAATTACATATAAAAACAGTCCATACCGCTGCAAATTCGAGCGTATGGACTGTGAAATATACTTGACAATGCCGTCATTTTGTGGTAGTATAAAACTAAAATTACTTTGTATTATTGTTATCGGCTTCGATGTAGTATAACATTTTTACAAGGTCTGCACAATGATTGTTATCCAGCCGAATTATTGATTCGAGCAATTTCCCGACAGAAGAGTTCTTCCCAATCTTCTTTTTCAGCGAGTGATTTGGCAAATTGAAGTCACTTCTTCCAACCAGATAATCCAGTGAAACATCAAAAATATCCGCAATAGCACAAAGTATGTCCAAGTCGGGCATACTGATATTTCTCTCATAATGAGAGATTGAATTTTTGGTGACGTGAAGTGCATCGGCAAGCCGCTGCTGCGTATAACCGTGCTTTTCACGGAGCATTTTAAGAATTTCTGAAAAGTTCATTTTGTCAGACTCAAATCAACGATTATTTCTTATTTATATTGTACACCTTTTGATACGGCGAATACACAAAAATATATTAGAAATGCGATTTCTCGACAAATTTTGACAAACAGTCGCAAGCTGAATATACATAGGTGAAAGGAGAATATACCAAGATGATAAATGCTGCAATTTGCGATGATAATGAAGCTATGCTAAATTTCCTGTCCGGCAAAATCGGCGAAATTTTCACGGAAATCGGAATGGAATTTGAGCTTCAAAAGTTTCATTCGGGAGAGGATTTTCTAAAAAATCATGAAAACTGCCCATTCGACGTAGTTTTTATGGATATTGTAATGCCGGATATGAACGGTTTTGATGTGGCAAAACAGATGAGAAGAATTTCAAAGGACACTTACCTGATTTTTATCACAACCGAAAGCAGTCTGGTGTACGAGAGTTTTGATTTTCAGCCGTTCTATTTTATCCCAAAGGGCAAGCCGCTGGTAGTTGAGGAACGTCTGCGGCATGTTGTCGGCAAACTTGCTCTGCATACTGCCGCAAACGAGAAAATACTGATTGACGGGGCTTATGAGAACAAATTCTATGTTTCACCAAGCGATATTTTATATATCAAAAGCAGTTCAAATCATGTTACGTTTCATTTTGTTGATGGTAAAACCGTGCAGATTAGGAAGAAGCTCGCTGAGTTATTTGACACTCTTAATCAATATATTTTCGTGCGAACTCACAACAGAATTGTAGTTAATATGAAACGCATCGAGCGTGTGGACTATCCGAATATGGAAATTCTGCTTGATAACGGCGAGATTGTTCCTATCAGCAGAAGCTGCAAAAAGGACTTTGAGGTCGCTTATATCAGGTTCACGAGGAATTTTAGTTAGGAGCATAAATTATGCAAAGTGTGTTATGGTTTCTTATTGAAGCGGCAGCAAATTTGTGCGAGTCTTTTTTGTGTGTTCATTTTATAATCAATTCGTTTGATGGAAAAGTCAAAGTCCTGTCTTCAAGAGTCGTTCAATTAATCGGCACTCTGGCAATGACAACTGTTGTTACGGTTCTTAACAAAATGACAGTATATGAGGGCTTGCTTGGCTTGATTTATGTTTTGTGTTTTTTTGTTTTCGAAATTATATTTCTTCGAGGTACTGTTTGCAAGAAATTCTTCATCTCGATTCTAACCAATATTTGTCTGATTAGTACTGCGATGTTATCCGGAAATATTCTGTCTGTTATATTTAACAATCATTTGCAGCTTTTCTCCGAGCAAACATTGGAGAGATTTGCATATATGATTTTCGGAATAGCATTTGCCGCCTATATTTTTACGATTTTATCGAGGTTTACCTATGGAAATAGATTTTCGCTTAATATAAAAGAATGGGCGTTGATTTTGTCGGTTTTGTTAATATCATCTTTGATAATTGCTGCAATTCACACAAATATACTCAATGGAAACATAAACAAGGAACAATTATATTTGCTTATGTTATCGGAACTCGGCTTGATTTTAATAAACATAATTTGCTTATACATAACCTCAAATCTGAGTGAAACTCACAAGCGCGAGGAACATCTGCTTGTTGAGAAAAAACAGAATGAGTACACTCAAAAATATGCTCAGACAGTCAAGGAACAATACGAGCAAACCCGAAGGCTTCGACACGATATGAAGCAATACTGCACAGTTTTGGACGGATTGATTGTCGACAAAAAGTATGACGAAGCAAGGGCGTTCATCTCGGAGAATTACAAGAGCATTTCTCGTTCAGAGGTTGTGGTTGATGTGGGAAATGATTTTGTGAACTCGATTTTGAACGCAAAACTCACTCTGGCAAAATCTCTCGGAATTGAAGTTATATGCAGCGTGGAGAAAGAATTGTCGGGGATTGAGAGCGCGGATTTGTGCAATTTGCTGGGCAATATGCTTGACAATGCGATTGAAGCGGCGCAAAGATGCGAGCTTGAAAAACGCTCGATTGAGCTGAATATATCTTCTGTGGGAAACCGCTTGAACATCGCAATCAGAAACAGTATTATCCATTCCGTTCTAAAAGAAAACCCAAGCCTTGCAACCTCAAAGCCAGACAAATTTGAGCACGGTTTTGGTATAAAAACAATAAAAACCATTGCTGAAAAATATGGCGGAACAACAGATTTCTATGAGGATAATCTAACGTTTGTTTGCCGTGTGGAACTGCAAAAATCCGCAAAAGAAGAATAACAAAATTCCCGCTCGATTGAAAAATTGGCGGGATTTTTGCGCTCTATTTACAAAAAAAAGATGAAATTTCTGCCAAACTTCACAAGATACGGCCAAACTTCACAAAGCGGTTGACAATGAAAAACGAATGTGATATGCTGTAATTGCAAGGTTGACTTTGTAGTACTTACAGGCTATGGATACAATTATGTTTGTACACCATGATTGTATCTCATCATATTAGGAGGTTTACTATGAAAGGTATTTTTAAAAAGCTCGCGGCATCTGCTTTGGCTGCAGTAACACTTATTACAGGTACATTAACGGCGTCGGCTGATGTGGTTGTTCTTCGTGCCGGAAACTATCAGGACACATCGAACAACGCAACCATGAAGTGGGGAGTATGTTATTGTGAGATGATTAACAATTCAACCGTTGTCAGAAAAGCACAGACATATGTAAAAGTATATAAAGACTTAACAGGAGTGCTGGTTGACCAAACATCGAGCGAAGGCTCAATCGGTTATGGTGAAAGTGTTCGAGCAGAGCTTAACGGATATTATTCAAACGGATATAATTTTGAGTTAACTGGGATAATCTACAACGGCAATAGTACTTATTCCGGCGTTTCGTGGAGCAAAACAGCATATCTTGAATAATTCAATATTAATAAAATGGCAGATTGTGGAGCGGGATAATCCCGTTCCACAAAAATCTGGAGGATTAATATGAAGTACATTCTACGCAACATACGCTCTCTTATCAAAAACGAGCCGCTTATTTTCGCGGTAATGATTGTATGCGTTTTCGCTTCATCATGGGTACTGACGTTCGCTTACGGGCTGTATCAGAACTACAACGTGCAGAAAACCGAGGCGGATATCGAGAGCAAGGAATTGGTTTTGAGTCTGCGTGAGGACAAGTCGGTCACGAGGACGGATTTGGAGCGGTTTTTCGCGGAAATAAGCGATGAAACCCTCAACGCGGCAAACCTCCTGTACTGCGACGCAGAACTTCCCGGCTTTCCGACAGAGCGTGGAGATTACGGCAGGGCTGCATTCCGTTTTACTATTCATAACGGACAGTATCAATCCTCCTCATACATAAAGGAACAGTGGGAGAAAAAAGGACAGATAACCTCCGGACGCTTTTTCAGCGATGATGATGAAAAAAACGGTGCAAACGTTGCGTTGATTAATACCGATATGGGAGAGTGGAACGAAGCTACACTTGCAATTAAAACGGGAGAAAACACCATAAGATTGTTCGACAAGGAATACGAGATTATCGGCACATACGACGGCTTTGGCGGGGTTCCGCTGATACCGTTTTTATCAATTCCCGAGGATTTAGAGCTTTCCGCGCCGGCATTTATGTTTGAAAAAAATCTGACCAAGTCGCAGTATGAAGAAATCAGAAGCGCCGCGAGAAGAGCTGTTCCGGAAACGTTTGTTTTCCCGGATTTGGCGTTCCCCGATACTGAAAACATTTATATTTACAACAACATTATGCTTATCTGCGCGCTTATTGCCATGCTCACCGTGATAAACTTCGCTTCACTTTACAATTACATCATCAGCAAAAGAATACGTCAGCTTGCTGTGTTTAAGCTGTGCGGCTGTACCTCTTTCAAGGCAACGGGCTTTTATCTTGCGGAATGTGCGATTATCTGCGTTCCCGTGTTTATGATAGGGACGGCGAGCTATATACCCGTGATGAAATTCTTCCTCTCGCCGATTTTCCCGTATATGAAGGACGCTTATTCGCCTGTTATTTATACGGTAATTTTCGCTTTGTATATAATAATTCTTGTGATTATTATGAGCTTTACGCTAATCCGTTCCGTCAAGAAAAACACCGCGGCAATCTGGAAGGAGGGAGCATTATGATACTGTTTAAAACCGCGCTTCGCGAGTTGAAGAATAACATCAGAATGGTTGTGATAATGCTGCTTCAGATAGTTGTCGCTTTAATGATTACGGCGGTTATGGTGTCGGCTGTGCTGCTGAAATATCAGACCTACGAGCCGTTTAAGGATTATTTCGAGAGCGAGGGACTGTTCCTGAACTATGGAACGGAAGCTCGCGAAAACCCTGACCCTGATGATGTAATGAGCGTATTTCACGACAGTCAAAAACTGCTTGAAAAGACGCACGGAAGCGAAATTATAGCCGCTCATCATCTTTATATGTATATGGATAAAAGGGTTTTGGATTTAGCCTATGACGATGAGATAATCCACCGTTATACACCGCCTTTGAAAGAAGGGCGCTGGCTTAATCCAAATGCTGAGGAACTCGAAATTGTGGTTTGCGAAAATAACGAATACGGCTGGAAGCTTGGAGATATGGCGGACATTCGACCCGGCTGGCATTTTTCCAATGACAATACGAAAAGCGTTTGGTGCAAGGCAAAGGTTGTCGGAATTGTTAAGGAGAACGCGGAAATTTTCGGAGATACAAACCGAAAGTGGACTACTCCGACCTACAAGAACGCATACCGACCATTCAATGCCGAAGTTGAAGAGAGAACACTTATTATTATGTCGCAATCGGTTGTTAAGAGGGTTGACCCGCATTATACCACGCCGATATGCGGCACAGTAATGATAAAATATCCCGAAGGCACACCTGCGGAGGTTATCAAGGAAGACCGAAATCTGCTTTCGGAATATGGAGATGTTATTTCAATGACGCTCCCCGAAATGGATATTAACAGTAAGGTGTATCTTTACGAGCAGCTTTATCAGATGCTTCCGATAATTGTAATTCTGCTTATTCTTGTAATGGTAAGCTCAATCAGCACCTCGGCAATTTCCGCACGGCGGCGGCTCAAGGATTACGCGAAATATTATGTGCTGGGACTGAGGTGGCGGCAATGCGCGTTTGTGAACTTTTTCCAGGCGCTCGTTATAAGCGCGGCTGCTCTGGTTATTTCCTGCGCGGGACTGCTTGTAATCGGTAACACGGCATTGTCCGAAACATTTGTTGTAATCTGGAACGCGCCGATGATTTTATGCCTGCTCGGAATACTTTTTATGTATCTTGTATTTTCGATGATAATGCCGATGATTATGCTGCGCTCCAACACGCCTAAAGCGCTTCTGCAAGCCGAATAAGGAGGACAAAATGATAGAAGTATCGAACTTAACGAAAATCTACAATCCCAAAAAAGCCAACGAATTTACCGCACTGAAAAACATCTCTCTGAAGATAAACGACGGCGAAATGTCCGCGATAATCGGCAAATCGGGCGCGGGAAAATCCACGCTTTTGCACATTCTCGCGTGCATTGACGACTATCAGGGCGGCGAATATAAAATCGATGAAACGCTTGTAAAACAGCTCTCCGAGCGGCAATCGGCGCGTATCCGCAATGAAAAAATCGGTATGGTTATGCAGGATTTTGCGCTGGTGGAGGACTTCACGGCGATTGAAAACGTGCTGCTTCCGCTGGAGTTTTCAAAGCACAAAAAATCCAACCGACAGGAAAAAGCGTTGAACGCGCTGAAATCGGTTGGAATGGAGCAGTACGCGAAAAAGCCCGTAAACAAGCTCTCCGGCGGTCAAAAACAGCGTGTTGCAATCGCTCGCGCAATCGTAAACGAGCCGTCGCTTATCCTCGCGGACGAGCCGACCGGCGCTCTTGATACCAAAACCTCCGCTGAAATTATGGACGTTTTCAGGAAGCTGCACTCCGAGGGAAAGACGATTGTTATCGTCACTCACGACCCGGGAGTTGCGGAGCAATGCGAGAGAATTATCGAGATTTCGGACGGAAAAATAATTTCGCAATAAATCTTGCGGCAGTTTTCGGGCTGCCGCATTTTCACTAACCCAAATTCCCGAAAAACGAAAACCCATTCCCGAAATTCGGGAAAAATGCCTGTTAAACCCTGTTATAATAAATGCAGAGCATTTATTATAGATTTAATATCCTCGCACATACGCAAATCATAGATTTGCTCCGTGCGTATCGGATAGCAGGGGGTGATATTTTGAAAGAGAGGGCTAACAGGCTTTATGAATTGCGTAAAAGCCGCAACCTCACACAATCGGCTGTGGCGTTACGGCTGAACCTTTCTCTGTCGAGATTATCTGCCTATGAGAATGGCGAAAACATTCCTTGCGATGTGTTGAGGAGTTTTGCCGATTTCTACGGTGTGTCCATTGACTACATACTGTGCTTCTCGGACGATAAGTCAAGCGGATTTACCGCAGGTCTTCGTCTTTCAGAACAGAAGCTGCTCGATATGTACAGAAATCTTGCACCTGATGCGAAAGCTCTGATTGACGGTATGGTGAACGGTTATGCCCCTCGAACAAGCAAGTAAGAATGGAATAAAAGCCTGCGAACAGGGCAAAATATCACCTGCGATACCTTTTCGCAAATTATTTCCATTTATGATATTAAGACCAAATTCCGCATAACAAAGCGGGATTTTTTGTTTTTCTGACGAGAAAGTTGACGGCAAATAATCTTTTTAAGCAACCGAGAACAGCGCCGAAACCGACTTCATATACTCGGCTTTTTGTTCCATTGAGGAGTGAACGTAGCGATTGAGCGTTATCTCCACACCGCTGTGTCCCAAGATTTCCGACAGAGATTTCACATCAACACCGAGTGCTATACAATTTGTGGCGAACAGATGGCGTAGCGAATGAAAAGATACATCAGACAATTTCAGTACTTTCAGAATGCGCTTGAACCGGTACTGCATAACTCGCGGCTCGACAATGCACCCTGTTCCCGAAAGAAGATAGCAGGAATTGTTAGCTTTAAACTCGGATAAAATCGGAATGATAAACTCCGGCAGAGGAATTTCCCGAACAGATGAGCTGCTCTTGGGCGATGTCACAACCAACTTTGTAGCAGTATCTCCGTTGATGTTCTTAATTCGCTGAACGGTATTCCTGACGGTCAAAATTCTTTTTTCAAGATTGATATTCTCCCATTTCAGCGCACAAAGCTCCCCGATACGAATTCCCGTTGCTGCCGATAATAAAATACCGACATTTGAAAGTGTCGGATTTGCTATCAAATAATTGTTAAGCCGAGTCTGCTCCGTCTTGTCGAGCAGCTCTTTTTCTTTTGCCCTACCTTTGGGTATTTCCATAAATACCGATTTGTCCTCGTAACCGAAGCGTTTCTTACCAAAGCGGCACACCGATTTGATTACTGCCACAATATCTGCGGTATATTTTGCGGAAAGCCCGCTTGACAGCTTTGCCTGAACAAAATCATTAAGTTTTTCAACCGTCAATCTTTCATAAAGCGTTTTTCCGAGCGATGAGCTGATGTGCTTTTCATATTTCATCTGATAGTTCATATAGGTGGACTCCTTGACTTTCAACCGAATATCCGAAAACCACATTGAAAAAAGAATATTTAACGTCAAATTCTTCGGAACAGTAGAAACCGCTGTATTAACACGCTTTTCCGACAGCGCTGCTTTAACCTCTGCATATGTTTTCCCATAAATTGAGGAATATTTTGCCGTTCCGTCAGCCCTGACGCCGCTTTTATAGCGACCTTCCCAGCGACCGTCTTTTCTCTTGTAAATATTCTCTCCACGTCTTGCCATATTGTAACCCCCGTTCTTGACAACATTTCTGACGGTAAATACGCTTGAAAAGAGCTTTTTTCTTTCCAGTTTTTCGCGTTTTTCGCTTCAGATTAGCTGTCTGCAATAAAATTCTCGTGATTTTTGGCTTTAGAATTGCGATTTTCAGTCGATTTTGCCTTTCACAAATGGAAATAATTTGCGAAAATCCCACAATCATTATATTACAATTCACACCGGCAGTCCAACTGTGCAGAAACAGAAATTCCCGAAAAACGGAATATCATTCCTGAAACTCGGGATTTTTTCGGGAAAATATATGTTACAATAAAATTGCAGACGAGTTCAAACTAGTCTGATATAGCACATTGAAAATCGAATAGCAGTATTTCAGATACTTTCCCTCGCGCAGCCTGACAAGGAGAAAGCGGCAGGCTCGATACGATGTCGAGGGGGTTACGCCAAAAGCGCTGCGGACGCAGTGCAGTTAAGCGTGACCTCAGCCTCGCGCCAAGACGTTTACTGTATCAAAAATCGGACAAGCCCTGCGTTTAGCAGAACGAGAAAACTCGTCAAAAATCCGTAAAATGATACAAAACCGAGCGATAAAGAGCGGCTCCCGAAACCGATGTGGCAGTCGGTGCGCGATGACCTGCGCGAGGGGACAATGATACTTCCGTCCAGCCACAGTTCGACGCAATGGGGGCGGCTTCATGAGAACCATGTTGAGGTGAAAGACCTATGACGCTGCAAGGCTAAGCAGCGGTCTGAAATACTCCCATATAGTCGGGGCGCGGGGCAAATACGACAATTTTTACAGGCAAACAGCGGAGAAATCCGCTTTAACATAAGATTTCGGCTCTGTGTTTTTGCAGAGCCGAGATTTTACATAATGGGAGAAATGAAAATGAACAAAAAAAGAATAAAGCGCGGGGAAATCTACCTCGCAAATCTTGAACCAAAAATCGGCAGCGAACAGGGCGGCTTTCGTCCGGTGGTGATTCTGCAAAACAATGTTGGCAACAAGCACAGCCCGACTACAATCGCCGCGCCAATCACAACAAAACGTATTCCGAACAGGCTTCCCGTGCACGTTTTCACGTTCGCGGGGAGTTCGGGTTTGCCGCAAAATTCGAGCATAATGCTTGAGCAAATCCGAGTTCTCGACAAATCGCGCTTGACCGACTATATCGGCAAAATCAACGATTTCACAATGGACGAGGTTGACCGAGCACTGAAAATAAGCGTGGGTTTAAACTCAAAATACAACTGAGGTGAAGAATGGATAACGAGGCAATTATCAACTACAAATTCTACTTGTGCAAGATTTTTCTGGACAAGATTTTAGCCGAAAAATTGATTACAAAATCACAGAGAGCAAGCCTTGAAAACGCTGTTATAAAGCGGCTTTCGGGACTTTGAACTAATGTCACTTTTCGTCAATTTTGATGCAAAAATCCGCAGATATTTTGTCCGGTTTGGTGATAGATTAAGCGAAAATTTTTCGGTATAATGTGTTGCGAAAGGAGATGAGAAAATGGCTGAAATCACGATAATTCCTGCGAAAAATCAGCCGTCGGAAATTGTCCGAACTGCCGCTTACGCGCGAGTTTCAAGCGACAGCGAAGACCAGCTGAACTCGTTTGCAGCGCAAATTCGCTACTACACCGAGCTGCTCAAAAACAGCACCGACGCGGTGCTCGTGGATATGTATGCGGACGAGGGAATCACCGGAACTTCGGCGGCAAAACGTCCGGATTTTCAGCGACTGATGAGCGACTGCCGAAAGGGAAAAATCGACCGAATTCTCACAAAATCCGTGTCAAGATTTGCGCGAAACACAACCGAATGTCTGGCGGCAGTACGCGAGCTGAAAGCGCTTGGAATAAGCGTTTACTTCGAAAAAGAGGACATCGAAACCGCCGAAATCAGCACGGAAATGCTGCTGACTTTGTACAGTCAATTCGCGCAGGAAGAGTCGATTTCAATATCAAAAAATGTGCGAATGGGCATCCAAAAACAAATGTCTGACGGAACCTACAAAAATCCCTCGGTGCCTTACGGTTTTATTTATGACAACGGAAAAATAATTCCTGTCAAAGAAAAAGCAGAAACGGTTCGCCGAATTTTCAAGTGGTACGTTGATGGAATTGGAGCGGAAGAAATTTCGGTGAGATTAAACCGGATTAACATTCCGGCACCGTACGGAAAATGCTGGCGAACAAATCAAATTCTGAGAATTCTAACCAATGAAAAATACGTCGGCGACACGCTTCTGCAAAAGAGATTCACAACAGATGCCCTTCCGTTCCGATTGGTCGAAAACCGTGGCGAGAAGCCAAAATTCTACATTCGGGAAACGCACGAGCCGATAGTTCAGCGCGAAATTTTTGACAAGGTTCAGTCGTTGCTAAAGTCAAGGAAACCAAACGTTGATTTCACATCACAAAAGAGTGTGTTCAGCGGAAAAATCAAATGCGGACGTTGCGGCTGCACATTTAGACGAAAGAAAAACCGCGAAAAAATCTATTGGGTCTGCCGAAATCACGACCATAAAAGTCTCACGGAGTGTGAAATTCGGCAAATTCGCGAAAGTGTATTTCAAGCGGCATTTGTGAGATTGTGGAACAAGCTCCAAGCGCATTACAAAGCCGTTCTTATACCAATGATAAAGCAGTTTGAAATGCTTTACGAAAAAGAAAAATCAGGTGATTTTCAGCTCGCAAATCTGCGGAGAGAAATCGCGGAAATAAAGCAGCAAATCCACTTGCTGACCGTGCTGAACTCGCAGGGAACGCTGGATGATGCGTACTTCAAATCGCGCTCGCAGGAGCTTGACAGGAAGCTGATGACAGCGCAAAAACAACTCCGCGCAAGCCTTGATGATGAGGAAAACGAACGGCTTGACGAGCTGCGAAAACTGATTGCAATTCTCGAAAAATCCGCGCAGATAACCAAATTTGACGAGATAAAATTCGGGCAAATCGTGAGCAAAATCACGGTGCTTTCGGAGTCGGAAATACGGTTCGATATAATCGGCGGAATTGGCTTTACAGAGCAGATTGAGAGGTGACAAAATGCTGAAAAACAGAAGTATTCCGTTCGGGTATTGCGTGGTAAACGGCAGCTTTGCGGTGAACGAAATCGAAGCCGAAGCGGTACGGAAAATCTTCGCGGACTATATATGCGGGAAATCGCTGAAAACTATCGCTGCCGAAATGAAAATTCCCTACAATTCGGGCAAAACTTGGAATAAAAACACGATAAGCCGAATCCTCGACAACAAAAAATACACCGGCGAAAACGGCTGTCCGAGGATAATTTCCGATGAGGATTTCTTGCGTGTGTCGCAAATAAAATCCGAGCGCAATAAGTGCCGTAAACCAGCTCTGCGAGCCGATTTGCAGGATAATCAACAAGCGGATTTCACGGCAACCGAATATGTTTCAAACGAAGAAATTGAACGGATTTCAAATGAGATAAAACGACTTTTGCAAGCGGAAAATTCTGAAAAAGAAACGATTGAAAACTTGATTTTAAAGTGTGCGAAAATGAAATATTCTGCGATAATCGAGGTGAAAAAATGACGGAAACAGACGTTGCGAATAAGCCGAAAATCATCGTAATTCCGGCGAAAAATCGCGATGAAATTCGGCGAAAAACGCGCTTGAAAGTTGCCGCGTACTGTCGCGTCAGCACCGACCAAGAGGAGCAGGAATCGAGCTACGAAGCGCAGATTTCCTACTACACCGAGAAGATAAAAAACAACTCGGAATGGGCGCTCGCGGGGATTTTCGCGGACGAGGGAATCACCGGAACTCAGGCGAAAAAACGCCCCGAATTTCTCAAAATGATTAGTCTTTGCCGGCAGCGAAAAATCGACCTCATTCTCACAAAATCTTTGTCAAGATTTGCACGAAACACGGTTGACAGCCTGAACTACATACGCGAGCTGAAAGCGCTTGGCATTGCGGTTTTCTTCGAGAAAGAGAACATAAACACGCTTGATTCGGACACCGAAATGATGCTGACGATTATGTCCTGTTTCGCGCAGGCAGAATCGGAATCAATCAGCAAAAATGTGTCGTGGGGCATTCGGCAGAGCTTCAAAAACGGCAAGGTTACGCTTCAGTTTTCCCGGCTGCTCGGGTATCGGAAGGGCGCGGACGGAAACGCAGAAATTGACGGCGATGAGGCGAAAATTGTTCAAGATATTTTTCGCTGCTATCTCGAGGGAATGAGCTTGAATCTGATTGCGGACAGGCTTAACGACAGGGGTTTGAAGACAAAGGGGAACGGCTCGCCGTACCGAAAAGAGGTTGTTCGGCGCATTCTCACGAACGAAAAATATGTCGGCGACGCGCTTTTGCAGAAGACTTTTATTACCGATTGCATCACGAAAAAATCGCGGAAAAACAACGGAGAATTGCCGATGTATCTGGTGAAAAATCATCACGAGCCGATAATTTCACGCGTTGATTTTAACCGCGTTCAAGAGGAAATGGCGCGGCGTTCGGCGAAGCGTGTGATTGCCGATAAGCTAGGCAAAAAGGGGAAATACAGCGCGAAATATGCTCTCTCGGAGCTTCTGGTTTGCGGTGAATGTGGGGCAAATTATCGGCGGGTGACTTGGACTGCAAAGGGTTACAAGGAGATAAAATGGCGGTGCGTCAACCGTTTGTTGTATGGAAAAAAAGAGTGCAAGTGTTCGCCGACGATTGATGAGAAATCGCTTCACAAGGGGATTGTAAGTGCAATAAACGAGTTTTGTGATGTCAAGGAAGATGTCGCGAAAGTGCTTCGGGAGAGCGTTTGCGAGGTGCTTGACCCGAACCAAAACGGCAGCGTGAAAGCGGCACAGCAGAGAATTAACGAGCTTGCGATGAATATTGACGAATTGATTAAGCTGGCGACTGAACCCGAAAATACGAAAGATGCGATGAGTGATATCGAGAAATTCAGCGAGGAAATGAAAAATCTCCGTGAGTTTATTGAGAGCGAAAAGCGAAAAAACGCTGCCGCTGAAAGTAATTCCGGGCAGCTTAACGCCGTGCTTGAACGGATTGAAAACGAGGATTTCAAGCTGACAGAATATGATGATGTAGCGGTGAGGCAGCTTGTTGAACGGGTTGTGGTTGAGAGCAAAAACTGTATAACGGTGCGGTTTAAGGGCGGGTTTGAGGTGAGAAAGGAACTGGAAAATGACGGTTGAAAAGAAAGGAATCACGGTCAAAGTCGATGCGGAACTTCATGCGGAGGTTCGGCAGTATCTTGAGGAAAATGGGCTGACAATGGCGGAGTTTGTTGCGAAGTCGCTTCGGGACGAGCTTCACCCGAAATTTGCGGAGGAAAAATCTATGGAAAATATGCGGACGCTGGCTTTTCAGGTGCCGGAGGAACTTTTTCGGAAAATCAAGGACTACTTGCAGCGCAATAATTTGACGCAGAAGGAGTTTGTGATTGGGCTGATTGAGAATGAAATTGAGCGGGATTTGGCGCAGAGGCAAGCCGAGGGCGAGATTGCGGAGAATCTTGAACGGAGTGAGTTTGAGGGCGACGATATGGGTATGTCGATGAGAATGTGAAATAGTACAAATTATTGTGTCGCATTTTGGCGAAAAGGGAGAATTTGTTACAGGTTGCGCAGGATTTTGACATCTTGCGCATTGATGGGTTGAAAAGTGAACAAGAATATATTATAATAGTATATGAAAGCAATATTATTGTTCTCTTCAATGTATTATCAATAAGGGTGTGACTTGAACGAACTCCAACTATAACGAATACAAAAGATTTTCCCTTGAAGAAGCATCGGATTGGGGAAGAAAAAACTATGGGAATTGGCTGCCGGAACTTCAAAATCAAGATTACTCGCCGCAGACTCCTGCCGAGGAATTCTTCAGGTACTATACTCAAGGTCCGAATAGTTTTTTTAGTAGACTAGCCAGACGCGATGAAATTGATACATTTGATTTTAGCGATAGCATTTTCAAAAAGGAAATGTTTGATGACAGTGTTCACGAAATCAATTCCCATCCAATTCCGGACGATATAGTTGTTTACAGATATGTTCCTAAACTACTCATAAGTTGTATGCTGGAGTGGGGTGGCTCAAAATCATTGAAAAAGAACGCTATTCTTATTGACAAAGGGTTCTTTAGTACGACATTATCTTTAGAAGCTGTTGCTGAACAGCCATACGCTACTTTAAAAAACCGTTCCTTGTTTACTGTTTATGTTCCAAAGGGAACGCCGGCTGTATATGTCGATTTGGTTTCTGATATGAACGAGCAGGAAATGCTTTTTGCTCCGGGGATAAGGCTTAAGGTGATTAGTAAGCATTTCTTGGGTAAAGTTGTAGAGTGTATCGTTTGTTAAGTTAATTTGTGAATTGGAAAACTCCTTTCAGAGTGGTTTTTCATAAAAATGTAGATGCTGTTTTGGCAAGCAAAAAAATTTGTGATTTTGCACAAATGCTATCTTGTGTAACTCCACTTAATCCTTGCGAAAGAGTTTAAAATCACGCATACGCTTATCCAAAAACAATTCAAATTGCAGTATATAAAAGAAAAGCAAAATAGTACTTTTGCGAGATGTGGTGTGAACAAAAATGAAAAAGTAATTGAAAAATTGCAGAATATGTGATATAATTATTATTGGATGATTGTAACCACAGCTCTGAAAGGGGTTTTTATGAAATATACAACTGTTAAGCCTTTTATCAAGTGGGCAGGCGGAAAAAGCCAGCTCCTCAATGAGATACGGGCAAAGTATCCCGACAAGATAGATAAATACTGTGAGCCTTTTGTTGGTGGCGGTGCGGTTCTGCTTGATGTCCTTGCAAACTGCCACCCTAAAGAGGTTCTGATTAACGATATTAACGCAGAGCTTGTGAACACATATATGCAGATTAAGAATAATGTTGACGAGCTGGTAAATCTTCTTTCAGATATGCAGGAGAGCTTTTGGGCAAAAAGTGATGCCGACCGCAAGGTTATGTATATTGCCAAGCGTAAGCGGTTTAATGACTTGAAGGTCAACGGCGATGATCAAGTCAACCTTGAAAAAGCCGTTTTGTTTATCTTCCTCAACAAAACCTGCTTTAACGGTCTTTATCGTGTAAACAGCAAGGGGCTTTTCAATGTTCCTATGGGCGCATACAAAAATCCGCCTATCTGCGATGCTGAAAACCTACGACTTATCAGCAAACTCTTGCAGAACGTGCAGGTAAAATGTGGAGATTACAGCGAGTGTGCGGAGTTTATCGACAAGAACACCTTCGTCTATATTGATCCCCCCTACCGTCCGCTTACCGCTACCGCTTCGTTTACCTCCTACTCCGAGAACGAGTTTGGAGATAAACAACAGATTGAGCTGGGAAAGTTTATTGATGATATTACTGCCGCAGGGGCAAAGGTAGTCGCAAGCAATTCCGATCCCAAAAACTCCGATACCGGTGATGATTTCTTTGATGATCTCTACTCGTCATATTCTATTTCAAGAGTATCGGCAAAGAGAATGATAAACAGCAAGGCAAGCAACAGAGGCAGCATAAACGAGCTGCTTATCTGTAATTTTTGAGGTGGTAGTATGACTGAAAAGAGAAATTTTGCTGACTGGCTTTCAAAGTTTCGCAGCAGCATAGCCAACTACGGTTACTACATAGATTTCGACAAGGTTTACCGCAATGTCAACGACATCAAGGTTGAGCTTAACATCTTAAACTCCCTCATAGGTTCAAGGAACATTGAGGACGAATTCAAGAGCATTCTTGCAAAGTACCCCGAAACGCTGAAATGTATCCCGATTTTGCTTGCTGTAAGAGCAAACGAGATTTACGCTATCGACGGCGATGGCGAGTTTACATACGATTTCAAGAAAGCAAACCACCCCACCGACGAGTATGTGGTGTTTATGAGGAAAACGGGCTTATTTGACTTGCTCCAAAATCATATCATCAGCAATCTTGTTGACTATGTAACTGGCGTTGAAACAGGGCTTGACTCCAATGGTCGCAAGAACCGTGGCGGTCATTTGATGGAAGACTTGGTTGAAAGCTATATCAGAAAAGCAGGCTTTGAAAAGGGCAAGACCTATTTCAAGGAGATGTATATTCACGAGATTACCGAGAAATGGGGCATTGACCTTTCAGCTATTTCCAACAGCGGTAAAATGGAAAAGCGTTTTGATTTTGTTATCAAGACCGATAGTTGCATTTACGGCATTGAAACGAATTTCTATGCAAGCGGCGGCTCAAAGCTGAATGAAACAGCACGAAGCTATAAGCAGATCGCACAGGAAGTTGCTACTATTGACGGCTTTGAGTTCGTATGGTTTACCGATGGACAAGGCTGGACGAGTGCAAGGCACAACCTTGAAGAAACATTTGATGTTACGGAGCACATTTACTCTATTGATGATTTGGAGAATGGAATAATTTCAAAATTACTCTAGGGGAACGAAAAATGTATACAAAACAAAAACATAATGTTTTTATTAGTTTCTATCATGCCGATGATCAGAAATATAAAAATTATATTGATAAATTTCTAAGCAAAAATATTATTAATAAATCTGTGGTTGCAGGAGAGTATAATCCGGATAATAGTGATGAATACATTAAAAGGCTTATACGTGAAGAGAAAATCACTTCTTCATCTGTTATAGTTGTTTTAGTTGGTCAAAATACCAAGAAAAGAAAGCATGTGGATTGGGAGATATATGCTGGGCTCGATGAAAACATAAATGGCAACTCTGGTCTGATTGCAGTTATGCTCCCTTCTATTAACAAAACACCGAATGGAGGCTACTATTACAGAGATATGCCACAGCGTT
This sequence comes from Oscillospiraceae bacterium, assembly GCA_017847835.1. GTDB lineage: Bacteria > Bacillota > Clostridia > Oscillospirales > Ruminococcaceae > CAG-115. Next base: position 26,916 of record JAGASH010000001.1, read on the forward strand.
TAGCAGATAATGTAAGAACTGGATATGCATCTATTTATGACTGGGAATATGCAGTAAGAAACTTTGATAAAATAATTGAGATAGCATTTGAGAATAGAATAGTAAAAAAGGCTTTACTAGATAATAGCAGGAAACAGATGCGACGTAATTTGTAAGAGGAGTATAATAAATGAATATCTTTTATATAAAGCTTGACGAGTGGAATACAATACTAATATCAATTAACTGGATTGCATTAATTGTTTTGATTGTTTTGATTTCATTTATCGCTTTCTTGACAAAGAAAGCTGTAAAATATGCGCGAAAAAAAAGAATGATAATTGAGGAGATTACCCTCGGGATTGGTAATAATAGTTTAAAACTTACCTATAATGAAAAGGATCGTGAAATAGCATACAAGATATGGGTTGAGCTCACTACGAGAAAAGTTGGAATAGATTTTGAAGAAGAAAATGATGTTATTGTTGAAGTGTATAATTCGTGGTATAATTTTTTTAAAACAGTAAGAGAACTTATGAAGGATGTTCCATCAGCTCAAATAACTAATTCACAAAATTTGATTTCCCTCACTGAACAAGTTTTAAACAAGGGATTAAGGCCTCATCTTACAAAATGGCAAGCAAAGTTCCGAAAATGGTATGAAAATGAGTCAAAAAAAGAAGAAAACTCATACTGCACACCGCAAGAGCTCCAGAGGAAATATCCAGAATACATTGCACTTGTAAAGGATTTGCTGGAAACCAACAAAAGAATAATTGCTTATAAATTATTATTGCAAAAGATAGCATTTAAAGAATAAGGGGTGATTTCATTGTCGGGAGTAACAAAACATATTTATGATCATGAAATAAGGGATATTCATTCAATGTGGAATCAGGAAATAAAGAGCATTTCTGCATTGCTTCCCAAAGAATATACATTTTATGATGTTGTTGCGTTGTTAAAAAAATACTATCCACATGAATGGAATTCTGTACAATTCAAATATGAATACTATAAGAAAAAGGACCAATATTTAAAGCGTAGATTTGGTAAGGCTCGTTATAATATGAAGTCTGCAGAAGTTCTCCTGCAATCTAATCCAGAATGTCGTAAAATAATGTCTAAAAAATTTATGAGAAATCATAGTGATAAATTTAATGATTTAGAATCTCAGAAAGCAGAAACTGCATTATGGGCAAAGCGAGAACCGAAGATTAATCGTATCAATTCAAAAATAGAATTAGCAAAATCAAAAACACAGCAGGTAACTCCTGAATTCATTGATAAGTTAATAGGTTTGTATAGTAGAAAAAACACAAGTCAGAAAGACAAGGTTTATATAATCTATGAATTGAAAAAATATTATAACAAAAAAGTGATTAATTTCTTTTTTAAGCAGAATGACACTGAAATCAACAAACAACTACGATTGATAGCTTTTTATCATTTGCAAAGCTTTAATTATCAGCCGAGATTAAGAAGACAAAAATATATGCAAATACATAAAAAAAATAAGAAGAAAAAGAATTATCTTAAGTATGAATATGCCAATCAACAATATACACTTCTCCAGAATCCGCAAGAACTTGAATATCGAATTGAAAACGGTCCAGAACAGAAAATAAAAGAATATGATTACTTTATTTCGCATAGCAGCATGGATAGTTCTGCCGTTCAACAATTGATAATTTATGAAAACAGTTTGGGAAAATACATTTTCTGTGACTGGATAAATGATGCAGATTATTTAAAGCGCCATTTAGTTTGTGATGCAACTCTAAAAGTCATTGAAATGAGATTGGAAAAATCGAAATCATTGATATTTGTTAAATCTGAAAATTCAATGTCATCTATTTGGTGTAAATATGAGTTGAATTACTTTAATGAATTAGGCAGGCCAATCTATGTAATAAACAAAGATGAAATTGAGAATGCAAATTTTTCAATGAAACTTATGGATAAAAATTTATTCTTAGGTCCAAATTTTAAAGCGCTTGCATTATTTAACAGTAACAAACCTTGTGAGTAATATAGGATACAACGCAATGAAAAAAATCACCAAATGGCAACCCGACGATTTTGAGCTTGAAATGACCACCCACTGGTCATTCCCCAAGCGTGGCGATTGGGCTACCCACGACGCAAAATGGCGAGGAAACTGGTCGCCGTATATTCCGAGGAACATCATTCTCCGCTACTCGCAAGAGGGGGATTTGGTTCTCGATCAGTTCGCAGGCGGCGGGACAACGCTCGTTGAAGCGAAACTACTCAACCGTGATATTATCGGCATTGACATAAACAATGTTGCTCTTGAACGCTGTCGGGAAAAGGTTGACTTTGATTACGAACCAGCAAAAGGTAAAGTGTATATCAATCAAGGTGACGCTCGCAACCTCGACAAAATTCCCGATGAGAGCATCGACCTAATCTGCACTCACCCGCCCTATGCTGACATAATCAAGTACAGCAACGGCATTGATGGGGATTTATCACAACTGAAAGTCAAGGATTTCCTTGAACAGATGAAACCGGTTGCACAAGAATGTTTCCGTGTCCTGAAGAAAGGCAAATTCTGCGCTATCCTTATGGGCGATACTCGTCAAAAAGGGTGTATGATACCGATGAGCTTTGATGTGATGAAGATTTTTCAAGGTGCTGGCTTTACACTCAAAGAGCTTATCATCAAGGAACAGCACAACTGTAAAGCTACGGGTTATTGGAAAACTAACAGTGTTAAGTATAACTTCCTGCTGATTGCACACGAGTATCTTTTTGTTTTCAAAAAGTAACGTGGTATGTTGTATTATTAATATAAGTAGCCACTTGACACCTTAAAAACTATTTATGAAAGGAAAAACTGTATGATGAATGAAATTTGCAAAGAAACGCAAGAATTGTGCTGCTGTCTTGACGAAAGAACGCAGATTTTGATGGCAGACGGCATGAGGAAAGAAATCTGGAAAATCACTATTGGAGATTACATATTCTCCGCAGATGGAAAATTCTGCATGGTGGAAAATATTATGCAGAGTAGGGAGGAAAACTGCCTCAAAATAAGCTGCGAGAACGGTTTTTCCGTTATCGCAACATCCGAACACCGTTTTTTGACGACGCAAGGTTGGATAACCGCTTCCGCAATTAGTTCTGATACAATGCTGCTGGACGAGCTTAATAATCCGGTTCGTGTTGCCCGTATAGATAAAAAAGATGAAACACATAATGTGTTCAATCTGCTGTTTAAGTCGCCGACAATTCTTATAGCAAACGGCTTGCAAAGCGGAGATTTTGCTATACAGAACGGTCGTATGCCCGAATAATTTTTGCCGACAAATTGAAATAGTTTCGCCCCGAGTTAATTCTTGGGGCGTTTTTTTGCGCTTAAAAATACTCGTTAATTTGGCAATCAAAAAATTTGTGATTATGCACAAAAACTATCTCGCTTTTCTAAAATATCACCCACGAAAGCACATTAAATCAAGCAAAATCGTGTTCAAAAACTCGCTCTATCCGCAATTATTTTGACCGTAAAATTTGCTAATCAATACCTTGAAACGAAAAATCAAAACTTCACTTTCTTGAATTATGTCGGATTTTGTTGTAAAATACGGAAAAACGGACAAGATTTCGGAGGTGTGGGAGCGGTTTGGTGAAGTTTGCGGTGTGTGATGACGAACGGGAAATTGCTGATTTGGTTTCGGAAAAGCTGCGGGAGTTTTACCCCGATGAATGTGAGATAAAGTCATATGTTGACGGGAAAACTCTGCTTGCAGACAGCGTTCGTGAACTCTTTGACGCGTTTTTCCTCGATATCGAAATGCCCGGTCTTGACGGGTTTACGCTTGTCGAAAAAATCCGCGCAGACAATCCTTTCGCGAAGATTATTTTTGTAACGAAAAATACCGAACTCGCCCACATCGGATACCTGTACGGCGCGTTCAGATATGTGAGAAAATTCGCGTTGGAGGAAGAATTGCGCGAGGCAGCTTTGAGCCTAAAACGCGAATTTGACTTGCAAAGCGAGTTCCTTCTTCTCAAAACACCGTTCGGAGAGGTCATAAGAGCGGTAAACAGTATCCGATATTTCGAGGTGAAAGGACACCAAGTCACCGCCTTCTTCGGCGATACCGAGGAGCGCGTGAGCGGCACTATGAACGAGTATGAGGCACGTTTGAAGAATGTCGGTTTTATTCGGATACATAAAAGTTTTCTCGTGAATTTTCGGTTTATCGAGTATGTCGGGAAAACCACCGTGACTTTGATAGACGGCAGTACGCTTGCGTTAAGCAGAAACAGAGTTGCCGAAACCAAGAGAAAACTGCTGATTTTTTCGAGGAATAAAGTGCAGCTTTGTTCAAATAACCCTGTAAAAAATTTTTAAGGAGGAACTCAAATGAAAACATTGCAGGAAACCGAAAAACCGCAGCTCTCGGTAGGGCTGGAATTCACGTTTATGGGCGTTGACCTCGGCGCGTTTTACACGAAAAAGCCGGGCGGCTTTCAAATTTTCGTGGCGCCGATGAGCGTTGATAACAATGTTGGAATTACGCTGGGCGAAATGGTTGCGCAGTTCAATAAATTGGCAGGCGATGGCGCGCTTGATGCTGATGACGTAAAAAAGAAAATCGAGAGCGAAGAATCCCCCGAAAATCTCGCCGGTATTGAGTGGGACAAAGTAAAATTCTGCTTAAAAATGCTGTTCCTGAATATTAACCGGGAAACAGGCAAAGAGGACATAACGGAATACGCGCTGTCGCTTCAAATCCTCGCGGACGGGCTTATTCCGAAAGAAATTACTATGTTCAACGTCAAATCCTTGAGTTTCAACATCTGGAACACGAGGCGCCAAAACGTGCTTGACAAAATGTCGCTGATGACTCCCGAATCATTTTAAGGACGTGATTTTTTGAGCGAGAAGGATTTTTCGCTGAGCGTCGGCGTGCGCGGCACTCTGCTCGGCTACGATGCGGCTGCTGCGTTTAATCGTCAGCACGGCGTGAACTGCTTTCAGGGGCAAGTGAGCGTAAACGGCGGCGCGAACGGCCTTATATCGCTGCTTGACGAGGATTTGTCGGAGAAGCTGCGCGCGGTTTTGCCGGAGTTTTTGTCACGCGTAAACTCTGAAGTGAGCTTCAGTTTCGGTTACGACCACTCGCTTTTTTCTGTTGATACCGACACGCTGAAATTCACCGCAATTTCATTGAAAAACGAAAGCGGCGAGGCAACCGGAAGCGGCTTTCTATGCGAAGTTTCGGACGGCAAGAGCAGCGGAATTGTCGCGGAAATTATCAAACCCGCGAAGGATTTTATCGGCATAGACAATTTTTATCTGTACATTTCAAACGGACGGCAGCCTGTCGATATCGGCAGACTGCTAAATCCGTTTGACAAAAAAGATACGATATCACCGCCCGCGAAGCTGTTTAACGGCGGTTTTTGTCTTTACTCGCGATATGATTTTTCCGAGTCGCGCGGGGGCGTTTTGGACAAGTTTCTCGGCGAGCTGCTCGGGGTAAAAAGCCTTGCTTTTTTCGCGGGAAAGGACGCAGAAAATGCGGCGTATTTCGCGCTGTCGCTGCCGCGGCTCACAAACGAAATTCTGAGCGTTGAGGACTTAATTCTGAAATTCGCGAGAGGAAAAACGGGCGTTTGCTTCGAGGTATCGGGAACGCTCTCGTTAAGCGCAATTCCGCAAACCCGCTTCGCGCTCGACTGCACCTTGTCGCCCGAACGCGTAATGCTTTCGGCGGCGGTTGTATCAAAGGAATTCGTCAACCTTATCGGCGATTTTTACGTTGGTGACGTGGTGCTCTCAATCGGCTTCAACAAAGGCTTGACGTTCGGAATACTTGGAGAAATTCAGCTGCGAAAGCTGTTTTTGTTTGGCGCGGTTCAGCTGACTTACAGCGGTGTTCTGAACGTGCAGCTGATAAGCCTTGCGACCGGAAAACTCACGATTTCCTCGCTCGTTGAAAACATCACGGGGCTTTATATTTCGCAGCTCAACGTGCTCGACAATATTCTTTGTGTTGACTATTTCAAAATCGATTTTGCAAAAAAATTCCAAATTGATTGGTTCAAAAACGGCGATGTAACGCGGATTGTGAGCTTTTTTAACGACAACATCAAGTCGGAGCAATTATCGCTTCACGATGATTATGTTGCCGTCAAAAAAGAGCCGCAGGGTGACGGTTATTACCTCACGGATAAGTTTCGTATGCGGCATTATTACGTTGACGGCGGCGGAAATTTGTCGCTTCGACCACAGTTTTACTACTCAAATGTTGCTGAGCCGTTTGAGCTCGCGAACGGAATGGTGGTCAGCGCGGGAATTTTCTTTTGCGCAGAAATTCGCGTATTTGAGATAATTTCGCTGAAAGCGCTGTTTTCGTTTCGACAAAACGAGGGTGCGCTTGCGTTCGGAATGTTGTCGGAAATTGATTTGGGAATAATAAAAATTTCCTCATCGAATTTCGGTGAAGAAAACCCTATCCCGTTGCCCGAAAACAGCGTTCTGAAGCAGTTTCTCGACATTTCATCAAAGGGCGTTGCGTTCTTTTTTCAAACCTCCGCAAATGAAACATCGTTCTATTTTGACGGAATAATTTCGATTGCGGGATTGCTGAAATGTCAGGCGCGGCTGTTTTATCAAAAGGGTTTGATTTCTGTCAACGCGGAAAGCACGCTTTGCGGAATGACCACGAAAATTTCGCTTTCTGCGGATTATCGGAGCTTCAAAACCGCGAGCTTTTCAATCGCGCTCTCGTTCGATACATACAAGCTCGAAGAAACGCTGGCGGCGGTGAAAAACCGCTTAACGCGCGCGATTGAGGTGTGCAGGAAAAAGATTAACAACGCAAATCGTTCGCTTGAGGACGCGAAAAATAAGGTGCGGAAGTTGTACGGCGAGATTGACGTTTTGAACGGAAAAATCAACGATTGCCGGAACAGGCTCAGCCGTATGAGCTGGTGGAAAAAGATTTACTATGCGCCAATTATCGGCTGTGAAATCGCGGGTTTGGAGATTGCAAAGGGCGCGATTTACGCCGCGATTGCCGTTGCTGAAGCGGCTCTGACAGTGGCACAAGCGGCGGTTAAGTTCGCTGGAACACTCGGCGAGGGCGTGCTGAAACTCGTGAACGGCGTCATCGATTCCGTCACTTCGCTGTTCTTTATACGCAAGCTCGAGGCGGTTTTGTCGGCTGACGTGAACGAGATTTATATGCGGCTTGGCATCGAATTTGTCGCGCTTGGCAAGGAGTACAGTTACAGCTGGTCGGTCGAGAAGAAGATTATGGGCAGCACCGAGCAAGGTCGCGCCGCGATTTCGCACGCGATGATTAACAAGATGGAACCCGATGTGAGCGATTTGGAAAATGGCGTTGTTTCGGGCGCACGGCTGATGAATAAGTATGCGAACGTTAAGGCGTATTTTGAGCAGCCCGCGAAGCTTTCCGACGCGGCGGCGGTGCTTGAAAGAAACGCCGAAATGATGCGGTTTATTCAGAACAGATACGTTGAGGAATTTGGCGAGGAGCTGACCGATTTCGATGAAATGAACGCGCGGCTGATTGAAAATATTGGCGTTATAAAAGCGAATATCGACGTTGCCGAGAGGTCGGCGGCGCTCTCCGAGATGAAAGATACGGTTGACAAGCTACGCGAGATTTCCAAAACCGCAAACGGCGGTGATAGCGAAACAGCCGCGGAAGCTGTTGAAAAATACGATAAAGCTGTCGAGCTTTCCGGTGAAATGCGGGAGCTTCTCGAACGGCTTGACGAAACGCGTGACGCGATTTGCTCGATAAGGGACGAGCGCCGCCTAAATGCCCGAAAAGCCGTGAAATCGCGTGGGATTTACGGCGAGCAATATCGCGGGAGTATGTACGAATACGCGAAAAGTGTTCGCGAGAAGATGGAATCGACCTACAAAGACCTTCCGAAAAACGGCTACATTAACCTTTGGAACGACGAGCAAATTCGCGAAACGGTGCTTCAGGCGGAGGAGTATTTTAGGACGAATGGGTGAGTGACGAATATCGGCGTTTTTTGTGTATCGAAACCATAGTTGCGGTGAACTTACACAAAACCTATCTGCGAATTTTGTCGAAACGTATGAAATTGTTACACGTTGCGCAGGGTTTCTACATCTTGGGAAATGGCGGGTTGAAATGGGAATGAAAGGGTGGTATAATGGGGTGTGGGTAAGATTACACAGTGTGTGACAGTTGTATATTATTAAACTATTAAAGAATTCCAATATACATTAAAAAATTTATATAAAGTTAAAATGCTTTTGGTTACTTGATAAACTTGAGACAAATTTAATTCGTTGATTCAATCATGGTATGGATTAGGCAAATGATTCTAAAAAGGTTGGTAAAATATATGGAAAAGAAGATTATGAAATATGGAAAAACATAAAATATGGGCTCCAATAGATAAGGTTGAACAAGAGAAGTATCTATATCATTATACTTCTTTTGAAAACGCATTAAAAATCCTTTACCATAATACATTGAAATTTTCAAAGTTGAGTGCTTCCAATGATTCATTTGAGCGGAAACCCAAAGTTAAGTTGGATTGCAAAGATTTAAAGTTGCATCAAATATATTCGTATATCCATGATGGCTTGGAAAAAATTAGATGCAATATAAGAATTCTATGTTTTTCAACAGATGCTGACTATGATAAGATTAAAAGTCAATATGTGGAAATGAACTCGTTATTTTCAAAAGATATGATTAGAGAAAATGTGTTGGGGCGAGGATTTGCATTGCCAAGGATGTGGGCCCAATATGCAGACAACAATCATGGTGTTTGTTTAGTTTTTGATAAGAAAAAGATTGAAGATTGTATAAAAAAATGCCAAATTAATTTTTATGGTCAAAATGTAGAATATAAAGCTTATTACCAACCTATTATAATAACAGAAAATCAATTGGATCAAATAATAAAAGGAATTAATACGAACCCGTTGGATTTTGTAAAACAAATTTCAACAAGCGACTTCAATTATATAGTGTACAACTATTTTACCAAACTTGATGATTGGAGTAGTGAGAACGAATTTAGATATATAACATTTAGTGACAGTTCTATTGAGGGTGATGTAGAAATTTCTTCAATTTCATCTGCTCTTTGCGGTATTGTAATTGGTGAAAGAATGGGCGATGTTGAAAAATACATTTTAGAATTACTGTTAGCAGATGGATTTAATGAATTACAATTGAAGCAGATTGTTTTTGAAGACTTAACAACTAGAATAAAAGCTATCCCTTGTTCGAGTAAAAAGAAAGGAAGTGCGGAGTATGTCTAAAAATAGAAAAAACAGAAAAGAACCGGCGTATCTCAGAAATTTTACTAGAGATGTTTTACAAAGAAAAATATGGCTCGAAGAAAGCTATGCAAAAGAACACAGCAATACTATCGATGGCTTAAAAGTTTTAACGGAAACTTTAAATAAATACATTCAAGATTTGAATCTTGAAATTTGTAGGAATATTCCTTACATATCATTAAAGCCAACTACCGGAGCGGATGATGCGGTAAGAATGTTTATTAGACAGCAAGCACAATTTGATGAGCCAAGTTTTATGCTTCAGATTGGAGAGCATTATATTGGTCTTACCCATTTTATTGATTTGTTTGTAAGTGAAGGTGTTTTTGAACTTGACCATCCTTCAAATGAAGTTTTTGATGCAGAAATTATTTTCAATTCAGACTATACTAGAATGGTCATTATTGATATCTTTCTTGATGTTGCGATGTTTAATTCATATTCCTTTCTTCGCGATGCAGATACTGAAGAAAAACAAGCTTTTAGTAAGAAAAAATATGAGTATTTTAGGAGTCATCATTTATCCACTTGCTTTGATGAAGTTGGTGAAAACCTTGATTATTATTCATTTGCATTTTCTTGCCATGACATATCCGAAGAAACCACTTTTTCGATCAACCTTGAGAAGTATAGGAACATTTGGGAAGACTTTATCCATGAGTATTATCCCAATTCTGTCCACAAAGAAAGACCGATTGAACAACAACTTAAAATGAGAGTGGACAAACATTTGCCAAGTGATTACCACAATGAGTTTGATGATAAAGAACCCGGTATTTATTTTGTGCTTAGATTAAATAGAGCAGATTTGTCTCCTGATATTCATGGACAACTTCTTCCAATTCTGGGTGGAAAAGATGTGGGGTTTTCTAACCTTAAAATAGTAACTAAAACTGAACTAAGTAAATATGGAAAATTATTAAGGGAGTTGTATATCTCTGCATTCAAAGTCGTAAAACAAGAAAAAGACAGCATAAAAAGTGTCGCTAAAAATGAAGAAGCAAAGCCCCAAAAATCGGGAAATAATCACTGTTATAAAATAGCGGTTTCTTTTACTTCAAAATATCGGGAAAAATATGTTGAGCCGTTTTGTAATGCGTTGCTCAAATTAGGCTATTCGAAAGATGACATTTTTTATGACAATTGGCATAAAGTACGTTTTAATGGACCAAACGGCGGCGAAATTATGCAGAATATATACAAGAATGATTGTAGGATGATAGTTGTTCTGCTTTCCCCCGATTATATTGAAAGAAGGTGGACAGGAATAAATGAATGGCCCGTGATAGAAGGACTCATTAATTCAAGACAGTCAGATAAAATTTGTCTTTTGAGTGTTGATTCTGTTGATTTGGAATCCATAAGCGCTTATATTAAAACATATGGCATTGTTGAAGATGTTAGTAATATGCGTCCTGATGAAATTGCCAAATTTATTAACGATTTCTACAACGACAGAATTATTAGCCACTAAACACCTTATTGTGGACAATAATAAAACTTCAATTGAAGGAAGCATTGTTTTATGGAGGTATAAAATGGGCAGAAAAATTTTTGTATCTTACAAATACGCTGACGATAGTGTAAAGGACCTTGGCAATTGTACTTCAACAGTAAGAGACTATGTTGATAAATTTGTGAATATGGTCAATTCAACAATGGATATTTATAAAGGGGAGAACGATGGAGAGGACCTAAGTGACTTGTCTGATGATACTATTTGGGAAAAGCTCAAGGATAGAATATATGATAGCTCGGTCACTATTGTTTTTATTTCACCCAATATGAGAGAAAAAGGTAAAAGGGATAAGTCACAATGGATTCCGTGGGAGATATCATATTCTCTGAAGGAAACATCAAGAAGAGATAAAAGTGGAAAGTCGGTTAAAAGTAAAACAAACGCGATGATTGCAGTTGTGCTTCCTGATAAAAACGATGATTATTCATATTATCTCCAAGAAAACATCTGTTGTTCGTCGCGGTGTGTTACACATAGAACAAAGAAACTATTTCAAATATTGAGGGACAATAAATTTAACCTTAAAAATCCGCGTCAATCTGATTGTGATAATGGCAAAGTAATTTGGCATGGAGACGCATCGTATATCGAAGCGGTGAAATGGTGCGACTTTATAGAGGATTATAATAAATATATTGACAAGGCGGTAGAAAGGCAAAAAAATCAAGACAATTATGACATCATTACAGAGATTAAATAAGTGAATAGTTTATAATAAATCGCGAGATTTTCTAAGGAAAGGAATGCTTTTATGGATAATGAATTATCGGCATTTATAACCAGATATGTAAAGGAAATTCAAAACAATAATGCTGCTGTTTTTATTGGGGCAGGTCTCTCTAAAGACGCGGGATTTGTTGATTGGAAAAGCTTATTGGAAAATATGGCGAGCGAATTACGCCTGGATATTTCTAAAGAGCAAGACCTGGTTGCATTAGCTCAATATTATTGTAACGAAAACGGCAGCCGAAGTATAATAAATGATACAATATTTGAAGAGTTTTCTCGAGAAAGCGGAATAACCGATAATCATAGGATATTAGCACGGTTACCTATAACCACTTATTGGACAACGAATTATGATACTCTTATTGAGGACGCTTTAGGGGAAGCTCAGAAGGTTGTTGATGTAAAATACAATAATTCCCATTTTTCTATTACCAAACCTCAAAGAGATGCCATTGTCTATAAAATGCATGGTGATAAAAGCTTGCCGAATGAAACGGTAATCATAAAGGACGATTACGAGAAGTATTACCGTGACCATGCTCCATTTCTGACTGCTTTAAGCGGAGATTTAATTTCCAAAACATTTTTGTTTTTGGGATTTAGCTTTTCCGATCCTAATATTGATTACATACTCAGTAGGGTTAGGATTGATTATGGCAAAGAATGTTCAAAGCAGCATTATGCAATTATGAGAAATGTACAAGAATCTGATTATCCCGATAATAAAGCCGATTTTGAATATGCAAAGCGCAAGCACGAGCTGTTTGTCTCCGATCTAAAGCGGTATAATATCAAGGTGTTGTTAATAGATGAATATGCTGGAATAACTGATATTTTGCGTGAAATTGAAAAGCGTATAAATCGAAAGAACATCTTTATTTCCGGAAGCGCTGCAGAATATGGAGAATTTACTGAAAAAGAGGCTTCTGAATTCATACAGTTGTTGAGCAAATCTCTTATTCAAAAAGGGTATAATTTGATCTCGGGATTTGGTTTGGGTGTTGGAAGTGATGTTATAATCGGAGCTTTAAGCCAAATTTATATGGGCAGTAAAACCATAAATAAAGACAGACTGCTTTTGCGTCCATTTCCGCAGGGAATAGAAAACGATGATACGCGCAAAAAACTATGGTCTAAGTACAGGGAGGATATGATTTCAAGAGCTGGCATATCAGTATTCATGTTTGGAAACAAGAAAGACAGAACGAGCGGAAATGTTGTTAATGCGAGCGGTGTTGAGGATGAATATGAAATTGCAAAACAGAACGGTAATCTAATCATTCCGATTGGCTGCACCGGGTATGTTGCAAAAGAAATTTGGAACGAAGTTTTGGAAAATCTCGATGATTTTTACCCCGGAATAGACAGCGAACAATTAAAAAGTGCATTTTACAGCTTAAATAATAAATGCGTTCTCGAAAAAATAGTTCAGAACGTGGTTAATTTTATTGTTTTGATTAGCCAGTAGAATGTATATGTCAGAGCATTTTCTTTGCTATTTCTGTATGGATTAAGGCAATAATCATGATATTTTAGGAGGATATTTTACGATGTTTATAAATAAGGAAATGTTAAGAGAAAGAGTAATTTTGGAGCATTCTGAATTTACAAATTGGGAAAACAGAATTTTTATTGAGAACAGACAGCTTTATAACAGAACAGATCAATACGATCTTTTTTTGTCACATAGTTATTTAGATAAAGACTTGGTCTATTCTCTTGTTAATCTTTTTAATAAAGCCGGATATAGTGTATATGTTGATTGGATGGTGGACACGCAGCTTGATAGGTCAAAGGTTAATGCCGATACAGCTGATCAGCTGCGTACGAGAATGAAGATGTGTAAAGGACTTGCATATGTTTCAACTACTAATATCACACAGTCCAAATGGTGCCCTTGGGAGTTAGGTTATGTAGACGGAAACAAGAACGGACGCTGTGCGATTATGCCTGTTTTGGAAACAAATGCCGGAAGCTTTACGGGGCAGGAATATCTTGGATTATACCCCTATATTGATTATGCAGAAGTTGGAAATAGTAATAAGTATGAATTTTGGGTTAATGATCCTAGTGATAAGAAAAAGTATGTTAAATTAAGTGATTGGCTAAAGGGAGTTGATCCGCATAACCATTAATAGAAAAAGCTTTTTAAAGAGTGGAATATACTTACACCTATATCTATTATGACTTGAATTAATGTCGAGATATTTCGCAATACCACTGCCGGAGTGATTAACAGCATATTTTGCCCCAGGGATTGTCCTGGGGTAATTTTTCGACTACTTTTGTGCACGAAAATCAAAAGGCCGAAATGCGTTTTTGATATTCACCAAATCTTTACGAGCCATTTTTTCACACGTGTTGTATTTTTCGCTTTTTTTAAGAAGATAGTCATATTAGGCCTAATATGTCTTGCGCTACTCTTTTTTGGAATACACCAGCCGGATTAAAAAAGCTTTATTGACAGAATGGGTTATATTCCCAAAAACATGAACACAATATAATTGCAACAAAAAATATACAAGAAGCAGGCAATTCTGGTCTATTTTTGCAGAAAACGCTCTCAAAATATCATATTTTCTTTCGTTTTTGTTATTTTTTATAACATTTTTTGAAAAAACTATTGACATGATAAATGTTTTTATATATAATTGTATTATAGAAAGGGTGATTAATATGTTCACATATCTGAAACTTCACAATTTTAAGTCCTTTGGAAATATTGAGTTTAATTTCAAAAAAACAAAGAAGGAAACGAAGAAATTTATTGCCATCTATGGAGAAAATGGATGCGGAAAGACAAATTTTGTCAGTGCATTTGAATTCCTTTATTCTTCTATGACGGCATTTATGATGAGAAAAGCTTTTGAACAAGTTTTTTCAAATAGAAGTGAAGACAAAGCATTTACCCCTTTTGCTGAAGCAATTAGGAATAGTATTGTTGACTTTTCGGATTATAGGATGCTGGAATGCACAGAACCAACAGTTGTTGAATACGGCTTTGAGCACAATGGTACAGATGGCTACTATAAGATTGTGTTCACTGACAGCATAATTGAAGAAGAACTGTATCATCTTATTGGTACCAGGCGTGGTAAGCTTTTTTCTGTAAAAAAGAAAGATAATGATATTGATATTATAATCAACAATTCGACTTTTTCCGCTGAGTATAAGCAAGAGTTTGAAAAAGAATTAAAAAAATACTGGGGAAATAATTCCTTTGTGAGCATTTTTTTTAAAGAGCTCAGCGAAAAAAACAAGCTATATATTGATGAAAATGTTTCAAAATTATTTACAGAGATAATGATGTCTTTTTTGAATACAGGTGTATTCAAAGTGCAGGATTTAGATATCGGCTCAGTGTTAAGAAAGATAAAATTTCCTGGTCGTGTTAGACTTATTTCGGCTTCCGGTATAACTGATCCCGACGGTGAAACTGTTCTTGATGAAAATGCTGAGATTATCCGCACCTATTTTACACAGATATACTCAGATGTAAGAAATGTTTATTATGAAAAGAACAAGTATGAGGACCGTATTGAATATAAGCTGCATATTCAAAAGATGATTTCCGGTAAGGTTCGTGATGTACTTTTTGATTATGAATCCACAGGAACTAAAAAAACACTTGAGATAATCAACGCAATGGTAGGCGTAATGAATGGCGCTACAGTAATCTACGATGAGATTGATGAAGGCATTCACGACCTTCTGATGAAATCAATTGTATCCTCACTTAATAACAGCGCAAAAGGTCAGCTCATAATCACAACCCACAATACCCTGCTTCTTGAAACAATCGACCCTCAGTCTGCATATGTTATATATGTGGATTGCGATGGCAATAAGGAGGCGCGCTGCTGCGCTGATTACGGAATCAGGGTTCAAAAGACCAATAATATGCGTAATCAATATCTTAAGGGAATGTTTGGAGGAATTCCTTATGCATCTGACATCGACCTTTCGTACATGACATTTGAGGATGGCGGTGATGCGGTTGAAGAGTAAGTTTCAATGTCAATATTGTAAAGCGCTGGCAGTTGTTCACGGAGCATCAGAACTACAGATAGTACGATATGTGAAAAGCATGCTCCACCTCCCATTGGAAATATACAGCAGAGATAATGGTGGAAATAGCATCCAGATTAATGGACTGATGAATATTCTCAACAACTCCAGCGATTTTAATAAGCCTAAAAATTTCCTTAAGAAATACAGTAACATTGAAAGCAAGAAGGGAATGCCTGTGAATTTCAAGGTTTTTCCTATTATGGACACCGACGATTGTGCAGATGACGAAATCCGAGAAGATTATATCGATGGAACGCTTTTTGATGGGCATTGGATGAAGCCTTACTTAAAATCAATATATAATTCTCCTTCGCTTGAAGATGTCATGTTGGGTTGTGAGCTTATCGAGAGAAAGCCATCTGATAAAGAGAAAACATCGACCTATAAGGAACTATTTCCGATTACAAATTGTAATAATACCAATTACGAAGAAATAGAAGAATTGTATAATCGCTTTAAAGGGTGTAACAAAACAAACTTCGAATTGTTTATTGAGTATTGCCTTGAATGGGCACGAGGCAATAAGATAAAGTAAACTGAATACCTGTCGAAATCCGAACCCTCCACAGTTCGGGCAGAGGCAGGTATTCCGCATTTTCCCTATAAAAGTTGCGACGAAAATTCATTCTTCGCTTGAAAGCCTTTTCTTGACCATTTTATCAAAATCAGAGTTAATCTTCTGCTTTTTGTTGAATTCATCGTACTCGGCTTCGGCTTTTTTTACGGCAGCTTTGTGCGATACCGAGCCTTTGCCTTCGAGAATATCGTACCTCCTGAATGCCAGAAATTCGTTTATACTCTTTTCAAATTCCGCCATAGTGAAAGTGTTTTCGCGTTCAATCAAGTCTTCGATATAATCAAAATTACCGCTGACGGTGCGCTCCAGTTGCCTTATTTGCTTCTCGTCAAGATAGTTTTTGGCAACGGACACATCGGATTTGAGAACTCTTCCGTCCGGAGCATTCTTCAACGTTGTAAGGCCCATGTGTTCTTTGTTGCTCTTTGAGAATTTACACGGTAGCCAACCGAAATAATGGCGTCAAGGTTGTAGATATTTACATCTTTTGTCTGCGTTTTTCCTTCAATAGCGCCGTGCTGAGTGGTTGTTGCAATTTTTGCAATAACCACTTTTTCATCAAACTCGCCTTCGTCAAATACATTAGCCAACCGAAATAATGGTGTCAAGATTATAGAAAGATAGTTTCCTTTTTACTTCTCTTTCTACCTCGGTTTGAACTATTTCCATTTTGGATACAGTTGCGTACTCAGTAAGTTCCCCATCTTCATATATGTTGGATAAGTGCTTGTTAATTGCTTATGTATTCACTCCAAACATTATATAGGGAAAATCCACATAGTAACTATCCCACACCAGGCAAGCCTGGACTTATCCGAGGGTAGGTTCAGGCTTATTTTTATGTTTTCTCCCGCCGCTGGTTTGAAAATCTATTTTGTCACGATACCACAGCCGGTGCGACCGGCAGCGTATTTCGCCCCTAGATTGTTCTAGGGGCGATTTTTGTTCACGTCCGCCTTCTTTTTCTTCGACAAATCAAAAAAATTTTAAAAAAATTTCCAAATGCCTATTGACAAAGTAGGTGAATAGTGTTATAATCATATTAGCCTACTAAACAGATAGGAAAATTGAATTTGAGGAGGCTCATTATGAAAAGCCCGCGAATTACCCGAATTTACGAACGATGTATGAAGATTTCCTCTTTGCGTGAACGAATGTGTTGACGGAGAAAAAGTGAAGTTTAAAAAATTATATTATTCAGGAGGAAATCACAATGTCTGATATTAAAAAACCCGAAAACTGGAGCTTTGAAACAAAGCAGCTGCATGTTGGTCAGGAAACCGCTGACCCGACAACCGACGCGAGAGCCGTGCCGATTTACGCGAGCACTTCTTTCGTTTTCCACAATTCACAGCACGCTGCCGACCGCTTTGGACTGCGCGATGCTGGCAACATTTACGGCAGACTTACAAATCCCACTCAGGATATTTTTGAGCGCAGAGTTGCCGCTCTCGAAGGCGGTACAGCCGCTCTGGCAACTGCTTCGGGCGCTGCCGCGATAAATTACACAATTCTGGCGCTTGCGAGAAGCGGCGAGCATATCGTGGCTTCAAAGACAATCTACGGCGGTACATACAACCTTCTCGCGCACACTCTCCCGCTTTCTTCGGGAATTACCACGACTTTCGTTGACCCCGACGAGGAAAATGCTTTTGAGAAGGCAATTCAGCCGAATACCAAGGCAATTTACATCGAAACTCTCGGTAACCCGAATTCAAACATCATCGATATCGAGGAAGTGGCAAAGGTTGCTCACAAACACGGTATTCCGCTTGTTGTTGACTCGACTTTTGCAACGCCTTACCTTATAAACCCGCTGAAGCACGGCGCAGATATCGTCGTTCACTCGGCAACAAAGTTTATCGGCGGTCACGGCACGGCAATCGGCGGTGTTATCGTTGACGGCGGCTTTGACTGGGCGGCTTCGGGCAAGTACCCGTGGATTTCCGAGCCTAACCCGAGCTATCACGGAGTTTCTTTCGCGGCAGCTGCGGGAAGTGCTGCTTTCGTGACTTACATTCGCGCAATTCTGCTTCGTGACACGGGCTCGACGCTTTCGCCGTTCCACGCGTTTATCTTTCTGCAGGGACTTGAAACGCTGTCGCTTCGTGTTGAGCGTCACGTTGAAAACGCGCTGAAAATCGTTGAATATCTCAACAATCACCCGCAGGTTGAAGCGGTTCATCACCCGTCCCTTGAAACCGAGCCGAGCCACAAGCTGTACAAAAAGTACTTCCCGAACGGAGCGGGCTCGATTTTCACATTTGAAATCAAGGGCGACGACAAAACCGCACAGAAATTTATCGATAATCTCGGCATTTTCTCGCTGCTTGCGAACGTTGCCGATGTGAAATCACTTGTAATTCACCCCGCGAGCACAACCCACTCGCAGCTCACCGAGGAAGAACTCGCCGAGCAGGGTATCAAACCTAACACTATTCGCCTGTCGATAGGCATTGAGAACATAAATGACCTTATTGCGGCGCTTGATGAAGCGTTTAAGGCTGTGCAGTAATTGAAAAGGAGAGATTGATATGGCTAACATTTACAAATCCGCTGATGAACTTATCGGAAAAACCCCGCTTCTTGAACTCACTCACATTGAAAAGGAGCTCGGACTTAACGCGAAGCTTATTGCAAAGCTTGAATATTTCAATCCCGCGGGTTCTGTCAAGGACAGAATTGCAAAAGCGATGATTGACGACGCTGAGGCAAGGGGTGTTCTCAACAAGAACTCGGTTATAATCGAGCCGACGAGCGGAAACACGGGTATCGGTCTTGCGTCCGTTGCGGCAGCGCGCGGTTATCGCATTATCATAGTAATGCCCGAAACGATGTCCGTTGAGCGCAGACAGCTTATGAAAGCTTACGGCGCAGAGCTTGTCCTCACAGAGGGCGCAAAGGGAATGAAGGGCGCGATTGCCAAGGCTGAGGAGCTTGCCAAGGAAATTCCCGGCGGCTTTATCCCGTCGCAGTTCACAAACCCCGCAAACCCCGAGGCTCACCGCAAAACCACCGGTCCCGAAATCTGGGAAGACACCGACGGCAAGGTTGATATCTTTGTTGCGGGAGTAGGCACAGGCGGCACGATTACGGGTATAGGAGAGTATCTGAAGTCGAAAAATCCGAACGTGAAGGTTGTCGCGGTTGAGCCGAAGAGCTCTCCCGTGCTTTCCGAGGGCGTTGCGGGAGCGCACAAAATTCAGGGTATCGGCGCAGGCTTTGTTCCCGAAATCCTGAACACAAAGGTTTACGATGAAATTATTCCCATTGTAAACGAGGACGCTTTTGAAACAGGCAGACTTATCGGCAGAAAAGAGGGAATTCTTGTGGGAATTTCTGCGGGAGCGGCTGTTCACGCGGCAATTGAGCTTGCAAAACGTCCCGAAAACGCGGGCAAGAACATTGTTGTTCTGCTTCCCGACACGGGCGACAGATACCTGTCAACACCGCTGTTTGCCGAATAATTTTCACCGAAAAGGGAGAAGTTTATGATAACGACGCGCGGACGATATGCTTTGAGGGTTCTCATAGACCTTGCCGAGAACAACAGCGGCAGTTACACGCCGATGAAAGAAATCGCGGCGCGTCAGGGACTTTCGCAAAAGTATCTCGAACAGATTATGCCTGTTCTTATCAAGAACAGAATTGTTGACGGAATGAGCGGAAAAGGCGGCGGCTATCGGCTTGTCCGTTCACCGGAGGAGTATGTTGTCGGGGAAATTCTCTCGCTCACCGAGGGCGGTCTTGAACCGGTTTCCTGTCTTGGGTGCAGCGCAGATAAATGCGAGCGTTCCGACGACTGCCGGACTCTCCCGATGTGGAAAAAGTACAACGAGCTTACGCAGGATTTCTTTAACGGGATAACTCTTGCCGACCTGATGAAATCCGACAAAATCTGAATAACACGGGCGCTCTTATCGGGGAGCGCCTGTGTTATTTTTTACAAAAAACAGAACAGTTTGCTTGACAACGGAAGTATTATTGTGGTATAATTATGTATATATGTACCATTACAGGCGATAATTTGCAGAGAAAACGGAGATAAGAAAATGACAACTGTTTTAAAGCTTGTTGCAGTAGGACTGCTTCCCGTAGCGGTCAGCGTTATATTATATATAATCGACAAACACACGGCTTTCGGAAAGATGAAGTATTACCCGAAGCAAATTGTGCTGGGACTGATTTTCGGTGTGCTGGCGGTTTGTGCGACGGAATTCGGAGTTGACATCGGCGGTGCGATAATAAACGTCCGCGACAGCGCTCCGATTTGCGCGGGACTTATCTTCGGTGCGCCCGCAGGTATAATTTCGGGTGTTATCGGCGGCGTGGAGCGCTGGTTTTCGACAATGTGGGGCGGCGGTGAGTACACAAGACTTGCCTGCACAGTCGCGACAATTCTCGCGGGACTTTTTGCGGCTGCCTGCCGAAAATATATGTTCGACAACAAAAAGCCGACGTGGTATTTCGGGCTTGCTATCGGTATGATTACCGAGGTAATCCACATGCTGATGATTTTCCTTACGAATATGTCCGATGTACACGTTGCGTTCTCGTTTGTGAAATTCTGCTCGATACCGATGATTTCTCTCAACAGCCTTTCGGTAATGCTCTCGGTGCTTTTGATTTCAATTCTCGGCAGTCAGCACAAGAAAAAGCAGCACGAGCTTAAACAAATCGCGCAGACTTTTCAGCGGTGGCTGCTGGTGTGTCTGATAATCGGATTTTTGTGTACAACCGTCTTTTCGTGGGTGCTTCAGACGCAGTTGTCCGAGAGCGACGCGGAAAACCTTGTCAGACTTAATCTCACGGACGTAAAACAGGATATTTCGGACGCTTCCGACAAGAATTTGCTTTCGATAACGCACAAGGTTGCCGATGAAATCAAAAAAACGGAAAATGTTGATAAGCAGAAGCTGATTGAACTGAGCGAGGTTTACGATGTTTCCGAGATAAATATCGTGGATAAACGCGGAGTTATAACCGTGTCAACCTATGACGCTTTTCTGAATTACAATATGAACAGCGGTGAACAGTCGGCGCAGTTCCTTGTCCTGCTTGACGGAAAGACAACCGAGTTTGTTCAGAGCTATCAGCCTACCGCGTCAAATCCCGATATATGGAGAAAATACGCGGGAATTTCGCTGGAAAACGGCGGGTTTGTACAGGTCGCTTATGACGCGGAACGTTTCCGTAAGGACATCGACGAGCAGGTTCTCGGAGCAGCCCGAAACCGTCATATCGGTGAAAGCGGCTTTATTATCATTGCCGACGAGGACAGAAAAATTGTGAGCAGCCGTGCTGACGGAGAGGATATTCCGCGCGATTTTTCGGGGTTCAGCCTTAACGGAAATAGCATTCCCGAGGGACAGCGCGCCGACTGCGAAATCGGCGACAGAAAATATTTTATGATGTACACCACGACCGAGGGCTATTACATAATCGCGTTTATGCCCGTCGATGAAGCGGTGTTCTCGCGCGATGTTTCGGTTTACGTCACGGTATTTATGGAGTTCATCATCTTCGGAATGTTGTTTGTGCTGGTTTATGTTCTAATCAAGAAGCTGGTTGTGGACAACATTGACCGCGTGAACGACTCTCTTTCGCAAATCACAAACGGCGATTTGAACGTTGTGGTTGACGTGCGCTCGAACAGCGAGTTTGCGTCGCTTTCCGACGACATAAATTCAACCGTAGTCACGCTGAAAAGATATATTGCCGAAGCAGCCGCGCGAATTGACAAGGAGCTTGAATTTGCAAAGGCAATTCAGCATTCTGCGCTCCCGAGCGTTTTCCCGCCGTTCCCGAACAGAACGGAATTTGACATTTTCGCGTCAATGGATACTGCGAAGGAAGTCGGCGGAGATTTCTATGATTTTTACTTTGTCGGCGAGGATAAGCTCGCGTTCCTTATAGCGGACGTTTCGGGCAAGGGAATTCCCGCGGCAATGTTTATGATGACGTCAAAAACGCTGCTGAAGAGCTTTGCGGAAACGGGAAGCGAGGTCAACGACGTGTTTACGGCGGCAAACGCGAAGCTCTGCGAAAACAACGAGGCTGCGATGTTCGTAACCGCTTGGATGGGCGTTCTTGACATTAAAACGGGGCTTGTTGAATTTGCGAATGCCGGTCATAATATGCCGCTTGTTCGTCACAAGGACGGCAGCTTTGAGTATCTGAAATCGCGCGCGGGCTTTGTTCTTGCGGGAATGGAGGGCTTGAAGTTCCGCAAAAACGAGCTTACTCTCGGCGAGGGTGACGAGATTTTCCTGTACACCGACGGTGTGACTGAGGCTACAAATTCGCAAAACGAGCTGTACGGCGAAGAACGCTTGCTTGCCTTTATGAACACGCTTCGCGATGTGCCGCCGAGCGAAATCTGCGGATTGGTAAAGGCTGACGTGGACGCTTTTGTCGGAGAAGCGCCGCAGTTTGACGATATCACAATGGTTTATCTGAGATTTAACGGCGACAAGCGCTGAAGACGCTGCACCAAAACAAAATCACCGAAAACGGCTCTGATTTACTTCAAGAATAATCCCGTCCGAAATCAGGACGGGATTTTCCGTAGGAAATGCGGGAATATTTCCTCAAATCGCTCCTAATATTTGAATAAGTGGTTGACAAAAGCTGTGGTGTGCGGTATAATTAAAGAAGATTATTTTGTAAAAAAAGGTCGCAAACGCGGCCGTTCAGATAAAAAGCTGAAAATTTGGGGTGCAATATGGTTTTTTCGGATTTATTTTTCCTGTATATTTTTATTCCTGCCGTGGCAATTTGCTATGCGCTGGCACGGTGCGGTGACAGAGCGAGGCTGAAAGCAGCCGAAACAGGCAGAGCTCCGCGATATGCAAACGCAAATCTCTGCCCGTACACAAACGCTGTGCTGATAGTTTTCTCGCTGATTTTTTACGCGTGGGGCGAGCCGATTTACATATTCCTTATGCTCGCAAGCGTTGTGATGAACTATTTCGTCGGCTTGTTTATCGCGCGGGGAAAGCAAAGCTCAAAGCCTGCGCTGGTTGTGGGACTTGTGCTGAATATCGCTATTATCGGTGTGTTCAAGTACGCGGATTTTCTCGTTGACACGCTCAATCTCACGGGAATAGGCATTCCAAAGCCCAACATCGCGCTCCCGATAGGAATAAGCTTCTTCACATTCCAGTCCATTTCTTACCTGATTGACGTTTACCGCCGCGAGGTAAAGGCTCAGCGTAATTTCTTCTCGCTTTTGCTGTATATTTCGATGTTCCCGCAGCTGATTGCAGGACCTATCGTGCGTTATTCCACAATTTCCGAGGAAATAAGCAATCGCACAATCAACTTCAACGATATCTCGGAGGGCTCTTTCCGTTTTCTTATCGGTCTTGGAAAGAAGGTTATCCTTGCAAATCAGCTTGCCGAGATTTCCTCGAAATTCCTTGACGGAAACCTTTCTTCGCTTACAACGGGCGGTGCTTGGCTTGGAATTTTCGCGTACACCTTGCAGATTTACTTCGACTTCTCGGGCTATTCGGATATGGCAATCGGAATGGGACGCTGCTTCGGCTTCCACTTTGACGAGAACTTCAATCACCCGTATATTGCCCGCACAATCACGGATTTCTGGAGGCGCTGGCACATCTCGCTGGGCAGCTTCTTCCGCGACTATGTTTACATTCCTCTAGGCGGAAACCGCAGGCATCAGCCTCTGAACATACTCATAGTGTGGTTTATGACGGGCTTGTGGCACGGCGCAAGCTGGAATTTCGTGCTCTGGGGACTGTATTTCGGCGCGATTATAATGCTTGAAAAATACACAATCCTTAAAATCAAGGACAAAATCCCGCCGATTTTCCTGCATTTGTACAGCATTTTTGTGATTGTATTCGGCTGGGTTATTTTCTATTTCGTGGATTTCTCGCGGCTTGGAGAGTTTATACCGATACTTTTCGGCGGCGGAAAAGCAGGCGGCTGGGACGCTGTGGTTCACGGTGAGCTTATGGGCAACATCTGGCTGCTGATTGGCGCGGTGATTTGCTGCTTCCCGATTTCAAAGATTATCGGCTATTTTTACGACAAATCTGCTTCAAGCGACAGCGCAGGAGGCGAGGTTGTCCTCACGGGACTGAAAACGATTTGCTCTCTTGCAATTCTTGTCGTAAGCACCCTGCTGCTTATCGGAAGCACCACAAACCCGTTCCTTTATCTAAGATTTTAAGGTGGCAAAATGAAAGAAAACAACTCAAAAAAGTATAGAGAAAAAACGCCGAAGCGTCGTAAAATTTCGAATATCGTTTATCTTTCGACGGTTTTGATAGCGTTTGAGTCAATCGGTCTTGCGCTGCTTATTTTCCCGCGCAGCACCGTCAGCATTACCGAAAAACGCGAGCTGAAGAAATTTCCCGAATTCACCCTTGACAGCTATTTCAGCGGCGAGTTCACAAAAGGGGTTTCCGAGTGGTTCAGCGATACCGTGCCTTTCCGCGATGAATTGACGAATGCGGCAACGGCAATCGGTGAGCTTAACGGCTTCAGAGTAGGCGGAATTCGTCTGCACGGCGTCGAATCGCTTCCCACGGAAAGCTCCGATACGAGCACGAGTTCCTCGGAAAGCACAAGCTCAACGGAAAGCTCCTCGTCAAGCTCCTCGTCAACGTCAAGTTCATCATCGTCAAGCTCCGAGAGCACTCACGAGAGCACAAGTTCTTCAAGCGAGCAGAAAAAGGACGACCCTAATATTCAGGACCACCTCAACATCACAAATAACGGAATTGCCGTTGTCGGCGACCGCGCGCTTATGATGTACGGCGGAAGCTATTCTGTCGGCGAGAGATACGCAAAGGTGATGAACAAGTACAAGCAGGCTATGCCTAACGTCAACGTGTACAGTATGATAATTCCGACGTCCTGCGAGTTTTATTCACCGTCCGAGCTTAACGGCTATCACGCAAGCGAGCTTGACAACATAAACCACGTCAACAGCTTCCTTCAGGGTGTAATTCCCGTTGACGCTTATTCGGCTCTTGCCGCGCACACAAGCGAGGATATTTACCTGCGCACCGACCACCATTGGGCGCCTCTCGGAGCATACTATGCGGCTCAGCAGTTTGCAAAGACCGCGGGAGTGCCGTTCAAGGATATTTCGGAGTACAGTCAGGAGGTTGTTCACGGCTTTGTCGGCACGATGTACGGATACAGCGGTGATATCGTCCTCAAAAACAACCCCGAAGACTTCGTGTATTACGTTCCCACAACGGTTGAATACACGACAACCTACTATGAATACGAGCTCAGCGGCGGAAGTATTGTCGGCGCAAGACCTGAGTTTGACGGCAAATTCTTCGTGAGATACAGCGACGGCAGCGGTATGGCTTATTGCACGTTTATGGGCGGCGACTCGCAGATTGTCAAGGTCAAGACAAACGCGGGCACGGGCAGAAGGCTTGCAATTCTGAAGGACAGCTATGGAAACGCGCTTCCCGGTTATCTGTTTGGCTCGTTTGATGAGATTATCGTTATCGATATGCGCTATTTCACGCACAATGTTGTTGATTTCCTCACGGAAAACGGCACGACTGATATTCTCTTTGCAAACAACGCTTTCCACGCAGCAACCGCTTCTACCGTGACTTATTACGAAACCTTCCTCACTCAGAAGGATTGGGGCTATTGGCAGACGAAAAAGCCCGAAGCGGACGCAGCTCAATAATCAACTTTATAAACATTATGCCCTCGGAGGTCAAACTCGGAGGGCAGTTTGTTTAAAAAATACAAATTTATGTGAAAGCAATTCCGAAAAAATACATCTTAATGAGTAGAAAAGCTTTTCTGAAACGGAGGTGTACAATGGACGACGGGAAAATAATCGGGCTGTTTTTTGACAGAAACGAGGCGGCAATCTCCGAAACCGAGAAAAAATACGGCAGACTTTGTCTGAGCGTTGCAAACAGAATACTCGACAGCACCGAGGACAGCGAGGAGTGCGTAAACGACGCATTTCTGAAGCTCTGGGACTCAATCCCGCCGACAAAGCCCGTGAGCCTGAAAGGTTTCGTGTGCAAAATAACGCGAAATCTCGCTCTTATGCGGGTGCGTTATAACAACAGTCAAAAGCGCTCGGCGGAGCTTACGGTATCGCTGAATGAGCTTGAAGAAATCCTGCCCGACAACCGTATAAGTTCAGATGTCGGCGACGAGGAAATCGGAAAAGCAATCGACGCGTTTCTCAGAAAGCAAAGTGCGATTGTCCGCAAGGTTTTCGTGCTGAAATATGTATATTTCTACACGCAGAAGGATATCGCAAAGCATTTTTCGTTCACCGAGGACAAAGTAAATTCAATGCTTTTCAGAACACGGAAAAAACTGCGGGAATATCTCATTAAGGAGGGAATTGAAGTATGAAAGACAGCAGAATTTCAAAGGCTCTGGGCTATATCGGCGATGATATCAGCCGCGAAGCCATAGAAGAATTTGACAAAAAATCGGTAAAAATTTACAGCACCGTTCCCGAGGAAAAGCCGAGGGTTATCCGCGATGAAAAGTCGCACAAAGCGCCGTTTATGATAGCTCTCGCAGGACTTTGCGCGGCTGCGATTGCGGCTCCGCTGGTGCTGAAAAACGTGGGAAACAGCCCGATTATTTTGGGAGCTGCGGCTTCGCCCGATAATTCTTACGCCGAGTCGGTCGAAAGTGCCCTTGACCTCGGGAAAAGTATCGCGGCAAATGTTGTCAAGCTGAGGGTTTCGATGGACGGCGACGAGGTTTCGGCAGTGCGCGATGATGAAAACCCGAACGTAAGATTTTTCACCGTCAAGTTTGACAAGACATTTAACAACAGGTTCGGAATTATTGCAGGCAAGGACGGAACAATTGAGCTTTTCGAGGGTGACAGCGTTTCCGAGGAGAAAATCATCGAAAATCTGCCCGACGACAAGTTTGGATTTATATGGACTTTTGAAGACGGCGGTAATCAGACAAAATGCTCCGAAACCTCTAACACTCGGCTTTATCACAATACATCGATTGTAAGTGAAAAAGACGGACTTGTTACCACGCAGTTCTGGCTGGCTGAACGAAGCGATATTAAGGACGTTTTGAATATGCTTTCTGCACAGGGCGGCTCGATTGAAATTATCGACAACGGTGACGGAACATACGAGTCATATATTGGTTTGACCGACGACACAGGAATTTCCGTAAATGTCAAGGAAGTGAAAATAACCCTGACCGATGACAAGCAGCTTTCAGTCCGCGATGATGAAAACCCGAACGCAAGGATTTTCACAATAAATTTGGATAAGTCAAAGGCAAAGGTACAAGCGTTTGTGATAAACAAGGACGGCACATATAAAACGTTTTCGGGCGATGATATTACCAAGGAAGATATTCTGAGAGAATGTCCCGAAGGTGTGAGCGGAGTTATGTGGTCGAGTTATACTAAAACGGAATCGGCTTTGTTTGACGGTGAAGGTTCAAATCCTGCTTTCAATGGCACGTTTGAATATAAAGGAAACGATTTGTGGAGCTATGAGTACTGGTATTCTGATGATGAAGAGGTTAAGCGTGCGTGTTGGGATTACGGATTTGACGAAAGCGGCTATCCGCTTCGCTTGAAAGACAACGGCGACGGCACATACACGGTTTATCCGGACGTTCCATAAGGCAAAATCAAGCGTTCCCACAACATTTTCATAATCGCTTACAACAACGCAATTCTCCCAATCGGAGCGCTTGAATAAAGCACGGCGGGCTTAACGGTCCGCCGTTTTTTGCGCAAATTACGGATTTTTTAAAAAAATTTTCGGTTACTACTGTACAGCCGCAGAAAAATGTGTTATAATTAAGTTATAAACCAAAAGAGGGAAGACTTGACGCGACAACCGCCCGGTCTTTGAAATGACAAGTTTTTCGGATATACCGGTAATTGAGTGAATAATCGGACAAAGCCTCACGTCTGATTTCAGCCGTTGAGGATTACTGTAAATGGTGGTGTGAATATGACCGAGAAAAATTATCCTGCGGACGACAGCGCATTGGACGACGTTCTTGCATTTGTTGAAGAGGAGCTTGAAAAGGCTGATTGTCCGATGAAAACCGTTATGGCGATTACGGTTGCCATTGAAGAGGTTTTTGTGAATGTGTCGCATTATGCTTATCCGAACGGTTCGGGAGAAGCAAGCCTTTCCATTGATTTTGACAGCGAAAGCCGCCTTATGACATTTGTTCTGAAAGACAGCGGAATACCGTTTAATCCGCTTGCAAAGCCCGACCCCGACATCACCCTGTCAGCCGAGGAAAGGCAGATTGGCGGTCTTGGGATTTATATGATGAAAAAGACAATGGACGAGGTAAGCTACGCCTATAAAGACGAAAAGAATATTCTCACAATGAAAAAAACAATATAATGCGAAACTCCCGACGAGCAAAAACTGTCGGGAGTTTTTCTGTGAAATTGAGATTAATTCACGCTGCCATAAAAATCGAGAACGCTTTTCAGATTTTCCTCGCTTACATAATTTTCGTCATTCTGAAGAAGATACAGCATTCTTTCGTCCTGCTCGGAGCGCTGCTGCTGACCGGAAAGGCCTTTCGTGAGCGCCGAGATAAGCAGCTTATCCAGACCTTTGAGCTTGCTGTGGTTAATGCCGCCCTGAAGTGTGAAAATCGGGATATTTTCGGGGATTGCTGTTGCTTTGCGGGTTTCTTCGAGCAGCGTTCCCGTATCGCAAAGTCCCACTCCACAGACCGCGCACACCGAAAAACGCTTTGCTGCGCGTGAAAATCCCTTTATTTTGTTCGCGTGTATCCACCCGAGATAGATAATCTCGCTTCCTGCGGGAATATTCGCTTCTTTGAGAGAAAAGACGGGAAGAGCGGTTTTCTCGCCGAGCATTTTCGCATACTGCTCGGTGTGTCCTGTTGCTGATGTGTAAACGATTGCTGTCAGTTTCATTTTCTTCTCCTTTAAAATAATGCCCTTGATACTTGTTATTATAGTTTATTTCGTCGGTTTTGTCAAGCGTTTTCGGGGTATTAATTTCTTGCAAAATCACTTGACAGAAGCGGGAAAATGATTTATAATGTATAGAAGCGGAAGAACACTTTCTGCTGTATTTATTGACATCGGGAGTAATGATTTGAAGAGTAGTACAAAGCACATCAAATTCGGCAGAGTTGCGCTGATTGTATCTGCGGCAACGGTACTGCTGGTTATTCTCACCTATTTTGTCCTCGTGTACAACAACGAGAACAACGCTCGGAGAACGTGCGATGTTATGGCAAATCAGGTTATCGGAATACTTGAGAAAAACAAATCGGCTGAGGAAACGCTTCTCGCGTCGCTCAAGGACGATTACATAATCCGCGCGAAAACAGTAGCCTATATGCTTGAACACAATGCTTCTGCGGAGTATGATATAAACGAGCAGAAAAAAATCGCGGAGCTTATGTCAATCGATGAAATCCACCTGTTTGATACGACGGGAAAGATTTATTCGGGAACAAGACCGAAATATTATGGTTTCGGCTTTGATTCCGGCGAGCAAATCGGTTATTTCAAGCCTATGCTGAACGACAAAACCCTGTCGATGTGTCAGGACGTCACACCGAATACCGCCGAGGGCAGAAGTATGATGTATGCGATTACCTGGGACAGCACGGGAAGCAAGATGATACAGGTCGGAATTGAGCCGAAAAGACTGCTCCGAGAGCTGAACAAAAACCAGATAAGCAATGTCGTAGACAGTATTCCCATATACGAGGATATGAGAATATTCGTGGCGGACGCTCGGACAGGCGAGGTTTTAGGTTCGTCGGACAGCAGAAACGTGAAGACGCTTCGGGATATCGGAATTGATATCGAAAGCGCAAAACCGAACGAGGTTTCTCACTTTAAAGTCGTTAATAACGGGCTTATGAACGAGTGTTCTCTTGCTTTTGACGACGAGTACGCTGTCTGCGTTGTACAGGTAAACACCGCGGCAAAGCGCGAAACGATGTTTTCTATGCTTATTGTGGTGACTTGCCTTGCAATTGCCGCAGGAGTGCTTCTTATCGTCATAAACCGTATCCTTATCATAAAAAAAGAGCAGATGGAGCAGCTTAATATTCTCACCTCAATGGCGGGAATTTATTACAGTATGCACCTGCTTGATATCAAAAAGAATACGATTGTTGAATATTCCGCGCGAAATCAAGTCAAGGAGATTGTGGAGAAAAACCGAAAATCAGACGCTGCCGAGGTTGTTCACGAGGTTATGAAAGCTACGATGTCCGAGCAGTATCTTGAACAGGGACTTGAATTTTCGGAGCTTACAACGCTTGCCCAAAGACTTCGCGGAAGAAAGGTTATTTTCAAGGACTTACTCGGAAAGAATGTCGGCTGGATTAGAATGTCGTTTGTTTCGATAACCGCAGACGCCGAGGGTTTCCCCGAAAAGGTTATCTGTACAACGCAGATTATCGACGACGAAAAGCGCCGCGAGGAACGTCTGATACGCGAGTCCACGACAGACAGACTTACTCACTGCTATAACCGCAGAGCCTATGAAAATGATATTCGCAGTTTCTCGGATAAGCTGAGCGATGATTTCGTGTTTGTTTCGATTGACGTAAACGGTCTGAAAATGGTGAACGACACAATGGGTCACGCTGCGGGAGATGAACTTCTTTCGGGCGCTGCAAAATGTATGCGGCGCTGCTTTGAGGACGTCGGAAAGGTCTATCGCACGGGCGGAGATGAATTTGCGATTATTCTCTTTGCCGATGACGAAAAGCTCGCTGAGCTAAGGCAAGCGTTTGATAAAGCGATAAACGAGTGGTCGGGAGAAACCGTGAAGAGCCTGTCGGTGTCCTGCGGATATGTAATGGCAAAGGAATATCCCGATTTCAGCGCAGTGGAAATCGCAAAACTTGCCGATGTGCGAATGTACGAGGCAAAAGCAGAGCATTACAGCAAAATGCCGAGCAATGAATAAAATTACAGCGGACTGTGCCGACAGCCCGCTGTTTTCTGCAAAAAACGGTATTTTTATGGAATGATACAGTTTTCTGCGTCAAATTATACAAAACAGGCAAACAGAGTTGAAATATTATTGTGCGATAATTTTGATAAAACCTATTGACAATATAGGAAAAGTGTGATATAATACAAACATAATCAAACGAAAGGAGCAGACGGTATGAAAATGATGTGTATGATGAAAAAATTGAATATTCTTGCCGTGTGCTGCGGATAAATTCCTTTAAGGATAATTCTGACAGGCATTGCAAGGTGCTTGTCATTTTTTATTTCGGGAGGAAAAAACGTGATTGAACTGAAAAATTTAAGCAAGACCTATCCTAACGGAGTGACCGCTCTGAATGATATCAACATCACCATAAACGACGGCGAAATCTTCGGGATAATCGGTCTTTCGGGAGCTGGCAAAAGCACGCTTATCCGATGTATAAACTACCTTGAAAAACCCACCTCGGGAGATGTAATCATAGACGGGCAAAACCTCGGCGAGCTCTCGAAAAAAGAGCTTCTCAAAACGCGTCAGAATATCGGAATGATTTTTCAGGGGTTTAATTTGCTGTCCCAGCGAAACGTCATCGGAAACATCTGTTATCCGCTTGAAATCGCGGGCGTGAAAAAAGTCGACGCAATAAAACGCGCTGAGGAGCTGCTGGAGCTTGTCGGGCTTACCGACAAAGCAAAAGCGTATCCGTCGCAGCTTTCGGGCGGTCAGAAGCAGAGAGTTGCCATAGCGAGAGCGCTTGCGGCAAAGACGAGCTATCTGCTCTGCGACGAAGCAACGAGCGCGCTCGACCCCGACACGACAAGCTCAATTCTGGAGCTTATGCGTAAAATCAACAAAACGCTCGGCGTCACGATTGTCGTGATAACGCACGAGATGAAGGTTATCGACAAAATCTGCGACAGGGTTGCGGTTCTCGACCAAAGCACGGTTGCGGAAATCG
Source organism: Oscillospiraceae bacterium (assembly GCA_017847835.1). Lineage (GTDB taxonomy): Bacteria > Bacillota > Clostridia > Oscillospirales > Ruminococcaceae > CAG-115. Next base: position 59,076 of record JAGASH010000001.1, read on the forward strand.
GAAACGTCCGCGATGTTTTCACGACACCGAAATCGGCGATTGCGAAAAAGCTGGTTCTTCCCGAAGCGAAGGCTGTCGAGGAGATTACAGGCGGGAAGAAAATCAGAATTGTGTTTAACGGGGAGAATTCCTTCAAGCCCGTAATCGCAAATCTCGTGCTGGAATGCGGAGTTCCCGTGAACATTCTGCACGCTGATACAAAGGATATCGACGGAAAGGCTTTCGGGCAGATTTTGCTCGGGCTTCCCGACGACGACAGAAGCGCAGAGAGAATACGCGCTTATCTGAACTCAAACGAGATAAGCTATTCGGAAATCTGAGGAAAGGAAGATGAAAAATGAACGGCGACCTGCTTTCACAGCTTATCGACAAGGGCATTTTGCAGCTTGGTGTATGGGAAACCATTTATCTTACCTTTATTTCCGCGTTTTTCGCGTATCTTTTCGGACTTCCGCTGGGAATTCTGCTGAGCGTCACGGATAAAGGCGGGATAAGACCGATACCGTGGCTGAACAAAATTCTCGGCTTTATCGTCAACATTTTCCGCAGTATTCCGTTTGTGATTTTGATGATTGCGGTACTTCCCGCGGCAAAGCTTATCGTGGGAACGGCACTCGGAAACAAGGCGGCTATTGTGACGCTGATAATTGCGGCTGTTCCTTATGTCGCGCGAATGGTTGAAAGCTCGATAAAAGAGGTTGACAGCGGCGTTATCGAGGCGGCTCAGGCAATGGGCACGTCCTCGTTCAAAATCGTATTTAAGGTGCTTATTCCCGAGGCAAAGCCCTCGCTGCTTGTAGGCTCGGTTATTTCGCTGGTAACCATTCTCGGCTACTCGGCAATGGCTGGAACAATCGGCGGCGGAGGACTTGGAATGATTGCCATAAACTTCGGCTATCAGCGCTTTAATGACAATGTAACCTGGATTTGCGTTCTGCTCACGGTTATAATCGTGCAGATTATTCAGGAAGTCGGAATGCTTATCGCAAGAAAAACCGACAAACGCACAAAATAAGGAGTGTGAAAAAATGCTTCATTTACTTGAACGGCTTTTGAGAGAGAATTACAGGTTCGGACGAATGCAAAAGTGTTGCCGATAATCGAACCGAAAATAACAAAATACAATTGAAATTAAGGAGAAATTTATTATGAAAATCAAATCTTTTGCTTCTGCGTTTATCGCAGCAACTCTTTCTGTTCTTGCGCTTACGGGCTGCAACAATGCTTCAAAACCCGCCGAAAAGACCGTTATTAAGGTTGGCGCGACTTCCACACCGCACGGAGAAATCCTCGAATATATCAAGGAGGACCTTGCAGAACAGGGCTATGACCTGCAGATTACCATTTATGACGACTATGTTTTGCCGAACAAGGCTCTTGCTGACGGCGAGCTTGACGCAAACTACTTCCAGCACACGCCTTACCTCGACAGCTACAACAAATCCAACGGAACCGACCTTGTTTCTGCGGCTTCTATTCACTACGAGCCGTTCGGACTTTACGGAAACGGTGTTGACAGCGTGAAGAACGTGGCTGCGGGCGCAAGCATTGTCATTCCTGCGGACGACAGCAATGAAACCAGAGCGCTTCTGCTTCTCGCACAGGAAGGACTTATCACGCTTCCCGAGGGTGCAAACGCGGTTGACGGTGTGACAACGCTCGATATCGTGGACGACCACGGCTTCAAGATTTCCACGGTTAAGGCAGACACGGTTGCCGCACAGTTCAACAACAGCGACAAGGGCTCGCTTGCCGTAATCAACGGAAACTACGCTCTTGCAGCGGGACTTAACGCAAAGGAAGCGCTTGCCGTTGAGGACGCGTCGGGCTCGGCTGCACAGACCTATGCGAACATAATCGCAGTAAGAAAGGGCGAGGAGAGCTCAGACAAGATAAACGCGCTTATAAAGGCGCTCAAAACCGACAATGTTAAAAAGTATATCGACGAAACCTATAAAGGTGCGGTAATCGCAATCTTCTAAAGTTTTTCGCTCTATCACAGCAGAGCCTTCGGAGAAATCCGGAGGCTTTGCTGTTTTTTGCATTTTTTGAAAAAATTTTTATAAAACTATTGACAAATCGAAAAATGCGTGCTATAATAACTGTACTAGGACGAATAATACAGATAATACAAATAAAACAGATTTGAGAGGAGGATAAAATTGCTGAATTTACGGTTTGAAGGTAAAACTCCGATTTACGAGCAGCTTTTTCGCGGAATAGCGCGGCTTGTGTCGTCGGGGGAGCTTTTGCCGAATGAAAAGCTGCCTGCTGTGCGAGAAGTCGCGAAGCAGTTCGGGATAAATCCGAACACGGTTCAGAAAGCCTATGCGCAGCTTGAACAGGCAGGGCTGATTTACTCAATTCCCGCGAAAGGGAGCTATGTTTCGGACAGAAAGGAAACGGCTGCCGCTGTGAAGGAAGAAGCGCTGCGAAATGCCGAAAAATCGCTTTGTGAAGCGTTTTCGGCGGGGGTTGGTTTTGATGAAATAGTATTGCTTGCCGAGAGGATAGTAAGCGAGGAAAGGGAAGGTGGAACAGATGATTGAAATCAAGAACGCGGTTATGCAGTTTGACGAGAAAAACGCGCTCGACGGGATAACGCTTTCGATACCCGCGGGCTGTGCCTACGGACTGCTCGGCTCAAACGGCGCGGGAAAATCCACGCTTTTGCGTCTGTTGTCGGGTATTTACAAGCCTGCTTCGGGAGAGGTACTGATTGACGGAAACGTGGTTTTCGACAACGCGGCGATGAAAGAACGCGTATTTTTCATCAACGATGAAACAGCGCAGTTCAACAATATGACGCTCACGGATATGAAAAACTATTTCAAGCGGTTTTACGGCACTTTTTCCGAGGAGCTGTGGCAAAAGCTATATTCAACGCTGAATTTGCCTCTTAAAAAGCGCCTGAGCACGTTTTCAAAGGGAATGAAGCGACAGGCTGTTGTAATCTGCGGAATTGCCTGCAAAACGCCGTATTTGTTCCTAGACGAGGCATTTGACGGACTTGACCCGACAATGCGTATTATCGTGAAGCAAATGCTGATTGACGCGATGATGGACACGGGACTTACAGTTATTTTCAGCTCGCACAATCTCGGCGAAATCGACGAATTCTGCGACAGAGTGGGGCTGCTCCACGCGGGAAAGGTTGTCTTTGACCGCGAGCTTGACAGCGTAAAAGGCAGCGTGTTCAAAATCCAGACGGCGTTTGACGCGCCCGTCACCAAAGATAGCTTCGCGGGAATTGACGTTCTGCACACCGAAAACACCGGCAGCATAACTCACCTGATTGTCCGCGGAGAGCGCGAAGAAGTTCGCGCGGCGGTTGAAAAGCTCTCACCGAAGTTGTACGATGAAGTTCCGCTTTCGCTTGAGGAGATATTTATTTATGAAATGGAGGTGCTCGGATATGACAGCTCAAAGCTCGGTTAATCTGCAAAACAAGCCGTTCTACAAGTTTTTGCCGTATTTTCTCACAAAGCTGCGCTTCCTGCGCCCGCAGATGATAATGACGGGAATTTTCGCGCTGTTAAGCTATCCGCTGGTTGGTTTTTTCGTGAATATGTGGCTTGACGCGGGTATCAGAGTTTATGAATTGCGCGCGTCGCAGAATTATGCAGCTTGGGAAATGCAGAATGCGATGAACGCGGCAAATATGGCGCAATCCCTTGCGACAATGAGCATTGTCATCGGTTTAATCTGCCTTGTGGGACTGTTCGTTTTCACGTTCGTGACAACGCTTCGCGCGTTCCGTTATCTTTACAACAAAAATGCCGTTGATATGGATTACGCGCTCCCCGTTAACCACAACACGCGCTTTTTCGCGGACTTGGCGGCGGTTTTCACGACAAGCATTATCCCTCATTTTATCTCGGTTATAATCGGCGTGATTTTCACAAACGTGATTTCCGAGAAAGCGAAAGTCTATGTGGGCGCGATGAATATCGAAATAGTTGAAACGCTTACTTCGATTGTCTTGCAGTGTATGTTCGTGGGACTTTTCGCGTGCTTTATGCAGATTGCTTTCAGCCTGCTTATGATATCGACAAGCGGCAGAAAAGCGGTTGCTGCGGTTTTCCCCGTGCTTATAAATATTGCAATTCCGATAATCCACGCGCTTGCGCTTTTCATCACAGAAAACAACACCTACGGCTCAAGTTCCTACGGAGAAACAATTTTTTACCCCGCCACGGCGACTTCTCCCGTAGGAATGCTGGCAATCTCAGTACTTTTCTGTATAAATTTCCTTGTTGGCGGTCTGTATAGCAACAGCAGCAATCTCATCAAACTTGACAGCACTTTACCAATCTGGCGCGTGGATTATCTTGTTTTAGCAATTCTTTTGACGATAATTTTCTTTGTGGGCGCGTATTTCCTGATAAAATTCCGCAGAAACGAGCGCGTCGGAAACGCGTATGTTTTCAAGGGAATGTCGGTTATCATACCGGGAATTGTGGTTCTGGCGATGTCGCTGCCGATGTGGAATATGGTTTTCGCGCCGCTTGCAAAGAGCAGACAAAACAACTCTCAGAACGACGCAATGGCTTGGATTATGGGTCTGCTCATCTCAACGTTTATCGTGTATGTAATCCTTGAACTTATCAGCGGAAAAGCGTTCCGCAAATTCCACCTCACCGTGGCAAAATGGGCGGGAAGCGTTGTCGTATGCGCGGGAATAACGGCGGTGTTTGTGTTCTCAAACGGCTTCGGAAAAGCGGAGTTTGTTCCCGCACCCGATAAGGTTGCTTGCGCGTACGTTTATGTTATGGGGGACTATAATAAATACCCCGACAAAAACACCTCGTTCAGTATCTACGATACCACGGATAAAGACACAATCACCGAAATAATCGAGCTTCACAAAAAAGTACCGAAATACAAAACAGAGGACGCCTCGGACTTTGAAATCTCGCTCAGTTATCTTCTCACAAGCGGTGAATTAGTTTCGCGAAACTATCTGATTTCACACGAGCTTTATTCCGAGATTATGACGGAGATTGTCACTCCCGAGAATTGGTACGAAGGAAACTTCGGCTCGTTGGAGAGGGCTCTTGATGAAACGGGCGCAGAGGTCGGACAAATTATTCTTGGTGAAATAAACGACAGCAGCGACCCCAAATACAGCGCCGCAAACGAGGTTTATCTGAAGCCGTCCGAATTTGACGTAAACCGCTTCCTTGAAGCAATCCGCAAGGACAGCGAGAAGATGAATTTCGAGCTTTATTGGAACAACAGAGAAAAATATGTTTGCACGGCTGAAATTATCATCAGAAACAAAACCACAAAAGATAAACACACTTACCACTATTTTGTCGAAGGTTGGATGGAGAACACGATTGCTTTCATCGAAAACTGCGTGACATCGCAAGCATAATATACAAAGAGCGGCTGCCTTAACTGACAGCCGCTTTTCGGTTTATTCGCAAGAACACTTTGCTTTTTCACAGGCAACAGCAAGACGTTTCAGGCGCTCTGTAAGGATTTCCCAGTCGGCGGGTTTTGTGATGAAATCCGCTGCTCCCGCACGCAGACATTTGAGCTGAGTTTCCTTGTTGTCGTCGGAGCTGTACATCACCACGGGAATGTGGCTGTAAAGAGCGTTTGAACGCAGCTTTTTGAGAAGTGAAATTCCGTCTGAACCGCTGAGATTGAGGTCAAGCAGGATAACGTGAGGCAAATCGGGCACCGTTTTATTTTCCTGCGCAGCCGAGGTCATAGAATTTAGCATTTCAAGCGCTTCCTCGGCGGACTGTTTTACGGTAATTTTTCCGAAGCCGTCGCGAAGCATTCTCTTTACAAGACTTCTGTACATAAGGTCGTCGTCAACGTAAAGTACGTTAAGCCCGCAGCATTCGGTCTTTTCCTCGGGCGGTTTAAGAGCGGCACCGATACGGTCGAGAAGCTCGCTGTATTCTTTCAGCAGCGCTTCGGTATTTTCGAGAATGAAATCGGTTTCGTTGTTTCGCGCAGCCATTTCAAGCGCGAGAGCGTGGTCGGAAAGCTCACCCGCGCCGATTGTCCGAGAGCCGCTTTTCAGCGCGTGGACTTGAATGCGGTAGTTCTCGAAATCCTTCTCCTTGTAATAATTCCTGATATCTTCCAGACGGTTTTCGGAATAATATGTGTTGACGATATTCAGGTAAAGCTCCTCGCTGTTGAGGCAGAAAGCCATAGCCGATTTGATATCCAGAAACTCCGAAAGCCTCTCAACAGCGCCGTTTTCAAAGAAGCTCGGTTCGTTGTCAATGGACCGGTCGAATGTTTCGGGCTGGATAAGGTTCTGAGGAAGATATTTCTTCACTGCTTCGAGAAGCTGACGGCTGGAAACGGGCTTTGACAGATAGTCGTCGAAGCCTGCGTTGAGGTAAATGCTCTTTTCTCCGGGCACGGCATTTGCGGTTATCACGAGGATAGGCACACCCTGACAGAGATTTTGCTTTTTAATGGTTTTGAGCGTTTCCATTCCGTCCATAAGCGGCATCATATGGTCGAGGATTATCAGGTCGTACTTGTAGCGGCTGATAAGCTCCAGCGCTTCGACGCCGTTTACTGCGGTATCGATTTGAATTTTTGTATCTTTCAGACTGCCGCGATAGAGCTCCAGATTCATACTGTTGTCGTCAACAGCGAGCAGTCTAGCCGACGGCGCGGTAAATCCCGCACGAAGCGTGTCCTTCTCGGGAATGGCGCAAAACGCATCAATCTCACCCATAGGCGCAGGGTCTACAACCCCCTGAAGCAGGCGGAATTTGATAGAAGTGCCTTTTCCGTACTCACTTTCAATACTGAGGCTGCTTCCCATCATAGCGAGAAGCTTTGTGACAATGGTAAGACCGAGACCAAGTCCCTGAATATGCTGAGTACGCTTTTTGTTTGCACGGTGGAAAGCCGAGGTTATTCGCTCAATATCCTCGGCGCGAAGACCGATACCCGTATCGGTGACTTCTGCGTTTATCCAGCCCGAAAACTCGGTTTTCTGCTCCCATTTTATCACAATTCCGATATGACCGAAATCCGTGTATTTAACGGAGTTTGACAGCAGGTTGCTGAAAACTCTTGTTATGCGGGCGCTGTCGCCGTGAAGCGTTTTAGGCATTGAAGAATCAATGCTGACCTGCATTTCAATGTCTTTTTTCTCGGCAAAGTACTTTCCGCAAGTCATAATATCCGAAACCATTGAAGCTGTGGAGTAGTTTGCTTCTTCGAGATTTATGCTGCCCGATTCCATTTGGGTATAGTCCATCATATCGTTTATCATGGACAAAAGCGTTTTTCCCGCGCTTTGAATATTCGTGCAGTAATGTGCGATATCATCCTTTTCTGTATCTCTCAGCACCATATCGTTGTATCCGAGAATTGCGTTAATGGGAGTACGGATTTCGTGCGAGATATTTGAAAGGAAGTCGGTTTTCGCCTGGCTCGCCGTCTGAGCTGCCGCCATAGCTTCTTCAGCCTCGTCGCGGGTTTGGCGCAGCTCGTCCATAGTTTTTGTGAGCGCCTGATAGTCGGGCGTTTCCATCGCGAACATAAGCAGCATAAGTCCGATAGAAACCGTAAACAGGATAAACAGCACTTCGGGGTTGAGAATTTGCACAACCGGTCCTGTTGAAAGAACGAGAATATAAAGAAAAATGGAAATGCGCTGTTTTTTTGTGAATTTTTTGAAATTAATCAGCATCATTCCTGCCGTGAGGGACTCCTCGACAATCGGCAAAATGTGGACAACCATATAAATAGGACCGTGCTGATAGCCGTCCTCGTTGAAGGAGAACACAAATCCCGTGAATATGTTTGCAACCAGCATAGCTCCGCATAGACTCGCAAGCACGCCGGCAATCTGTGGGATATGCCATATGTCCTTTGTGCCAAAGGTCGCGCACGCGCAGTACATCACGAAAACGTATTCCATAACGATATCTGTGGCAAAATATATCGTGTTTAGCGTCACATTTGCCCATATCGGCACAAATTGATGATAGCTTATGGTAACCGCGGTTATTACGTCCATAATAACCGCTAAAAGCATCATCGCGGCAAGCCGTCGGAAATACTTGTTGCTCTGAGAATTATTTGAAAACTGAAGTCTTATGTAGATGTTCAGGACAACAAGGTAAGCAATAGCCGCCGCCTCAAAGTAGATGTTATACTTCATCGGCGAATACCCCTGTTATTTCTTTACATCGGAAAGCAGCTGAGCTACTCTTTCGGACAGCTCCTCGGGCAAAAACGGCTTTTTGAGGTAAGAAGTAACCCCGAGTCTTATTGCCTCTTTGACTGTATCGGGAGTTGCGGTAGCTGTGAGGAACATTACGGGTATTTTCATCAGCTTTTCGGAATGACGAATGCTGGACAGCGTTTTAAATCCGTTGAGAAGCGGCATTTCGATATCCAGAAGAATGCAGTCTACGGGGGGATTGCTTTCATCGCGCAGATATTCCAGACAGCGTTTTCCCGACTCCACGGAAACGACCTCGTAATCCAGATTTGTCAGAATAAACTCACACATCATCAGTATAAGTTTATCATCGTCCACAACCATAATTCTTTTCTTCATTTTTACTTATCTCCCTCGGAATTATTGCTGAAAAGATAATTGTTCGCGGCTTTTTCCAAGCTGTGACAGCAGTCTATCAGCATTCTGTGATTTTCGCGTATATAGGTAATTTCGCCTGATTTAACGTGTTTTTCCATTTTTGCCGCAAGATATGAAAGTCTTTCTCCGCCGACTGTTTTTGAAGTGCTTTTCAGACCGCAGCAAAGCCGCTCGTAAGTGCTCCAGTCGTTGTTTCTGAAAGCATTGTCGAGCTGAATTGCTCTAGTGTCGATATCAACCATACAGAGTATCTTTCGGTACAGCGACCTGTCACCGCAGCACCATTTAAGACCTGCTTCGCTGTCAAATTCGGGAATATCGTCCGAGCGCGAGGAGCTCTTTTTCTTGGGACTGGGAGTATCCTCTGCGGGGATAATAAGGTCGGACGGGAGATATTCCATAAGAAGCTGTTCCAGCAAATCGCTCTGAACAGGCTTTGCGAGGTAATCCGCAAAACCGAGCTGTGTATATTCTTCCTTTGCGCCTGCCATAGCGTTTGCCGTAAGCGCGATAACGGGCACGTTGTGGTTCGGGCAGTCAACCAGCTTACGCATATAGTTGAACGTCTGAACGCCGTCCATTTCCGGCATAACGTGGTCCATAAAAATCAAGTCATAGCTGTTTTTCTGAACAAGACCAAGACATTCTCTTCCGCTGTATGCAGCGTCGACGCGAACCTTTGTGCTTTTCAGCAGTCCCTTCAGAACGTCAATATTCAGCTTTACATCGTCCACGACAAGAATTCTTGCCGCGGGAGCCTGAAAACGCTCGTGATATTCTTGGGTTATTTCCGTGGAGCTTCGTTTGTTCGGTGTGAAATAACCCATCGGTGTTTTTGAAGCGACAAGCTGCGGTATTTCAAAGCGGAATTCCGAGCCTACTCCAAGAGTGCTCTCGACGCTGATTTTTCCTTTCATCTTTTCGACAAGCCGCTTTGTGATACTAAGTCCCAGACCGGTGCCCTCGATGTTTTTGGTGTTTGTTTCGTCAAGACGGTTGAAGTCGCTGAAAAGTTCCTGCTGGTTTTCGGGTGAAATACCCATACCTGTATCTCGGACGCTGACCTTCAGAATAATCTCCTCCTCGGAAACCTTTTCGCAGCCAAGCGTCATTGTAATCTTACCCGCAGAGGTGTACTTAACCGCATTTGTCAGCAGGTTGATTATCATCTGTCTTACGCGGATTTCATCTCCGACAAGCCTTGACGGGATTGACGGGTCGTTTTTAACCTCCAGAAGCAGGTTTTTCTTTTCCGCGCGCATAATTATGATATTGTAGCAGTCGTTCATCAGCTGATGAATACTGTATTCCTCGGGGAAAAGCTCCAGCTTTCCCGACTCAATCTTTGAGAAGTCAAGCACGTCGTTGATTGTGGCGAGAAGAAGCTGTCCCGCAGACTGAATATTTGTGGCATATCCGAGAATTGTTTCGTCGCTGCTCTCGCGGAGTATCATCTCGTCCATACCGAGCACGGCGTTGATAGGAGTTCTGATTTCGTGGGACATACGCACAAGGAAGTCGGTTTTTGCCGCGTTTGACTTGTCGGCAAGCTTCATTGCCTGTCGGAGCTGTTCTTCCTGTTTGAGCATTTTCGCCTGCTGACGGTCGAACACATAAGCCTGATATTTGATTGCCATTCCGAGAATAACCGCGACAACCAGCGCAACCTGAAGGCTGTCGAGAACAATCCACTGCGTCAGATTGTCCTCAGCGGGAGCGACAAACCACTCCGGAAAGAAATATTGAGTTGTAAAGCAGCCGACCGTAACCAGAGTGTTGAGAATGAACATTACAATGCACATTGCTCCCTCGCTTACCATCCACGGGTAAATCAGCCCGAAGGCAAGCCAGATTGGCATTCCGCTGTATACACCGCCGTTGGTGTAAAACAGCAGCGGGAACAAAATGATATTGATAACAATGAAAACAATCATTGTTCCTGCTTTTCTCTTTTTGAGAACCGCAGAAACAAAAAATGCAAAAATCTGCATAATCAGAGCGGAAACCGACAAAATCTTGCTCTCAAAACTGTTGTTGAGAACAAACGCGGCAGTAACGGTAAAAAATCCTCCGATTATGCTTATTGCGAGCAGCATATTCTGGAGCTTGTGCTTTATATCGAAACCGTCGCCCATTATGAGCTCGTGAAGATATCTGACAAATCTCGGTTTTTTCAAGCTGTTTTCCCGCCTTTCACATAAAGGGTATAAACGCACATAGTAATTGTATCATATTTTTGCAAATATTTCAACATAGATTTGTAAAAAAATGAAAAAATATTAAGAAAATTTAAATATTTTTTTGCACTGTTGACAAGCAAACGAGCGTTATCCACAATATATGCAAACAAGCGGCTTCGGAGCATTTTCCCCTCGGTGCCTAAATAAAAAAACTCCCTGCAAAAGAATAAGCAGGGAGCGTTTTTTCGGTAAAAACGAGTATGGTTTTCAAATCGTAATTTGCGAAAATCAGAGATTTTCCGAGAAGAATTTCTCCATTTCCGCCGCAGCTTTTTCCTCGTCCGAGCCCTCGACAGTCACCGTGACGGTTTCGCCGCATTTTACACCAAGTCCCATAAGCGCCATAAGCTTTGTTGCCGAGGCGGTTTTGCCGTTTCTGTCAACGGTGATAACGCTTTCAAACTCCTTTGCCTTTTTCACGAGAAGACCTGCGGGTCTTGCGTGAATGCCAACCTCGTCCTTTATGGTATAAGTGAATGATTTCATTTCAAAATTCCTTTCGTTTTGATTAGCGCGACAGCCGCAGCAGCTTATCTCCCGCCGAAATCCTGCCCTCTGCGAGAGCTTCGGCAGAAGAATAATCATCGGAGTTGCAGATTATCAGCGGAGTTGTGAGCAGAAAACCCGCTTCCCTTATTTTCCCGATATCAAAGCTGATAAGCAGGTCGCCTTTTTTTACTTGCTGACCGTCCGAAACGTGAGCTTCAAAGTACTTTCCGTCCAGCTTTACGGTATCGATACCGATGTGAAGCAGGATTTCGGCGCCGTCCTCGGAAACGAGATTTATCGCGTGTTTTGTATCAAAAACGTTTTCAATTCTGCCGTCGCACGGTGAAAACAGCTTGCCCTCGCTCGGCTCAACGGCAATTCCGTTTCCGAGGATTTTCTGTGAAAAGACAGCGTCCTCGACGCTTTCAAGCGGCACAACCGTGCCGTTTAAGTGAGAGCAGAGCGTGATTTCTTTTTCGCCTGCGAAATCGTCCGAAGAAAGCGAGGAAATATACTCCTCCAGCTTTGATTTTATCACGGAAACCTGCGGTCCGTAGACCACCTGAACGCCGTTTCCTTTGTGAATTACACCCGAAGCGCCGCTTTTTTTCAGCAGGCTGTCGTCAACCTTATCCGAGCTCTTTACGGTAACGCGAAGCCGTGTTGCACAGCAGTCCACGTCTGAGAGATTTTCCTTTCCGCCAAGACCTTTCAGAATAAGCGCGCTTACGTTATCCGTGCCGTTTTCCGCCGTTTTTTTCGCGGTCATATCATCGCGTGTATAGAGCTTTGTTTCCTCGTCGTCCGGTTCTCTTCCGGGAGTTTTCAGGTTCAGCTTTGTTATCATAAAGTAGAAAACAAAGTAATAAACCACAGCATAAGCAAGCCCGACAATTACAATCCAAATCCAGTTTGTTTTGGCGTTTCCCTGTAAAATTCCGAACAGCGTGAGGTCGATGATACCGCCAGAAAAGGTCATTCCCACACCGACATTCAGAATGTGCATAAGCATATAGGAAAGTCCCGCGAGAACGCAGTGAACTCCGTACATAAGCGGCGCTGCGAACAAAAACGTGAATTCAAGTGGCTCGGTTATGCCCGTGAGCATTGACGTCAGCGCTGCCGACAAAAGCAGGCTTCCGACAACCTTTTTCTTTTCGGGACGAGCCGCCTTGTACATTGCAAGGGCTGCCGCGGGAAGCCCGAAAATCATAAACGGGTATTTTCCCGACATAAATCTTGTCGCCGACACGGAAAAAGCTTCTCCCGAACCCGACGCAAGCTCTGCGAAAAAGATGTTCTGCGCTCCCGAAACCATTTGCCCGTCAATCAGCGCAGACCCGCCAAGCTCGGTCTGCCAGAAGGGCATATAGAAAACGTGGTGCAGACCAAACGGAATAAGCGCGCGTTCAAGTATACCGTAAATCCAGCTGCCCGCGTATCCCGAATTGAGAACAAGCGTTCCGAGCTTTGAAATTCCCGTCTGAACCCACGGCCAGACAAAAAACATCAGAACACCGACCGCGAGATAAACAACCGTTGATATAATGGGAACAAACCGTGTTCCGCCGAAAAAAGAAAGCACCTGCGGGAGCTTGATTTGATAGAATTTGTTGTGCAGAGCCGCGACGCCGAGCCCGACGATTATTCCGCCGAAAACCCCCATTTGAAGCGAGGTTATTCCAAGGACAGAAGCGGTGGAGTTTGCCGCCATAGCCTGCACGCCGCCGTTAATTTCAATCAATGCGCTGATTGTCATATTCATAACAAGATAAGCAATCGCGCCTGAAAGCGCCGCAACCTCTTTTTCCTTTTTTGCCATACCGATTGCAACACCCATTGCAAACAGCAAAGCGAGGTTGTCGAAAATCACCTGTCCCGTTTTGCTCATAATATCGAAAATCGCATACAGAACGCTTCCTTCGTGGATTATACCGCTCAGATTGTATGTTTCGATTGTCGTGGCATTTGTGAAGGAGCTTCCTATTCCGAGCAGCAGTCCCGCAATGGGAAGCAGCGCAATCGGCAGCATAAACGAGCGTCCGACGCGCTGAAGCACCCCGAAAATCTTATCTTTCATCGCAAGAACTCCTTTTTGATTGGTTGTGTTTTACGATATAGTTTTTGCAGTTTTTTTCGGATTATTAGTGCAAAAAAGTGAACCGAGGCTCGTTTTATCGGCATACAGAACGACGCCGCCCTTTTTCGGCGGCGTCCTTTATCGATTAAATTCGGCGTCATCTTCCCAAAAAATCTTCAACCAATTCATAGGCATGCACTTCCGAAGCGCAAAGCCTGTTCAGCAGCGATACAAATTCTTCTATTTCATTTTTGCAAACGGAAATGTCGGAAATCTCCGTGTTTTCGCTGCCAATTCCGTAGCTCCTTGTCGTTTCCCCTTCAACAAAGACCTCTGTTTCAACAATTCGCCACATTTTTTCACTCTCCATTAACGGCAGTTTTTCCTGATGACTCCTCCTCTCTATTATCTACTATATCATATCGATATACTATATTACAGAAACTATCATTTCGGTTATTCCATTTTCTGTATTTTTTTAACTTATTCTGGAAATAAGCAACAATCTGTATTGTAAAGCCGTTTCGGATATTTCAAAAAAGCGTTCTTCAAAGGGAAAATATGTTGACAAGACGGGAAAAATCTGCTATAATATGAAGAAAACGAACGTTAGCTGTATTGACGGGAGCGGTGAAAATGTTACAAAAATGCAATAAAATCGCGGTTACGATTATTTCTATGGCGGCTGTTTTGCTGTTCTTTTTTGCACAGGGAGCGGCATTAATCGTCCTGAAGCCCGAGGGAGCACTGGAGAGAATTATCCCTGCGGTGATTATCTGGGCGCTTTGCGGGGCTGCGATGATTTTCTTCAAGGTCAGGAAAATACCCCTGTCCGAGGTCGGGTTTAAATCGGCTGAAAAAGGCTCGCTCAAAAAGCTGTTTTTCCTTATTCCGCTTGTGGCTGTTGCCTTGTCGGGAATAATCGCGGGAGTGGATTTCTCGCGGGGAGCTTTGTATATTGCGGCAAGCTTGTTTTATGTGCTGGCAATCGGTTTCGCTGAGGAAATCTATTTTCGCGGGATAATCTGCAACATCTGGCAGCACACGGGCAAAACCCGTGCAATTCTCCTTTCGTCGGCGCTTTTCGGTGCTTGTCACGCGCTTCAGGCAATCGCAAATCCCGATATCGTTCAAACAATACTTGCAATCTGCTTTGCTTTTTTCTACGGAATAGCCTTTGCGCAGATTTTCCTGATAACAAAAAGCATTATTCCGGGAATTGCAATTCACGCTTTTCACGATTTCTGCTCGTTTGTCGGAAAATCCGTGAGCGCTGAGGAGAATATTATTCTCGGGACTGCTCAGACTGCGGTAATTCTCGCGTTTATCTGTGCGATACATTTTCTCGTTCTTTCAAAGAAAAAGCAGAAGAAATAATCACAGCGGCAATTCCCGAAAAAACTGCGGGCAGAACAATCCTGCCCGCTTTATCGTGAACACAAAAAAGTACGAGCGTTTTCCGCCCGTACCTTTTTTTATCAGAGCTTGAATTTTCCGACAAGGTCTTTGAGCATACCCGCTTGTCCCGAAAGCTCCTCGGAAGCGGCTGCGCTCTCCTCGGCTGTTGCCGAATTTGACTGAACAACTCCCGAAATACGGGTGATGTCCTCGTTGATTTTGACAACCATATCCGCCTGTTTTGAGCCCGAAACCGTGATATCTCCGACAATCTCCTTCAGCTTGTTTGTGTACTCCGAGAGCACCTCCAGAGCCTTTGCCGTATCCGAGGTGATTTCCGTGCCCTCGTTTACGGCTTCTGCCGAGCTGTTGATAAGGCTTGTCGTGTTGCTTACAGCTTCCGCGGACTTGACGGCAAGATTTCTTACTTCATCGGCGACAACCGCAAAGCCTTTTCCTGCTTCTCCCGCTCTTGCCGCTTCAACGGCTGCGTTAAGAGCGAGAATGTTTGTCTGGAATGCGATATCTTCAATGGTTTTGATAATGCTGCTGATTTTCTCGGAGGTGGAGCTGATGTTTGTCATAGACTCCGTGAGAGTGCTCATTTTCTCCTTTACGTTGTCGAGATAATCGGACGTGTTGGTCATCAGCTTTTGTGCCTCGACGCAGTTTTCGGAGTTTGACTTTACCTGTTCCTCAATGGTTTCAAGACTTCCCGCGAGAGCGTCGATTGAAGCTGTTTGCTCGACGGTGCCCTCGGAGAGAACCTGCGCTCCTGCGGCAACCTGAACAGAGCCGGTGCTTACCTGGTCTGCCGCGGAATAAATGTCGGAAAGAACGCTTGAAAGCTTGTTTCTGATTGATGTGAGATTTTCCGAAAGCTCCGTGAAATCTCCCTTGTAAAGCGACTTGTTTGTTTCAACGTCAACAGCGAAATTCTCGTCTGCCATTTCTCCGAGAATTCGTCCGATGTCGTTTGTGACGCTTATCAGAGAATTGCCCATCATCTTGACTGCGTTTGAAATGCTGCCGATTTCGTCGTTTCTGCCGGTGTACTTTTCAACGCTTTCCGCGGAGTTGAGATGAAGCCCGCTCAAATCAACAACCGCATTTTCCACGGATTTAAGCGGCGAAATCATCTTTCTTACAAGGAAATATACAATCGATGTCAGCAGAACAAGGCAAATGCCGAACGCGATTATAAGAACGGTTCTGAGCCCTGTCGCAGAAGCGAGAACCTCCGAAGAGCTGTCCGACAGAATAAACACCCAGCCCTGCTCGCTCATACTGTTAAATGCCGCCGTGTTCCGAATGCCGTTTTCGTCGGTGTAGTTTGCCGAGCCGCATACGTCTTTATCGCTTCCCTTGACCTGCGCGATTATATCCGTGACGAATTTTTCTTCGGCAACTGTGGTTACTTTCTCGGAATTCGGGTGGAATATGTATTCGCCCGTGTTGACGTTTACAAGGTAATACTGCGCTTTTTCCAGACCGTCAAGCGGCAGAGCGTTGAGCTTGTCCACAAGACCGCTTGTCAGAATTGCCATTCCGCCGAAACCGAGATAATTTCCGTCTTCGGATTTTACCGCTTTGTACAAGGAAATAATCTGCTGTTTGCTTGACGGTGAGATGAAAATTCCCGTGTTATATACGCCGTCGGTTGACATAAGCGAGTTGTGGAGAGGTTTGCGTCTTTCCTCCTCGGGACGGATTACCAAGCCGACTGTCTGAGCGGTTGTATGCGTGAGGGTTTTTGTATCCCAGTCGCAGATATAAAGTCCTTCAAGGTTTGTCACATCTTTGCCGAATTGTTCGGTGTATTTTTGTGCTTCAGCAACAAAATCGTTGTTCGACGGGTCGTTCAGAACATTTTTTACCTGATTTGCCTTAACAAAAGCAGCAAGATTTTCCTCTTTTGACTGAACGTAATTGCTGATAATTTCCGAGCGGTCGACTGCCGCGGTTTTCATATTGCTCAGCGCTGTTTCCTTTGTTGAAGACGAAACAAAGTTGTAGATTGTGAGAAACAGTATGCCGAAAACAACAAACTGTATCACCAGAACTACCAGCGATATTTTCATACCGAGCCTGCACATATTTTTCTTGTTCATTTTTTCCTCCCAGAAAATCGATATATATTTATTTATGCCATAAACTGATGTTTTGAAAAAAGTTTTTGAGGGTTTCAGGCTAATGCTTTTGAGGTTTCCCACTCGCGCATTATCTTTCTGAGCTTGAAAAGGTTTATTATCGCGCGGACGGCTTCATCGCAGATTACCGCAAAGAAAACTCCGATTATTCCCAGACCGAGCGCATAGACAAACAGGCAGGCGCAGCCGATTACAAAGAACGTGCCGAAAATCTGCGTGAAGAACATCCAGCGCGTGTTTCCGCTGCCTCTGATACCGCTTCCGATGATGATGTTTCCGGACTTTCCGAAAAGATTGAGGCAAACGAGCGCAAGATAAATTCCGCAGCCCGTGATAACCGCTTCTTCCTTTGTAAACAGAGCGAGAATGTTTTCGGGGATTATCAGACAGATTATAAGAACGACTATTGACACCGCTGCGCAGAGCAGGTAAGCGATTTTGCACACTCCCGCAAACTGTCGCTTGTCATTGCTGCCTCTTGCCTCGCCCGAAAGCGTCAATGTTCCGTTTCCGATTGAGCCGATTATTACAACCGCGACAACCTCAACGCTGAACACAATCGAATAAATTCCCGCGGCAGCCACATCGATAGAGTTGAGTATTCTGATAATCACAAGATTTCCGATGTTCCACGCAAAATCTTCAAGTCCCGCGTTTATTCCGAGCTTTATCGAGGACAAAAACGGTTTTATGGGAGCGCTCAGGATACTTTTAAGCGGGGGCTTTGTTTTGAGCGGTTTTTTGACTACGATTATAAACGCGAACAGACACCCGCCGAATTCGGCAATTGTTGTGGCTATTGCCGCGCCTTCAATTCCGAGCGCAGGAAAGCCGAACTGCCCGAAAATAAGCACCCAGTCAAGCAGTATATTCAGCCCCGCGCGAATTATTCCGTAGAACACGAGCGGCTTTGTGTAGTTTGAGGTCTGCATTATTACCGAGAAAGAACTTTCTATGCCGACAAGCAGAAACGACGGCGCAAAAAATCTCATATATCCGAGGCACATCGGCTTTATTTCCTCGGATACTCCCATAATATTGAGCACAAGCTCTCCGCAGAAAAGCCAGAAAAGGAAAAGCACAATGGGAAGAATGTTATTCCATTTCACCATTGAAGCGGAATAATAGTGAACCTTTTCCCAATTCCCCGCACCGACGTTCTGACTAATCATAATCGACGCGCCTACCACAATGGTAAAGCAAAAGGACATTGTTGTCCACATAGGAGCCGTAACGTTTCCGAGCGCGCTCATATAGAGATTGTTAAGCTGTCCGAGAAAAATCCTGTCAATTATCATCTGTATTTGCGAGATGACGTTGCTGAGCATTATCGGAACAGCGATTATCAATAGCTTTTTCAGATATGTTTTATTCATTTATATCACTCCTTTTATAAATTACAGTGAGATAATTCCAACTGCCGGAATTATCTCAATTTCCATAGTTGCTCCGATGTTGTTCTGAATTCTGATTGTTTTGTTTATTCATCTCTTTTCTCTTTGATTTTGCTCTCGCTGTATCGGTTTGCTAACGAACGTTCCCTTTAAGCATTATACCACTCAATCGGCCGATTGTCAAGATGATTTTTCTTAAGGCAATGTTTTTTAAGTGTTTTTTTGAAAAATCCGTTTTTTGGAAAAATTTGCGAGGATTTTTGTTTTATATTGACATCCGTTTACACTTATGATATAATTTAATATATTGCGTGTTTAAAACCTGTGGGCAAGCCGCGGATTTTCGGGAGTTTGCCGATAAAAATTGCAGAACAATTTCAAAGGAGAAATAAATGAAAAATAAAACAATTTTCCGTCAGTCTGTATTTGTTTTATTGTGTGTTATAATCAACTTTTCAGGAAAGCTTCTGGCGGACAACCTGTCTTTTCCCGTGTGGCTTGACACAATCGGAACCGTTTTCGGAGCTTATTTTCTGGGACCGGTCTGCGGTGCGGTAATCGGCGCGACAACAAACGTTATGTACAGCTTTTTCTCACCCGTGGCTTTGTATTATATTCTCACGAATATTCTGGTGGGAATTCTGGTCGGGGTATTTGCAAAAAAGGGCTTGCTCAAAGATGTTTTCGGGGTTTTGACCGCTGCTTTTACGGTAACGATGGCTTCGGTTGCCGTTTCCGCTCCGCTTAATTTTCTGTTCTCCGACGGCTTGACGGGAAATATCTGGGGCGACGGTATCATAGCGTTTCTGGAGTCGCTCAGAGCTAACTGGGTAGTGAACTGCATTATCGGCGAGTATTATGTGGATTTCCTTGATAAAACGCTTACATTGCTTCTGATGTTCGGCATACTTAATCTGAAAAATACAAAGCTTGCAAATCGGTTTTTAAAGCGGAAAAACAGCAACACAAAGGATATTGTGCGCAAAACCGGCGCGCTTTCGGTTGTGCTGGCGGTTTTGGTGAGCGTGCCTGTGTTGTCGCTCGGCGGCACGGCTTATGCGGAAAAAACCGACGAGGGAAATTTCAAGAGCTGTATACATACCGTCTACAACGGTGAAAACGGCTTGTACGGCGGAAGAGCAAACGATATCGTTCAGACAAAGGACGGAGTTATCTGGATTGCCACATACGGCGGCTTGTACCGCTGCTGCGGCAATGAAATGATGTGGATGAACGAGCTGGAGTCTGTAAAGACGGTAAACTGCCTCTACACGGACGAAGCGGGAAGAATGTGGATAGGCACAAACGACAACGGCTTGTCCATCTATATGAACGACCAAATCACAAATGTCCTCAACAAGGACGACGGTTTCCCGTCAAACTCCGTGCGCTGCATAACGGAAAGCTCCGATGGGCTGTATTACGCGGGAACAACCGACAGCCTCGTTGTACTCACGCTTTCGGGCGGTCTTAAAGTATACGACATTATCCCGGAAATTGTTTATGCGAAAAGCATATCCGCGGATAACAACGGAAATGTTGCGGCGGTATCCGACGACGGTGTGCTGTTTATTCTGCGCGGTACCGAAATCATCGCAAGACTTGAAAAAAACAACGGTGACGAGATTTTCTCCTGCTGCGCTTTTGACGAGAGCGGGACGCTGTATGCGGGCACTTCGGGAAATACCGTGACTGCTTTTGACATATCCGACGGCAGATTTAAGGAAAAAGGCTCGGTTGAATGCGAGGAGCTTTCGGCGCTCGCTTCGCTTGAATTCACCGATGACGGAGTGATGTTTGTGTGCGCTGACAACGGCGCGGGCTACATCACGTCCGACAATCGCTTTGTCAACATCGAGATGAACAGCTTCAGCAGTTCGATTGAGCATATGCTGAAGGATTATCAGGGCAACTATTGGTTTGCGTCGTCAAGACTTGGACTGCTTTGCCTGCGCAAGTCCGTTTTCACCGAATTCGGAAAGTATGACGGACTTTCGGGAAACGTTGTCAACACGGTTATCAAATGGCAGGGAGTTTTGCTTGCGGGCACGGACAGCGGTCTTGAAGCGATAGGCAAAAACGAAATCACCGAAAAACTCGCCGAAGAGCTCTCCGAAGTGAGAATACGCTGTTTCACCGAGGACAGCCGCGGAAATCTCTGGATTTGCACAAGCGGAAAGGGAATATGGTGCGTTTCTCCGGACGGAACAATCGTCGAATATAACAGCGAAAACGGAACTGCGGGAAACAAATTCCGTTCGGCAATCGAAACAAGCGACGGAACTGTTGCTGTTGCCGGAGATTACGGCATTACCTTCATAAAGAACGGCAAGGTTATTCAAACGGTTACTTCCGCGGACGGACTGACAAATCCGAAAGTGCTCTCGCTTTACGAGTGCAATGACGGTTCAATCTTTGCGGGCACGGACGGAAACGGAATTGCCGTAATCCGTGACGGAAAGGTTGTCAGCGCTATTAAGCAGGAAAACGGTCTGAGCTCGGAAACCATTCTCAGAATTGTGGGAAAAGCCGACGGAAAAGGCTGTTTTGCGGTGACGGGAAACGGAATTTGCTATATCGTGGGCAAAAACGAAATCCAACTTCTCGAAAACTTCCCTTATTACAACAATTTTGACATAATCGAGGGCAAGAACGGAGAACTTTTTATTCTTAGCTCAGCGGGAATTTTTGTCGTTGACAAGGAAGAACTTCTGAGCGGCAAAACGGTGAAATATCTTCTTCTCGACTCGAAAAAAGGGCTCAGCAATGCGCTCACGCCGAATTCGTGGAATTACATCGACGAAAACGACAACCTCTATTTGTCGGTTGACTCGGGAATTGTGTCGGTAAATCTGAATTACTACGATATCCCGATGAGGTCCTGCCGTATGCTTCTGAAGGAAATCAAGGCTGACGGCGCTTCTATCCCGATTGAAAAAGGTCTGGAAACGGTTATTCCGTCGGGCACGGACGAAATCGTGTTTACTCCCGAAATTGTCAATTTCTCGGTAAACGACCCCGACGTCAGCGTTTATATGGAAGGTCTGGACAGGACCGCGAGAATTATGTCGCAGAGCGAACTTACAAGCGTTGTCTATTCAAATCTTTCCTCGGGAAAATATGTGTTCCATCTCGCAATCCTTGACAGCAGAACAGGAAGCGTCCTTGCAGAAAACACCTACAAGCTCTCGAAAGAACCCGAAATTTTCGAGAACTGGTGGTTTTTGATGTATGCGATTGTTGTCGCGGTAATCACAATTGCTTATCTGACCTGGCTTGTCGTAAGAACGCAAATCCGCAAAACGCTTCGTATGCAGAAAATGGAACTCGACTATGCGAAAAATCAAATCAGAATGGGCAATGAAACCATTCTTACCATTGCGAGAACAGTCGACGCAAAGGACGAAAACACAAGTCAGCACTCCGTGAGAGTTTCCGAATATTCTGTGATGATTGCAAAGAAGCTGGGCTATGGCGAGGAAGAATGTGAAAATCTCCGCAAAACGGCTATGCTTCACGATATCGGAAAAATCGGTATCCCCGACAGCGTCCTCAACAAGCCCGCAAAGCTTTCCGAGGAAGAATACGCTGTGATGAAATCGCACGTTACAAGAGGTGCTGAAATCCTCAAAAACTTCACGATGATTGAAAACGTTGCCGACGGCGCGCTTTATCATCACGAAAGATACGACGGAAGCGGCTATGCAAACGGTCTGAAGGGTGATGAAATTCCGCTTAATGCGAGAATTATCGGCATTGCGGACGCGTTTGACGCGATGACTGCAAACCGTGTTTACAGAAAAAAGCTGGATTTGGGATTTGTGATTGAGGAGCTGAAAAAGGGCAGAGGTACGCAGTTTGACCCGAAGCTCGTCGATATCCTGCTGGAGCTTATCAGCGACGGTACGATTGATGTTGAACAGATTTACGGAAAGAAATTAGGCGAGGTGTGTCCCGATGAAAACTGAAACTATTAGGAAATACGCGGTGACGCTGATTTGCTGTGCCGCGGCAATAGCAGCTACTTTTCTGGTTCATACGTTAATTCGCGGCAAAAACTCCGAAAAGATTGTCAAGGTTGGATACGTCTATGTCGGCGACCTCTGCGACGCTTATACGAGCAACTTTGCAAAGGCTCAGCGCGAGATTGAAAAGGTTTTCGGTGAAAAAACTCAGTCCGTGGTAAAATACAGCGTGCCCGAGGAGTCGGTTGAAACCGCGCTCAACGAGCTTGTCGGAGAGGGCTGCGAGCTTATTTTCACGACAAGCTACGGATACGGCGAAAAGACAAAGGAAATTGCCGCTCTTCACCCCGAGGTGCAGTTTTGTCAGGCAACCTGCAGCAATGCTAATTCCGAGCCTTTCCTCAGCAATTATCACACATTTATGGGAAGCATTCACGAGGGAAGATATATCTGCGGAGTTGTCGCGGGAATGAAGCTGGACGAGCTGATTAAAGCGGGAAAAATCACTCCCGCGCAGGCAAAAATCGGCTATATCGCGGCTTTCCCGTATGCCGAGGTTATCTCGGGATATACTTCGTTTTTCCTTGGAGTGAGGTCTGTCGTGCCTGTGGCTACACATTATCAACTCAACGAACGCCGATATAGAGCCAATCCATTAAACCCGTTAGCTATACGAATATGAAAAACGACCAAAGAAGAAATCTCTCTTTGGTCGTTTGTTCTGTTAGTAAACTGCTCGACTTATGGGAATTTGTAGTTATCTATACTCATTTGGAATTTCGATATGAAATGTCTCACACAATAACTTCACATCATGCACATCATTCTCATCAAATTCGTATCCCAGATGGAACATTACTTGACTATATGGTTCAATACAGGAAACCTCTATCTCCTCAATTTTTCCTTTGCCCGAAAAAGTTTCTATCGGAAAACAATCCCCCTCATAAAGAATTTCACCTTCGCCCGTATATTCAAAACAATGCAAATCAACAATTCTGTTTTTCGCATCTTCCCATACAGTATGGTTCAATGTTGTATATTCCATCTTAATCTCATAAAAGTCATTAGCTTTCATCATCTCTATAAAGTTCTGATAATCTTTCTTTTCTACAAAAATATCAATATCGTTATGGGCTCTTGACTGATATCCAAGAAGAGCATCTACACCCCAGCCGCCATCAAGAAAGACTTTAATCTCCGCATCTATTGCAAATTGAAGAATCTGTTTTACATCTGTTATATTGACCATCTTATCATCTCCGCAAATTCCGATTTGTCGAGCAGATTATCAGCCCGTCTTACTCATTATATCACAACCAATCCCAAATTTCAATATGAAAAGCAAAGCCGCCTTATTCATTTTGACAAGGCGGCTGAAATGTATTACCACTTTACACTCACTCCAGCAGCTTCATATACTCCGCATAAGCGTGGGCGCTGTCCTTAACCGCTTTGCCTACTTGGTCAAACAGGTACTGCTTATACTCCGTCCACATTCTTGGCGATGAAAACTCTGTTGTTGTGTTCGATTACCCCCTCGTATATCCGAAAGGAAATTGAGAGCGCACTGCCATTTACCTCACTCATAGTCGGATACCTCCTTCTTTCGTTGCCGCCATTTACCTCTGCGGTGCGGCTATTTTTTGGTGTATAATTTTAGGGCAATTTTTCGGCTTCAATCAATAAGGCTATACTCAATAGCCATATTGTTACGCCAGCTTCACAATAAAGCATTGAGTTAGGGGCAAATCCCCTAAAACCCCTTTTCGCTTGACCCAACGGTCAGCGACTTAAACTCCGAAACTCCAAAATGGATTTGCACAGCGTCGGGAAGATAAAATCTTCCGCACCTCTTTTTTATGTGGTAACACATACAAGGTAAAATTCCTTGCTGTTAAAATTTACCTGTGGCATATTAGGGAGATAAAATTCCCGACCTCGAACTTTTACCGCTGTTCTTCTCTAGGGTAAATCCAACCAAGCAACAGTTTTATCTCTTCGTGTCCTGCCCTATAAAAGCGAAACCCTCCCGCCGTTCAGATAGAACGCAGGAGGGGTATATTATTCTTTTCTGCTTTGGAGTGACTACTACATCTGCTCGTTATCTTGCCTATATGCTTCGGCACTCGCCTTTACAAGTTCGGTGACTTGATTGAGAAGAAGCTGCTTGTAAGCCGCCGTGAGTATCTCCTTACGCCTGTCGTTGCCTAAGTCAGCAAACTCGTCCCACACGCTGTCCATATCCGAACATCTCTCAAAATAGAGGAACAAAGCACCAAGAACACTGCTCGCAGATTCCTCTCCGTTCTGCGTTTCGTAGCTGTAAAAGTCGTAGTCCTCGGACAACTCATCAAACAGGTGGTTGATAACTGACAGCATTGCATAGTCCTTATTCTTTACAAGCTGCGCCAAATACTCTGCGGCACTGTCAGACAATCCCGTGAACTCGCAAACGGTTTTCATTTTGCCTTTCAGTGCTGTTGTGTTCGTTCTTCCGATAAGATAGTCGGCGTTTACATTCAGCACATTGGCAATTCTCGATAGGATTTCAATATCGGGCATACGCTTGTCGTTCTCGTAGTAGCCGAGTGTGCTTTTTGAAATGCCTACCATATCGGCGAACTGCTCAATAGTGTAGCCGTTCGCTTTCCGCAGCTCTTTAAGCCGTTTCCCAAATACCTCAACACAGGTGTTTTTGCTCTCCATAACAATAAAAATCCTCCTCAAAACTTGTGGAAAAGACTATATTTGTGGAATTAGGATAAATATACCACAAACGCCTTGACGAGTCGAAGCGAAAGTGCTATAATCAATAACAACACCACAACAATCGACTTTATTATTATGATACCACAATAATGACGATTTGTCAAGTGGGATTTCAAAAATAATACTTACAACAGGAGGACGATATTATGATTAAGCGCAACAACGAAATTCGCACAAAGGCAAGGGAGAACGGGGTTTATCTCTATGAGATTGCCGAGAAGCTGAACGTATCAGAGCCGACCTTTAACCGTTGGCTTCGCAAGGAGCTGTCCGAGAACTTAAAGCAGAAAGCACTCGC
>JAGASH010000012.1 GCA_017847835.1 Oscillospiraceae bacterium
ATTTGGACATTTTTTTGTCGTTTCTGCCCGTGTTCATAACCGCTTTTGAGGTTCTCAGATAGGGGATTTTCAGAGTGTTGGCAAGAAGAAAAAACAAGCCTAAACCGAGAAAAATTCCGAATAAAATAAGCAAAAACTGCACTTTTTCACCTCCTTATCTTTTGTACTCAATTGGCTTGGTGAGCCGGATTACAATCGCGGTTGAGATGAAAATTGCCACCGCCGAAACCGCCAGAACAATCTGCCCCAAAACCGTATTCATCAGCGAATTAAACCACGCTTTATTGAGCATATACAGCAGCGGCACATTGCCGATTACAAGGAAAACCATCGAAATAAATTCCTTTCGCGGACCGGTGATGAGGTACTCCAAATCCGCGTTCACCACGCGCATATCCGAGAGCTTGTTCACAATCGGAGTGAGCGTGGATTTCAGGCTGCGGTCGCTCTGGCAGAGGATTAAGCTGTCACACCACTCGTGAAAAACCTCGTTGTCAATCTTGGTTTTCATATCCAAAATAGCTGAAATCAAGTCCGGATTTGACAGCTTAATTCTGCTGATGAAATTCTCGAAAACCGCTTTAACAGGCGCGTTCAGATAATGCACATTTTCCTCGATAGACGTGATTATATCCTCGTTTCTGAGGTATGCCGTGGTGATGATTGAGAGCGCCGTTTCAAGCTCCGAGGATATTGCTTTTTTGTAATTTGTGGCGGTGGTTTTGACGTACCAGAACGGCACGAACATCAGTCCAACAGCCATCACAGGCGCGAGAAAAGCGTTTCCGATTGCCACCGAAACGCAAATTCCGATTGCAGACAAACCAAGAGAACAAGCGCACAAAATCCCGAACATGTGCGAACGATTTGTAAGCCGCAGAATTTCCTGTGCTTCGGAAATTTCTCTGCGGAATACATTCGGCTTTTTCCGTTTTGTAGCCTCGTTTATCTGGAATTTTATGCTGTTCGGTTTGGCGAGAATTCTTGTGAAAATTCCCTCGGTGAACTCCATCGGCGAGATTCCGAAAAGCAGGAAAAATCCCACAACCAAGCCAATAAACGCAGCTAAAAGTATGATGTTCAACCCAAATTTCCCCCTTTCAAAAGCAACTCTAATTCCGATTGAGGCATACCATTTTCAAGCAGCCGTCTTTGCAATGATTTAGAGATTTCCTCAACTTTTTCGTGAGTTCCATTGACAATAAATTTCCCGTTTTCAACGCGGTTTTCGGTTATATTGTAGCGGTACAGCGAGTGGTATTTTCGCGTTCCATCCGCGCAAATTTCGCACTCCATAATCTCCATAATCCGCCGCTGCTTGTTCTCGAGCTGCTTTGCATAAACCACGATAGGAAAGGCTTCCGTGACAAGATTGAGGATAACTTTATCGTCCACATTCGGGTACTTCCGCTTGCAAAGCGTCACCATTCTTCGCCAAGTGGATTCGCAGGAATTCGAGTGAATTGTGGTGATAACTGTGTGACCGGTTCGCGCGGCTTCCTGAGCCGAATCAGCCTCACTGCTGCGCATTTCGCCGACCACGATATAATCGGGGTGAAAACGCAGCGCCATATCCAGCAAATCGTCCTGCGTAACGGATTTTCGCTCGTCCTCGCTTTCGCGGGTGATTGTGTGGACAACCTTGTTGAGGATTTTTCCGTCCTTGCCGCGCTCCACCAAATCCAATTCACGCGAACCGTTTTCAATCGTGAAAATGCGCTTGTCGTGCGGAATTGTGGTCAGCAGCCAGCCCGTCAAAGTCGTTTTTCCCGAAGATGTCGCGCCGGCAACAGTCGTCGAAACGCCGTATCTCACAAGCGCGGAAAGCAGCTCCATCATCTCGTCCGTTGCCGTTCCCGACTTTATAAAGTCCTCCTTTTTCAGCTTCTGTGCGTTTACAATTCTGATTGAAGCCGCAACTCCGATGTCCTCGTCAACAAGCGGCGTCTTAAGCACGGCAATTCGGATATTCTTCGACAAGTGCCCGAGAATAGCCGGCGAAGTGTTGTCCAGAACCATTCCGGAGACATGCAGCATTCGCCGGACAACGTTAATTGCATGCTCGGGTGACTCAAATTTCTCGTCCAATTTTACGCTCGTTCCGCTGCTGTACTGCACCTCAATATCGTCCCAGGAATTGATGTTTATTTCCTCGATTCCCGTGCCGAAAATGTACTTTGTGAGGAACGAAAACTCCGCCATTTCGGTGTACAATTTATCCACCAATTCCGTTTGAGAAAGCCCCTCGACAGAGATTCTGCAATCCAGCAGATACTTGCCTATATACCGCTTGACCTGCAGCTTCACCTCGTCATTTCCGGTATTCACATTGTTGATTCCGTCAATCACAAGCGCGGAATATTTGCTTGAAATGTACGACTGAACCTCGTTCAGAACTTCGGAAAAATCCCGCTTTTTCTCCGATTTGAAGAACAAATTCTGCGTGTTGGAATTCGCCGTTAAACTCATAAAACAAACACCTCATTTGCAATTTTTGCCACAGCTTTGCGGAAATCCTTGCTGTCCTTTTCGGTCAGCGCACCGAATAAATTTCCCGAAAGGAACTGCCGATAAACCTCATCGCTATGCGGAATTTTGAAGCTCACCCCGCCCACAATCTGCTCAATTTCATCATCGGCTTGAAATGAGGAAATGTTGCTTGCCGCCTTATACTGCTTGTTCGCGTTGAACTTGTTGTCGAGCAGTAACGGCAGCTGCGAATTGAGATAACTTATGGATTTCAAATCGCACGAAACAAGCCGCAGAACCGCGTCAGAGTCAATCAGCGAAACCGCCGAAAGCGCGTCATTTGTGATGTTGCTGGTGCAGTCGATGATGATGTAATCGCACATTTTCCGCAGTTCCGCAAGTAATTCCCGCACCTGCGTTTCGGAGTACGGCGCATAGGAAAACGCGTTCTCGCCTTTCAGCATTGCGAGCATTGTGAGGTACTCGTTTTTCTTGTGCAAAATCGCGTTTTGGCGGATAAGATTTCCTTCAACATGAGCCGCGCCGAGGATATTTCCGAGCGAGTTTTCCTCCTCCAAATCCGAAGGCGGACAGACGTAGGGAAGCGGCGGCGCGGACATATCCGCAAGCACCAGAATTACATTTTTCTTTTGAGAAGCAATATACCGCGCAAGCTTCACGCTCATAATTGTCTTGCCCGACGACGGACTTCCCCACACCGCCAAAACCTGATTATCCTGCCTGTCGGGAGGCAGCTCAAAGCAGTCGTTTTCGGGTGAATTGAGGTCAAATTCAAGGTCAATC
>JAGASH010000013.1 GCA_017847835.1 Oscillospiraceae bacterium
ATTTGGACATTTTTTTGTCGTTTCTGCCCGTGTTCATAACCGCTTTTGAGGTTCTCAGATAGGGGATTTTCAGAGTGTTGGCAAGAAGAAAAAACAAGCCTAAACCGAGAAAAATTCCGAATAAAATAAGCAAAAACTGCATTTGCGCACCCCCTTATCTTTTGTACTCAATCGGCTTGGTGAGCCGGATTACAATCGCGGTTGAGATGAAAATTGCCACCGCCGAAACCGCCAGAACAATCTGCCCCAAAACCGTGTTCATCAGCGAATTAAACCACGCCTTGTTCAGCATATACAGCAGCGGCACATTGCCGATTACGAGGAAAACCATCGAAATAAATTCCTTTCGCGGACCGGTGACGAGGTACTCCAAATCCGCGTTCACCACCCGCATATCCGAGAGCTTGTTCACAATCGGCGTGAGCGTGGATTTCAGGCTGCGGTCGCTCTGGCAGAGGATTAAGCTGTCGCACCACTCGTGAAAAACCTCGTTGTCAATCTTGGTTTTCATATCCAAAATAGCTGAAATCAAGTCCGGATTTGACAGCTTAATTCGGCTGATAAAATTCTCAAAAACCGCTTTAACAGGCGCGTTCAAGTAATGGACATTTTCCTCGATAGAGGTTATAATATCCTCATTTCTGAGGTATGCCGTGGTGATTATCGACAGCGCCGTTTCAAGCTCCGAGGATATCGCTTTTTTGTAATTCGTGGCGGTTGTTTTGACATACCAAAACGGCACAAACATCAGCCCAACCGCCATCACGGGCGCGAGAAAAGCGTTTCCGATTGCCACCGCAGCGCAAATTCCTATCGCCGACAAACCGAGCGAACAAGCGCACAAAATCCCGAACATATGCGAGCGATTTGTAAGCCGCAGAATTTCCTGTGCTTCGGAAATTTCTCTGCGAAAAATGTTCGGCTTTTTCCGTTTTGTAGCCTCGTTTATCTGGGATTTTATGCTGTTCGGCTTGGCAAGAATTTTTGTGAATATTCCCTCGGTAAACTCCATCGGCGAGATTCCGAAAAGCAGGAAAAATCCCACAACCAAGCCAATAAACGCAGCTAAAAGTATGATGTTCAAACCAAATTTCCCCCTTTCAAAAGCAGCTCTAATTCCGATTGAGGCATACCATTTTCAAGCAGCCGTCTTTGCAATGATTTGGATATTTCCTCAACTTTTTCATGAGTTCCTTTGACGATAAATTTCCCGTTTTCAACACGGTTTTCGGTGATATTGTAGCGGTACAGCGAGTGGTATTTTCGCGTTCCGTCAGCGCAGATTTCGCACTCCATAATCTCCATAATCCGCCGCTGTTTGTTCTCAAGCTGCTTTGCGTAAACTACGATTGGAAACGCTTCCGTGACCAAGTTCAAAATGACTTTATCGTCCACGTTCGGGTACTTTCGCTTGCAAAGCGTCACCATTCTGCGCCAAGTGGATTCGCAGGAATTTGAGTGAATTGTGGTGATAACCGTGTGACCGGTTCGCGCGGCTTCCTGAGCCGAATCAGCCTCACTACTTCGCATTTCGCCGACCACAATATAATCGGGGTGAAAACGGAGCGCCATATCCAGCAAATCGTCCTGCGTAACGGATTTGCGCTCGTCCTCGGATTCGCGGGTAATGGTGTGGACAACCTTGTTGAGGATTTTTCCGTCCTTGCCGCGCTCCACCAAATCCAATTCACGCGAGCCGTTTTCAATCGTGAAAATGCGCTTGTCGTGCGGAATTGTGGTCAGCAGCCAGCCCGTCAAGGTTGTTTTTCCCGAAGATGTCGCGCCGGCAACAGTCGTTGAAACGCCGTATCTCACAAGCGCGGAAAGCAGCTCCATCATCTCGTCCGTTGCCGTTCCCGACTTTATAAAATCCTCCTTTTTCAGCTTCTGCGCGTTTACGATTCTGATTGAAGCCGCAACTCCGACGTCTTCGTCAACAAGCGGCGTCTTCAGCACGGCAATTCGGATATTCTTCGACAAATGCCCGAGAATAGCCGGCGAAGTGTTGTCCAGAACCATTCCGGAGACGTGCAGCATTCGCCGTACAACGTTAATTGCGTGCTCGGGCGACTCGAATTTCTCGTCAAGTTTTACACTCGTTCCGCTGCTGTACTGCACCTCAATATCGTCCCAAGAATTGATGTTTATTTCCTCGATTCCCGTGCCGAAAATGTACTTTGTGAGGAACGAAAACTCCGCCATTTCGGTGTACAATTTATCCACCAATTCCGTTTGAGAAAGCCCCTCGATAGAGATTCTGCAATCCAGCAGATACTTGCCGATATACCGCTTGACCTGCCACTTCACCTCGTCATTTCCCGAATTCACATTGTTGATTCCGTCAATCACAAGCGCGGAATATTTGCTTGAAATATACGACTGCACCTCGTTCAGAACATCGGAAAAATCCCGCTTTTTCTCCGATTTGAAGAACAAATTCTGCGTGTTGGAATTCGCCGTTAAACTCATAAAACAAACACCTCATTTGCAATTTTTGCCACGGCTTTGCGGAAATCCTTGCTGTCTTTTTCGGTCAGCGCACCGAACAAATTTCCCGAAAGAAACTGCCTATAAACCTCATCACTATGCGGAATTTTGAAGCTCACGCCGCCCACAATCTGCTCAATTTCATCATCTGCTTGGAACGAGGAAACATTGCTTGCTGCCTTGTACTGCTTGTTCGCATTGAACTTATTGTCGAGCAGTAACGGCAGCTGCGAATTGAGATAACTTATGGATTTCAAATCGCACGAAACCAGCCGCAAAACCGCGTCCGACTCAATCAGCGAAACCGCCGACAGCGCGTCATTTGTGATGTTTGAGGTGCAGTCGATGATGATGTATTCGCACATTTTCCGCAGTTCCGCAAGCAGCTCCCGCGCCTGTGTTTCCGTATACGGCGCGTATGAAAACGCGTTCTCGCCTTTCAGCATTGCAAGCATTGTGAGATACTCGTTTTTCTTGTGCAAAATAGCGTTTTGCCGGATAAGATTTCCGTCAACATGAGCCGCGCCGAGGATATTTCCGAGCGAATTTTCCTCCTCCAAATCCGAGGGCGGA
Source organism: Oscillospiraceae bacterium (assembly GCA_017847835.1). Lineage (GTDB taxonomy): Bacteria > Bacillota > Clostridia > Oscillospirales > Ruminococcaceae > CAG-115. The sequence continues at coordinate 3,061 of JAGASH010000013.1, forward strand.
CAGACGTAGGGAAGCGGCGGTGCGAACATATCCGCAAGCACCAGAATTACGTTTTTCTTCTGACTTGCAATGTACCGCGCAAGCTTCACGCTCATAATTGTCTTGCCCGACGACGGACTTCCCCACACCGCCAAAACCTGATTATCCTGCCTGTCGGGAGGCAGCTCAAAGCAGTCGTTTTCGGGTGAATTGAGGTCAAATTCAAGGTCAATC
>JAGASH010000010.1 GCA_017847835.1 Oscillospiraceae bacterium
GAAACTGCAATCAAGCAGGCTGTTGTTCGCCGTTTCCATTGACGAAACAATCGAGCCTATCATCAGAATTTGAAGGATTGTCGGGATAAAAATCGCAGCTATAATTGCTGCGGCAATCGTTCGGGTGCGCTTGTCGGTCGCAGCCGTTGCGAGAATTTTTATTATTGCCGGAGATACAGCCACCGCGTTCCTCCTTTCAAAACAAAATGCCCGGCATCGCTGTCGGGCATTTGTGTTTACATTTTAATTTCCGGAATGTCGCTTTGGATTTGCTCATTAAGCTGCGCAATCTGTTCGATGCAGAATTCACATAGCCTTGGAATATCCTCCGTAATGGTTTCCCAAAGAGACTCAGTATCAATTTTGCCATATTCGTGAGCTACAACATTTCTCAGTCCCTGTATCTGGTGCCATGGGATTTCATCGGCTGTTTTCAGCTTGTACTCCTCAGACAAGTGCTTAACAAGTTCCCCTATTTGAAGCACACACATGGCAGCCGCATTTCTATACACGGAGTTTTCCTCAAATTCTTCTTTTTCCGAATTAAAATGACGATTTGCATCATTGATTTGTTCCGTATATTTTAAAATGTTTCTTAGGATTTCAACGTCACGCTCGTTCATAAATCAGCACCTCGTCATCATGTATTTTGCTGCGGAAACTGTCATCAAGGCTGTTTGTGGTGAGCAAGTCCACATTCTTTGACAATGAGTCGCATATATCCAGCCTCATTCCGCTGAGGGCGAACAAGCCGCGAAGAGAACCCTTGTCAACGCGAAGATCGATGTCGCTTTCGGCAGTCGCACAGCCTTTCGCGTAGGAACCAAACAGGTACACTCTCTCCACGCCGTACCGCATTGCAATCGGAGAAACGCGACTTTTTATTTCCTCTATGGAGTATATTTTTTCGTTCACATCAATCCCCCCTCTAATACAGTATACCACATCTTTCCGCAAAATGCAAGAGCAAATTTATCGCCCTCCCGCCGTGCCAAACAGCTCCGCCTTGTGTTCCGGAGCAATCACGCACAGGCAATACCTTTCATTTCCGCACTTGTAAAGGCAGGTTCCGCGCCGGGAGCAGCGTATCAGGTCGTATTCCGACGCCTCCACCTGAAGCGCGTCCATATAAAACCGCGCCTCGATAGTACCCGGCGAAAACAGGAATTGATGCGTTGGAATCGAGAAAAGCGGCTTTGTCAATTCGCGGACATTTTCCACAAGAAAATCCTCAATATTCTGGCTTGCGAGTATCACGGCGGACTCCTTTTTGCGAACGCGCTTCATGAAATTTCGGATATATTCAACTGCGGTCAGATTTGTCAGAAACAAGTAGAATTCGTCAATACTCGCGACGGCGTTTCCCTTTGTGAGAAGCTGCTCGGACATATATGCGAGGACGTTAAACAGCAGCGCATTGCGGATATTTTTGCTTGCCTGAAGCAGTCCTTTCACGCCGAAAGTTATAAATCTGCTGTCGGAAATATTTGTATAACCATTGAAAAATTTGCTCTCCGCACCAACGCAAATCGAGTGCAGTCCAAGGCAGATATTTTGCAGATTTTCCGCGGTATAAAGCCCTTTTTCTTTCGGATTGAACGACTTGTATTCCGCCTCAATCAGCTCGTAAAAATCCGAGAGAATGGGAAAATCTATCGGTTTCATCGCGCTCCAATCCGTGTTGTCGGATATCCCGAATTTCTCGTAGAGCTTTATCAGAAGAAGCTCGATTGTGTCAATTTCGCGGTCGGAAAAATCCTTGTAGCTGCGGAAAAAATCGCGCAGAAAGCTGATGTGCTGGGACAGCTTTGTCTTGCATTTAAAGGCTTGCGGAGCGTCTTCATCAGCGGTTTCATCACCCCAAGACTTTGGTTCAAGCACATTTATGATGTACTCGCCGGACATCAGGTCAATATAAACACCGTCAACTCCTTTGATGCGCGGCGTCCGTGCCGCGCTTTGGGCGTTGACTTCGCAGCTTCCTGCTGCGCCGCCGAGATTTTTCGTTAAATCTGCATATTCGGTTTCGGGGTCAAGGCAAATTATGCTTTTTCCACTCTCGCGCAGATTGGTTAAAATCAGCTTGAGAAGATAGGATTTTCCCTGTCCTGAGTTACCCAGAATAAGCGCGTTTGCGTTGGTTTTGTCATCGGAGCGCTTATCAAAATCTACGATAATATTGCTCCCAAATTTGTCGCGCCCGAGATAAAAACCGTTCTCATCGGTCTTTCCCGAGAATGAAAACGGGTAGAGATTTGCGACCGATGACGCGGGGAGAACGCGCTCAAACTGCTCCTTGAACATATTTCGTCCGCTTGGCATAACGCTCATAAAGCCGTGCTGCTGGCGGAGTATAAGCCTGTCCACGTTCAGCTTTGAGCGCACCAATTCCGTCTGCACCTCGGTTTGCAGAATTCGCAGATTGTCCAGATTGTCCGAAATCATCTCGATGAAAACCACCGTGTGAAGCAGCGGTTCGCGGTTTCGGTGCATATCCGCGGCAAGCTGCGCCACGTCCTGAAGGTTGCTTTCGGCGGCAACGGTTTGCTGCAAATTGTTGGTGGAAATGCGCTGCATACGGTTTTTGTTGGCGGCATTTGCGATGATGCGCTTTTCCTCGGCAGCGGTCACAGGTCGCGTGTAAATGCGCAGCGTCACGCCGTCTTTTTCGCCGAGATAGCGCAGAATTGCCTGCTCCGAGGTGCTTGTCGGGTACTCGCGCAGCGCCCAGACGCAGCGAAAAGTGTTCCCGCAAATGAAGTAATCCGTGTAAAATTTTATCACGGACGGCGCAATCATATCGAGGAAATTTTTCTGCGGTTTAGTCGCAAAATCCCTCTCGTTCAATCTGTTTTTCTTCAACTTAACCCTCCAATCGTCTGCTTTATATCCAGCTCCGGAAACATTTCGCTTTCGGGCAGCAGGAAGAAGTTTTCGCTGTTCCAGAACGAGATGTAAACGACATCATCTCCGAGCCGGATTTCGCGTTGCTCAAAGCTCTCGCCCCAACCGTCGGAAAGCTGTCCGGTAAGCTCTTCGGCAAGGTCAATCAAATCCGCCTTATCCGGCTTCCCGTAAGCCTTCACGGCAATCACACCGTACAGATTTCCGCCACGATTTTCAACCTGCGGAAAGGCAGAATACACCTTGCGGTACAGGTGATTGTTGTCGGTAAATTCAATCAGACCGCGAGTTTGCATATCCTCATCTCTCGAAATATCCGCGTGAATTTTTGCGTTTATCTTGGCAGCATAATCGGCGTATTTTTCGGGATTTTCCTCGCATAAATCCGCAGAATAATCCTCGGGTTCGGAAACAATTTTCAGCGGACAGTACAGCTTGGTTTCGGAAAGCTCGCCCTTAACGGCTACAATCGCGTTGTTTTTTCTTTCAAGAAAACCAATTCTCGGGTGCTTTCGTATTTCCTGACAAACCCACTCGTTAAGCAGCTCCAGCGTATGTTTGTCGCCCAGAAATTCGTTTGTGTGAACGCAAAAATCCAACTTGTCGCCGCTGTCCGAAACGCAGTCTGCAACCCAATTTTTCAAGCATTTTTCGAGTTCCGACAAAGCAGACGTCTGTTCGTGCGCGGCGATAATTCCGCTTGC
>JAGASH010000003.1 GCA_017847835.1 Oscillospiraceae bacterium
AAAAGAACAGCCGCTTTAGCGGCTGCTCGTGAGTAAGATGCGGTTGCCAGACTCTCAGTGTGCCTTCAGGCACGAGCCGGTAATACGCCCTTGAAGGGCGAGTGCAAACCACCAGCTTAGCTGGTGGTTTTGATTTGTGGAACGCTTGACTGTTCATTTTTGCCGGATTCGAGCCGGCAAAAATGTTGGGGAACACCCCGCCGGGGTTTTCCCCAAACCCTTTTCCGCAAGGGGGGAAACTCTTGTTTCCCCCCTTGAACCCCCTTTGCGCTTGCTAACGCGTTTTGTCGCGCTTCGCGCTCTAGTCCGCGACTTCGTCGCGAGTGCCTCCGGCGGTTTAAAACCTTTTTCTGAAGAAAAAGGTTTTAAAAATTCCAAAAAGACTTTTTTCGCTGCGCGGTGCACTAGTGAGAGTTATACCGTCTGCTCGGGTTTTTCGTCAATCGCGGGCTTTTCCGAATTTATCCCGCTCGCAATCGCCTTACCCTGCACAAACGAATTCACCATCTGCTTCAAGTCAATACCCAGACCGTCGAGCAATCCCGATGAAGCCTGCGTTGTTGCCTCAGTGATATCCTTGACCAGCTTTGACGTGTTTCCGTCGCCGTACATCGTGATTTTATCAATGCTTTCAAGCGGCTTTGCAATCGCTGCCGCAATCTCGGGCATTTTCTCGAAATACATCTGCAAAACTGCCGCTTCTTCCATCTTCTTCATAGCCTCAGCCTTCTTGTCAAGACCTTCCGCCTCAGCAAGAGCCTTTGCACGAACAGCGTCCGCTTCCGCAACACCCTTTGCACGAATACCTTCCGCTTCCTGTTCGGCTGCAAATCTCGCAGCTTCTGCCTTAGCCTTAGCGGCAGCAGCCTCGTTCTGTGCCGTTACAAGAATAGCGGCAGCCTCGTTTTTCTTGATTTCAAGTTCAGCCTCTGAACGACGGATTTCCTCATACTTCTGAGCCTCTGCGCTCTGCTGAGTTGCATAGAGCTTAGCGTCAGCGTTCTGCTGAGCCGCGTATTTCTGAGCCTCGGCTGTCTTTTTAACCTCGGCTTCGAGCGCGCGCTCTTTAATCTCGGCTTCTTTTGCCTTGATTTCAACCTCTTTTTCCTGCTTTGCGATATTCGCGTTTGCCGTCGTGATTTCGATAGTCTTGCGCTGCTCTTCCTGTTGAATTGTATAAGCAGCGTCCGCCTCAGCTTGTTTGATATCGGCAGCGCGCTTCAGCTCTGCCTGCTTGATTGCAAGCTCGTTCTGGCGCTCTGCAATCGCGGTTTCCGAGTCAACTCTTGCGTCGTTTGCCTTGCGGTTAGCCTCAGCCTGAGCAATCTTGATATCGCGCTCCGCCTCAGCCTTGGAAATCGCAGCTTTTTTGCGGATTTGCATTGTGTTGTCGATACCCATATCGTTTATCACACCGTTCTCGTCCACGAAATTCTGAACGTTGAACGAAACGATTTCAAGTCCCATAGCCTTGAGGTCGGGGTCGGCGTTCTGACGAACCTTTTCCGCGAAAACCTGACGGTTTGAAATCATCTCTTCGAGGCGCATCTGACCGACGATTTCACGGATATTACCCTCGAGAACCTCTCTTGCAACAGCAGTGACATAGTTTTTGTCCTTGTTGAGGAAGTTCTGCTGAGCTTTTTCGATGATTTCCTTTTCGGGTGAAATCTTGACGTTTACAACCGAGTCAACCTTGACGTTAATGTAATCGCCCGAAGGAATTGAGGTCTGGGTTCTTACGTCAACGCTCATCAGCGCGAGGTCGAGCACGTCGCAGCGCTCAAAGAACGGGAGCTTTACGGCAGCCTTTCCTATAACAACCTTTGCTTTTCTGCGCAGACCGCTTATGATAAGCGCCTGGTCGGGGCGCGCCTTGCGGTAGCCCGTGAGAAAAATCAGCACAACAACTATCGCGACAATAATTACCGGAATAACCCAGCCCGGAAGGTCTTTAAACATAATAAATTCTCCTCTCAAAAAAGTGTATTTTGCTGAAATCTGTTATTATTATACACCTTATAACATATTGCTGTCAAGGGCTTCGGTTTTTTGAATATGTTAAAAGTGCACAAATTGCGTAAAATCCCGATTGACCTTGTTTTACAGCTGTATTTGCGAGAAAAAGCTTGGGTTTTGAGGAATTTTTTGTGCAAAATATATATTGTTTTTTATGTTAAAAAGAGGTAAAATAAGTAGCGGGTTGTCAAAAAACCGGATGCGGTTTTGGGGGACAGCCCGATAAACGTATAAATGGTGATTGAAATGGATTTTTTACGCGAAATAATCACAATGGATAATTCGGCGCAGACGCGTGTTGAAAGCGCGGTTTTCAAGCAGAAGCAGCGCACGGACGAGTTCGGCGAGAGCAGTGCCCGCGAGCGCGAGAAAAAGCTTGAAACCGAGCGCGAGCAGAACGCTGCTTTCAAAGAGGAGCAGGAAAAGCTGCTTGAACAGCGCCGCGAGAACGCAAAAAATACTCTTGAAGCGCGCATTTCGGCTCTCGACAAGCGATTTGCTGAAAACGGAGAGCGCTGGCGTTCGGAGATTTTAAAGCGGATTACGGAGGAATAATATGTACGCGTCAAACGGCGTTACGGCAAAGTGCCGCGCGGTTTTCGGGCATCGCCTCACGGCTCTCGATTACGCGCAGCTTGCCGCAAAGGAAAACGTCCCGCAGATTTGCGACTATCTGAAAACCGTTCCGCGATATGAAAAAGCGCTCTCGTCGGTTAATTCTGGCGCAATTCACCGCGGACAGCTTGAAGCGCTTCTCGCTAAAGCCTCGTTTGATGTATTCGAGAGCTTTCGCAAATTCGACTATACAAAAAGCCGCGGATATTTCTCGTTTATCGTCGAGCGGCTGGAAATCGGGCAGATTGTGTCGGCAATCGCAGCGGTTTATACGGGCAGCGCAGACGCTTATATCGCGGCTGTTCCGATGTATCTGAACCGCTATACGAAAACAAATCTTCCCGAGCTCGGCAGAGCGAGAAACTTAGCTGAGTCAGTCGAGCTGCTTGAAGGAACGACTTACATCAAGGTGCTGCGCGAGCCGCTGATAAACGCGGTTCAGAGCGGAAAGCTCGATATCGGAGAGATTGAGCGCAGTCTATTGAACGATTATTATTTCAGGCTGCTGAAAAGTGCCGATGAAAACTTCCGCGGTGCGGAGAGAAAAGAGTTCAAGCGGGCAATCCTGCGGTCGGTTGATATGGAAAACGTGGTGACGTTATACCGAAGAGCGCAGTTTTCCGGAACAACCCCCGAAAACCTGAAAAAGTCGCTTATTCCGTTTAAATACAAGCTTCGCGATGATGTCATCGAGGAGCTTATCGCGGAAAAGGACATAGAAGCCGTGAGAAAGCGTCTGGAGAAAATCGGTTATCACAGCGATACCGAGAGCTCGACCGTCGAGCAGCTCACAGAGCGCATAAGCCAGAAATTCTACGAGAAAACGCTTCATCTTTCGTCGCACGCGTCTGTCGCTTATTTCGCGCTCACGGAGAGTATGTGCACGGAGCTTCGCAACATCAGAACGGTTGTCGAGGGAGTGCGCTACGAAATGGACGGCACGGATATAATGAAAATGCTGGTACTTTAATAATGAAAAACCTTTAAGGCGGTGATATATTTGGGAATAGAAAAAATGTCGCTGATTTCGGTTGACGGACCGTCAAAGTCGCTGGACGCGGCTCTTATGGCTTGCTGCGAGAGCGAGGTATTCCACATCGTGACAAATGGCGCGGTTGTGCGAAATCTCGGCGAGCAAAACCCCTACAAGGGCATTCTTGCAAGGGTGCGCGATATGGCGATTAATCTGAAAATTCCCGTTAAGGACGCGGATTTTTCGCAGGTTGACTGCGAAACCGCAGAGGATTTCGAGAACTATCTCGGCGATATCTCAAAGCGTTATGACGAGCTGAACGAGCAATATGCCGAGGTTGAGCAGACGCTGCGTGAGCACCGCGAAACCGACGCTTACGTTCGGCATCTGCACGGACTTGACGTGCCGTTTTCGGAGCTTTTCGCGATGAAGTACGTCAAAATGCGTATCGGCAGAATGCCTCTCGACAACGAGGAAAAACTTCAGTATTACGCGACAAAGTGCTTCGTTTTTCAGGAGTTTGAGAAAACGGAAGATTACGTCTACGGAATATATCTTGTTCCCGTGCAGTACGTTGAGTTCGCGGACGAGCTTATGACGTCGCTTGGATTTGAGAGGACGCGGCTTCCCGATTATCTTGAAGGCGACGCGGAAATCGCCGACCAAAAACTCCACGCGCTGATTGAAGCCGAGGAAAAGAAAAAGGAAGACCTCGAAAAAGAGCTCGCGTATTTCGCGGACAGCCTCACGGACGATTTTTCTGCAGTTTTGTGCAAGCTGCGCTACAAGAGCGAGGTAAACGAGCTTCGGAAAAAGGTTGTTATATCGCACGGACGGTTTTCATTCTCGGGCTACTGTCCCGCGAAAAACTCAAAGGAGCTTCGCACGGCAATCGTCAAAAACGCGAAAAACGTTCAGTGTACGGAAATTCCCGTTGACAAGAAGCACGCTTCTCCCGAGGTTCCCGTAAAGCTGAAGAACAACTTCTTTACGCGGCCTTTTGAGATGTTCACGAAAATGTACGGACTTCCCGTTTACGGCGGATTTGACCCGACGCCCTACGTTGCGATAACGTATATGCTGATGTTCGGCATAATGTTCGGCGACGTCGGACAAGGCTTGCTGATATCGCTGCTGGGATTTATCCTCTCGAAGAAAACCAAAAACGGGCTTGCTCCCGTGATGACAAGACTTGGTATTTTCTCGGCGCTTTTCGGCTGTGTTTACGGCTCGGTTTTCGGTATCGAAACGATAATAACGCCGATTTTCCACCGTGCGGATATCTGGAACGGCGTCTGCGATATGATGGGAAATCTCGGTATCCCGCGTCACCCGAGCAACATCTTCCAAGTTGCGACGGCAGTGCTGATTTTCGCGCTTTTTGTGGGAGTTGTGCTGATACTGATTTCGATGATTTTGAACACGGTCAAGAACTTCAAGGCGAAAAAGCTCGGCGAAGCGCTGTTTGACGTAAACGGCGTTGCGGGAATTGTGCTTTATGCGTCGCTGATAATCGGTCTTGCAGGCTCGCTTATGTACGGTCTGCCGATTATGAGCGTGCCTTATGTGCTTTGTCTGATTGTGCTGCCGGTTCTTCTGATTTTCTTCAAGACGCCTCTCACGGCTCTTGTAACGGGAAAGAAAGCCGAGAAATTCAGCATTGCCGAGAGCTTCATCGGTATTTTCGAGGGAGCTTTGAGCTTCCTGTCGAACACGATGAGCTTTTTGAGAATAGGCGGCTTTGTTCTCTCACACGCGGGCTTTATGCTGGTTGTATCGCAGCTTGCGGGCGCGGCTCAGCCGAATGCTCCCGTCACCGCCGGAATGGTGATAACCTACATCATCGGAAACCTTGTGGTTATGGGTATCGAGGGCTTGCTCTCGGGAATACAGGTACTCAGACTTGAATTTTACGAGGTATTTTCACGTTTCTATGACGGCGGAGGAAGCGAATTTGCACCGCTGAAAATAAAATCTCATTTTTGATTAAAAAGAGTTTTGGAGGAAAACAAAATGAATATTGCATTGATTATTATTCTGCCTTTGATTGCTGTGGCTCTGATTATGGCGCCGATTTTTGCGGCAATTCTCCGCAAGCGTTCCGGCAAAACCGTTCACCCGAAGCGTGCCGTTGTTGCAAACATTGTTTCGTTCTTCGGAGTAATGCTCACTATGACAATTCTCCCGCTCACCGGTGCATTTGCGGCTGAAACCGCTGACGCTGCTGCAAACGCTGTTCAAACCGGCTCTGACGGCTTGAAGTATCTCGCGGCTGCACTTTCAACGGGACTTGGCTCAATCGCTGCGGGAATTGCGGTTGGAGCAGGCGCTCCTGCGGCTATCGGCGCGATTTCCGAGAACGAAAAGTCTTTCTCAAAGGCACTGATTTTCGTTGCACTCGGCGAGGGCGTTGCGATTTACGGTCTGCTTATTTCCATTCTGATACTCTTCGGTTAATTTTGGAGCGGATATGAAATTTTTCCTGATAAGCGACAACACGGACACGCAAATCGGTATGCGAATTGCGGGAATTGAGGGTGTTGTTGCGCACACCGAAAAAGAGGTCAGCGAAGCGCTTGACGAAGCGGTTTCCGATGAAGATGTAGCGGTTGTGCTTATGACGCAGAAAACCGCCGAACTTTGCGCAGAGCGGGTTTACGAAATAAAGCTGAACCGACGCAGACCGCTTGTGGTTGAAATTCCCGACAGACACGGCTCGGGCAGTGTTACCGAGGCAATCGGAAGATACGTTGAAGAGGCAATCGGCATCAAGCTCTGATTGAAAGGTATTTTTATGGATTTGAATACATTAAACGCGTCCAAAATGACGATGTTCAGAAATGCGGTAAACCGCAGCGCTGACCGTGAAATCGAGGAGCTCACCGCGAAAATCCGCGAACAGCGCTCGGCTGCCGAGCGTATCCGTGAGGAAAACGAGTCGCGCGAGGCTATGGCGGCGCTCAAAAGCGAACGCTCCGAAATGGAAGCGAAGTTCAGAAAAGAGCTCTCGCGGTGCGATTACGAGGTGAACAAGGGTGTTCTCGCTCACAGAAAAGAGCTTGTCGGAGAATTTTTCGGCAAAATCGAAGCGGATTTGCGGGAGTTTTCCGAGAGCGAAAAGTATAACGATTTTCTGAAAAAACGCATCGAAAAAGCGGAAAAAGCGCTCGGAAACGAGATTGTTATTCTCGCGGCGAAAAAGGACGTCGAGCGGGTTTGCGGGCTGACAAAGCACGAGGTTCGCGCCGACAGCACGATTGTGCTGGGCGGAATTTGCGCGCTTGATGAAAAACGCGGGCTTTTCTGCGATTTTTCGCTTGACAGAGCCCTTGAGGACGAGCGCGAGGCTTTTGCCGAAAAGCGCGAGCTGATGACGGCGGAAATCTGAAGCTGGGGGATTTGATTTGGAAAACACGATTTATTCGATAAACGGACCTGTCGTTAAAGCGGCGAACACAAAGGATTTCTCGATGCTCGAGATGGTGTACGTCGGCGAGCGCAGGCTTATCGGCGAGGTTATCGGAGTTGCCGATGATTTCACGACAATACAGGTTTACGAGAACACCGCGGGACTTAAAATCGGAGAGCCGATTTTCGGCACGGGTGCACCTGTCTGCGCGACTTTGGGACCGGGTATCATCTCGAACATTTTCGACGGAATTGAGCGTCCTCTGCGCGATATGGTGAAGGACAACGGCGCTTTTGTTGCCGAGGGAAGCCACCTTTTTGCGCTGGATGAGGAAAAGCAGTTTGATGTAACCGTGACCGTGAAAAAGGGTGACAGGCTTGTTGGCGGAGATGTGTACTGCACAACGCCCGAAACCCCGCTTATCACGCACAAATGTATGCTCCCGCCCGATATGAGCGGTGAGGTAACCTTTGCGGCGGAAAACGGAAAATACCGCGTGAACGACGTGATTATCCGTTTGAAAACGGCTGACGGCGAGGAAAAAGAGCTGACAATGGTTCAGCGCTGGGCTATCAAAAAAGCGCGTCCGTGCGCGGGCAGACTTCCGTCAACGCGTCCGCTTATCACGGGACAGCGTGTTATCGATACACTTATACCGATTGCAAAGGGCGGCGCTGCGGCAATTCCCGGCGGCTTCGGCACGGGAAAAACCGTCACCCAGCACCAGATTGCAAAGTGGTGTGACGCGGATATCATCGTGTACATCGGCTGCGGTGAGCGCGGAAACGAAATGACGCAGGTTTTGGAGGAATTCGGCGAGCTTATCGACCCGAAGTCCAACCGTCCGCTTACCGACAGAACCGTGCTTATTGCGAACACCTCGAATATGCCCGTGGCAGCGCGCGAAGCGTCTATTTACACGGGAATTACGCTCGCGGAGTACTATCGCGATATGGGCTATCACATCGCGATTATGGCAGACTCCACTTCACGCTGGGCTGAAGCTCTGCGCGAGATTTCTGGACGACTTGAAGAAATGCCCGCAGAAGAGGGCTTCCCTGCGTACCTGCCGTCAAGACTTTCGGAGTTTTACGAGCGCGCGGGCTATGTCAAGAATTTGAACGGCACCGAGGGCTCGGTGACGATAATCGGCGCGGTTTCTCCGCAAGGCTCGGACTTCTCGGAGCCCGTTACCCAGAACACAAAGCGTTTCGTTCGCTGTTTCTGGGCGCTGGACAAGTCGCTTGCCTATGCGCGTCACTATCCCGCGATTGACTGGAACAGCAGCTATTCCGAGTATGTCGAGGATTTGGCTGACTTTTACAACGAGATTTCGCCCGACTATACGGCGCTTCGTCAGGAAATCGCAAACATTTTGCAGGAAGAAGCCAAGCTGATGGAAATTGTAAAGCTGATTGGCGCGGATGTCCTGCCCGACGACCAGAAGCTGACGATTGAAACGGCGAGGGTTGTACGCGTCGGATTTTTGCAGCAGAACGCAAATCACCCCGACGATACCTATGTTCCGCTCCCGAAGCAGCGTTTGATGATGAAGGTGATTTCGGTGCTTTACCACAAGTCGCTTGACGCGCTGAAAACGGGTGTTGTACTGTCGGATATTTTCTCGCTCGGACTTTTCGAGAAAGCGACTAAGATGAAATACGATATTCCGAACAGCAGGCTCGAACTGTTTGACGGGCTGATTTCGGAGATTAACGAAAAGATTGACGCTCTTAACGCGGGGGTTTGAAAATGAGTGTACAGTATGTTGGATTGACTGATATAAACGGCCCGCTTGTCGCGCTTGACGGCGTAAAAGGCGCGGCTTATGACGAGATTGCGAAAATCCGTCTGGACGACGGCTCGGAGAGAATAGGGCGCGTTGTTCAAATGGAAGGCGAAAAGGTTATTTTGCAGGTTTTTGAGGGCACGAACGGAATTTCCCTCAAAAACACACGCACGATTTTTTCGGGAAAACCTCTTGAAATCCCGCTTTCTCCGGAAATCCTCGGAAGAGTGTTCAACGGTGCGGGAAAGCCTATCGACGGGCTCGGCGACGTGTTTCCCGAGAAAATGGGCGACGTAAACGGCAGAGCTCTCAACCCTTATTCGCGCGATTATCCGCAGAACTATATCCACACGGGAGTAAGCTCGATTGACGCGCTTATGACGCTTATCCGCGGACAGAAGCTGCCGATTTTCTCGGGCTCGGGTATGCTCCACAACAAGCTTGCCGTGCAGATTGTAAAGCAGGCGAAAATCACCGGCGAGGGCGCAAAGGATTTCGGTGTCGTTTTCGCGGCAATGGGCGTGCAGAACGACGTTGCGGACTATTTCCGCCGTTCCTTTGAGGACACGGGCGCAATCGAGCGCGTTTGTATGTTCCTCAACCTTTCGAGCGACCCGATTATCGAGCGTCTGCTCACTCCGCTTTGCGCGCTGACTGCCGCAGAATATCTCGCGTTTGAGAAGAATATGCACATTCTTGTAATTATGACCGATATGACGTCCTACTGCGAGGCGCTGCGCGAGTTTTCGTCGTCTAAGGGCGAAATCCCCGGCAGAAAGGGATATCCGGGCTATTTGTACTCAAATCTCGCAGCAATTTACGAGCGCGCGGGAATTGTCAAGGGAAGCTCGGGCTCGGTTACGCAAATTCCTATTCTCACAATGCCCAACGATGACATCACTCACCCGATACCCGACCTTACGGCTTACATTACCGAGGGGCAGATTGTTTTTGACCGCGAGCTTGACCGAAAGGGAATTTATCCGGGCGTATCGGTTTTGCTGTCGCTGTCGAGATTGATGAAGGACGGAATAGGCGAGGGCTTTACGCGTACCGACCATTCTGCCGTTTCAAACCAGCTTTTCGCGGCTTATGCGAGAGTGCAGGACGCGAGAAGCCTTGCTTCGGTTATCGGCGAGGACGAGCTTTCCGAGGCAGACCGCGCATATATGAAATTCGGAAAGCTGTTTGAGGAGCACTTCCTCAATCAGGGCTTTGACGAGAACAGAACTCTTGATGAAACGCTGGATTTGGGCTGGGATTTGCTTTGCACATTGCCGAGAAACGAGCTTGACAGAATTGACGAAAAGCTGCTTGAAGAGAAGTACAATCCCGAAAGAGCGATGAAATTTATGTGATTTTGACCGAATTCCGCAGAAAAGCAGGTGAAAACAATGGCGGAGCAGATTTTCCCGACGAAGGGCAATTTGATAAAAGTGAAGCGGTCGCTCAGACAGGCAAATCTGGGCTACGAGCTTATGGACAGAAAGCGCAGTATTCTTGTTCGGGAGATGGTTGCGCTGACGGACGAAGCTCGGGCTTTGCGCTCGGTTATTGACAGCACGTTTTCCGAAGCGTATACGGCTCTGCGAAACGCGAACATCACGCTTGGAATGGTGATGAAAGCTGCGGAGTGCATACCTGTTGAGGACACGGTTTCGCTTTCGTCGAGGTCGGTTATGGGAGTGGAGCTGCCGAAGGTAAGCGCGCAGATTTTGCCGCCCGAAGAACCCTGTTATCCGATGATTGAAACCGGCTCGGAGTTTGACAGAGCGTATATTTGTTTTAACAAGGTAAAAGAGCTGACGGTGCGGCTTGCAGAGCTTGAAAACAGTGTTTACAGGCTTGCTGTTGCAATCAAGAAAACGCAGAAGCGCAGGAACGCGCTTAAAAATATAATGATACCGAAGTTTGAGCAGCAGGTAAGATTTATTTCGAATGCTCTCGAAGAAAAGGAGCGCGAGGAGTTCTCAAGGCAGAAGGTTATCAAAAAGCGCAAGGTAAAATAAGAAAACCCGAGGAGTTCAGCTTCTCGGGTTTTTGTGTAAATATTCGCTTTGTAGTGCTCAATTGTCAAGTCAGAATCGGGTGAAATTAACTATTGAGGTTACTCGGCTCGAAACAGGGTGCATGTATGACGCCTGTCATCAGGTCACGCTGATTATTGCTTTCCCGTTCTGTCCGCAGAAATTACACCCGGAATTTTCCGCAGCCGCAGAATAACATTCCCCAGCTGTTCCACTCCCGCAATCTCAATTGTAATAACAAGATTTGTGTTCCCGTTCTTCAAGCGGTGCATATTCATCTCGTGCATAGGAATGTGATTTGCTGCAATCGCCGCCGTGATATCCGCAATAACCGACGACGTCTGCTCCGCAATAATATCAATCGTCGCACGATAAGAAGCGTCTTCCTCGCCCGCCCACGAAGCCTTTATCCAGCGTTCGCGGTTCTCCGCACTGTCCATATTATTCAGCACGTTCACGCAGTCCTGCTTGTGTATCGACACACCAAAACCACGCGTCACAAAGCCGATTATCGGGTCGCCCGGCAGAGGATTGCAGCACTGCGCGAATTTAATCAGACAGTTGTCCACACCCTCGATGATGACGCCCTTCTGACGGCTTCTGCGGTTTGTCTGCTCGATGTTCTCGTCGCTCGTCATCAGCACTGGAGCAGCCGCCTGAGCTCTTGCCTGACTGTCCTTGATACGCTGGATAATCTTCGATGTGGCAACACCGCCGTAGCCGACCGCAGCGTACAAATCGTCAATCGTGTCAACACGCGCACGCATTGCAGCTTCTTTCAGTATCTCCTCGTCAAGCGGAATTGCATTTCGTTTAAATTCGCGCTCCAGCTCCTCTTTTCCGCGTTCGATGTTTTCCTCGCGGCGCTCGCGCTTGAACCAAGAACGGATTTTTGCCTTTGCCTCGGTTGTTTTAGCAATGTTCATCCAGTTGCGGTTTGGACCATAGTTGGGTGAGCCACTGGTGAAAATCTCGACGATATCGCCCGTCTTGACCTGATAATCAAACTGAACCATTCGTCCGCCGACCTTTGCACCCGTCATTTTGTTTCCGACCTCGGAGTGCACGGCATAAGCGAAATCTATGACATTCGCACCCAGCGGGAGCGTGAAAATATCACCCTTGGGCGAGAACACAAATACCTCGTCCTGCGACAAATCGTTCTTGATTGCCTCGGTTATCTGTTCAACATCATCGCTTTCCTGCTGTCGTTCGAGCAGCTGTCTAATCCAGTCAAAGCGCTTTTCGCCCGCAACATTGCCTTTAAGTCCCGCCTTGTATTTCCAGTGTGCCGCGATACCGTACTGCGCGGTGTTGTGCATTTCAACGGTTCTTATCTGCACCTCAAACGGTATGCCCTCTTTGCCGATAACCGTTGTGTGAAGCGACTGATAACGGTTGGGCTTGGGGGTTGCGATATAGTCCTTGAAACGGTAGGGAAGCGGGTTGAACAGGTCGTGGATAACACCGAGCACGTTGTAGCACTCGATTACCGTGTGAACAATAATTCTCACGGCATAGATATCATAAATCTCGTCAAAAGGCTTGTTTTTGACGTACATTTTCTTGTAGATACTGTAAACCGATTTGACGCGTCCTTCGATAAGGGGAGGCGGGTCGATATCGGTAATTCTTTCGCGGATACGAGCGATTATTTTTCCTATAAAAGTATCGCGCTGTTCCTTGTGAAGGTCGAGCAAACGTTCTACTTCCTGCGCTCCGAATGGGTCGAGGTAGTGAATGGCAATGGTTTCCATTTCGTCCTTAACGTCGCTCATACCAAGACGGTGAGCGATAGGAGCATAGAAATTCATCGTTTCGAGCGAGGTTTTGCGCTGTTTTTCGGGAGGACGCGCGTAAAGGGTACGCATATTGTGGAGGCGGTCGGCGAGCTTGATGATGATGACGCGGATATCCTTGCTCATTGCCATAAGGATTTTGCGGATATTTTCGGCGTGCTGCTCCTCTTTTGAGTTAAGGGGAACTTTACCGATTTTGGTTACACCGTCAACGAGGAGAGCGACGTCGTCGCCAAATTTTCTGCGGATTTCTTCCAAGTCGATGTCGGTGTCTTCAACGACGTCGTGGAGGAGGGCAGCGCAGATGGTGTCGGTGTCCATAAAGTAGTCCATCAAAATCATGGCGACCGAGAGCGGGTGGGTGATGTATTTTTCGCCCGAGGAGCGCATTTGTCCTTCGTGAGCTTTGTCGGCGAGGTCATAGGCACGGCGGATTTTGTCTGCGTCGTACTGTTTGTCCGCGTCGACAACACGTTTCATCAGGTCGTCGATTGTAACATTTTCCATAAAATCACTTCCAAAAAACAGTATAGGGTAATGCTGAAAGAGTTTTTCGCTAAGTTGTACTCAAGCACCGCGAAGGCAGCGTGACGCTGCACCCTTTTTCGAGGCGAGTTTGTGCTCGAGGAAAGAATTCACGCGAAGCGAAAAAAGTCTTTTTGGAGTTCCAGTGAAACCTTCGGTTTCCTTAACCTTTTTCTTCAGAAAAAGGTTCTAAGCCGCCGGAGGCACTGGAGCAAAGCGCCGCACTCGCGGCGAAGCCGCATAAACGCGTTATCAAGCGCTAAAGGGGGTCTGGGGGAAAAACAAGAGTTTTTCCCCCAGCGGAAAGGGGTTTGGGGGAAACCCCAGTGGGGTTTCCCCTAAGCATTTTTTCGGCTCGAAGCCGGAAAAATGCAAAAGAGCACGCATATATTAAAGTAAAATCGGGCTCAAACAACTTGCTGGGAGTTCTCGGCGAGCCGAGCCAGAATTCCCTCTTTGAACAAATCGCGTTTTTCCTTCGCGGGAACAAGCCGAGCGCGTTCACCGTCAAACTGTGCCATATTCGCTTCGCAGAAAGCCGTGACGGCGATTTTGAGCATACAGTAGTTTATCGAGCCGTCAAAAACCGCGAGCTGTTCAAGGGTAAGCCTGCCGTTGTTTTTACGAAGGAGGTCGTAGATTTTCATCAAGTCCTCTCGGCTTTGCGGGATAACTCTCGGAGTGAGCCGTTTGTCGAAGCCCTCGCCGCGCAAAATCGCGTCCGAAACGCGTCGTGCCGCGAAAAATCTGTCCTCGCGAAAGCCCGCCGGACGATAGTCGAGCAGCTTTAGCTGAACGGATTTCGTGCCGTTGTACTCGTTGATTTCAGCGTGAGCGATGATGTCGATTACGCTGCCCGTTTCCGCGGCAAAATCCGCATAGCTCATTCTGAACGACAGCGCGCGTAAAGTCGCGTTTTTGCACTTCAAGTCAAGCGAGATGTATTTTCCGTCTTTAAGCGGGCGCTTCGCCTTGATTTCGCAGCCTTCAAGCAGGAAAACAGGCTTTGCAAAGCCCTCTCCGAGCGGTTCCAGACGGTTCAGAAGACTTATGTTCCCGACGTTCAGCATATCGCTCGTCACACGCATATCCGCGAAAAGTTCCGCTTCGGGCATTGTCGGGTAGTGCTCCGCCGCGTACTCCTCGATTTTTCGCTTGAACTCGCCGATTTCATCAGCTTTGATTGAAAAACCACCCGCCATAGGGTGTCCGCCGAATTTTGTAAGATAAGCGGAGCAGTGGCTGAGCAGACCGTAAATCGAGAAATTTCCCACGCTTCGGCAAGAGCCTCGTGCTTCGCCGTTTTCAATTGCGGCAATGATTGTCGGTTTTCCGAATTTCTCGACAATCCTCGCGCAGACTATCCCGATAACTCCTGCATTCCAGCCCTCGCCCGCGAGAAAAATCACGCGCTTTGCGAGAATTGACGGGTCGCTTTCAATCTGCTTTTGTATATCGTCATAGATTTTCTGTTCGATTTCACGGCGCTTTGCGTTTATCTGAACAATGTTCTCACAAAGCCGCGAAGCTTCGCTCCGGTCACCCGCAAGCAGCAGCCTTACCGCTTTGTCTGCGCTTTCAACACGTCCCGCAGAATTTATCGCAGGGCAAACCTTGAAAGAAATATCGGCTGCGGTGAGATTTTGAGGTGACAGCCCCGCCGAGGAAATCAAACTTTTCAAGCCCTCGTTCCCCGCGTTTTTCAGCACTTCAAGTCCCTTTTTGACAATATATCTGTTTTCACCGCGAAGAGGCATTACATCGCCGATTGTGCCGACCATAGCCAAATCCGCGTAGTTTTCAAGGATATATTCCTTGTCCTCTTCAAGCGCGCAGAGCAGCTTCAGGACAACTCCCGCACCGCATAAATCCTTGAATTGCGAGTAATCATCGGCGCGGTTCGGGTTCACGCAAGCGTCGCAAACGGGAAGCGTTTCGCCGGGCTGATGATGGTCCGCGATAACAAGCTTCACGCCTTGATTTCTGATAAATTCGGCTTCTTCGATAGCGTTCACGCCGTTGTCAACCGTGATGATAAGCCCCGTGCCGTTTCCGATGATTTTTTTAATCGCGGGAATGTTCATTCCGAAACCCTCGGAGCGCTCGGGAATGTAATAGTCAACCTCAGCGCCGAGCGAGTCGAGATAGTTGTACATCATCACGGTGCTTGTCACACCGTCGCAGTCGTAGTCGCCGAAAATCGTGATTTTTTCTCCGCTTTCAAGCGCCTCCGTGATAACCTCAACCGCTCTTTCAATGTCGGCGGGATACGGCTCCTCAAAAAATTCTCCTTCGCCGAACAGCTTTTCGGCTGCAGTTTTTGTGTGAATTCCCCGCGCGCCGAGAATTTTCCCGAGAAAATCTCCGTATTCCGAGCGAATTTCCTCATCGGCAAATTCCGCGGCGGGAACAATCCATTTTCTCAAATTTCTTCTCCTTAAACGCTCAGCTCAGCCTTTTCACCGAGCAAATCACGGTTTTCATCAAGAATGGGCTGAATGAAATCGCGAAGATACTCCTCAACCTGCTCGGGAGCACGTCCGACATAAAGCTCGGGACGAAGAACAGCCTCGATTTCCTCTTTCGTGATATTGAACATCGGGTCAGCGGCAATTCTGTCAACAAGGTCGTTTTCGCCGCCTTCTCTCATCTTCTGTGCGCATGCCTGAGAGTGCGTGCGAAGCTCCTCGTGAAGCTGCTGACGGTTTCCGCCGTTCTCGACAACCTTCATCATAATGTTCTCGGTTGCCATAAACGGAAGCTTGTTCATAAGACGGCGCTTCACCATTTCAGGATAAACCTCGATACCGTCGGTTACGTTCATCATAATATTGAGGATTGCGTCAACTCCGAGGAAGCTCTCGGCAACGGAAATTCTCTTGTTTGCGCTGTCGTCAAGCGTTCTCTCAAACCACTGCGTACCCGAGGTGAAAGCAGGGTTGAGCGAGTCAATCATAACATAACGAGCAAGGGAGGTTATTCTCTCGGAGCGCATAGGATTGCGCTTGTAGGGCATTGCCGAAGAACCAATCTGGTTCTTTTCAAAGGGCTCGCCCATTTCCTCAAAGCTCTGCAAGATACGAAGGTCGTTCGAAAATTTCGAGCAGCTCTGCGCGATACCCGAAAGGGTGCTGAGAACCTGCGAGTCAACCTTTCTCGAATAGGTTTGTCCGCTCACGGGAACACACTCCGTGAAGCCCATTTCCTCGGCAATCATCTTTTCAAGCTGCTTGATTTTCGCGGAGTCGCCGCCAAACAGCTCAACGAAAGAAGCCTGCGTGCCGGTAGTACCTTTCTGACCGAGAAGTTTCAGGGATTTTATGCGATATTCAACTTCCTCGTAATCCATAAGAAGCTCGTTTATCCAGAGAGTTGCGCGCTTGCCGACGGTGGTGGGCTGAGCGGGCTGGAGGTGGGTGTAAGCCATACAGGGCATATTTTTGTACTGCTCGGCAAATTTCGCGAGATTTGCGATGACGTTGAGGAGCTTTTTCTTGACGAGGAGGAGCGCGTCACGCATAATGATGATATCGGTGTTGTCGCCGACGTAGCAGGAGGTTGCGCCGAGGTGGATTATGCCGGCGGCTTTGGGGCATTGCTGACCGTAGGCATAGACGTGGGACATAACGTCGTGGCGGACAACCTTTTCGCGGGCTTCTGCGACGTCGTAGTTTACGTCGTTGATGTGGGCTTCGAGCTCGTCGACTTGTTCCTGGGTGACGGAAAGACCGAGTTTCATTTCACCGCGTGCGAGGGCAACCCAGAGTTTGCGCCAAGTGGTGAATTTTTTATCGGCGGAGAAGAGGTATTGCATTTCGGGGCTGGCATAGCGGGTGCAGAAGGGGCTTTCGTAGGAATTGTAATTTTTTGACATAGGTTTATATCTCCTTAAAATTATTAACGAAGTTGGGGTATTCGCCGCGTAGCGAAAAAAGTCTTTTTGGAAGTCTTGAAACCTTTTTCTTCAGAAAAAGGTTTCAAGCCGCCGGAGGCACTGAAGCGCGAAGCGCGTCTACTCGCGGCGGAGCCGCGCAAACGCGTTAGCAAGCGCTAAGGGGGTTTAAGGGGGAAAACAAGAGTTTTCCCCCTTGAGGAAAGGGGTTTGGGGGAAACCCCAAGGGGTTTCCTCCAAGCATTTTCGTTGGCTAAATGCCGACGAAAATGCACGGAGTTCGCGCAAAGTAGTAGTTATCCGCGAAACTCAAAAACACTCTAATATATTTTACCACAATCGACACTTTATTACAAGTATATAATCGCGCGTTTGGTATAAATAGACAAAAAACTCCGCATTTAAAACGGAGTTTTTGTGATAATTTATGTTACTTGATAAGGGCTATTCCGCGGAAAGGTCGGTGCTTTCGCCGTGGTCTTCATCGGTTTCATCAAAATCATCGGTGCTTTCGGCAAATTCATCGGGCTTTTCGGCGATTGCATCAAGGTATTCCATAACGCCGCCGTAAATGGTGAAAGCAACCTTCTGCTGGTATTCCGCAGTCGAGAGCTTCTGCTCCTCGTCGGGGTTTGAGAGGAAGCCGCACTCAATCATCAGCGAGGGATTTTTGTTGGATTTGAGCAGGAAAAGCTCCTCGCCCGAGAGCTTGATTTCGCGGTCGTTGCCCGGCTGGAGGTCCGCAAAACGGCGCTGCATAATCTGCGCTAAGGTTCGGTTGTCGGGGTGATTGTTGTTGTAGAACATCTGCCCGCCGAAGTACTGCGGGTCTGTGAAGTTGTTCTGGTGAATACACAGGAAAATGCTGTCGGGGTGGCTCTGAATAATTTTCAGGCGGTTATCCATATCGTTGAGCTTCTGGTTTCGGATACCCTCAACCCCCGCGTCGTAAATCGAAATGTCCTCGTCGCGCGTGAGGACAACCTCAAAGCCCGACATCTCCAGCATATCGCGCAAATCCAGTACAACAGCAAGGTTTACGTCCTTTTCAAGAACACCGTTTTTGCCGACAGCCCCCGAGTCAAGACCTCCGTGACCCGCGTCAAGGACTATCGTGGGCTTTGTTGTCGCGGGAGCAGCCACGGGAAGCGCGCTCTCGGTAATTCTCGCGCTCACGGCAAGCAGCGCGAAACAGCCTATCATAGAAAGCGTGAGCTTGAGGGATTTTTTGTTCAGTTTCATTCGGAAAACGCTCCTTTATGACCTTTTTGTCCTATTTTATTAGGGCTTTTCCGATTTTAGAACAGAGTTTCGGAAAATTTCGCGAAAACCCCGCTTGCCGCGAAAAACCTCTTGACTTTTTCTTAAAATAAGTTATAATAGAAGTGTATGTTTTAATGCAAATTAAATCTAAAATGATTGTGAGGACAAAATAATGAAATGGACGGGATTAAACGAACTTCGCGAGAAGTATCTTTCCTTTTTTGAGAGCAAGGGACATCTGCGCCTGCCGAGCTTTCCGCTTGTGCCGCCCGCCGATGACAACTCAATCCTGCTGATAAACGCGGGAATGACGCCGCTGAAAAAGTACTTTCAGGGTATCGAGGAGCCTCCGCGTCATCGCGTGACAACCTGCCAGAAGTGCATAAGAACTCCCGATATTGAAAACGTCGGCAAAACCGCTCGTCACGGAACTTACTTTGAAATGCTCGGAAACTTTTCGTTCGGCGATTATTTCAAGCACGAGGCTATCGCTTGGGCTTGGGAATTTCTGACAAAGGTTCTCGAAATCCCCGAAAATCTGCTCTGGGTAACGATTTACGAGCAGGACGACGAGGCTGCCGATATCTGGGCAAACGAGGTCGGTATCCCGCGCGAGAGAATTATCCGTCTTGGCAAAAAGGATAACTTCTGGGAGCACGGAAGCGGTCCTTGCGGCCCTTGCTCGGAAATCCACTATGACCGCGGCGAGAAGTACGGAAAGTTCGACCATATCGGTCAGGATAACTTCGAGGAAGTCGGCGACTGCGACAGAATTATCGAAATCTGGAACAACGTTTTCACGCAGTTTGACAACGACGGCAAGGGAAACTACACCCAGCTTGCCACCAAAAATATCGACACGGGAATGGGCTTGGAGCGTCTTGCCTGCGTTATGCAGGACGTGGACAACCTGTTCGAGGTTGATACCGTCAAGAATATTATGGGCAAAATCTGCTCAATTCTCGGCGTGAACTATCACGACGACGATAAAAAGGACATCTCAATCCGCGTTATCACCGACCATATCCGTTCCACAACCTTTATGGCGGGCGACGGTATTCTCCCGTCAAACGAGGGACGCGGCTACGTTATGAGAAGGCTGCTCCGCAGAGCGGCTCGTCACGGCAGATTGCTCGGTTATCACAAACCGTTCCTCTATGAAGTCTGCGACACCGTTATTGACGAGAATTTGACGGCTTATCCCGAGCTTGCCGAAAAGCGCGCTTACATCAAGAAGGTTATTCAGACCGAGGAGGAGAGCTTCGGAAAGACCGTTGACAACGGCTCGGCTATTCTCGACGAGATGATTGAGGAGCTTAGCAAAAACGGCGAGAAAACACTCTCGGGCGAAAACGCGTTCAAGCTGCACGACACTTACGGCTTCCCGCTCGATTTGACGAAGGAAATTCTCGGCGAAAAGGGACTTTCGGTTGACGAGGAAGGCTTTGCCGAGTGTATGAAAAACCAGAAGGAAACCGCCCGCAAGAACAAAAAGCTCGGCGGCGGCTGGGACAACGCGAAAAACTCCGCGCTTGACGCGTTCAAGTCGGAATTTGTCGGCTATGATACGCTTGAAACCGAGGCAAAAATCCTCGCGATTACCAAAGACGGCGAGTGCGTGGATTTGTGCGGCGCGGGTGATGAAGTCGGCGTTGTTATCGACAAAACTCCGTTCTACGCGGAAATGGGCGGTCAGGTCGGCGACAAGGGCGTGATTTTCCACGGCAGCGATGAAATGGAAGTTCTCGACACGCAAAAGCTCGGCGGCGGTCAGTTCGTTTGCCGCTGCGCTGTGAAGAAGGGGGGCTTTGAGGTCGGCGATACGGTAACCGCAAAGGTTGACGAGCAGCTCCGCCTTGCCACTCAGAGAAACCACACTTGCTGCCACATTTTGCAGGCGGCTTTGCGGAAGGTTCTCGGCGACCACGTTCATCAGTGCGGCTCGTTTGTTGACCCGTACCAGTGCCGTTTCGACTTCAGCCATTTCAGCGCGATGACTCCCGAGGAAATTCAGCAGGTTGAAAACTACGTCAACAGCGTGATTATGGCGGCAGTTCCGGTAAATACCGAGGTTCTGCCGATTGAAGAAGCGAAGAAAAAGGGCGCAATGGCGCTGTTCGGCGAGAAGTACGGCGATGTTGTCCGCGTGGTATCTGTCGGCGATTATTCGACGGAATTCTGCGGCGGTACGCACCTCAAAAACTCCGCTCAGGCGGGACTTTTCAAGATTGTCTTTGAAACGTCCGTTGCAAGCGGTGTAAGACGTATTCAGGCGATAACCGGTATGGCGGTTATGTCGATGCTCTATGACTGCAAAGACACGCTCGACAAGGCTTGCGCGGTGCTTAAAGCGCAGAACGCAGACGACCTCGTTCAGCGCGCGGAGAGCGTTGTTGCACAGCTGCGTGAAAAGGAAAGAAAAATTGAGAGTATGGAGCAGGCTGCCGCAAACGCAAAGCTCGGCGATATTTTCGCGAACGTTCCCGAGATAAACGGCGTGAAGCTGGTTTGCGCGAAGCTTGACGGAATGGGCGCAGACGGTCTTCGCAAGACCGGCGACAGCGTTGCGGATAAATTCGACTGCTTTGTTGCTGTTCTCGCGGGCAGCGCCGACGGCAAGAGCAACATTTTGTGCAAATGCTCCAAGAGCGCGGTTGAAAAGGGCGCGAACGCGGGCACGCTTGTCCGTGAAATCGCGGCTGTCGCAGGCGGAAAGGGCGGCGGAAAGCCCGACCAGGCAATGGCGGGAGTTCCCGACGCGGCAAAGCTCGGCGCGGCTCTTGAAGCGGCGAAGGATATTGTTGCAAAGTATATTAAGTAATAGCTCACGGAATGCTGTTTTCGCTCAGGAAACAGCATTTCGGGTAATTTAACAAAAAACGAAACCTTTTACGAAAAATGTTGTTATAATTTATGGAGGCACTTATGGAAAACTGCTTATTCTGCAAAATCATCAGCGGCGAAATCCCCTCGACAAAGGTGTACGAGGACGAGAAAATCCTTGCATTCCGCGACATCGCTCCGCAGGCTCCCACGCACATTCTGGTTATCCCGAAGGAGCACATCGGCGGCGTTGACGAACTCACCGAGAGCAACAGCGCGGTGGTTTCGCACATTTTTGTGAAGATTGCCGAAATCGCGAAAAACGAAGGTCTTTCTAACGGCTACCGCGTTGTTTCAAACATCGGCGAGGACGGCGGTCAGACCGTGCGTCATCTGCACTTCCACATTCTCGGCGGTGAAAAGCTCTCCGAGAAGATGTCCTGATATGGCGAAAATAACCGAAGCCGAGCTGAAAAAGGAGCTCTCCGGCGAGCTTTCGCGGGTGTATTTTCTGTACGGCGAGGAAGATTTTCTCGTGAGAACCTATGCGGAGAAAATCACGGCATCGGCTGTCGGCGAGGAGCGCGATATGAATTTCGTGAAATACACCGAGGCGCCGTCTGCGGACGAGCTTTCGGACTACCTCGACAGTATGCCGTTTCTCGCGGATTACAAGTGCGTGCTGGTCGAGGACTTGGATTTTGACGCGCTTCCCGCTGCCGAGCAAAACGCTTATCTGAAGCTGCTTGAAAACATTCCCGACACGTCCGTTCTGATTATCGCGCAGCTTCACCTTGACCCGTTGCTTTTTGACGCGAAAAAGGGCAAAGCGAAGCCGAAAAAACTGCTCGAAGCAGCGGCAAAAAACGGCTCCTGCTGTGAGTTCAAGTATCTTCCTGCGGCAAAGGCGAGCGGGCTTGCGATAAGGCGGTTTGAGCGCGCAGGCTGCTCAATTTCGCAGGAGAATGCGTTTTATCTCGCGGAGGAATGTGGCTATTCGCTGACAATGCTCGGGTGTGAAATTGACAAGCTCACGGCTTATGCCGAGGGCCGCGAAATTACCCGCGCCGATATTGAAGCGCTTGTCCCGAAGCGGGTTGACGCGGGAATTTACACGCTCTCGGACGCGATTTTTGCGGGCGAAATCAACCGCGCTTATGAAATCCTTGACGAGTTGATAATCCAAGGCTACGAGCCGCACGCGATTTTTATGGTGCTTGCGGGACATATCACGGATTTGTACAGGGCGCGGCTTGCGATAAACGCGGGCAAAAACTACACTCAGGCGACTGCCGCGTTCAATTACCCGCCGAACCGTTCTTTTATTATGAGAAACGCGTTCGGAAAAGCGTCGAAGCTGCCGCTGAAATATCTCGCGGACTGCGTTTATGTGATGTACGGCACGAACAAGCTGCTCAACTCCTCAAAAGCTGACGGCAGACTGCTCGTTGAAAAAGCAATAACGGAGATTTCGCGGCTTCAAAAGTAAAAATATGAGTAAAATCAAAGTAAAACAGGCAATAATAGTAGAGGGCAAATACGATAAAATTCGTTTGTCCTCACTGGTTGACGCAGTTATCGTGCCCGTCGGGGGATTTTCCGTGTTCAAGGACCGCGAAACCGCTGATTTAATCCGCACACTTGCCGAGAAAAACGGCGTGGTTATCCTCACGGACAGCGACGGCGCGGGCTTTCTGATAAGAAAGAAAATCCGTGAAATCACGCGAGGCTGCTCTGTGATAAACGTCTACACTCCCGATATTGTCGGCAAGGAAAAGCGCAAGCGCGAGCCGTCAAAAGAGGGACTGATCGGCGTTGAGGGAATGAGCGCTGACATTTTGCTTTCTGCGTTCGAGAAAGCGGGAGTGTTTGCCGAAACAGTTCCCGAGAACAAAAATCCCGTCACAAAAGCGGATTTGCTGGAGCTCGGTTTAAGCGGGAGCGAAAACTCCTCGGGGAAGCGCAGAAATCTTCAGCGCGCGCTCGGGCTTCCCGAAAAGCTCTCGGCAAATATGCTTCTGGAAGTTGTAAATTCAATGTACACAAAGGACGAGTTTTTCCAAAAATGCGAAGAACTCGGCTTTTTATGAAAGGAAAATTCGGTTGGTTTTTTCAAGTTTGACGTTTTTGTTTTTCTTCTTTTTGCCGGCAACGCTGCTTATTTACTATCTCGTGCCGAAAAAAGCGAAGAATATTGTAATCCTCATAAGCGGTCTGATTTTTTACGCGTGGGGTGAGCCGATTTACGTTCTCGCGATGATTTTGTCGACGTTCATCGACTACACTGCGGGCAGGATTATCGCGAAATACGATGACAAACCAAAAATTCGCAAAGCGTGCCTGATTGTATCGCTTGTTATGAATTTAGGCTTGCTCGCGACGTTCAAGTATCTCGGCTTTATCATCGAGTCATTCAACGGCTGGTTTGGCTGGACTATTCCGAACCCGAACCTGCCGCTGCCGATTGGTATCAGCTTCTTCACGTTCCAGTCGATGAGCTATACGATTGACCTGTACAGAAGAAACATAAAAGTACAGAAAAATGCAATCAGCTTTATGGCGTTCGTGACGCTTTTCCCGCAGATTGTCGCGGGACCGATTGTGCGCTACGAGGACATTCAGAACGAAATCGACAACCGCACAATAACCGAAAGAATGCTAGCTGACGGAATTTCCCGTTTTATCACGGGTATGGGCAAAAAAGTGCTGATTGCAAACAACATCGGCGCGCTCTGGACGCAAATCAAGGCAATGGAGTATTCGTCGCTTTCGGCGGGCACGGCTTGGCTGGGTATTCTCGCGTTTACTTTCCAGATTTATTTTGACTTCTCGGGCTATTCCGATATGGCAATCGGTCTGGGCAAGATGATGGGCTTCAATTTCCCCGAGAACTTCAATTATCCTTATCAGTCAAAGAGTGTTTCGGAGTTCTGGCGGCGCTGGCATATCACGCTCGGCGCGTGGTTCAGAAGCTATGTTTATATACCGCTCGGCGGCAACCGCAAAGGCAAAGCCCGCACAATTGTCAACCTGCTTATCGTCTGGACAATCACGGGCATCTGGCACGGCGCTTCGTGGAATTTTATGCTTTGGGGCGCGTATTTCGGTGTTCTTATCGTCATCGAGCGGCTTTTCCTCGGGAAAATTCTGGAGAAAATCCCCGCGTTTTTCAGCTGGCTTTACACGTTTGTGATGGTGGTTTTCGGCTGGATAATGTTCGACGGAGTAACCCCCGGCACAACGGATTTCGGGCAGATGTTCTCGCAGGTGTTCGGGTATATCGGTGCGATGTTCGGCGCAAACGGCGTAGGTATCGACAATATCGCGATAAATTCGCTTGTAAATTACAGCGTGATGTTTGCTGTCTGCATAATCGGCTGTACGGACGTTCTCAAAAATCTTTACACGAAAATCAAGGAAAAAGCACCGGGCTGGGTTATGTACGGATTTCCCGTGCTTCAAAGCGGAGTAATGCTTGCGAGCGTTGCGTTTATCGCGACAAGCTCCTACAACCCGTTCCTTTACTTTAACTTCTGACGGAGGGCAAGATGAAAAAATTCAAATTTACTCCGAGCAAGCTGATGATAGGTCTGTTTGCGGTCATCACGCTCGGAATATCGATTGCGACGGTTGCTCTCCCGAAGCTCGAACGCAGCGAAAACGAAAACCGTACTCTCGCGAAATTTCCGAGCCTTGTCAACGACAAGAAAATGGAGCAGGCGGAGAATTTCGGCGACGTTCTCGGCGCGATAAAGTGGAGCTATATCACCGAGCGCGAAAAGGCAAGCTTTATGGACGACTTTGAAACCTATTTCGCGGACCACCTTGTCGGGCGCGATTTGTGGGTTGAGGGCGCGAATTTTCTGTCAAAGCTGTCGGGAAAGCAGGAGATAAACGGCGTTTACACGGTTGACGGTCAGATGATACAGTCTTTCAAGGAGTATGACGCGGAGGAAGTTGCGAAATCTCTTGAAGCTATGGAAAAATTTGCCGAGCGCTATCCCGATATTCAGATGAGCTTTATGCTTGTGCCCACTTCACAGGAGATTTTCAAGGACAAGCTTCCGTCCTACGCGGGACTTCTCAGCGAAAAGACATTCATAAACGAGTGCTATTCAAAGCTGGAGAATGTCGGCACAATTGACGCGCTTTCCTATCTTTCCGAGCACAAGGGCGAATATATCTACTATCGAACCGACCACCACTGGACGAGCCTCGGAGCATATTACGCGTACTGTGCGGCTGCGAAAACTCTCGGCTACGGCGCATTCGGGCTGAACTCGTTCAACGTGGAAACGGTGAGCTCTGATTTCCGCGGAACGCTTTACTCAAAGACGCTCGACAGCAGCGTTCCCGCAGATAAAATGGACTATTATTTCCTTGCAAACGGCGAGCCGAAGATTCATATGACGTCGATTGACGACAGCAAAACAACCGAATATGACAGCCTGTACGTCCGCGAATATCTTGACACAAAGGACAAATATTCGTCGTTTACGGGTGAAAACGCGCCGATTGTCGAGATAACGACAGACGTAGAAAAAGGGAAAAACCTGCTTCTTATCAAGGACAGCTACGCGCACTCTCTCGTGCCGTTCCTGTCGAAGCACTATTCAAAAATCACAATGGTTGATATGCGCTATATCAACACGGATTTGAACAATTTCATTGATGTGAGCGAATATGACCAGGTTCTCTTTATGCAGAATGT
This sequence comes from Oscillospiraceae bacterium, assembly GCA_017847835.1. Lineage (GTDB taxonomy): Bacteria > Bacillota > Clostridia > Oscillospirales > Ruminococcaceae > CAG-115. The sequence continues at coordinate 25,846 of JAGASH010000003.1, forward strand.
GATTACTTTCACCGAGGACAGCTATATGAAGAAGCTGGCGCTTACAAAGTGAGAACGGTTGAGTTTGAAGTGACCGAGAGTGAAAACGGAATAACCGCGCTGAATTTTCTTAAAAGGCGCGGTTTTTCGCACAGGGCGGTTACCGATTTGAAGAAAAACGGCGGTCTTACGCGAAACGGAGAGCTTTTGCGGACGGTTGACAGGGTGAACGCGGGTGAGAAAATCCGAGCTGAAATTCCCGAGGACGGCGAGCCGCTTGTGCCTGATTTCTCGGTGAACGCGCGCGTTTTTGCCGAGAGCGGGGATTTTGTGCTGTTTGACAAGGGAGCGGGAGTTCCTGTTCACCCGTCGATTTGCCACCGCACAGGAACGCTCGGAAATCTCTTTTCGGCGCTTTATCCCGACAGAGCGTTCCGTCCCGTTCACCGCCTCGACAACAACACCTCGGGATTTTGCCTTTGCGCGAAAAATGCGGCAGCCGCGTCAATTCTCGCGAAAACAGCCGAAAAGGTGTATTTTGCGGCTGTTTCGGGCGAAATAAACCAAGCGGGCGAGATAAACCTGCCCATAGGACGCACCGACGACAGCATAATCAAGCGCGAGGTTCGTGAGGACGGCGCGCAAGCCGTGACGCTTTATAAGCCGATTTTGGTAAAGAATGGAAAAACGCTGCTCGAAATCACGCTCAAAACGGGCAGAACACATCAAATCCGCGTTCACTTCTCACATATCGGGCACGCGCTGCTCGGTGACGATTTGTACGGCGGAGATTGCTCGGAAATCCACCGTCACGCTCTCCATTGCGGGAAAATCCGCTTTACAGAGCCGTTTTCCGAGAATGTACTGCAATTTGAAAGTTCGCTTCCCGAGGATATTGCAGGGTTGTTTCGGTGAAAAAACCGGCTATTTTCCGAAATTACAATTTTATCCATTTACTTTAGTTGAAATGAGCCGAAAAAATAACCAAAAATCACAGGAAAAAACTGTACAATTTTTAGAAATTTTGCAATAATACTTGATTTATTTTAGTGAATATTGTATAATGTTAGAAGGATTATTTTGCGATGAAAAGCGGGTTTTTCCGCGGTCATCGGCGGAAATTTGTACATAAAAGGGTTTGGTGCGTTTGCTGTTCGGAGGCAAGATTATAAAAGTCGAGCTGCTCGACGAAAAGGGCAAAATTCTTCATACGGCTGAGAAGAACTTTGTCCTGCCAAAAAATATGGACGATGATGACGGAATTGTCATTTTCAAAGGAAAAAATCTTCCCGATTTGGAGCGCAACGCCATCGTTTCCATCGTCACAACAACCAAGGCTAATGACAGAGTAAAGTATACCGGCGCGGTTTCGATGTCGATGGATACGCAGCTAAACGTGAAAATCCTGAAAAACAACGAAACGCAGGTTTTGCAGGAGCGCAGACGCTTCTTCAAAATCAAAATAAACGAAAAGGGCAGGGCGCTTTTCTATGTGCGCGGCGAAAAAACCGTGCGCTATGATGAACCGCCCGAAATCGCAATCCTTGATATCAACGTCGGCGGGATTTTCTTTTCCTGCGCGACGGAGGAGTATCAGGAGGGAGATTTGGTTTGCGTGGACATCGACCTGTTCATCGACAATCCGCTCAACACCGCCGTCAAAATCCTGCGTGTGCAGCGAAACGAAGACGGCACGATAAAAGGCTATGGGTGCCTTTTTGAGAGCCTCACGGGCGCTCAGGAGGACCTCATCGGCAGGTTTATTATAAAGGTACAGTCCGAGCAGCGCAGAAAAGAAGCTGCAAAAGACGATTTTTGATTAAGTATAATTTATTTCATTTAGGGGGAAGAACGATGAAAAAATCCACAATGAAGTACGGGCTGATAATTGTATTGGTCATCTTCGCGCTGGTTCCCGCCATTATTCTCGGAGTTGTCGGCACTCTTGCCGCTTCGGGATACAGCAATGACGCGAAGCAGGAAGAGTTCAACACGGTTACCATGTCCAAGGCAGGAACCGTAGGAACTGTTTTCTCGGGATATCTCGGCGACGCAGCTATGCTTTCCAAGCTCGACGAGGTTGTTGAGGCGGCAAAAACCGGCGGCGACGGCGCAAGCTCGGTTATGAAGGCTTATGCCCAGAGTAATCCCGATATTGCAGACGCGCTTGTCCTGAACGCTTCGGGTACTGTTGTGACATCGGCTGCCGGTGCCGTAAACGGGACTTTCGAGCATTTCGACAAGATTTCCGCAAGCGAGGTTTCCACGCTTTTGTCGTGGGATAAGTACCAGACAGACGGATTTTTCGTTTCCCGCGAGATAAACAACGGCTCGGTTGTCGGCTATGTTTGCCTCGTTGTTGCTCCTACCGCTGAAAGCTCGATTTCTCAGGCGCTCGCAGGCACTTATATTAACGGAAAGGCTCGTCTTGCGCTTATCGACAGCGACGGAAACACTATCAATTTTGAAGGCAACGGCGCTTCGATGAAGGTCGGTCAGCTTGACGGCGCGATTTCCGGCAAGAGAGGCGACTTCTTCAAGAACACTGTTTCCAACGTTACCGCAAACGATAACCGTGTCATCGGCACAGCAGGCAAATACAACTACATAAGCGGTGTTATTCCCGAGGTTACAAGCTGGAGATGGCTCGCAGTATGCGAAAGCAGCGAGTTCGGTTCGGCAGCTTCGCCCATTATGCCGCTGATTGTTCTTGCGATTGCAGCTCTCATTATGAGCGCGCTCGGTGTGCTTATCATCACAAAATTCGTCGGCAAAATGCACGGAATGCTCAAGACAATGGACAGCATTACCCACGAGGACGGCATTTCCTCAACTCGCTTTGATGTTAAGAGAAAAGAAGAAAAGAGCGAGCTCGGCGCTATCCAGACCTCGTTTAACGAGTTCCTCGACGAGGTTAGAATTAACAGCGACCGTTACCGCACAATCGCAAACCTGTCTGATAATATGCTTTTCGAGTGGGATTTCCACAAGGAAATTATGTACATCTCGGACAATATGCTCCAGAAGTTTGACCTTAAGGCAGAGGGCGCAACCCTCTCCAACGGACGCTTCCTCGACAGCCTTATGACTCCCGAGGACGCTGATAAGTACAAGCGCGATATCAGCTCTATGCTGAAAAATCAGAAGGGCTACAACACACAGTATCACCTTATGACCAAGTCCGGTACACCGATTTGGGTTTCGTTCCGTGCAAACTGCATTACAGACCGCGTTGGTGAACCGCTTCGCGTAATCGGCGTACTTACCGATATCGATAATGAGAAGAAGGCGGAAATGCAGCTCTCCGAGCGCGCTTCTATCGACTTCCTCTCGCAGCTCTACAACCGCAGCACCTTTATCAGAATGCTCACACAGGAGCTCGACAGACGCGGACCGAACAAGGTTGCGACAATGTTTATCGACGTCGACGACTTCAAGTTTATCAACGACCGTTACGGTCACAGCTCGGGCGATGAGGCAATCAGATTTGTTGCTGACAATATCCGCAAAAAGGTTGACGGACGCGGCGGTTTCGCAGGACGCTTCGGCGGCGATGAGTTCGTGCTCTGCTACACCAATCAGGAAGATATCGCAAATCTCGAACAGATTGCAATGGATATCATCGATGAGCTTTATGTCGGTTTCTCGACCAACGACGGCACTCTTATTAACGTAAGAGTTTCAATCGGTATTTCCTACTGCCCGCAGCACACAGAGGACGTAAACGAGCTTTTGTCCTACTCGGATACTGCGATGTACTTCGTAAAGAAGAACGGCAAGACCAACTATCACATCTATATGCCGGAGGACAGCGAGTCGGGCGAGTATATCGACCCCGAGGGCTATCAGGCTACTTGACAGAATTTTGGTGCGGCGCTTGCTACGCTTTAAAGCGGCAGAGAGCGCCGCACGGGTATTTTTGAGTTCGGAGGTTTGTTGTTTTGGCGAAAATAATTGCAGTAACAAATCAAAAGGGCGGCGTTGGAAAAACCACTACCTGCGCGGCACTTTGCGGCGGATTGTCGCAAATGGGATACAAGGTTCTTGCGGTTGACCTCGACCCGCAGGGAAATCTCAGCTTCAGCCTTGGTGTTGAGGTTGAGGATAACTACACGATTTACGATGTCCTGAAGGATAACTGCGACATCGATGAGGCAATAATTCACGGCGAGCAGTGTGATGTTGTGCCGTCGAATATCCTGTTGTCGGGACTTGAGCTCGAAATGACAGGCGTCGGACGCGAGTATGTTCTTCGCGAGCAGCTCAACTACATCAAAAAGGACTACGACTATATCATTCTGGATACGCCGCCTGCGTTGTCGGTACTGACGATAAACGCGTACACAGCGTCAGACGAGCTGGTAATTCCGATGTTGTGCGAAATTCTGTCGCTTCAGGGTATCGCGCAGCTTAAACAGACTATTTTCGCGGTAAAGCGTTACTATAATAAATCGCTTTGCGTTCGCGGTATTCTTTTAAATAAGTATAACGGAAGATATACCCTCACAAAAGAGGTCGAGGAGCTTGCTCAGATGATTGCAAAGCAGCTCGAAACCGTGATTTTCAAGACAAAAATCAGCGCGTGCGTATCCATTGCGGAAGCACCCGCGCACGGTGAAAGTATTATCACATATTCGCCGAAATCAAAAGGCGCAAAGGAGTATCTTGCGTTCATCGATGAGCTTATAGAGCCGCACAAGATGAACAAATCGAAGAAAACTGTTGAGGAAAAATAAGGGAGCTGAAAGAATTGCCGCCGAAAAAAACTTCCAACGGTTCAGCCCGCGCTGCCGAAAACAAAAAAAATCAGCCTAAAACCGCCTCTGAGAAATCGGAGGCGGCGGATTTGACGAGAAAAGCAAAGTCGGAAAACGGTTCGGACAGCGGCAAAAGCTCTGCGAAGGACTTGAAAAATGGCGCTGCAAAAGGCTTGGCGGGTTCTGAGAAGAAATCGTCGGCTTCAACAAAAAAGTCGGCTGATTTGCAGAAAAAATCCTCTGCTTCGGCAAAAAGCTCGTCCAAGAGTTCAGCGAAAACGGAGAAATCAAGGCCCGTTGACAAGGGAAAAATGCTGAATAAGACGCTTGATGAGCTGAAAAAATCCGGTGAAGCTCCGAAAAAATCTCATCAAAAGCCAACCGACGACAGCGGGATTTCCTGCAAAACACCGCAGGTGATGAAGCTGGTTGCCGAGGAAAGCGACGAAAATACCGTGATTGCAGCGGGAAAAAGTCGTATTCCTGCGCGGTTGAAGGGCAAAGAGCCGCTTTCGCGTATGGTTAAGCGAGAGGTTCAGGGTGAGTTTTTTGAGCCGAGCGAGGTTGAGGTTGTCAATCTGACGGAGCTTGCCGTGCAGTATGAAGCGCCGCAGATTTTGGACAGGTTCAATGCGTGCTCGTGTGAAAAATGCGTGGCGGTGTTCTCGGAAATGGTGCTGAAAAAGCTGCCTGCGAGGTTTGCCAGAATTACCAAAACAAAGCTTGGAATTCGCTCGCGAGAGCTCAGCGGCAGAGTTGAGCCGGTGCGCGAAATGGTTCAAATCACGATGATACGCGAGCTTATCAGAAGCAGGAAGCGTATTTTCCACGATGAATAAATCGGAAAAAATCGCGCAAAACACCATAGCATATTGTAAAATTTTGCCTAAATATACAGGGAGTAATACAAATGGCACTTGATATCGGAATAGATTTGGGTACAGCGAACATTATAATAACGATTTCCGGACGCGGAATTGTGCTCAACGAGCCGTCTGTGGTTGCGTATGACCGCAAGAAAAAAGCGGTTGTCGCGGTGGGCTCGGAGGCATACAAAATGCTCGGCAGAACACCCGAGTATATCGTCGCGGTGCGTCCCCTCAAAGACGGCGTAATCTCGGATAATGATATGACGCAGGCGATGATAAAGGAGTTCATCAACATCGTAAACGGCGGATTTATGGTTAAGCCGCGCGTTGTGCTTTGCGTGCCGAGTTCCGTCACCGACGTCGAGCGCAGAGCTGTCGTTGAGGCAGCGGTTTCGGCGGGCGCAAGAAAGGTGTACCTCATCGAGGAGCCGATTGCCGCGCTTATCGGTGCGGGTATTGATATCTCAAAGCCCAACGGAACAATGGTTGTCGACATCGGCGGAGGAACTTCCGATGTTGCAATCGTTTCTTTTAATGGTATCGTGCAGTCGCGCTCGGTTAAAATGGCGGGAAACAAGTTTGACGCTGCGATAATCCGCCTGATAACCCAGAAATATAAGATTTTGATTGGTGAAAAGACTGCGGAAAAGGCGAAAAAGGAAATCGCGAATGTGTTCAATCCGACGGGCGAAAAGAAGATGATTATTCGCGGAAGACACCTGCTGAAAGGGCTTCCCGAGAGCGTTGAGATATCGGATATCGATATGTATGAGGCGCTTCACGAGAACGCAATGGAGATTGTGGAGCAGGTGAAGCTGACGCTGGAGTCGACGCCTCCGGAGCTGGTTGGAGATATTTTGTCGAGCGGAATTTTGCTGACGGGCGGAGGAGCGCTGCTCGGAGGGCTTGCCGAGCTGATTTCCGACAACGTGGGCGCGCCGTGCTTTGTCGCGGAAAACCCGATTGAATGCGTCGCGAGAGGCGTTGACACCGCGTTTAGTATGTCGAACAAGCTGCTCGACGGTTTTGAGCAGGTTTCGCTGTATGGGTTCAAGTGATTTGTAATATTTGTTGAAAATTTTACTGATTGTATATTTTATCGGACAGTTTCGGCTGTCCGATATTTTTTTGTCCGCTGTTGAAAATTTTCAACAAGTTATAAATAATTCCAAATAAATAATTGCGTGAACAAAATGTTGAAAAATCAGCGAAAATCCCCAAGATATAGTTTTCAACAGTTGAAAAAGAACAATATGTTGTAAATTTACACAAATATTTATTCATTTTAAGCCAAACTTTCAGAGCGTTTTTGTGAAAATTGCACAAAATTATGAACAAAAATTTATTCTGATTTCTGAAAAAAAGTTCACATAATACTCTTGAAATATTTTGGAGTTTGGTTTATAATAGGATTGTGGGGAAAAGTGGTGTATAATTTCACTGTTTTGGGGAATTTTTCATAACATCTAAACAATTTACCACTTAATACACAAAATGGGGAAAATAGAAAATCTACGAAAAACCCGTCTGAGGAGGACGGAGAAGACAGCTTTTCGAGGGGATTGAAGCGGACGGAAAGGGGGGAATAGAAATGTGCGGCGAGTATGAGCATACGGTTGACGCAAAGGGTAGAATGAATTTTCCGGCGAAACTGCGCGATGAATTCGGCGAGCATTTCTATATTTCCAAAAGCTTCAATGAAAAGTGTCTGACAGTTTACACGAAGGAAAGCTGGGAGGCGCTCCGTGAGAGCCTCAAAGGTCAGCCTTCCAAAATCGCGCTTCCGATAGAAAGATTTATTTTCGGCAGCGCTTGCGAGGCAGAGCCCGATAAACAGGGCAGAATTGCTATTGCTCCCGCGCTCAGAGCTTACGCGGGAATTACGGCGGAGGTTGTCGTTGTGGGAATGAGCGACCGCGCCGAAATCTGGGACAAGGCTCGCTGGGAAGAGTATAACAACAGCATTTTGCCCGAGGATATCGCGGCAATGGCTCAGGAGCTGAGAATTTGATGGAGTTTTCGCATATTTCCGTGCTGCTCAAGGAAACGGTGGACGGCGCTTTTGGGGAAAAGTCGGGCGTCTACGCGGATTTGACGACAGGCGGCGGCGGGCACTCCTATGAGCTCGCAAAACGGCTCGACAAGGAAAAAGGACGACTTATCTGCTTCGACCAGGATGAAGAAGCGCTTGAAGCCGCTCAAAAAAGACTTGAAGGGCTTCCCGTGACGTTTGTTCGGGAAAATTTCAGAAATCTTGCGTCGGTTCTGGACAGGCTGGGAATAGACAAGCTTGACGGAATTATCGCGGATTTGGGCGTTTCTTCACATCAGCTTGACGACGCGGCAAGAGGGTTCTCCTATAAAGCCGACGCTCCTCTCGATATGCGTATGAGCAGCGAGGGACTTTCAGCGAGAGATGTCGTAAATGAATATGAGCTTGGTGAGCTGAAAAGGATTTTATACGAATACGGAGAAGAAAAATTTGCTCCGAAAATCGCGGCGGCAATTGTGTCGGCACGTGAAAAATCGCCGATTGAAACCACGGGCGAGCTTGCGGAAATTATAAAAAACAGCGTTCCTGCGGCTTACAGGAGAGAGAAAAATCCCTGCCGAAAGAGTTTTCAGGCGATTAGAATTGAAGTAAACGACGAACTTTCTGCGCTCGACGAAGTTCTTTGCGCGGGATTTGAACGGCTGAAAATCGGCGGTAAAATGTCGGTTATCACGTTTCACTCGCTCGAGGACAGAATTGTCAAGGAGCGTTTTCGGGAATTCTGCACGGGCTGTACCTGTCCGCCGGAATTTCCTGTCTGCGTTTGCGGGAAAAAACCGCGCGCGGAGCATATTACAAAAAAGCCCATTGTGGCCGGGGAAACCGAGCTTGCGGAAAATCCGCGTTCAAGAAGCGCAAAGCTCAGGGTTATAAAGAAAATCGCGGATTAACTCGGGCTGCTGAAACGATTTCGGCGGCTTGTGCATAAAAGAAACAAAGGGGATGGAACCGATGGCATACAATTATACGGATATTCCGATAGACAACACAAACCTTGCTTATGACCTCTCGCGCTTCGACAAATCCGAGCGTGAACACCGTGAAAAGGAAGCACCCAAAAGCAAAATGCACCTTGCTCCCGTTCACTCCGTGTCAAAAAGCGGCTCGAAGCTGAAGGTTATCGCTGTTGCGGTGTTGTTTTTTGCGGCATTTTTTGCAGTCAACTGTTCCAATACCCGCAGAGATGACGCGTCACGGCTTGTTGAACAGCAGCAGGCGATGCTTCAGAGCGCGCTTGATGACAACGCTCTCCTCAAAAGTCAGCTCGACAGCAAGGTGAACACAGCGTACATTGAAAAATATGCTGCTGAAAAGCTTGGAATGGTTAAGGTTTCCGCTTCACAGAAAAAGTATATCAGCGTGAACACGGAAAGTCTTGTTGAGGTTGGCGACGATGAAAACGGCGGCATGGTGGACTCCGTAAAGTCGTGGTTTGACGGCTTCGTGGAATACATCGGCTTATAACGGCATAATATAGAGATGAACAAGCTCTTGCCGTTTGTTTCGGGCATTTATTTTACAGCGTGTTATGGGGGCTTGTTGGTACTTTCAGCAAGCCCCGTTTTACAGTTTATGGAGGATTTGTTTTGGCAGGCGAAAAGAAAAACCAAAGCGGTTTTTATAATGTAATGAGAAAAGGTTATCTTTTCTTCAAGAAAAAGGACGACGAGGAGCTTACGAAAAAGCCCGTTCTCGGATATCGCGGACGTCAGCTCGTTATTTTGCTGGTTGTGATTGCGTTTGCGGTTTTTGTGGGCTATCATCTGCTCAAATTCACCGTTCTTGACGGCGACAAATGGCGTATGCTCGCTTATAATCAGCAGACAACCGAGCTTACGATTATGGCGAACCGCGGCTCTATCTATGACGCGAACGGCACGGTTTTAGCGCAAAGCTCGACTGTGTGGAACGTTGTCATTGCGCCTCAGCCTATTTTTATGGCAGAGCAGGAGCGCACAAAGGCTTTTCAGGAAAAGCAGGCGAAATGGCTTGCCGATGAAAGTCCCGACAAAGAGCCTCTCGGAGAGTATAAGCCGCTGAAAAATCTTATCGCGGAGAAGCTCTCGGCGCTGCTCGGGGTAAAGCCCGACGGAATGCTCGAAGCGTGCGAGGACATCGACAATTATTATTACATAGTAAAACGCAAGGTTGACAAGCCCGTTGTTGTGGAAATTCAGCAGTTTATGCTGGAAAACGACATTCCCGCAAACTGTATCGAGCTTGAACAGACGAGCAAGCGCTATTACCCGAACGGCTCGCTTGCGGCAAACGTTATCGGTTTCACGAACTTTGACGGAAACGGTGTTTACGGTCTTGAAGCGTACTATGACGAGTACCTCAGAGGCACGGACGGCAAGGCGTTTTACACAACCGACGGTCTGGGACAGGGCGTTCAATACGCGAACGACAGCTATTTCTCGGCTGTTGACGGGTACAGCCTTGTGCTTACGATTGACGAGGTTATGCAGCACTATCTTGAGAAAAACCTCGAAGCTTGCGTTTCGCAGCACTCGGTTGTCAACCGTGCCTGCGGAATTATGATGAACTGCAAAACAGGCGGAATTGTCGCTATGGCAACCTCTCCGTCATACGATTTGAACAATCCGTCCGAGCTCACGAGCGTTTATGATTTGCAGAAGCTCGCGGAAGCAAAGGAAAAGGGCGCTTCCGAGGAGGAGCTCGACGCTCTTGAAGCAACGCTTCGCGAGGGACAATGGAAGAACAAAGCGGTAACCGAGCTTTACTATCCCGGTTCGGTTTTTAAATCGGTAACCTGCGCTGCCGGTCTTGACACGGAAGCAATCAGTATGGAGTCTGAGTTTTCCTGCTACGGCTCGATGAATGTCGCGGGAACTGATATCGACTGCTGGTATTGGTACGGCGGCGGTCACGGCACGCTCACGCTTCAGCAGGCGCTCACAAAGTCCTGCAACCCGAGCTTTATGCAGATTGGTGCAGCACTCGGTGCAGATAATTTCAGCAATTATTTCGAGAGCTTCGGTTTCACGGAGCAGACAGGTATCGACCTGCCCGGCGAAGCGCTCTCACTTTATGTGCCGCGTTCGAGAATGGGCCCCGTTGAGCTTGCGACGTCGGCTTTCGGTCAGACGAACAAAATCACGCCAATTCAGATGTGTACGGCATACTGCGCGCTGGTAAACGGCGGTTATCTGGTTACTCCGCACGTTGTCGACAAGATTATCGACAGCAGCGGAAATGTTGTCGAAACAAAGGAAACCGAGATTAAACGACAGGTTATCTCGACGGAAACCTCAAAGCAAATGCGTCAGCTCCTCGAAACGGTTGTTTCCGATAACGGCGGCACAAACGCTTATATTCAGGGTTATCGCATAGGAGGCAAGTCGGGAACAGCAGAAAAAATCGACGAGTACAATCAGCAAAAACTCACCGACCCGAATACAAAAATGACATATATCTCGACGTTTGCGGCATGTGTGCCTATGGACGACCCCGAGATTGTTATGCTTGTTATGGTTGACACGCCGACAGGTCCGGAGTATTACGGCTCGGCTGTTGCCGCTCCTATAGTTTCGCTTGTATTCAGCGAGGGCTTGGAGCACCTCGGAATTTACCCGACCTACACTGCCGAGGAACAGGCGAAAATGGACAGCACGGTGCCTTATGTAATGGGATATCTCTCGATGAAGGCAGAGGCTCTTATCAAGTCTGCGAACTTCAACGTGAAGATTGTCGGCGATGACACGGGCGAGGCTGTCGTAACGCAGCAGGTGCCTTATTCGGGAATAAGCATTCCTAAGGGCTCGACGATTATTATTTACTTTAACGATATAGAACCCGAGTACGGATATGTTCCGAATGTAATCGGAATGAGCGTTGACAGGGCAAACGAAACGCTCACAAACGCGGGCTTTAACATCAAAATTTCGGGCGGCGCAGCGAACAATGCCGACGCAAAGGCAACAATGCAAAGCTTCGCAGAGGGCGCGTATCTGGCAAAGGGAAGCGTGATTGAAGTCACGTTCAGCGTCACAATTCAGGACGGATAACGGGAGAAACTATGGATTTAGGCGAGCTTTTTTCGGGGATTGCGGAGATACCCGCAAATTATCGTGACAGAACGGTTTCGGGGGTTACCTCGGACAGCCGCGAGATACGGGAAAACTTTGTTTTCGTGTGTATCAAGGGAGCTTCGTTTGACGGGCACACGGCAGCTAAAGCGGCTCTGGAAAAGGGAGCGGCGGCTGTTGTCACCGAGAACCCGCTCGGGCTTGATTTTGAAATCAACGTAAAAAACACCCGCGAGATTTATCCCGAGCTGCTTGCGAATTTCCACGGAAATCCCGAGAAAAAGCTGAAAATCTGCGCGGTGACGGGCACAAACGGCAAGACCACGACAGTTGGAATTTGTGCGGGAATTACGCGCGCGCTCGGCCACAAAACAGGCACAATCGGCACACTCGGAATTGACGTGGGAAACGGGCTTGTGTACTCGCACGACGGACCTCCGACCGTGCCCGAGCCGAAAAAACTCGCAGAGATTTTCTCGGAAATGGTGAAAAACGGCGTGGAATATTGCTTTGTCGAGGCTTCAAGTCAGGCGCTCGCGCAGCACCGTTTCCCGAAGAATTGCTTCAAAGCGGGCGCTTTCACAAACCTCACCCGCGACCACCTCGATTATCACGGTACAATGGAGAACTATTTCGCGGCAAAACGAATGTTGTTCGATAATTGCGGCACGGCTGTCGTGAATATCGACGATGATTACGGCAAGAAAATCGCAGATTACTGCCGCGAGAAAAAAGTGCCGGTAAAAACGGTATCGACAGCGGGAAAAGCCGATTATTATGCGGAATTTGCGCGGTGCTTTCCCGACAAAAGCGAGTTTATTCTAACAGATGAAAACTCGGAAAAAAGCTATCCTGCGCGGTTTTCGCTCACGGGTGAATATAACGTGCTGAATGCGCTTCTTGCGGCGGTTTTATGCGAAACTCTCGGGTTTTCGCTCGGGGAAATCGTCGAGGCTTTCGGAAAGATTTCGGGAGTTGCGGGACGGCTGGAAACGCTGTATTCGGGCGATTTCACGGTAATCCGCGACTACGCTCACACCGAGGACGGTCTTTTGAAGCTGCTTGGCACGCTGAAACCGCTCACGAAAAACCGCTTAATCTGCGTGTTTGGAGCGGCAGGCGAGCGCGACGCGGGAAAGCGTCCCGATATGGGAAGAGCTGCGGCGGAATACGCGGATTATCTGATTGTTACGACCGACAGCCCGCGCCACGAAAACCCGCAGGACACGATTGACGGAGTTGTCGCGGGAATTCCGCAGGGCAAGCCGTTTGAGGAGTTCATCGACCGCGAAAAAGCGGTTATCCGAGCGCTTGAAATTGCGGATAAGGGTGATGTTGTCGCGCTTTGTGGCAAGGGTCACGAGGACTATCAGGCAATCGGCGACGAATATTTCCACTTTGACGAAAAGGAAATCGTCGAAGATTATTTTAAGGATAAGAAGTGATTTTATGTTTACAACCGAAGAAATCGCGAAGGTGACGGGCGGACGGCTCGTGGGCGAAAACTGCGCGGTAACAAGCGTATCCACGGACACGCGTTCAATCGAAAACGGCGCGCTTTTTGTCGCGGTTAAGGGCGAGAGTTTTGACGGAAACGACTTCCTCGAAAAAGCCTTTGAAAACGGCGCAGCTGCGGTTTTGACAGAGCGCGAAAATCTTGATTTCACGACCGACAAGCCCGTGATTTTCGTCAAAGATACGCGTGCGGCACAGCTTGCACTTGCGAGATATTACCGCGACAAGTTCAACTTGAAACTCTGTGGAGTGACCGGTTCTGTCGGTAAAACCTCGACAAAGGATATGATTTTCGCGGTGCTTTCGGCGCGGTTTAACACGCTGAAAACCGAGGGCAATTTCAACAATGACATCGGTCTTCCGCGCACGCTTTTTCGCTTGAACAGCGGCTTTGAGGCGGCTGTCATAGAAATGGGAATGAGCGATTTGGGTGAAATCAGCGCGCTGTCGAAAGCCGCGCACCCGAATGCTGCGGTTATCACGAACATCGGTTTTTGTCACATCGAAAACCTCAAAACGCAGGAAAATATACTGAAAGCAAAGCTCGAAATTCTCGACGGAGCGGACGAAAACGCACCGCTTATTCTTTGCGGCGAGGACGAGCTCCTGAAAACCGTGAAGCTCGACAGAAAGCTGATTAGATACGGCTTCGGCGAGCAAAACGACGTTTACGCAGACGATATTTCTTCAACGGAAAACGGCGAGAAATTCACGCTTCATTTTAACGGAAAGACGTATTCCGCGAAAGTTCCCGTTGTCGGTGAACACCACATTCTGAACGCTCTCGCGGCATTTTGCGTGGGAATTGAATTCGGGATTTCACCCGAGGAAATCGTGCCCGCGTTTATGAATTACAGCGCTTCGGGAATGAGGCAGAAAATCGAGCAGCGCGGCGATGTGACGGTAATTCTCGACTGCTACAACGCTTCGCCGACCTCTATGGAAAGCTCGCTCGGAGTTCTCGGACGAATGAGCGGACGAAAAATCGCGGTGCTCGGGGATATGCTGGAGCTCGGTGAGATGTCAAAGCAGCTCCACGCGGGAATTGCCGGATTTGTCGAAAAAAACGCGGATTTGTGCTTCCTGTACGGCTCGGAGATGAAAGCGCTTCGCGACGAGCTTTTCAGACGGGAATTTCCCGTGTTTCACAGCGAGGACAAAAGCGAGCTTACTGGGCTGCTTTTGCAGAATTTAAAGAGCGGCGACGCGGTTTTGTTTAAGGGAAGCCGCGGAATGAAAATGGAAGAAATCGCGGAAAAGGTTGGTAAAAAATGATGATAACAAGTTCAATTGCGGCTGCTGCGGCATTTCTGATAACGTGGCTTGCAGGAATTTTTCTGATACCGCTTCTGCACAAGCTGAAATACGGTCAGACAATCCTCGACATCGGTCCGAAATGGCACAAAGCGAAAAAAGAGGGCACTCCGACAATGGGAGGAATTTCGTTTATTTTCGCTGTGAGCGTTTGCTTTGCCGTGGGAATGATAGTTTTCGCGTTCACGGGAGCTGACTTTTCGGGCGCGGGAAAACGCGAGCTTGTAGTTTCGGTTTCGGGAATGGTAATGGCGGTTTTGTTCGGGTTTGTGGGCTTTCTCGACGACTTTATCAAGGTTCGCAAAAAGCGCAACGAGGGACTTACGCCGATACAGAAAATCATTTTGCAGGTGCTGATTATCGCGGCATATTTCGCGACAATTTACATCAGCGGCTTTGCAAGCACGGTGATTTCTTTTCCTGGCGGCGCGCAGTGGGATATGGGACTTTTCTATTATCCCGTTATGGGACTTGGCATTCTGTACATCGTAAACGCGGTAAATCTCACGGACGGAATTGACGGGCTTTGCTCCTCCGTGACGGTGATTTACGCGGCGGCATTTGCGGTGATTTCGGGAATTCTCGGAATGTTCGGCGAAACGCTTATTGCTTTTTGCACGGCGGGCGCGCTGCTGGGATTTCTTATGTGGAATTTCCCGCCTGCGAAGGTGTTTATGGGCGACACGGGCTCGATGTTCCTCGGAGGAATTGTCTGCGCTCTCGGAGTGGGCTGCAAGACGGAATTCCTTATGGTTATCGCGGGAATTGTGTACATTCTCGAAGCGCTCTCGGTGCTTATTCAGACAACCGTGTTCAAGATAACGAAGAAAATTCACCACACAAAAGAGGGAAAGCGTCTGTTCAAGATGACGCCCATTCATCATCATTTTGAGATGAGCGGCTGGAGCGAGATTAAGATTGACGCGGTGTTTACGACGACGGCTTTGCTTTTCGGAGCTTTGGCGGTTGTTTTTTCAATGATGATGTAATTTCAGCGAAAAGAGGTTAGTATGGGTCAGCAAATCAGACCAAATGCCGCGGCAAAACAGGTCAGCGCAAACGGACAAAGCTCTGCGAAAAAGCCGCCCGTAAATCAGCCGAAATCGTCTGTCAAAACGGCAAAGCTCACCGGAAAACAGGTCAAAAAGAAAAACGACGACCCGAACAAAATCCGCTTTTTCAGTTTGCAGGGAAAAGTGGATATGCCGATGACGGTTATTATTTTCGTGCTGTTGGTTTTCGGTATTTCGATGATGTTTTCCGCGGGACACGCGCAGTCGTGGCTTGACAACGAGGGTGACAGCTACGCTTATACGGTAAAGCAGCTCGGCGCGGCAGGTATCGGTCTTGTGGGAATGTTTGTGCTGTGTTTTATGGATTACCGCGTGCTCAGACGCGAATTTTCCGCATTCGGCGGTAAATTCAAATTCACGCTCGCGCACTTAATCCTCGGCATAACGATGTTTATAAATTTCCTGTGTCTGCCGTTTGGAGTAGCGGCTGAGGGCGACCAGAAGCGCTGGCTGAAGGTACCTGTTTTCGGTACATTCCAGCCGTCGGACTTTTTGAAGGTCGGGCTTATCATCTTTATGGCTTACTATATCCACAAGAATTTCGACAAAATCCGCAGCTTCTGGGTTGGAATTGCAAAGCCGGGAATGTTGTTCCTTGCAGTGGTTTTCATAATGATTGTCATTCAGTCGCATATGTCGGGACTGCTGATTATGACGGCGATTTGCGCGGTTATGCTTTTCGTCGGCGGAATTAATATGAAGCCCGTCATACCCGTCGCGATTGCGCTTGTGATAATAGTAATCATCGGCGTCGCGCTGTCGGGATTTGACTATTTCGGCGACCGCGTGAAGTTTATGGACCCGCTTTCCGAGCCCGGCGACCGCTCTTATCAGAACTATCAGTCGGCGCTGGCAATCGGCTCCGGCGGAATTTGGGGCAAGGGCTTCGGCAACTCCACGCAGAAATATTTCTACCTGCCTTATGCGCAGAATGACTTCGTTTACGCGGTTTTGTGCGAGGAATTCGGACTTGTGGGCGGCGCTGTGGTAATTCTGCTGTTCGTGATTTTCGTAATGCGCGGCTTCACGATTGCTTCGCACGCCGAGGACAGATTTGGCTGTCTTATGGCAACGGGAATTACATTTCACATCGGACTGCAAGCGCTGCTTAATATCGGCGTAAACCTGTGCTGCGTGCCGAATACGGGTATTTCAATGCCGTTTTTCAGCTATGGCGGCACGGCGCTTATGATACAGCTTTGGGAAATGGGACTGCTTCTCGCTGTGAGCAAACGCGCGAAGCTGAAATAAACTAAAAAGGTGATAAAAAATGAGAGTAATTTTTGCTGCGGGAGGAACCGCGGGACATATAAATCCTGCGCTTGCGATTGCGGATAAGCTCACGGCAACGTTCCCCGAAACGCAGGTTTTGTTTGTCGGAAAACCCGACGGTATGGAAAAAAAGCTCGTCGGAAAAGCAGGCTATGACTTTGTCGGCGTTGATATGTACGGCTTTGAGCGCGGTTTTTCACCGAAAAGTCTTGCGCACAACGTCAAGGCTGCGTATTGCTATTTTATCTCGGCAAAGCGCTCTGTCAAGCGGATTATCAAGGAGTTCAAACCCGACCTTGCGATAGGCACGGGAGGCTATGTCACGGCAACGGTGCTGTCGCAGACGAGCGCGATGAAAATACCGACTATAACGCACGAGAGCAATTCTTATCCCGGAATGGCAACAAAAATGCTCTCGACAAAAGCGGACAAGGTTCTTCTGGCAACCGAGGACGCGAAAAAGCACTTGAAGGACGCGTCAAGGTGTATTGTGACGGGAAATCCGCTTCGCACAAATATCCCGATTGAGGAGCGCTCTGCCGCGAAAAAACGGCTCGGGCTGTCCGATGATTTCACGGTTTTGTCATTCGGGGGAAGCCTCGGTGCAAACCGCATTACAAACGCTGTCGCGGAGCTTATTTCGTGGGAAAACAAGACCGGAAAAATCAATCACATTCACTCCTACGGCAGCAAAAACAAGGAGATTTTCGCGGAGGCTCTCGATAAAAACGGCGTTAAAAAAGATGAGAAAAAGCACATTTTCCGCGACTATATCGACAATATGTACACCTGTATGAGTGCGGCTGATTTGATTATTTCGAGAGCGGGCGCGATGACGATAACCGAGCTCACGGAGGTCGGCAGAGCTTCAATTCTCGTGCCGTATCCTGCGGCTGCGGAAAATCATCAGTTCTACAATGCGAAAACGCTTGCCGACAAGAACGCGGCTATAATTATCGAGGACGCGGAGCTCACGGGAGAAAGCCTGATAAAAGCTGTTTCGGAGCTTTATGAAAACCGTTCGAAGCTGCTTGAAATGGAGCAGAACGCGCACAATCAGCGCGAGTCCGACGCAGCGGGAAAAATTATGAGCGAGATTATTGATTTGGTCGGCGAGGATATACTTCTCAAGTAAATTTTCACCTAATCCGGCGATTTGCATATATTGCTGTATGCGAACGCTGAAAGGGTGATTATATGGAAAATCGGCAAAGGCTGATAATAAACGGCGGGAAAAGGCTTGAAGGAGAACTGCGGGTTCAGGGTGCGAAAAACAGCGCGCTTCCGCTTTTGTCGGCGGCGGTTCTGGCGCACGGTGAAAGCGTGTTTCACAATTGCCCGCAGCTTTCGGACGCAGACGCTGCCTGCCGTATTCTGACAAATCTCGGGTGCGGCTGCCGGAGAACAGCAGACACGGTTGTTGTTGACGCGACAAACGTTGTGGGAAGCGAAATTCCCGACAATCTTATGCGGGAAATGCGCGGGAGCATAGTTTTTCTCGGGTCAATTCTCGGAAGAACGGGAAGATGTCGGCTGTCGTTTCCGGGAGGCTGCGAGCTGGGTGCAAGACCGATTGATTTGCACCTTTCGGCTTTGCGGCAGATGGGCGCGGAAATTTCCGAGGAGCACGGCTATCTTGACTGCACGGCACCGTCGGGGCTTCGCGGGGCAAAGATAACGCTATCTTTTCCGTCTGTCGGGGCAACCGAAAATATCCTGCTTGCGGCAGCGACGGCAAAGGGTGTGACCGAGATACACAATGCCGCGCGAGAGCCTGAAATCATTGACCTCGCAGACTGCCTGAACAAATTCGGAGCAAAAATCCGAGGCGCGGGAGAAAGCGTGATTGAAGCAGAGGGCGTGGCTCGTCTGACGGGCGCTGAGCACACGGTGATACCCGACAGAATTGTTGCGGGAACTTATCTTTGTGCAGCGGCAATAACCCGCGGCGAGATTATCCTCACGCACTGCGTTCCTCAGCATATGAACGGTTTCATTCCTGTTCTTGAAGCAATGGGCGCGCGGGTTTACAGCTATGGCGGCGGGAAAATCTACCTCAACTGCAAAAAACGGATACAAGCTCCCCCGACAATCCGCACAATGCCTTATCCCGGCTTCCCGACGGACATTCAGGCACCGTTCACGGCGCTTTGCTCAACGGCAGAGGGCACGTCTGTTTTCGTGGAAACAATCTTCGAGAACCGTTTCCGGCACATCTCGGAGCTGGTGCGGCTCGGTGCTTCGATAAAGGTTGAGGGACGGGTGTGCGTGGTTGAGGGTGTGAAAACGCTTTCGGGTGCAAAACTTCGTGCAGCGGAGCTTCGCGGCGGTGCAGCGCTTGTGATAGCGGCACTGGCAGCCGAGGGAACAAGCGAGATTTCGGGAGCGAGTTACATCGAACGCGGCTATGAAAGCATAGAAACATCGCTGCGCTCGGTCGGAGCGGATATAAAAAAGGTCTGAAAATCGTGGTGTAAAGCGGTTTTCTGTGATGATAAACAAAATTCCAAGGAAGTGAAAAGATGATAGGGAAGAAGAAAACGGCGCAGAAGCCGAACGCTGAAAAAAATCGGCAGCCTGTGAATAATACTCGCGGAAACGCGCCGCAAAACGGTGCTTCACGGAACGCAAATCCCGCGAAAAACACGCCTTCCCGTACCTCGGGCAGTCCTCGGAATATGCCCCGTAACAGTCAAAATCAGCCGAACAATCGTGTTTCTCCGAGCCGTCCGAATTCACCGAACAGCGCGCAGAGCAAAGTTCCCGCGGACAAAAACGCGCAAATCCGTTCGGGAGCAAATGCGCAGAAAGGCTCTGTGAAAGGGAAAAAGCGCTTCTCGCTCGGGAAGAAGCCGAAGAAAACCGCGGTTTCTCCGACGAACAGACAGACCGTGCCGACGAGTTCGCCGAATGTTCAAAATCGTCCCGCGGCAGTCCCGCAAAAGCCTGTGAACGAGCAGGCTCGCAGGGCTGCCGATAAGGCGGCTCTCGCAAAAAACCGCACTGCCGTTTCCGAGAAAAAACGTCCCTATCGCGGCGGAAATTATACCCTTTACTTCATTCTAGCGGCAATTATCGTCGGTATTGTTATGGCGGTTTTGTCGAATACCGTGCTGTTCAAATGCGGCTCAATCGAGGTTTCCGGCACAACGCGCTATTCCTCCGAGGAAATCATCGCGGCTTCGGGTGTGAAAACGGGTGAAAACCTTATGCACATCGACGCGAAAAAAGCCGAAGAAAACGTTATGAACGCGTTTGCGTTTGTGGACAAGGTTACGGTAAAGAAGAATTACCCGACAAAAATTCTCATCGAGATAACCGAAGCGCAGAATTGGTTTGCGCTTAAACAGGACGGTAAAACTGTTGTTATTTCGCGCGGCGGACGAGTACTCGGAAATATCTCGGCAAGCGGGCTGGTTGTCGTAAAGGGTTTTGAAGCGGAGAGCCTTGAAACAGGCTGTCGGCTAAATTCGGCTGTTGAGGCGAAAAACAAAATCATAATGGAAATCTTTGAAACTGCGGAAAAAGTCGGCTTGAAAAATATTACCGAGGTTGACATAACCGACAGATTTTCCATAAAAATCACAATTGAGGACAGAATTGTCTTAAACATCGGCTCGTCAAGTCAGCTTGAAAGCAAGCTTCGCGTCGGTCAGAGGCTCATCGAAACGGAAATCGGCGAGGACGAGCGTGTTTCCGTGCTGCTGACAAATCCCGAAAAGGTTGCCGTTGAAAGCCTTTCTCATGGGCAGAAGCCTGTTCAGTCGACCACCGAAAAACCGCAGAGCTCCTCGGTTTCTTCGTCCGAGCAGCCCCCCGAAAACCCCGTTCCCGAACAAACTTCGACTTCTGAATAAAAAAATTAAAAAAATAGGTTGCAATTTCTATTCATATATGCTATAATATATAGTAGTGTTTTATATTCAATTACAATATGTTGTCCGAAATCGGCTTGATTATGCGATATTTTGAGATTGTTCGGTTTTGGATATCGTTTAAATGCGTCAAATGGCGCGGCTATAAAAAATTCGGGAGGTAAAATTTCAATGGGTTTTGCACTTGATAGTTATGATGATGGATTTGAAGTAAACGACGATTTCAAATATGCCACGAAAATTATGGTTTTCGGCGTCGGCGGAGGCGGCGGAAACGCGGTTTCTCATATGGTAAACTCGGGTGTGTGCGACGTTGACTATGTTGTTGCAAACACCGATGTTGCCGCTCTGCGCAGCAAGGACGGAAGCCAGATGAAGCGCATTCAGATTGGCAGAAAGACTTCCGGCGGTCAGGGCGCGGGAAACGACCCCGAAAAGGGCCGCAAATCCGCTGAAGAAAACCGCGATGATATCGCAAAGGCTCTTGACGGCATTTCTATGCTGTTTGTAGCTGCCGGTATGGGCGGAGGCACAGGTACGGGCGCTGCTCCCGTTGTTTCTGCAATCGCAAAGGAAAAGGGCATACTCACTGTCGGTGTTGTCACAAAGCCGTTTGACTGGGAAGGTCCGCAAAAAATGCGCGAGGCTGTCAAGGGTATTGCCGAGATGAAGCAGAATGTTGACGCGCTTATCATTATCCCGAACGACAGAGTAAGAATGCTCAAAGGCGTAAGCGGAAACAAGGGCGGTCACGTTTCGGTAAGAGAGTCCTTTGAAAAGGTTGATGAAATCCTCTGCAAGGCGGTTACGGGTATCATCACACTGCTTCACAGCAGCGGTTACATTAACGTAGACTTCGCGGACGTTCGTATGGCTCTCAGCGACAGCGGAATTGCTCATATGGCAATCGGTGCCGGCAAGGGTGACAACAAGTTCGACGACGCTCTCGACGAGATTTTCAACAGCCCGCTGCTCGAAACTTCTATTGCAGGTGCGAGAAGAGGTCTTCTCAATATCAGAATTCCCGCTTCCGACTCTGTTGGATTTGAAGAGCTCGATACGCTCACAAAGAAGATTGCCGAGAAGTTCAACCCCGACGCGAAATACAAGTTCGGTGTTGAGTTTGACGATACGCTTGCCGAGGACGAGATTTCGATTGTTGCGATTGCAACTGATTTTGCCGAGGATAACGTCAAGCCCGCAGCTCAGCCGAAGAAGGTTGTTCCTCAGGCTGTTCAGCAGAACGCGGCTCCGGCGGGAACTCAGCAGGCTCCCGAAAAGCAGGCAGATGAAGCCGCTCCAGAGGCAGCCGAAACAGCTGCTCCTGAAGCGCAGCCGCAGCCGGCTCCCGCTCCGACGGGAATTGGCGGTAATTTCGGTTACAGCGAGTCGCAGGACATCGAGCTGCTTCTCAGAAAATTCCAGAACAAGGACAACTGATAAAACGCAAATCCGGGTCGAAAGGCTCGGATTTTTGTTATGCGAAATCCCGAAAATTGCCTCACGGGAAACAAATTTGCAAAAAGCACTTGCATTTTTCAGCGTTTTGTTATACAATATATTATATAGAACTATGCTTTAAAATATTTCCGTCAAAAGAGGTTAAAATATGGACAAACTCACGGCATTTTTCAAAAACGTGTGGTTCAGACGTGCGGTTGCGGCACTCTGCTGGGGTTACACGGCATTTTTGATATGGGTAGCGTGGCTGTGCTTCGGATTTCACTTCGAGCTTGAAAATCCCACGCCGCTTTTTGTGCTCTATCTTTTCGTCAACATCGCGGCTTTCGGTCTGCTTATCTTCACAAGAAAACAGGTTATCACGCAGGTCAACGCCTACGTCCTGCCGATAATCGCCTTTCTGATACTGATTTTCGGCTTCGGAAAATGGTACATCACAACCCCGCCGCTGGTTGTCGTTATTGTGTTTTTCTTTATCAACAGGTCAAACGAAACCCTCAAAACGGTGCTTGGAACAATGTTCCTGCTGATGTACGTTATCGGCACGGTTGGATTTATCGCTATGCGTATGTTTATGGGCAACATCACGTTCACCCTCGATGAAAACGGAAGCCCTTCGATAAGCGAGCTTGACCTCAGCCTTCGCGACCCCGATTACGAAAAGATTTCCGAGTCGGGCGACTATCGCGTGGTGCGCTATATTTCAAAGACAGGCGACCGTGAAATGGTTTCCTATTACGTCGAGGACTCCCGCGGTGACGTGAAGATACCGATGGGAATTTGCAAAAAAGTCGCGGGCTGCCGTCACCTGCACACAGCCGTTTATTCGGGAGCTTCGAGCGACCATATCCGCTGGTCAACTCAGAAGGTTGACGGGAAAACCGTGGACGTGCTTTATGTGGAAGGCATTTTGCGCGAAAACCCCTATCTTCGCAAGAAAATAGAAAGCTCAGACAGCTCGGCGAGCAGCTCTGCTGCTGATTAACCGCAAAAACAAGGAGAGGATTTAATGGAAGATACATTAAAGCTTGTGGGACGAAGCTCCAACGAGATTTTTCTGCTTCGCTATCCGTCGTCTTTGCTTGATTTTTGCGGGTTTGACTTGTCGTATTTTGCCAAGAGCGCGATTGAAGCGTGCAGCGAGGCTCAGAAAACGGGTAAAATCAACCCCGATGTTTTTGCGCAGCTTCGCCGTGATATTCAAAACGCGCATTGTTACATCGAGCATAACATTCGCACAACCTACGAAAAAGTCGCGATAGACTGCTGGATAGACTACCTCTGCCGACGTGACAACATCGGCACAGGAACGCTCTGGAACCGCTATATAAGCTGCCGCACGCAGTTTGATAAGCTCGTGTTTTCGCGGCTTTGCGAGTTTCGCTATAACCGCGCGATAAACGAATGGCTGAATATTGTTCGCGTGCAGGACTATGCCAAGAGCAAGATTGATTTCGTGTTCACCAAGAACGTCAAAAACGCGAAGGAAGCCGCTTCCCGCAGAAATTACTTCGATTTGATGTTCAGCGTGACAGCACAGGAAATGGGCTGTCGGCTGGAGGATTTGGGTGAAATCAAGGTGTTTTCCGTCGGGAGAACGCCCAGCTCGCCGTTTATGTTCTCGGCAATATCGAAGGACATCGTGCGGCACGTTCTCGCGGATTTCGACTATTCGGACGACTATTCGGATATCGGCGACTATCGCGAGATTTCCGACCAGATTGCAATGGACGCTTTCGCGAAGATGAGAGCGGGGCTGCCCGCGGAGCTTTCAAGCTACAACATCGTTCGCGGTAAAATGGAGAACTACACCGAGAAAATATATATGCCGTGCAGTCTCAAAGCTGTCGTTGATTTGGAAATCGACGCGATAATTGAAAGCGGAGGGATTTTGTGCCCGTGCAAGCGCTGCGGTCGGCTGTACCTCAGAAATGCCGATTATGACGAGGATTATTGCCGTACTTATCTCACAAACGGAAAAACCTGTCTTGAAATTTACCGCGACGAGCACCCTGTTCAGCGGCTTTCACCCCAGCTTGACGAGAAGTGCGCGAGGGTAACGGACGAGATTTACGCGCGCGTTGGCACTTCTATGAGCACGAAGGAATATGAAAACTGGCACAGCTATATGAGTGCAATGAGGGAAAAGGTTGACTCGGGCGAGATTTCTCCCGAGGAGCTGAATTCGTTCCTTGACTACTCGCTGAACGTGGATATTTCTCGCTCGAAGCCGATTGTCGAGGTTCCGAAACGCGAGGAGCGCCCGTCGAGAGAGCGTGTTGTAAAGCCGTTTGTGCCCGAGAGAATTTCGCGCAGCGAGATTGCTCCGCAAAAGCCCGAGCCGAAAAAGCCCAAGGAAGAGGAAGAGCTGCCGAAGGACGGATTTTTCACGTCGCCGACGGTTTTCCGCCGCAAAAACGAGGGACAGCAGATTTCACATATTATTCGTGCGGGTGAGCCGCGCGGTGACAGCGGTTACACGAAAAATCCAAATCCACGCGATTTTCAGCCGTTTGTGCAGCAGTCACCGGAGTTTTCCGAGCGCAGATTTGACGAGGAAAACCAAATTCGTGCAGAGGTTCCCGAAGCTCCCGAAATGCCTGTTTTCAGCGGCGATTTCGTGCCGTTTTCGACAACAGGCGAAAACGCGTTTACCGAGGATTTCCCGACAAACATAAGCGATTTTGCCGAGAGCAAGGCTGATTTTGAGCAGCAAGCCGAGTTCTCAGAGAAAGCCGAAGACGTCCCCGAGAAACCCGCCGAGGTTCACGAGCAGAAGCCGAAGATTATCAGGAAAAACGCAGCGGCAATCTCGGCTTACGGGAAAATGTCGGGTGCTGCCGTGACGACAGCGCCGCCCGAAATGGATTTGTTCTCGCCGAAAAGCGATGATGTAATCCCGCAGAGCGTTCCCGAGGAAACACCGACTTATCGCGCTGTTGAGCCAAATCTGCCCGATGAACGCGATTTTCCCGACGACGAGCCGTTCCGCGATATCGGAAGCATTTTTGATGTTCTCGAACAGTCGGAGAGCGATTTGAGCGGCAAACCGCGCAAAAACAGATATCCGGAAGAGAGCGAGCCGTCGCCCGAATGGGAGAAAAATCCGCGTGAGAGCCTGCCGAAAGAGGTCACAAAGGAAAACGCTCCGAGCGGTATCTGGACCGAGGAAAGAAATCTTTTCGTCAATGACCCGCAGTCCGAGTTGGATATGCTGAAGGAAAAGAAACACGCGAAGTCCAACAAAACGCGCCGCTTATACGATGTCATAATGCGCGAGCCGGACGACAACCCGAATTTCCGCCGCAAGAATTAATCGTGCTTCGGACAGAATAGTCCGCGCACAGGTTTATCACAAAACAAATGCCGCGAGGTGATTTTTCTTCACCGCGCGGCATATATTTTTTTGAAAGCTTGATAAATCGCATTATTCAGCGGTTTTTCCACCCATCTGCGAAAGCTCGGCAAGGCAGCTCTTGCAAATGTTCTTTCCCTTGAAAACTGTGATTTCTCCTGCGTTAGAGCAAAATGCGCAGGCAGGCGAATACTTCTTCAGGATAATGTGGTCGTCCTCGACATAAATTTCAAGGCTGTCTCTTTCATCAATATCAAGATTTCTGCGAAGCTCAATAGGAATAACGATACGTCCAAGTTCATCAACTTTGCGTACAATTCCGGTTGACTTAACCATTTAGGTTTCCTCCTTGTGTGAATATTTATAGAGAACCCATTCGGGTTTCATATCTTTTTTACTACCTTATTTTACCATATTTCGATTTTAATGTCAAGGCGATTTTACAAATTTTAACAAAAAATTAATGTATATGGTAATTATAGAAAAAATTGGTGAAAGCAGAAGAGGTGCTTTTATGAAAGTAATTCTCGTGGCAATACCCGTGATTTCGTTTATATTTGCTGCGGTAAACGGGAGAATGGGTGAGATGTCGGAGAGTATTCTCGCAAAGTCGGGCGAGGCTGTGGAGCTGGTGATTTCGATTTGCGGGGTGATGTGCTTTTGGTGCGGAATGATGAAAGTTGCCGAAAAATCGGGACTTCTGGAGAAGCTGTCAAAGCTCCTTGCAAAGCCGCTCGGCTGGCTTTTTCGCGGGATAAAACGCGGAGGCAGGGCAGCAGGACTTGTGGCAATGAACATAGCTGCAAATGTGCTGGGATTGGGAAATGCGTCAACCCCGCTCGGAAT
Source organism: Oscillospiraceae bacterium (assembly GCA_017847835.1). GTDB lineage: Bacteria > Bacillota > Clostridia > Oscillospirales > Ruminococcaceae > CAG-115. Next base: position 52,264 of record JAGASH010000003.1, read on the forward strand.
TGCCGCAATGAAAGCGATTGCCGAGGAAGAGGGCTCGGACGGTATCGCGAGCGATAATATGATAATGCTCGCGGTTTTGAATACGGCGAGTTTGCAGATTATTCCCGCGACAGCCGCTGCGCTTCGTGCCGCAAACGGTGCTGAAAAGCCTATGGATATTCTTCCGTGCGTGTGGATTGTGACGGCTTATTCGTTATTCATCGCGGTTTTCACGGCAAAAATGTGCGCGAAATTCTCGAAAAAGCGGGTGTTGAAGTGACGGATTACATAGTGCCGACGATTGTTGTGGCAATTCTGGTTTACGCGGCAGTCAAGCGTGTGGACATTTTCGCGGCATTCTGCGAGGGTGCTGAAAGCGGCTTGAAAACGTGCGCTGAGATACTTCCCGCGCTGGTTTTGCTGATTGTATGTATCGGAGTTTTTCGGGCAAGCGGAGCTGTCGAGGCTCTTACAAGGCTTCTCACACCGATTTGCAATGCCGTGAATTTTCCTGCGGACGCTGTGCCGCTTGTGATTTTAAGACCTTTTTCGGGAAGCGGTGCAATGGCAGTTTACAATGAAATTGCTCAGCAATGCGGTGCAGACAGCTTTGCCGAGCGCGTTGCGGCAACGCTTATCGGCTCGTCGGAAACGACTTTTTACACACTTGCTGTGTATTTCTCGGCGGTGAAGGTGAAAAAAACGCGTTATGCCGCTGCGGCAGCTCTCTCGGCAGACTGCACGGCTTGGCTTGTTTGCGGCGCGGTCGTGTACGCGTTTTTCGGTGCTTCGTGTTGATTTTACAATTTCGGGAAAATATCGCGCGCGTTTTTCGCGAAAAAACGAGTATATTTGCGGTATTTTTGTGTAAAATATGACTGCGGTGAAATCCGCGAAAAATGTGTTTCACAGGAGGATTTGTTATGTCTAATCAGAACAACCAGAACCAGCAGAACCAGAACAATCAGCAGAACCAGCAGAACCAGAACAACCAGCAGAACCAGAACAAGCGCTGATTAAAGTCGATAATGAAGCTGCTTTTTGGCAGTTTGCCGGGATTATCTCCCGGCTTTACATATTTTTGAATTTTTTTGTAAAAACCGCTTGACTTTTGGGAGAAGTTGTGGTATAATATAAAAGCTGAATATGTGGAAAGATGGCTGAGCTGGTCTAAGGCGCACGATTGGAAATCGTGTAACGGCTAATACCCGTTCAAGGGTTCGAATCCCTTTCTTTCCGCCAAAAACTCGGGCTTCCAGCCCGAGTTTTTTCTGCGTTTTTTGTGATTTCGCACAAGCACGAAATCACAAAAATCCGCACTGACAACTCAACTTTTTACAGATTTTAGCTGACAAATTTCACGAAACGCACGAAATCCGCGTGCTATCTCGCTTTTGTGCTTATTTAGTCCGAGTATTTCGCAAGTGAAAAAACCGTTTCCGCAAAGGACAATTTAAGGAGAATTTGTTATGAAAAGACAGATTATTTCAGCAATTGCTGCTGTTGCCGTTATTGTGGCGGCACTTACCGGCTGCTCCGAAAATAAGGAAAATTCTTCGCAGTCAACTACAACTTCTTCGTCAACTACATCTTCCGAGAGCTCTTCCACAACCACAGAAACCAAGGAAAGCTCTTCTTCGACGGCTGAGTCTTCCGTATCAACTTCCGAGTCTGCTCCCGAGTCAACTTCCGAGCCTGCGTCCGAATCCAAAACCGAGGTTTCCAAGAAAACAATTACCCTTGTTGACGTAGATGACAACTATCATTTTGGAGATATTGAAGTTCCTCTTGATAATAATGGAGTAAACAAGTACCTCCAGAAGCTTTATGACAAGAAAATTATTCCGGAAGGCACTTACGCAGGAACTGAAATCCTGCTCAAGGAGGACGGCAGCGGCGCTTGCATTATATTCAGCGGTAATTCCGTAAATCACGGTAATGTTCCCGTATATGATTTCGGTTTTACAACTGATTGGGAGCCTACTCCTATCGAGGAAGACGACAAGATTTGGGAGGAAGTTATTGTTCCTGACAAAGATAGATATGTAGAAAAAAATCAGAAAGGAGAAATTAAGTTCGTAGATTTGAATAAAAATGGAACTGCTCAGAATTGGGAGGTTGGTGTACATTCTATCCTTTCCTCCGAAACATTTGAACTCAGAGGTATCATTTACCTTTAATCTAAACCCGAATTAAACTTTTGCCGAGTTGGATTTTTCCTTCTCGGCAATTTTTTTTACTAAAATTATACAAAAAAGAGCGTCCTTCGGGGCGCTTTTTCTTTTGTTCAAATTGCAGGCAAAACGTGAAAATGTGCAGTTATTTTCAGTCGTGAGTGTGTTATGCTATGCTTGCAGGAAACTGCAGAAAGAGAGGTTATTATGAACACAAAAACAATTTCCCTCACGGGAAGCGAGGTCAAGGTTGGGTTCTATGGCACGAACGCTTGGCTTCGCAACGACGGAACAAGCACGGTTTACGCGGGAAAACAGCCCAATGTAGTCAGCGGTGCAGACGGTGTTGTGAGCGTGCCTGCGGGAGGCTCTGCGCCTGTTTTTGACGCGCACGGAACGGTGTATCTGACGGGCACGGGCAGCGTGCTTCTTATCGGCTCGGACTATTCCGAAAACCCTTTTAAGTCATCAGCACAGTCGGGCGGCTCGGGTGCTGACGAGGTCGCGAGAGCCGCTATTGAAGCGCACGCGGGGAACTCGGCGGTGCACCTCACGGCAGAGCAGCTCGACAACGCGGTAAGCGAGGTGAAATCCTACGCTGACGGCAAGGACGCGGAAATGCTCACAGCCGCGAAAGCTTATGCAGACGGGCTTGCTATGAGCGGCGGTGACGTCACGCAGAGCTATGTTGACGGCAAGGACGCAGAAACGCTTGCGGGAGCGCAGTCTTACGCGGACAGCGCGGCTCAATCCGCTGTCACCTCCGCGAACGCTTACACCGAGCAGTATTCGGCGAAAGCGGTGCACACGCACACGGTTTCCGACCTCACGGATTTTACCGCGGGAGTTACCGAGGAGCAGCTCACGGCGGCTGTCGATGCCAAAATCGACAAAATCAAGACGGTTTCCGTGATGATTACCACCACGGGCTGGCTGTCCGATGACGACAGCAAATATCCGTTCTACTACGATATTCTCGCGCCCGAAGCAACCGCGTATGACCGCGCAGACGTGCGGATTATGCCCGACTACATCGAAGCGGCACTCACGGCTGGGTTCGACACAAAAACGGATACGCGCGAGGGCTATATCAGAATAAGAGCGAAAAGCGCTCCCACGGCGGTTATTTCCGCTGAATATCAAATTTTCGGAGGTGCAGTCTGATGTCTTGGGGATTGTTATTATTAGGCGCAGATCAAAACGACAGCGGAAACGTTGCCGAGCACAACGCAGACGAGGCAGCGCACCCGTCTATCCTGTCGGAGATTAACGAGGTGAAAAGCCGCGTGCTTGCTCTGGAAATCGCGGGCGGTGCAGAGGTCACGTCAAACCCCTTCGCCGTGACTTTCGGCAACCTTGACGGCATAACCGCGAACGCTGTCTGGAACGCGGACAATGCGCGGCTGGAGTTTTAAGGAAGGAGTGGTAAAATGGCTTATTTAGGCGACAAAGCGGTAGGCGATATCGTCAAAATCAAGGAAGACGGTACGGCGGTAAATTACATAATCGTGCATAAGGGCAAGCCGTCGGAGATGTATGATGACAGTTGTGACGGGGTGTGGGTTCTCCGCGAGAAAACCCACTCGCAAAGAGCTTGGCACGGAACGAGCAGCTCTACAAGCTCGAACGACTACGAAAATTCTAGCATAGAGTCGTGGCTCAACGGCGATTTCTTGAATACCATTGACGAGAAAATTCGTGAAGCTATTAAGACGGTAATTATCCCCTACCGAAAAGGAAGCGGCACATCAATGACGGTGCAATCGAGAGTGAACGGATTGTCTTGCAAGGCGTTTTTGCTTTCGGGCTACGAAGTAGGCTTTACGCGGAGCAACAATCAATATTTACCCATTGACGGAGCAAAGCTGTCGTACTTCTCTGACATCAATTCAAGAATAGGCAAAAACAGCACCGATACTGCCGTCGACTGGTGGTTGCGTTCTCCTAACACCCGCGATGACGCGAGCGGGTTCTTTTCGCTCACGAACGGTTCTCTGGGCGGCAGCAACACTTTTTATTCTAGTGTTGCTGCCCGCCCCGCTTTTATTCTCCCGACATCGCTCTCGGTTGACGATGACGGAAACGTAAGCGCAAACAATCCGCCCACAATCACCGCCGACAAAACAGGCGACATCGGCACGCTTGACAGCGGTTTTTCGTGCAATTATTCGGTTGACGACGCGGACGAGAGCGACAGCGTTTCCGTGACTTTGGACTTGGACGGAACGCAGATTTCCACGTTCACCGCGACAAAAAATCAGCAGGAAACCTACACGCTCGGCGGTGACGATTGGCTCAAAGTCACGAACGGCGAGCATACTTTCACGATTTCCGCAAGCGATGGCAAGGACACGGCAACCAGCACAATCATATTCACGCGCAACCTCACCGAACTCACGGTTACTCTCGCGCAGCCGTTTCCCGCAGATGATGTGATTTCTGCGTGTGCATTAAATGTCGAGGGTTCTATCCCCGCAGACGCGGTGTGCAAGTATGAGGTCACCAACAACGCGCTTGACACCGAGCCTGTCTGGGAGGATTGCACGAAAAAATCGCAAGCCGGATTTTCGTATGTTTTCACGAACAAGACCGCCGAGAACGGTTTTGCATTTAACTTTAGGGTAACAATCTCGCGCGGCGAAAGCGGTTCGGGCGGGTATATAACGAGCATTTCGGGAGGTTTTGAGTAATGGTACTTTGGTTCAAGAACAGTATTAAGCGGCTGAACGAGAAAAAGGAAGCCGAGCAACAGGCACAGACCGAGATTTCGGAGCTGCAGGACGCAATCATCGAAATCGCGGATATAGTCGCGGCAACGGTTCCCGCGAGTGAGGAGGACAGCACAAATGGCTAAAATTTACGCAAGAAAAATCCGCGAGGGCAAGCTGACAATCGAGCAGGTGCCGGAACGCTGGCGCGCGCAGGTCGAGAAAATTCTCGGAGAAGGCGAGGTGTGATGATGGATAGTGCTATTGTTGTGGCAGTAATTTCGGGGCTTTTCACGCTCGTCGGCAGCTTCGGCGGTATCATCGCGTCATCTCGTTTGACTACATACCGCCTCCAGCAGCTCGAGGAGAAAGTTAACAAACACAATCAGGTTATCGACCGCGTTTATGCTCTCGAACGGCATAACGAGGTGCAAGACGAAAAAATCAGAGTTTTGGAAAGAGAGGTTGAACACAATGAAAATTGACTGGAAACGCAAATTGACGAGCCGCAAATGGTGGGTAGCCGTGGCTGCGCTTGTATCGGGACTTATTCTCGCGTTCGGCGGGAACTCGGACACCACCGAAACCGTCAGCGGCTGCATTATGGCAACCGCCGCAGTTGTCGGTTACACAATCGGCGAGGGGCTTGCGGACGGAGGAAACAAGGGAGGCGGTTCTGATGAGTAACAGCCCGCTTGTTTCTTACACGAAAATTTCCCCTCACCGCGACAGCCCGCGCAACCACAAAATCGATACAATCACAATTCACTGCGTTGTCGGGCAGTGTAATGTCGAGCCGCTTGGGGAGCTGTTTCAGACGAAGGCGGCGAGTTCCAACTACGGTATCGGTAAGGACGGACGTATCGCGATGTACGTTGAGGAAAAGGACCGTTCCTACTGCTCGTCAAGCGCCGCGAACGACAACCGCGCAATCACAATCGAGTGTGCGAGCGATACCAAAGAGCCGTTCGCGGTGAACGACAAGGTTTACGCCGCGCTGATTGATTTGCTCGTTGACATCTGCAAGCGCAACGGTATCCCGAAGCTCTTGTGGAAAGCCGACAAATCGCTTGTCGGTCAAACGGACAAGCAGAATATGACCGTACATCGCTGGTTTCACTCGGGGAAAAGCTGCCCCGGAACATACTTATTCGAGCGTATGGGTAAAATTGCCGAGGAAGTGAACAAGCGGATTTGTGACAAGCTCTACCGCGTGCAGATAGGTGCATTTTCCTCAAAGACAAATGCTCAAAACTATCTCGCAAAAGCAAAACAGGCGGGGTTTGACGGGTTTATTGTTGAGGTTGAAAAATAAAAAAAGCCGCTCGGGGAAACTCGGGCGGCAAATTTTTACTTTTTCGGCAAAAACCCCGAACGCGCGGAACGCTCGGGATTGAATATCAGCCGTTTATAGCTGTGTACAATGCGTCATAATTGCCGGTGGAGTAAGTTTTGCCTTTGTAGGTGATTTCTGCCATACAGCCGGAAAATGCGTCTTTTCCTATTTCTGTAACGCTATCTGGGAGTGCTACGCTTGTAAGTTCGTAGCAAAATAAAAACGCACGTTCTCCTATTTTCGTAACGCTGTTTGGTATTGTTACGCTTGTAAGTTCGTGACAGGACAATGCATTTTTTCCTATTGTTGTAACGCCGTTCGGGATTATTATGCTTGTAATTCCCACGCAACCTACAAAAGCGTCTTCGCCTATTGATGTAACATTTTTCCCGTCAATTTTTGCTGGAATCCTTATAACTTCATTTTTTCCATTGTATTCTGTAATTTCAATACCGCCGAGTTCTTCTTTGAATTTGTACTCAAAATCGCTTGCAGGCGATTCGGGTATGCCGGGGTCAATCGGGATTTCCTCGGCAGAAGATGAACTGCTCAATGTTTGCGAAGGCGTCGAGGTTTTTGCGCCGTCGTTGCACGCGGTTAATGTGAGGAGCATTGCCGCCGCAGTAACAGCGCTCAAAATTTTTTTGTTCCTTTCCATAAGTTTTTTACCAACAAAATTATACCACAATCCGTACAAATTGTCAAGCAAAAAAGAGCGCCCCGAGGAGCGCTCTTCTTATTCAATTTTACTTCAAATCCGCGTGCATTTTGTTCTTGAACACGACAATCGAGAGTATCAGAACAACCAGTGCATATCCCGCGGTTATCGCAAGGTGAATGAAGAAATCACCCGAGAAATCAAGCGCGCAAGCCATTCTTGCCGCTTTTACTCCGTGGAAGAAGGGGAGGACGTTGCAGATATCGAGGAGCACACCGCCCGTGCCTTCTGCGTCAAACCACACCCCTCCGAGGAACGAGCCCAGCGATATGATTATCGAGCAAAGTCCGGGAGCGGCTTTTTCGTTGAACAGCGTTCCGAAAAGCAGCCCGAAGCTCACCATAAGAACCATTGTCGGCAAAAGCGCAAAAACTGCAACCAACATTCCGAGCGGGTTCATCGAAACGCCCGCCACAAGCGATACTATGTACGAAACAACAAATGTAATTATCGACTGAATTACCGCCAAAATCCCCATCGGGAGAATGTAGCCCGCGATGAAGTCACCGCTTTTCATCGGCGTCGCGTAAAGCCTAACGAGAAACGCGCCCGAGCGGTCTTTTGCTATTGAAAGGCTTGTGAACAGCATTACAAACGTCAGTCCGAAAAAGGCAATTCCTCCCGCGAGGTTGTCAATGCGGAAGTTTGTCATACCTGCCTCGGGGGGAATGCTCTCGTTTACAAGCGTCATTACAACCAGCATTATCAGCGGAAATCCCAAGCAGAAAATATAACTCAGCGGGTCGCGGATAATTTCAAGGAAATTTCTTTTTGCAAAAGCGTTTATCTTATTCATCCTGCCGCCTTCTTTCCGTATTTTTCGGCAATTGCCACAAAGCTTTCTTCAAGACCTTGCTTTCCGCTTAATTCTTCAAGCTCCGAAAGGGTGCCGAGCGCGGCGATTTGTCCTTCGAGCATTATGGCAATTCGGTCGGCAAGGTGCTCGGCTTCTTCCATATGGTGGGTTGTGAGGATAATGGTGATTTTGCCTTTCAGCTCCTCGACAACGCTCCACAAATCGCGCCTTGCAAGAACGTCAAGACCAAGCGTCGGCTCGTCGAGGAACAGCACCTTCGGCTCGGATATCAATGCCATCGCAATTGACAGCTTGCGCTTCCAGCCGCCCGAGAGCGTCTTTGAACGGGAATTTCTCACCTTGTCCATATTGAAAAGCTTTATCATTTCCTCGATTTTCGCGGAGGTTTTTTCCTTTGAGTAGCCGTAAATCCCGCAAATCAGCCTCAAATTCTCGAAAACCGTGAGATTATCGGCAACAGCAGTGTCCTGCGGGGAAATGTCGATGATTTCCTTGACCGCCTGCGGCTCTTTTATGCAGCTTTTCCCGCAGACAAAGCATTCACCGCTTGTCGGCTCGGACAGGCAGGAAAGCATACGGACGGTTGTGGTTTTGCCCGCGCCGTTTACTCCGAGGAGTGCGAAAAGCTCGCCCTCGTTTACCGTCAAATCAAGCTCGGAAACCGCCGTTTTAGTCTTGTAGCGTTTCGTGAGCTTTTTGGTTTCAATCGCGTTCATAATTACCTCACTTTCGGGGCAAATTCTTGTTGTCAATCTCGGGAATTTTCACCAGCGCCAGACCTTTGTCCTCGTCACCGAGCAGCAAAAGCGAGTCGCCGGGCTTTATGCCGAACACCTCGCGGGCTTTTTCGGGGAGAGCAACCTCGCCGTTTTCGTTCATTTTCGTGAAACCGAAAAGGTGCTTTCCCTCGTCGGGCTGAGGAGGAACGGTTGTCGTGAGATTTCGCGCAAGCATATCCACGGACATATCGTACAAATCGGCAAGCGCAATCATATTGTCGATATTCGGAATAGACGCACCGCTTTCCCACTTTGCGACAGCCTGCCGCGAAACACCGAGGTTCTCGGCAATCTGTTCTTGTGTGTAGCCGTTTTTTTGACGGAACAGTTTCAGATTGTTAAAAGCAAATCCCATATCTTTACCCCTTACCTATATTAATTATAACGCAACTATTTGTGTTATTCAACCAAGAGAAATTTACATAAATGTAAACTTTTGTTTACATTTTGAGGAGAATATACAAAAAACACCGCACTTTTTTATGCGGTATTAAAAAATATTAATGAAAAATTTCACGGTTAGTTCAACGCACCGCGACATGAATTTCAGTTAAACAAAAGCAGCTTGCGGGTGAAAAAACGCCTGAACCAAAATGGGATAGACGCACCGCGGCTTTTGTCGTTTTTTGTGCTAGTGTGACATTCTGTCACCTGCGAAAACGACAAAAACGCAGAAAAAGTCGGGCTTTTTAAGCCCGACTTTTAGTGGTGGGCGCAGGTGGATTCGGACCACCGAAGCGAAACGCAACAGATTTACAGTCTGCCCCCTTTGGCCACTCGGGAATGCGCCCATATAATCAAAAGAAAAATTGGAGCTGGTGAACGGACTCGAACCCCTGACCTGCTGATTACAAATCAGCTGCTCTACCAACTGAGCTACACCAGCATTTGTTCCTCAATTTCTAACGACTTGTATATTATATCACAACCTTGATAATTTGTCAAGCACTTTTTTAAAAAAACTCAAATTTTTTTGTTTGATGTCAAAAAAAGGTTCCCGTGTAACGCATTACATTAAAAAAACTGTACAAATTGCAAAAAAATTCAAAAAAATCTAAAAAAACATCTAGCAATTTTTAGCGTTTTCTGTTATAATATATGCAGGAGTTTTGGGGCAATTTTTTCCTGCCCGAAAAAAGCTCAAAATCTATCTATTTTAGGAGGAGATTTCCAATGGCTAAAAAATGGGTCTATACCTTTAAAGAAGGTAATATGACTATGCGCAACCTTCTCGGCGGTAAGGGCGCTAACCTTGCTGAAATGACCGAGATTGGTCTGCCCGTTCCCCAGGGTTTCACCATCACTACCGAGGCTTGCACTCAGTACTATGAGGACGGCAGAAAAATCAACGATGAGATTATGCAGCAGGCTATGGAAGGCGTTAAGTGGATGGAAGAGGTTAACGGCAAGAAGTTCGGCGACCTCAAGAACCCGCTTCTCGTTTCCGTTCGTTCCGGTGCGCGCGCTTCGATGCCCGGTATGATGGACACTATCCTTAACCTCGGTCTTAACGACCAGGTTGTTGAGGCTATGATTGCCGGCAACCCCGACCCTAAGTTTGAAAGATTTGTTTACGACTCTTACAGAAGATTTATCCAGATGTTCTCCGACGTTGTTATGGAAGTCGGAAAGAAGTACTTCGAGCAGCTCATCGACGAGATGAAGGAGAAGAAGGGCGTTAAGTTCGACGTTGACCTCACCGCTGCTGACCTCAAGGAGCTCGCTACTCAGTTCAAGGCTGAATACAAGAAGCAGCTCGGCGTTGACTTCCCCTCTGACCCCGTTGAACAGCTCAAGGCTGCTATCGAGGCTGTATTCCGTTCTTGGGACAACCCCCGTGCAAACGTTTATCGCCGCGATAACGATATCCCGTACAGCTGGGGTACTGCAGTAAACGTAATGCCGATGGTATTCGGTAACCTCAACGACGACTCCGGTACAGGCGTTGCCTTCACTCGTGACCCCGCAACCGGCGAGAAGAAGCTCATGGGTGAGTTCCTCTTCAACGCACAGGGTGAGGACGTTGTTGCAGGCGTTCGTACTCCTATGCCTATCGCTCAGATGGCGGACAAGTTCCCTGAGGCTTATGACGAGTTCGTAAAGGTTTGCGGAATTCTCGAAGACCACTATCGCGATATGCAGGATATGGAGTTCACCGTTGAAAACGGCAAGCTCTATATGCTTCAGTGCCGTAACGGTAAGAGAACCGCTCAGGCTGCTCTCAAGATTGCCTGCGACCTCGTTGACGAGGGTATGATTGACGAGAAGAAGGCTGTTTCGATGATTGACCCGCGCAACCTCGACACTCTTCTCCACCCGCAGTTCGATGCAAAGGCACTCAAGGCTGCTACTCCCGTAGGCAAGGGTCTCGGCGCTTCGCCCGGAGCTGCTTGCGGTAAGATTGTATTTACTGCTGACGACGCTGTTGAGTGGAAGTCCAGAGGTGAGAAGGTTGTTCTCGTTCGTCTGGAAACCTCTCCCGAGGACATCACCGGTATGAAGGCTGCTCAGGGTATCCTGACTGTTCGCGGCGGTATGACCTCTCACGCTGCCGTTGTTGCTCGTGGTATGGGTACCTGCTGCGTATCCGGCTGCGGCGATATCGCTATGGACGAGGAGAACAAGAAGTTCACGCTCGCAGGCAAGACCTATCACGAGGGTGACGCAATCTCCATCGACGGTTCTACCGGTAACATTTACGACGGCATTATCCCGACCGTTGACGCTACAATCGCAGGCGAGTTCGGCAGAATTATGGCTTGGGCTGACAAGTACAGAAAGCTCAAGGTTCGCACCAACGCTGATACTCCCACGGACGCTAAGAAGGCTCGTGAGCTCGGCGCTGAGGGTATCGGTCTTTGCCGTACTGAGCACATGTTCTTCGAGGCAGACAGAATTGCTGCTTTCCGTGAGATGATTTGCGCTGATACCGTTGAAGAGCGCGAGGCTGCTCTCGACAAGATTCTGCCTTATCAGCAGGGTGACTTTGAGAAGCTCTATGAGGCTCTCGAGGGCTGCCCCGTTACCATTCGCTTCCTTGACCCGCCTCTGCACGAATTCGTTCCTACCGAGGAAGAGGACATCAAGAAGCTTGCTGACGCTCAGGGCAAGTCTGTTGAAGACATCAAGAACATCATTCAGTCGCTCCACGAGTTCAACCCGATGATGGGTCACCGTGGCTGCCGTCTGGCTGTTACCTATCCCGAAATCGCTAAGATGCAGACAAGAGCTGTAATCCGCGCTGCAATCAACGTTCAGAAGGCTCACGCTGACTGGAAGATTGTTCCCGAGATTATGATTCCGCTCGTTGGCGATGTTAAGGAGCTCAAGTTCGTTAAGGACGTTGTTGTTGCTGTTGCTGATGAAGAAATCAAGGCTGCCGGCTCCGATATGAAGTATGAGGTTGGTACGATGATTGAAATTCCGCGTGCTGCTCTCACTGCTGATGATATCGCTAAGGAAGCTGAGTTCTTCTGCTTCGGTACAAACGACCTCACTCAGATGACCTACGGCTTCTCTCGTGATGACGCAGGCAAGTTCCTCAACGCTTACTATGACAAGAAGATTTTCGAGAACGACCCGTTTGCAAAGCTCGACCAGACTGGTGTTGGCAAGCTTATGGAAATGGCAATCACTCTCGGTCGCAAGGTTCGTCCCGAGATGCACATCGGTATCTGCGGCGAGCACGGCGGCGACCCCTCGTCCGTTGAGTTCTGCCACAAGATTGGTCTGAGCTACGTTTCCTGCTCACCGTTCCGTGTTCCGATTGCAAGACTTGCTGCTGCGCAGGCTGCTATCGCTGAAATGTAATTCACGGCGGCTGCCAATGAAATAATCAAAAACTCCCCGCTTTTAACAGAGCGGGGAGTTATTTTTATGCGGGTTTATTTTGACCAGTGATTGAGCTTCGGGAGATTTTCCTCAAAATATGCGCGGGCTTGTTCGGGCGGGAATTGCTCGCTTGACATATGCCCGACGAGAAATTCCGTCAGCTCGGACAGGCTTGTGTAGACGAATTTCCCGTCCGTGTAGCACCACTTGCAGTACTCCTCGTTGAACTCGCCGTCCGGCTCTTTACTTGTTGTGCTGTCGTCGAGCGGCATTCCGCAGCACTGACAAATCAGCGTTCTCGGCGAGCCCAAAAGCGTGTTTATCGACACGTCAAACAGCTTGGAGAGCAGCTTCAGCGTCTCGGTATTCGGCACGGTTTCGCCGTTTTCCCAGCGTGAAACCGCCTGCCGCGTCACGAAAACCTTCTCGGCGAGCTCGTCCTGCGAAAGACCTTTTTCGGTTCTGAGTTTCAGTATAATTTCCTTTGTTTCCATAAATTTCACCTCACCCTTATTATACACCTTTCGCCCTGAAAAATCAAGCAACTCGCTGTTGCTAAACAAAACAGGCTGCCCGAAAACAGCCTGTTTAGGTTATTGCGTATTTTTGAGAACGCTTGCGAGGGTTGACATCAAATCATCAACGTTAATCGGCTTTGAAATATGCCCGTTCATACCCGCTTTTTCAGCGTTTTTGCGGTCCTCCTCAAAAGCGTTTGCGGTCATCGCGAGAATTGGAATTTGCGCTTTTTTATTGTCGTAGAACTTGCGAATGATTTGTGTTGCCTTATATCCGTCCATATTCGGCATCTGAATATCCATCTAAATCACGTCGTAATGTCCCGCTTCGGCTTTTTCGAGCATATCCACGCACACAATTCCGTCCGAAGCCCATTCCACCTCAAACCCGACCTCTTCCAGAATTGCCGTCGCGATTTCCGCGTTCATTTCGTTGTCCTCGGCAAGAAGGATACGCTTGCCCTTGAAGGAGTCTGCGTTGTATTCGGCGGTTTTCTTGTTCTTGTGAACAATGTCGCTGTTTTTGGCTAACCTGTGCGGAAAAGAAACTGTGAATTTCGAGCCCTTTCCGAGCTGGCTTTCAACCTTTATCGTTCCGTTCATCAAGTCCACGAGCTTTTTCACAATCGCCATTCCAAGTCCCGTTCCGTTCAGGCGGCTCTCTGTGCTGGAGCGCTCGCGGGTGAATTCATCGAACAGGTTCGGGAGGAATTCTTCCGACATACCGATACCCGTGTCCGCGATTTCGGTTTGATAAATCGCGAAGCCTTCGCGCTCCGACGGGAGCTCTGTGAGTATCATCGAAACTTTTCCGCCCGACGGAGTATATTTCAGCGCATTGCTCAGAATGTTGAGGAAAATCTCGCGGAGCTTGGTTTCATCGCAGAAAACGTCGTTGTGCTCGATATTAATTTCGCGCGTGAACTCAATCCCTTTTTCGCGCATTTGCGTGTCAAACAGCGAATAGAGCGTGTCGTTGAATTCACGGACGCTCCAGACGCTTTCGTCGAGCGTGGTTTTTCCGCTTTCAATCCGCGCCATTTCAAGGACGTTGTTGATAAGCGAGAGAAGGAAATCGTTTGAGGTCTTGATTTTCTTGATATAGCCGCGCGCGAGCTTCTCGTCTGTGAGGTGCTTGTCGAGCAGCTCTGTAAAGCCGATAATCGCGTTCATCGGTGTACGGATATCGTGGGACATATTGAACAAAAACGCGGATTTCGCGGCATTTGAAGCGTTCGCAATTTCAAGCTGTGCCTTTGTATCAGCCTTGTCGTGCGCTTCCGTGACGTCCCGACCGAGAATATTGATAATCGGCTCCATATCGCAGAATTCCTGCAAGGCAAGATTAGAGGAATTATTTGTAATTTCAATTGCATTTTTCACAATTGCTCACATCTTAACGCTGTCTTTATACACTTATTATATAACACCAAGAACAATTTGTCAATAGAAAACCCGCATTTGACAACGCGGGTTTCTGAAAAATTTTTTTAACAAAAGCTGCCGCGAAATCCTGCGGTTTAGCGTCTTGATTTTGTAATAGCAATGCTTTCGGGATATGCCTCGACAATCTGTACTGTCTGGGCTTCAATCTCCGCTTCGTGGGCAAATTCAGCGTGAACCTGCTCCACTTTTTCGCGGATATCCAGAAATATTTCTGCAATCAGCGGGTCAAAGTCCGTGCCTGCGCCGTTTTTGATAATCTCGAAGCACTTGTCGAGCGGCATTGCCTCACGGTAACACCGCTTTTCGGAAACCGCGTCAAACACGTCCGCGACCGACATTATTCTCGCGCAAAGCGGGATATCTTCACCCTTCAGCCCGTCGGGATAACCTTTTCCGTTCCATTTTTCGTGGTGAAATCTCGCGACCTCAAAAGCAATTCTGCGATAATCCTCGTCGCGGAGATTTCTGAAAATCTCGCGGATTATATTTCCGCCGTTTGCCGCGTGAAGCTTCATAATCGTGTATTCCTCGTAATCAAGCTTTCCGGGCTTTTTGAGAATATCGTCGGGAACGGAAATTTTTCCTATATCGTGAAGAGGTGCTGCTTTGAGCAGGTTTGTTAGGTAATCCTTCGTGAGAATGTCGCGATAGTAGCCTCTCGCCTGAAGCTCCTCGGCAATCAGCCCGACATAGCGGCTTGTACGCTTGATGTGACCTCCGGTGCTGTGGTCGCGGTTTTCAACGAGGTTTGCAAAGCTCATAACCGTTTCGCTGTGGAAACGCGAAAGCTCCTTTATCGCGGGGTCTTCGAGGTTCATATACACGCCGACAATCAAAATCGTCACGGCAATGCTTGTGATAAGCAGCTCGGGGAAAATTGTCTGAATTGTCGTCACAACAATCAGAATTAACATATATGTGAAAATGCTGACGCGTTTCTGGCGCTCGATATGTTTCCAGCGCTTGAAGAACACAAATATTGCGAGAATAATGTAAACGGCAACCATAAAGTAGCACGCATACACGGGAAATCCCATTGAGTAGTTTGTTTTTTTGCCGTGAATGTATTCGAGAGAATCTGAGCCTGCAACAACCACGAAAATGTTGATTATAAACGGCAGAAAAAGCGCTGCCCGCTTAATTCTCTTTTTTGGAAACGCGCCCGTGATGAACAGCATATACAAAAACAGCGAAAAAATAACCATATCCAGACTCGAGAGAAAGCCGATATGCAGGATTTTATTCAGCAATTCGGGCGTGGTTTCAAGGCGATTTACCGTATAGGCTGTCGCACCGTCAAGGGTTACGCTCACAAGTCCGATTATCAGAAGTGCGCCGAACAACGTTTCGCTCAGCTTTCTGCGATATCTCCGACATTCTCTGATATAAACAAATCCCACATAAAGCAGTATTATTATACAGCCAAGCTGCAGCTTAAAGTACTCCATTTTTTACCCCTTTATTTTAGTTCAACCACGGTAACTCCCGCTTCACCCTCGCCGTATTCTCCCGCGCGAAAGCTCTTGACTGCGGGATTTCGTTTCAGCGCTTGCTGAACGGCTGCACGAAGCGCGCCCGTACCTTTTCCGTGGATAATCACAACCTGAGAAAGTCCCGCCATAATCGCGCCGTCAATAAAGCGTTCCATTTCAAGAACACCCTCGTCGCCCATTCTGCCGCGAATGTCGAGTTCCATTCCTCCGCGTCGCGTCATATTTGACGAAACGCGCTTCTTTACGCTTCCCGCGGGCTTTTTTTCAACCTTTTTCTCGACAAGCCTGAGATTTTTCGCGGTTGTTTTCACCTTCATCGAGCCCGTCTGCACGAAGCACACTCCGTTCATATTCGGCACAGTGAGCAAAACACCCTCGCGAGAGGTGTCTGCAAGCCGCACGGTGTCGCCTTGCTTGAACGGTCGCGGCGGGATATAGTCCTCAACCTTTCGCTCAACGACGGGATTTGCCTCGTCAAACATACGGTTGAGCGCGGAATTTGTGCGGGATTTCGCGTCCGAAATGCCTTTTCTGAGCGCTTCCTTGTCCTTTTCCTTTTTCAGCTCCTCAAGCTGATTTAGCAGAATATCCGACTGCGCGCGCGTCTGCTCGATAATCGAAACGGCTCTGCGACGAGCATTTTCGAGTTCCTTTTCCTTTTCCTGTTCAAGAGCCGAGAGCTTTTGTTTGAGCTCGCTCTCGGTCATTTTCGCGTTTCTCTCGGAAATCGCCGCGCTTTCTCTGAGCTGTTCAAGCTCCTTTCGCGCGCTTTCAAGCTGGTCGATAACCTGCTCAAATCGGCGGTTTTCCGTGCTCACAAGCTCCTCGGCACGCGAAATAATTCTGCTCGGCATACCGAGCTTCTGCGAAATCGCGAACGCGTTTGACTTGCCGGGCACCCCGACAATCAGCCGATAGGTCGGTTTGAGCGTTTCCACGTCAAACTCGCAGCTTGCGTTTTCCACGCCGTCCGTTTCGAGCGCGAACAGCTTCACTTCCTGATAATGCGTTGTCGCAAGCACCTTTGCGCCGACATTTTTCAGCGAGGTCAAAATCGATACGGCAAGCGCTGCGCCTTCAACGGGGTCTGTTCCGCTTCCGAGCTCATCGATAAGAGCTAGCGAGCGTTCGCCTGCGTTGTTGATGATGCCGATAACGTTTGTGATATGCGAGGAAAACGTGGAAAGGCTCTGTTCAATGCTCTGCTCGTCGCCGATATCCACGAAAATCCTGTCGAAATACCCGACCTCGCTGCCGTCGCCCGCAGGTATCATCAGCCCGCACATAGTCATCAGTGTGAGCAAGCCGACAGTCTTGATAGCGACGGTTTTGCCGCCCGTGTTAGGTCCCGTGATGATAAGACAGCTGTAATTCTCGCCGATTTCCACCGATATCGGCACAGCTGTATCGCGGTCGAGAAGCGGGTGCTTTGCGTTTTTGAGGACAACCTTTGGTTCTTCGGAGAGCCGCGGAGTAATCGCCTTCATTTTTGCGCCGAGATTTGCCTTCGCGAAGTACAATTCAAGTATCTGCGACAGCCTGAAATTCTCGGAAATTGCCGCTGCATTCTCGCCGACAGCCGCCGAAAGTTCGCGGGTTATACGCTCGATTTCAGCCTGTTCGCGGGCTTTGAGGATACGGATTTCATTGTTTGCCTCGACAACGCTCATCGGCTCGATGAAAAACGTCTGTCCCGTCGCGGACGTGTCGTGAACAAGACCGGGGACATCGCTTTTGTGCTCGCTCTTGACGGGGACAACGTAGCGCCCGTCACGCATTGTCACAACCGCGTCCTGCAAAAATCCGCGCGTCGTTTTGTTTTTGAGCATTCCGTCAAGCTGCTCGCGGATTTGCAAGCCCTGACGGGTAATTCTCTTGCGGATTGAAGCAAGCTCGGGGCTTGCCGCGTCCGACATTTCCTCCTCGGAAACAATGCTCTCGGATATGCGCTTTTCGAGCGTTTTTATCGGCGTCAGCCCGCGAAAATATTCCGCAAGAGAGTTCTCCATATTCTCGCACTGCGAGTACCAGTCGCACAAAACCGCTGTTTCACGCAGCACCTTTGCCGCGTCGAGCAGCTCCCGAAACGACAGGGAAGAGCCGGTTTCTGCGCGCTTCAGCGAGCCCGAAATTTCGGGAATTTTCCGGAAATTCGGAGTTCCGAATTTTGCCGAGAGCGTGAACGCGTCATCGGTTTTTTGAAGCTCCAGTTTTATCGTGTCAAAGTCCCGCGCAGGCGCAATCTTAAGCGCTTTTTCGCGGCAATAATCGCTCACGGTTTCATTTGCGAGCAGTTCAAGTATTTTATCAAGCTCTAGCTTTTTGTAATATTTATTCATAAAAACCTCGTTTGTTGTGGAATTTCTGCGTTTAGTTTATCTTGATTTTTTTGTAATATGTCAGCGTCGGAAAACTCCGCTCAACGCGGCTCAGAAAGTAACTCTCGCAGATATCGCCGAGCTGTTTTTCGGCGTCCTTTGAGATGTTGAACCTGAACGCGCGGTCAAGAGGGGAGAAGATGATGTTTCTCATCGCGAAAAGCGTTTCGGGGAGCAGCTTCACGGCATTATCAACGTACAGGCAGTCCGCGCAAATCAGCTTTGCTTTGTCGGGTAAAAAGTACATTCCGTCGGCGCAGTCGTACTCACCGCAGTTGTCACAGCCGACTAAGTTCGGCGCGAAACCAAGCTCCCTGCTGTACCGCAGCTCAAAAGCGGCTTTTACCGAGGCAAGCGGTCTTCCGTGCATTATCTCGAACAGCGCAATCGCGAAAAACCGCACAATGCTGTCCTGAGGCTGCTCGGACGGTGTGCAGTACCTCACGCTCTGCGCGAAATACGAAGCCAGCGCGAGTTTTTCGATGTCCTTTCCGAGCTCGTGAAACGTGAATTTCGGTTTCGCGGAGTTCACCGTATAGCGCAGCTTGTTTTTTGAGAGCGAAAAAGTTGAGTAGGAGAAAAGTGCCGCTGCCGATAAAATCGAGCTGTTTATTTTGTTTGCGCCGTGCGCAGAAGCCTCGATTATACCTTGCTCGTCGGTGAGAATGTCGATGAAAACGCTGTTTTCGCCGACCTCGCGACGCGCAATTACAATTCCGTCATACGTTACCAGCATTTTTTCTCCTCAAAGTAAAACGCGCTCCAAAAGAGCGCGCTGAAATTATCTCATGTATTCGCGCCAATCGAGGTCGCCGCGTTCCAATGCGTGTATAAGCGCCTCGGCTGTCGCTATATTCGTAGCAACAGGAATATTATGCACATCGCACACGCGCAGAATGTTGATGTCATTCGGCTCGTGCGATTTCATCGTAAGCGGGTCGCGGAAGAAAATCAAAAGGTCAATTTCATTGCAGCTGATTTCCGAAACAAGCTGCTCACCGCCGCCCTGAGAGCCGCTCAAAAAGCGCTTTATCTGAAGACCCGTTGCCTCAGCAACAATCTTTCCGGTTGTGCCTGTCGCACAGATATTATACTTGCTCAGAATTCCGCAGTATGCAATGCAGAACTGAACCATAAGCTCCTTTTTTGCGTCGTGAGCTATAAGAGCAATGTTCAACTAAAACACCTCTCAGTCAATCTTAATTGTCAGAGGAACGTCCTGACCCGTGATACGCTTTGCAATCGCGGAATAAGCCTTGTAGCCGCCGCAGGTCGGAGGCAGAGCTTCACCCTTTGCGCCGCAGATTTTGATGTTCTGGTCCTCGGGAACGACGCCGATAAGCGGGATACCCACGCTGTCCATAACCTCGTCCAAATCGTAGAGGATTTCCTCTTCCTTGAAATTCGGGCTGACCTTGTTGATTACAAGGCGCTGATTGATACAATTCTTGACATACAGGAAGTCCGAGAGAATTGCACCGTCGCGCACGCAGACAGTATCGGGAGTGGTAACCATAAGTATAAGCTCAGCCGCCTTGATAACGCTGAATACCGAGCTTCCCACGCCCGCTGTATCGATTATGATGTAGTCGAAGTGTTCGCGCATTTCCTCGCAGACGCCCATAATTTTCTCGGGATTGATGTCGATGAACGGGTTTCTTGTCGCGCAGACAAGATACAGGTTCTCAACGCGGTCAACCTTTGTCGTTGCCGTGAGAATATCAATTCTTCCTTCAAGGTATTCACCGATATCGTGCTTAACCTTGTCTTTTATTCCGAGCATTATATCAAGGCAGCGCAGACCGAAGTCCAGCTCCACGAGCAGCGTCTTGTGACCGAGAGTAGCAAGACCCGTAGCAACATTTGCCGATGTGGTGGACTTACCGGTACCGCCCTTACCTGCTGTTACAGCAATGATTTGTGACATAATTTCCCCTCTCCGCCGGCAAACTTCTGTCTTCAGTCTGAATTTGCCGACAATTAACCAAATTATACCCTATTCTTATTTTAGCACAAAATTCCGAATATGAAAAGGGTTTTTTTAGTATTTATTAAATTTCGTGAAAATTGTTTATTTTTATCACGATTTTTTGTGCAATATTACAACGCGGTCAAGGGTTTTCCTTCCTCGTCATAATTTGTGTTGATTGTGCCCGTAGCGTAAGCTTTTACGATATTTGCCGCCATTACTCTCGCGAATTCACCGTGTTCAAGGATAACTCCGAACGCGATTTCGGGATTGTCAGCGGGGTAGAAGCCCACAAGAGCGGAGTTGAACTGATAAGCGTCGGGGTGCTCGTAGTCGTCTGCTTCGGGAGTTCCCGTCTTTATCGCGACATTTTCCTTTCCCACGCCCACATAGTCAAACGGGTTAACCCAGCCTCCCGCGCCGTCAATGTAGAAATAGTCCTGTGTTGAGGCAACGAGCTTCATTCCCTTGTGGATTGACTCCATATATTTGTCCATTCCGGGCAGCCCCGAGAAATCCTCGGCAACGGTTGTCGCTTTTTCGGAGATTCTCTCGGTGAAATCGTAGTTGTAGATTGATTTTAAAACGTGCGGCTCATAGCGTACACCCTTGTTTGCGATTGTCATAGCCTGAGTTGCGAGATGAAGCGGCGTGAGGAGCGTTTCGGACTGTCCGATACCCGCCTGAACAACGTTTCCCTCGTACCATTCCCAGCCGTTTTCCTCGAAAAGCTCGTGAGAGGTCATTCTGCCCGTGCTCATCGTGAGGTCAAAGCCGATATCCTTGCCCACGCCGTAATGTTCCGCCCACTCTGCGAGCGTGTCAATACCGAGCCTGCGGGCGGTTTCGTAGAAGAAGATGTTGCAGGAGTACATCAGAGCAGTTGACACGTTTATTGCTCCGTGCTGACCGAGGCAGGTCGGTCTGAAGCCGCCGTAATAGGTGTACACACCGCCGCAGGTTATCGTGCTGTCAACGGTTATCACACGCTCGTTCAAGCCCGCAGTCGCGGTGATTGTCTTGAACGTCGAGCCGGGACGATAAGCGCCGTTCAGCGCACGGTTGAACACAGGCGTGTACGGCTGATTGAGGACTTCCTCGTAGTTTTCGACATAGTCGTTGAGATTATAGTTCGGATAGCTTGCCATTCCGAGCACTCCGCCCGTTTTCACGTCCAGCACGACAATCGTTCCCGCAGGACAGTTCTTTCCGCGAAGATTTGTGTCGTATTTCGGGGTGTAGTGCGGGGAATTTAGGTATTGAATGTGATATTCCAGCAGGTCTTGCAGAAGCTTCTGAAAATCCGCGTCAATCGTGAGCATAACGGACTTTCCCGCAACCGGCTCTTTCGTCACCTCGTCGCTTATCATAAGTCCGTCCGAGCCGCGGGTTATTGTACGCGTTCCGCGAGTGCCGCGAAGAGTGCTTTCGAGAGCGCTTTCAACACCGCTCATACCGATTGTGTCGTTTATGTTGTAGCCCTTGTCTTTAAGCTCCTGATATTCCTCCGCGGAAATCGCGCCGACAGTACCTCTGAAATGAGCGGCAACATCGCCGTTTACATAGTCGCGCTCCCAGCTTTGCGTTATGTCAACACCGTTGAGCATAGTCGAAAGCTCTTTTAGCTCGGGCACAACGTCCTCGTTCACGTCCGACGCAAGCACAAAAACATTCGCGTCAGAGAAGTTCTTTATCGTCATTTCATAGCGCACACCCGCGATATATCTGCGCATTTGCTCGGGATAGCTTTCGCTGATTTCATACGTTTTATAGAGCTGATACACGCAGTCTTCAACGCTCGTGTAGCTTGCAACATTCAGCTTTTCCTTCATCGTCCGAACAGCCTCGGGACGCTTTTCATCAAAGGTGTAAGGCACGGTTTTCGTGATAGGAAGACTGTCGTTCCATTCCTGATTATTCTTGATAAGAACGGTCAGCACGCGGTAAATAATCTCGTTTTCCGTTCCCGAAACAAGCGAAGAACGCTGAAGATTTATATTGAAGACGATTTTGTTCGCGTTGAGAACCTTGCCGTTACAGTCGACAATCTGACCGCGTGCCGCGTCGATTTCCTGCTCGGCTTTATAGGTGCTTTTTGTCATTTCAAGGTACTTTTCGCCGTCGACAAGCTGCGTTTGGAGCAGCCTTATCCCGCACATAAAAGCTGCCGCAACAACCAGCACGACAAGCGTCATTGTTCTTAAAATTGAAGAGATTTTGGACATATAATCTACCTGTAAAAAATGCGATTTCGTTATTCGGTTTCCTTGTTTTCCGAGTCCTCTGCGCTTCGCGCCGACTCTTCAAGCTTTCGTTTTTCATCGGGACGAAGCTTCTTGACGATAAACGAAACGAGGAGATACACGGGCGCTGCGAGCAAAACCGAGCCGCCGTATGCGGGAAGAATTACGCTCACAAACGAAATTCCGAACTGCGAGCCTTCCCACACCCAGTGCAGGAAAAGCATATCGAGCATTGCGATAATCACGGAAACCGCCGCGTTCATCACGAAATGCGAAGCGATGTTCACCTTTATCCAGAACCGCGACAAAAGCGAAATCACAGGGCACGCGCAAAGCAGCCAGATTGCATAAAAGCCTGCGGTTGTGCCGCTTGCGATATCCAGCATAAGTCCGCAGACCGCGCCGAAAATTCCCGCAGCGAGGTCACCCTCGAACATCGCGACAGCAACGGCAAGCGGAATTATCGCGAACGGACACCAGCCTCCTATTACGGGATTTTGCAGAAAAACAAACATCACCAGCAGAGCCGCCGAATACAGCGCCCACCGCAGTATCACGCGCATTGTCGCTTTTCGGGAGCGCGATTTTATCCACGAAGTTTTTTTCATAATCTCACTCGTTTATCTCAAAGGGAATGCCCTTGCCGTCAAAATCCGTCACTACAAACGCGCTCGTCACACCGAAGATATCGACGGCGGGCTTTATCAGCGCGTGTTTAGAAAGACCGTTCGGGTCGTCGTACACCTCGGTTACCGTTCCGACAAGAATATCGTCGGGGAACAAGCCGCTTTTTCCCGATGTGAAGATGATGTCGCCTTCCTTGATGTCCGCGTCTTTGAGGATATCGCTCATCAGGCAAAGTCCCTTTTTCGCGCTTTCAAGGTCGTTTTCGATAACACCCGTCGCTTTTGAGCGCATTGTATATACGCCGACATTAACCTGCGGGCTGATAATTGTGGTAACCTTCGCATAGTTACCCGCAATCGAGGTAATTCTTCCGACAAGCCCGACAGACGTCACCACGGGGTCGTTGAGCGACAATCCCGAGCTGCTTCCAGAGCTTATTGTAAAGCCGCCGTAGAGGTCGTTTGCGTTGCGCGCGATGATGTCGCAGGGCTCCGAGAAGATGAAATCCTTGTTTTTCTCCTTCAGCCCGAGCATTTCGCGAAGCTGCTCGTTCTCGTTTTTCAGCGACTCGTAGTCCATCGTATGCTTATACATCTCGGTGAGCTTTGCGGAAAGCTCGTCGTTTTGATTTTTGTAGGTGTCCGCGTTCACGAGCTTGTCGATAAAGCCCGAAACGCCGTCTGCAATCCAGTTTGCGGCGGCGGTGAACGGATATGTCAATGTGTTGAGGATTTGCTCGGGACCCGACTGCGCTCCGACGTTTATCGCAACGTAGGTCATAAGTCCCGCGAGCAGTGCCGCAACGCAAATCAGAATTTTGAACTTTATGCTGTGAAAAAATTCTTTCATAGGAGTTGAGTTGTGGGTTTTTGTGATTTATCAGTAAATGGTTTCGTCCTCGGAGAGAACATCTTCAAGCTTGTCGATATTTTCGAGAACCTTGCCCGTGCCGTCTGCAACGCAGTCAAGCGGTCTTTCGGCGATTTTTACGGGCATACCGGTTTCATCGTGAATGAGCTTGTCAAGACCGCGAAGCAGCGCTCCGCCTCCTGCGAGCATAATTCCGCTTTCGATGATATCTGCGGCAAGCTCGGGCGGACACTTTTCAAGAGTGGTCTTGATTGCGTCGATAACGTGAGAAAGCGGCTCGGAGAGCGCTTCTCTGACTTCCTCGCTTGTGATTGTGATATTCTCGGGCAAACCGTTGAGCAGGTTGCGTCCGCGAATATCCATAACGGGCTCTTTCTCGTCGGTTTTAGCCGCCGAGCCGATACCGGTCTTGATATTTTCTGCGGTTCTTTCACCGATAAGAAGATTGTATTTTTTCTTGATATAGTTGATGATAGCCGAGTCAAATTCATCTCCGGCAACTCTCACGGAGCGCGCTGTTACGATACCGCCGAGCGAAATTATCGCAACCTCGCTTGTGCCGCCGCCGATATCGACAATCATACTGCCCATAGGTTCAGCGACGGGAAGTCCCGCACCGATTGCCGCAGCCATAGGCTCCTCGATAATGGAAACGCGCTTTGCGCCCGCCTGCTGAGCTGCTTCCTTAACGGCTCTGCGCTCAACCTCGGTTACACCCGACGGAATGCAGATGATAACGCGTGCCTTGCCTCTGCCTTTGAGCGCTTTTTTGATGAACTGACCGAGCATAATCGAAGTCATATCAAAGTCCGCGATAACGCCGTCCTTGAGCGGTCTTACAGCGGTAATTGAGCCGGGAGTACGACCGATAACGTCCTTTGCCTCCTGACCGACATAGCGCACCTGTCCTGCTTTTTTATCAACGGCAACAACCGACGGTTCGCGGATAATAATGCCCTTGCCGCGCATATAAACAAGCGTATTCGCTGTTCCCAAATCAATACCGATATCCTTGTTAATTCCGAACATTTTAAGAAGTCCTCCGAATTTATATAAATTTGAATATATTTATCCAACTTATATTATAACATTATTTTTGCCGCGTTACAATATATTATTTATCATAAATTTTACTTTTTTCGGCACGGTTTTTTGTGATTTTGAACAAAGCAGCCTTTATCGTCTTAAAGGAAACCGCATCAAGACCGTCGAGAAGCCGTAGGATGCAAGAAACCCGCCCAACGACTAGGCTTTGTGCCTGCCGTCGGGCGGGTGACGAAGCAGATTGCGGCTTATCGACAGCCGAAATTACTTGTTCTTCTCAACGATTTCCTTTGTATCACGAGCGATAAGGAGCTCCTCGTTTGTGGGAACAACCCAAACCTGAACCTTGCTGTCGGGAGCAGAGATTTTCGCAAGCTTTCCGCGAAGACCTGCATTTGCCTTTTCGTCAAGCTTAATTCCGAGAACTTCCATATTATTGCAGACATCAGCGCGCAGGTCGTCGGAGTTTTCACCGATACCGCCCGTGAAAAGAACAGCGTCCAGACCGTTCATAATAGCAGCGTAAGAGCCGATGTACTTCTTGATTTCATAGCGGAGCATTTCTCCCGCGAGCTTTGCCTTCTTGTCACCGTGCTCAGCAGCAACGCTGATATCGCGGTTGTCCGAGGAAATGCCCGAAATTCCGAGGAAGCCGGACTTCTTATTGAGATAGTCGCTCATCTCGGAGGGAGAGAGGTTCATCTTATTTTCAAGGTAGGTTACAGCGGACGGGTCAACGCAGCCCGAGCGTGTGCCCATAATAACACCGTCGAGGGGAGTGAAGCCCATAGAGGTATCGATGGACTTGCCGCCGTCAACCGCGGTGATTGAAGAACCGTTTCCGAGGTGGCAGGAAACGATTTTGAGGTCCTTGATATCCTTGCCCATAGCGTCTGCAAGCGCCTGAGAAACGAAACGGTGAGAAGTGCCGTGGAAGCCGTACTTTCTAACGTGGAACTTCTCGTATGCTTCATAAGGCATACCGTACATATAAGCCTTTTCGGGCATTGTGGAGTGGAACGCAGTATCGAAAACGGCAACCTGAGGAGTGCCGGGTGCGAGAACGTTTTTGCAGGCTCTGAGAGCGAGCGCGTGCGGGTGGTTATGTACGGGAGCAAGCTCGGAGAGGTCGTCGATTGCCTGGATAACCTCGTCATCAACGATTGTGGTTTCGCCGAACTTTTCACCGCCGTGAACTATGCGGTGACCTACTGCAGCGATTTCGCTCATCGAGGAAATAACGGCAGCGTCGCCCGTGGTGAGAACCTCAACGAGCTTCTCAAAAGCCTCGGTGTGAGTGGGGAAATCGCAGTCCATATCAACGGTCTTTCCGTCGAAGGTTGTGTGCTTTATGTGGCCGCCGATACCGATACGGTCGCAGTTTCCCTTTGCGATTACGCTCTCGTCGGTCATATCGAGAAGCTGATATTTAAGAGAAGAGCTTCCCGCGTTAATTACCAAAATTTTCATTTTTCCTGTTCCTTTCATAAATCATTTGGTTTTTGCAAAACATCAAATACTATTTTAAAACATTTTGTGAAAAAAATCAAGTATTTTTTTGGGAAAATTTCAAAAATTTATTGATTTTGTTGAAAAAATGTTGTAAAATAGAACTATGGTATATTAATTTTGCATTGACGGGAGCTGAAACCCATGAAAATTGCCGCAGTAATCAGCGAGTACAACCCTTTTCACTTCGGGCACAAATACCTGCTTGACAAAGCGCGTGAGGCGGGAGCAACGCATATCGTGAGCGTGATGAGCGGGAATTTTGTACAGCGCGGGGATTTGGCGATTTTCGACAAGTACTCTCGTGCTAAAACGGCTCTGGAAAACGGCTCGGACCTGGTTGTTGAGCTGCCCGCGAGATATTCGCTGATGTCGGCGGAGGGCTTCGCGAGGGGCGCTGTGAGCCTGATTACTGCGCTCGGCTGTGTGGATATGCTTGCTTTCGGGAGTGAAAGCGGTGAGATTTCCGCATTAAAAGAGGCTTCGGGCGCGGTTGAGTACTGTTTGCACACGGACGAATTCGCGACGCTGATTAAACGCGGCAAAAGTTATCCCGCGGCGCTTCAGGAAACGCTTCGCGAGTTTTACACCGAGGACGTTTCCGAGGTAATCGCGTCCCCGAATAACACGCTTGCAATCGAGTATCTGAACGCGCTCGACGACATCGGAAGTCGCATAGAGCCGTTCACCGTGAAGCGCGCGGGAGCCGGTCACGACGACGACAGCGACGATGTTTTCGCGTCGGGCTCGTCGATAAGGAAGAAGATTTTTGCAGGCGAGGATTATTCGGCTTTCGCGCCCGTTTCAGACGAGCCGACCGCCGATATTAAGCGGCTTGAAACGGCGATTTTAGCGAAGCTGCGCCTGCTTCACAAGGAGGATTTCGAGCAGCTCTACGACTGCGCGAACGGGCTCGGAGAGCGGCTTTTCAAGGCTGTCCGCAAGGCGGGTTCTTTGGAGGAGCTGCTGTTTTTGACGAAAACCAAGCGTTATACGCTCGCGAGGGTTCGTCGCGCTTCGTTATGCGGTTTTCTCGGGATAACGAAGTCGATTTCCGCAGAGCCGCCCGCGTATATTCACATTCTCGGAATGAACGCGCGCGGCAAAGAAATTCTCGGAGCGGCTGACTGCAAAATCCCCGCCGACACCTCTCTCAAAGCGCTTTCGCAGACCTCTCGCGCTGCTCTGAAGCAAGCGAATTTTGAGGCGCGGCTCGGTGATATTTACTCGCTTGCGTTTGAAAAACCGCGGGTTTGCGGGCTGGATTTTACGGCAAAGCCCGTTATTTTGGACTGAAATTTCACATAAATTTATCGAAAAGGGGGCGATTTTACGGGACTTTACGAAGAACTTCGCGAGCGTCACAACACGTTTGTTTATCACGATTATCGGCTTGAAAACGGCGTTTTGACCTATCATTTCGGCATTGACGGATACGATTTTTACCCGACATGGACATTTCCGTTTGACCTCGAAAAGCTTGATTTTGACCGCGAGCAGGCGGATTTGATAATGTTCTCGCTGGGAATGGCGGAGCTTGTTTCATATTGGAAATGCTGCTGTTCACCGCTCGTGGAAATCCGCTGCGGAGCGCTTTCCGAGCAGCAGAAAAACTGGTGGAAAAAGCTGTATTTCAACGGCTTGGGCGAGTTTTTCTACCGCAACAAAATCGACGCGGATTTCGATGATTTTATGACGATAGAAGCGCCTGCGCCGACCTCGAAAAAGCGCTTTACACCGCGGCTTTTGGGTGCGCTTGTACCTGTCGGAGGCGGCAAGGACAGCGCGGTTTCGCTTGAAATTCTGAAACAAGCGGGCGAGGACGTCACGCCGTTTATGATAAACGGAAGAAAAGCGATTTACGGCTGCGTTGAGGCGGCTGAAATTCCGCTTGACAAAGCCGTTTGCTTCAAGCGTACAATCGACAAAACGCTCCTTGAACTCAACAAAAAAGGCTACCTCAACGGTCACACACCGTTTTCTGCGGTTGTCGCGTTTTCGACGGTGCTTTGCGGGTGCTTTTTAGGCAAGCGCTACGCGGTTTTGTCCAACGAAAGCAGCGCAAACGAAACCTATGTTGACGGAAAAAATGTCAATCATCAGTACAGCAAATCAACCGAATTTGAGCGCGATTTCCGCGAATACTGCTCCGAGAATTTCTCCGAGTGCACCGAGTATTTCAGCCTCCTGCGACCGCTTTCCGAGTGGCAGATTGCGCGCGAATTTGTGAAATATCCGCAGTATTTTCCCGTTTTTCAAAGCTGCAATCTCGGCGGGAAAACGGACATTTGGTGCTGCGAGTGTGCGAAATGCCTGTATGTTTACGTTTTGCTCGCGGCATTTCTCAATGACGAAACGCTCGTGAAAATTTTTGGCACGGATATGCTGAAAAAATCCGAGCTTTCGGAAATGCTGGACGGTCTTATGCTGGACGGCGAGGATAAGCCGTTTGAGTGCGTGGGAACGAAAAGCGAGGTGCGGCTTGCGCTTTCTATGGCTCTCGACAGACGAAAGGACAATCCGCCGCCGCTGCTGAAGCGTTTTGCAGAGCGTTTTCCCGATTATAAACCCGTGGACTTGAAAAACTTTTTTGACAGGGACAATTTTGTTCCCGAAAAATTTTTACCGTATGTGAGGAAGACAGCACTATGAATTACGACCAACTCAAACCGATTTTTCAGGACAAGAGAGCCGTTATTTTAGGCTTCGGACGCGAGGGCAGAAACTGGCTTGATATCATTCGCGGGCTTCATTGCTGCCGTGAAATCGCTGTTGCCGATATCAACCCGCTGGAGCTTGAATACCGCAACATCACGCCGATTTCCGGCGACAATTATCTCGAAGTCTGCAAGGAATACGATGTGATTTTGCAGTCGCCGGGAGTTATCATCAAGGACGCTTATGACGACGAGGCAAAGGACAAAATCATCTCGCAGACCGAAATGCTTATGCGGCTTCACCCGTGCAAAATCATCGGCGTCACGGGCACGAAGGGCAAGTCCACGACAGCCTCGCTTGTCTATCATTTCCTGAAAAGCTGCGGGATAAAGACAATGCTTATCGGAAATATCGGCGTGCCTCCGCTTCAGCGGCTGGAGGAGATGACCGAGGATACCGTGGCTGTCTGCGAGATGAGCTGTCACCAGCTTGAATTTGTGTCGCACTCGCCTGATATTGCGGTTTTGCTCAACATTTACCCCGAGCACCTCGACCATTACGTTTCCTTTGACGCTTACGCTCAGGCGAAGCGCAATATCGTGCGGTTTCAGGAGAGCGGTGCGACAGCGTTTGTGAACACAGAGCTGCTGCCTGTTGAGTGCCCCGCAAACGTAAAAACGATGTCGTTTGGCGGTGAAGCGGACGTGTGGACGGACGGAAACGATATTTATGTTTTCGGCGAAAAAATCCCTTCCGAGAAAATCGCGACGCGTCTTCGCGGAAAGCACAACCTCTACAATATTGCGGCAGCGCTTGCGGCTGCGGTTTCGGCGGGCGCTGATATGGACAAGTGCCTTGAGTCGCTGAAATCCTTCCGCGGTCTTGAACACCGCTTGGAGTATGTCGCGACGAAAAACGGCGTTGAGTACATCAACGACAGCATAAGCACGGTTCCCGAAGCGACAATTGCCGCTGTGAAAGCGTTTGACGGCACGGACTGCCTTATTCTCGGCGGAATGGACAGGGGAATATCCTACGACCTGCTCGGAGATTTCCTTAACAGCGGTACCGTTGAAAATGTAATTCTTCTGCCCGACAGCGGACGGAGAATTGCCCGACTAATCAAAAACACCGATGTGAATGTGATAACTGCGGCTGATATGGAGGAAGCGGTAAAATTCGCGTCGCAGTGTGCAAAGGTGAGAGTTATTCTCTCTCCGGCGGCGGCAAGCTATGGCTTCTATCGGAATTTCGAGGAGCGCGGACGCGATTTCAAGCGGCTTGTTGACGCACTGTAAACAAAGAAAAGCGACTCGAAAGAGCCGCTTTTTTGGTTGTTTATGAATTTATGATAACGATAAATCCGTTTTTCGCACCATAGCGCAGAGAGCTGAGTTTATCCTCTATACCGAGCTTGTTGTAGGCGAGCGCAATCGCCTTTTCGAGCTCGGTTTTGTTGACCGCTCCGTCATAGCGCACAACAAAGGTCTTGGTTTCGGGGGTGATGTTCTTTGTAAGGATATCGCAGTATTCGGTTATATTTTCGGGGCAAAGACCGTTTTTGCGGTAATATTCAAGGTTTTCGTCATTCCCGACAAACTCTGAAAGCTCCGAGTCAATCTCAAACTTTTCGTCCTTTGTGTAGCCCGATTTTGCTGCGAGAGAGCTGTCCGCCTGATAGAGATAATAGGGAATTCCGGTGTTTACGGCATTGTTTGTGCAGTCAATTTCATACATTTTGCCGTCAATTTGAACCATGTTCCACGCGTGCGGGAGATTTCCGCTGAGATAACCCGTGACAACCGTGCAGTCAACCCCGCTTAAATCGCACAGCAGCTTGAACGAGTACGCATAGGACATACAAACGCCCTTTTCGTCAACGAGAATGCCGTATGCGTTGAACGCGTCCTTGTGAGTGGAATTTCCTGTCTTTTTGAAGTCGTTTTTCTCTGCCTCTTTAAGAGCCGCTTGGTCATAAACCGAGTTGTTCACGAGATAGCTGTAAAGCGCGTCGATTTTCTCGGGCTGCGACATATTGCTCTTGATGTTCTCGGACACGATTTTCTGCGCTTTTTCAGCGATTTTTTTCTGCTTGTCGGAAGCGGAGTTCTTGTCAAGCGAATATTTCACGGAAAGAGTAAAGGTTGAGTAATCGTAGGAAAACGCGTCAATTCCCATCATATAAGGGTTCTGATAGTAGGTTTTGTAGAAAACGTCAACCAGCGTGTAGGGATTTTGAAGCGACGGAAACGCTTCAAGCGAGATTTTCTCGTTCTGATTGATAAGATTGAGCGCGAGCCAGCTTTCCTCGGCATTGTCCGCGTTTACATAAATCTCAGCGGGAACGTTTGCCACGGTTTCGGTTTTTGCGCTTTCAACGTGCTTTTCGGTGTTCTCGGACTGTGCTTCTACAAGCGGAGCGTTCTCGTTTTTCTCGCTGTCGGAGATAATGGTTTCAATCTCGGGAGCGGGGGTTTTGTCAACCTCGTCCGTAGGAGCGACATTTCCCGTTTCACCCGAAGAAACCGTGCTTACGGGCGGCTCGCCCTTGTCCTCGTCAAACATAACAGCGCCGAAAAGATGGGTGCCTTCAATCGTGTAATCGTACTCGTCCCATTCAAATTCAAACCACTTGACGTGGCTTCTTGTGTAGGAAACTTTTCTCTTCGAGGAAGTGCCGTCGATGTTCACAACTTCAACTTCTGCGGGAAAATCCGCGGGTGTGGGATATCTGCCCTGAATTTCGCTTTCACTCTTAACAATGTGAGGCAAACGAAGCTCCGCCGTAGAAACGCTGTTGCTGAGCCCGCTTTCCTTGCCGTTGACAACCGCAGTCACGAAATATTCACCCATAACCCCGAAATTCTGTCCCGAGTTTGAGTCCTTGCCCGAGAAATCGCTTGTGATAAGCGCAAGGCTGTGGCTGTCGGGACCGGAAAATCCGTCAAAAACGCACTCGGTTGTTTCACCCTCGCGAAGGAGATAGAGCTGAGTTTTTTCGGTTGCGTTTTCACCGCAGTCATAGCCTATTTTGCTGCCGTCGATTGCGTGGTTGTCAACACCTGTTTTAAGCGAGTTGTCAATCAGATTGTACACGATGTACTTTTCCGCTCCCTCGACAGGCTCCCAGCTGAGCGAAAAACGTCCGTCTGCGCTCACGTTTCCTCTTACAGAGGGCGCATCTGCTTCTTTATTAACGGTGAACGGAATGATAACGGGCTTGTCGAGCTTTTTCGCGGAATTTTCTTCCATATCATAATGAACCGCGATGTAATACATCGGCGCGTTTCCCCAGCTGTCGATATCCTCGTATGTGTAGTCCTTGTCCTCAGAGTCGGTTGCGAGAACGGGCTTCATCGGCTTTACAAAGAGCGTTGTCTTGCCGTTTTCAACGTTCATCTCCGCGGTATAGTAGATTTTGCTTGCTTCCTCGCAGGCAGCGTCCGTGTGCACGGAAACGAAATCATAGAGCTTTACATCGGTTTCAAAAGCGTCGAAATTGAAGGTGAACTCAAAATTCTCGGTCGGCGAAACGTTGTACAGCGGCATAATATTCTTGCTGTCGTCGTAGTTGTACGCGTTTTTGATATCCTCAACGGATACAACCGCGCCGAGTTTCCGGATTTCCGAGGAAACGCTGTCGGGAAGCGAGTCGGGAGTCTGTCTGTCGCGGTCGTTCGTGCAGCCGCTTGTGAGGATTGTTGCCGCAAGACAAACCGATATAAATGCAATTTTCTTTTTCATAAAAAATACCTCTCAATAAATTCATCACGGAACATTTGTTTTTTGTCCCTTTCACTTATTGAACGAAACGGCAGGGCGTTTGGTTGCACTTTTTTCAAAAAAATTTTATAATTTACGAAAATCGCTTTGCAGAGCCGTTTATCGTGATGACGCCATTCTCGGAAACCCTGAATTTTACTATTTTTCCGTCGCTGAAAACCGCCATATAGCAGCTTTCTTTTCCCGCGGTAGCTTCGTTTGTTTCTTCCGCAGAGGACAGCTTTCCGATAAGCTCGCGGCACTTTTCACCGTCAACATTTGCCGCATTTACAAAATTGTTTGTTTCGCTTTCGAGCAGCTCGGAGAGGTTATTCCTCAGAAGATTTGCAAGCTCTTTTGCCGTGATTTCGGAAAAATCCGCAAGATTTTCGAGCGGCTTTGACGAGATAGCCGAGGAATTTACCGTTCCTGCGAGATTGTCAATCGGCTTTTCAATGTGGACCGCGGGTGTTTTTGTGAGAGAAAGCGCAATCGGAACGGCAGCACAAGCCGCAATTCCCGCCGCAGCAATTGAAATCACGCGGATTTTCAGCGCGCTTTTCTTTTTCTCACGAACGCGTTTTTCTTCTTTTTTCAGGCGCTCCGTAAGCGAACTCAGAAATTCCTCGCTAGGGTTTTCGCCGTCCATATATGAAACATATTTCTGCTTGATTTTATCCGACATAGTCTTGTTCCTCCAGCATTTCTCTGAGTTTTGCGCGCGCCCGTGAAAGCAGCGATTTCACTGTTCCCTCGGAAACCGACATTGCCGCTGCGATATCCTTCACGGACAAGTCCTCGTAATAAAAAAGGTGAACGGGAACGCGGTATTTTTCGGGCAGCCGCGCGACTGCTTCCCGTATATCAGCGGTTTCATCGGAGCTGTCCGGCGGAGCGCAAGCCACGTTTTCCATCTCGTCAAGCTCGGTTGTATATCGCTTGTGCGCGCTTCTCACAAGAGTGTTTATCTCGTTTACCGTAACGCGGATTATCCACTTTCTGCGGTGGTCTTCGTCATCAAAGGTTTTGTCCGCGTTTATGTATTTAATAAGAACATTCTGCGTAATATCCTCGGCTTCTGCGGGATTTCCGAGCCGCGAAAGAGCAATTCTGTAAACCGTTTTTGAATACCTTGAAACAAGCTCTTCTGCCGACAAACGCTCTGCCTTGTTCATTTTCAAGCCGAAAATCCCTCGCTTTCTTTGACTATCCGTAATTTGAACGAAATAAATGCAAAAAAGGTTGCATTTTTCAGGAAAAATTTTACCGATTTATTATAGCACACTTTCCGGCTGTTTTCAAGAGCAAAAAAAGTGGTTGAAAAAACGAGATTGTTGTGCTATAATTAGTTTATATCCTAAAACAAGGGGGAGTTTTGATGAACGACAGCCTGACTTTGCTTCTTGAAAAGGCGAAAAACGACAAGCTGCTCAAAGAGAGGATTTACGCGACGCGAAGCGACCGAAATCCCGTAAATGCGCTTTGCGAGCTTTCCACGGCAGAGGGCTTTCCGATAACCGCAGCAGAGCTTATCGATGAGGGTGAAACTTCCTGCGCGGCTATGCTTCGCTCGGTAAACGGCGGGGGAGTGGAAGCGCCCGACGGCTGGGACGACCTGTACGAGATGTTTTTTGCGGCGCTTGACTATATCTGAAAGGCAGAGAAAAATGAAATACATAGACCAACTCAAAGAAAACTATCATTCCTCGAAGAAAAGCTGCGTGATTGTGCTGAACATTTGCGTGGGAGCGGTTCTGCTGGTGATGATAAGGCAGATTTTCCTTGAAAACTGGCAGAACGTAGCGCTTTGCGTGCTGTCGGTTGCGCTGATGTACATTCCCGTGTTCCTCAAATCGAAAATCGGAATAACTCTTCCGAACGTTCTGGAAATCTCGGTGATTGTGTTTGTGTTCGCAGCGGAAATTCTGGGAGAAATCGCGAATTTCTACAACAGAATTCCGATATGGGACAGCATTCTCCACACGACAACGGGCTTTCTTGCCGCTTCCGTCGGCTTCGGTCTTATCGACTTGCTCAACACGCACTCTAAGCGTATTCAGATGACGCCGCTTTTTGTGGCACTGGTTTCGTTCTGCTTTTCGATGACTGTTGGCATTTTGTGGGAATTTTTCGAGTTCAGCGGTGACAAAATGTTCCACAAGGATATGCAAAAGGACAGAATTGTCACAACGGTTTCTTCCGTTATGCTCAATCCTAGCGGTGAAAACAAGGAAGTCGTCGTGAAGAATATCGACCATACGGTGCTTTACGACAAGGACGGAAACGAGCTTGTGACAATCAACGGCGGATTTCTTGACGTGGGAATAACCGACACAATGAAAGACCTCGCCGTAAATATGCTGGGAGCGGCTGTTTTCTCGGCAGCGGGATTTTTGTACATTCACCGCCGCGATAAATACAAGTTCGCGGAGGGCTTTATCATTACAATCGACAACCCTATCACAAGTCCCGAAGCCGAGCCCGAAAAAGAGCCGAGCGAAACGAAAAACTAAAAAATCAGCCTCTCGCGGTGATTGCGGGAGGCTGTTTTTGGTTGTTTGTTCTATCAACGACGCAACGTTCCAGTATAATCGGCACGCTCGTATCGTTATTGACGAAATAGTGACGTAAATACAAGGTGAGAGTTCCGTCGTCGTTTGCGATTATTCTTCCCCAATCCTTATCCATATTGGTTCGGTCTCTAATCAGATATTTCCCGTCGCTGACAATAATATCATACCGAGAAGTACTAATGGTCTTGCCGAAAAGGAACAGCGCGTCCTCGGAAATGCTGAATGTGAGATTTGTCCAGTCGGTATATTTGCTGCTGTTTTCCTGTGCGTATTCCTCAAACGGTCTTCCTCCGACCGTGACGGCTTTCCAGTCACCCATAAGCGATATCGGCATATAAACACCGAGCGGAGCTCCTGTATTAAAGCAATATGTTCCGACGGGACAAAGCCGTCCGTTTGTAAATTCCAGACAGCCGTCGGTACCGCTCCAGCTCAGAAAACTCTTGTGGGAAAAATCCTCCGGCGTAGGCACGATATAGCTTCCAATAACCGAAGTTTTGTCCGAAAGGAATAACTCCATATCGGACGAGAGAAATGCCGACGCGCCGACAAATTCTTCCATATAAAACATAAGAAAGACGGTGCAGTTTTTTGCTTTTGAGAGGACCTCGCTGCCGTTGAATGCGAGAAGAACAGTCTTTTCGATAACGTCGGTCAGGATTTTATTGTTGAAGTCTTCGTTTATCGTCCACTCGCCTTTTTCATCGGAGCAAACAGCGGTGTGAGCCGTGCCGTACATCTTCGTGTATTCCGTGTTGTACCAGCTGTTGTTAAACCCGAGTTGCTTAACCGTCAGGGCGGCTGCTTTTGCGTATTCGTTGAGCTGAATTATGCTGTCTTCAATATTCACGGGCTCGGTATTTTCCGAAACGTCAGATGAAATTTCGGGAAGAGAAGAGCTTTCTTCTATTGTAATCGATGATACGGGGATATCACTTTCCGAGTAAAATGCGTCGGGCTTTGTATTTTCGGCGGTGATGTTTTCGGTTTTGCAGCCCGCAAGCAGTATTATCGGACATAACAAAAGCGCCAGGCTCTTTTTCATATATTCCTCCCGATGTTGTCTGATGATTTTAAGAGAAGTGTTTTCGTGATTTATCGGAACAGAGAATTACATTGTTCTGCCTTTTTGAGATAAAGTTCTTTCTTGTGTTCTTTCGGCAGGTCTGTTTGTTCTTGCTGCCGCGGAGTTCGTGCCCATAAGCTCGGCAAAGCTTGTTTTTGTGCGGACGGGCTCGGTTCTTTCAGCGGTTCTTTCAGCGGCTTTTTCAGCAGCTTTGATTGCTTCAAGGTCAACACCCAGCACGAGTTTTACAATATTTACAAGGAAACGCTCTACAAAACCTTTATAATAAGGACCGTTTGAAGGAGCAGACTGAACAGGAGCGTTGGGAGTGCGGTTTGCTGCGTATCTGTTCTGCATTGCGGGAATTTGCCTTTTTGCTTCAAACATCTGAGGAGTAACATTTCTTTGAATTACGTTTCTAGCTGCGGGTGCGGGAGCAGACAAGGACTGCGCAGTTGCAGCCATTTCCTGAACGTTCTTCTCTGCCGCTTCCTTTGCGGGTTCTGCGGTCTTCTCTGCCGCTTCCTTTGCAGGCTCCTCGGGCTTAATCTCGGCAGCTTCGCGCGTTTTGATTTTTGATGTGTCAATCTCCAGATTTTTCTCTTCAATCTCACGACGAACGGAAATCTTATCTCCCTGCGCAAGACTGAAAGCAACCTTTATTTTCAGCTTGTCGATATCCTCTGCCTTTGTATTTGCAAATTCCTCGTCCGAGATGATTTGTTTGCCGTTTGCGCAGAAGTTTGTTATCTTTAAGGTGTTCTCGTTCCAGTCGTTTTGCAGGTCCATAGAACCG
The DNA here is from genome assembly GCA_017847835.1 of Oscillospiraceae bacterium. GTDB lineage: Bacteria > Bacillota > Clostridia > Oscillospirales > Ruminococcaceae > CAG-115. Next base: position 89,558 of record JAGASH010000003.1, read on the forward strand.
AAATACATCTTGTCAAACGCTTCGAGAGCCCAGCTCTTTTCCTCGGGTGTGAGGTTGTTGGGTTCGGACTTGAAATGCTCGGAAAACGACTTGTGCGAGGCAGGCTCTTTTTCCGAATAGATTTCGGATATATCAAGCTTCAGAAGTTCGGGTTTCTGCTGGGGAGCAGACAAATTGATTGCGATTTCCGCTCCCGAAGCAATCTTTTCGGCAATCTTTTTCGCATAATCTTCAAGAGGCAGGTTTTTATCATATTCTGCGTCTGAAATAATCTGCTTGCCGTCTGCCATAAATCTCGTCAGCTCAACGCTGAGCCCGCCCATAGAAGCAGCGCTTGATGAAATCAGATTTGCGGTTAAATCTTCCGCCCACTTCTTTTCGTCGCTTGTAAGCGAGTCGGGATAGTGGAACAGATATTTCTCCGACTGGGTTTTTGCTCTTATTTCCGCAGGATTTACATTAACGGACTTCTCGGGCATTCTGTTGATAACCGACATTTCATCTCCGGCAGCCACTCTTGAAGCAATTTTTGCTTCCATTTCCTGCTGTTTGTCGGGCTTGACAAAACCGTTTTCGTCCTTTGCGTTTTCAAATTCCTCGTCAGAAATAATCTGCTTGCCGTTTGCACGGAAATTTCTGACGTCCATACTAAATACGTCCCAGCCGTTATCAAGGTCCAGAGTTGCATAAAGCAGCTTGCTGTAAGCCTTGTGCGCCCAGGTCTTTTCGTCATCTGAAAGAGCATTGGGATTTGCTTCATAGCTCTTGCCGAAGGATTTTGCGGTAACGTCCTTTTCGTCGTCAAAGTAGTTTGCGGTAATCTTCTGCATATACGCGTCAATCAGTCTTTCGTTTTTGCTGATTGAGTTTGCAAGCGTGTTGATTTCATTGAAAATCGTTTCGGCAATCTCGGTTGAACCGCCCAGAAACATCATATCGTTGTAAGCCGCGTCGAGCGCGTCCTTTTCGCTTGCGCCTTCATTGATATATCTGTTCACATTAGAGATATAATCAAGAGCCTGATTAAGATATTCCGCGTTCTTGTCCTCGGCATTCTTATCTTCCGCGTTTTTGTCGAATACTTCGTTTATCTTATTGATAAAGTCGGTTTCTTCCTTGGTGCTGCCCTTGACGCTCAGCTCGTTGGAAACCATATTCTTGATATTTTTGCAAAGGTCGGTCTTTTCCGCTTCGGAAATTCCGTATTCGTCAAGCAGGCTCTTGTTCTCAGTTTGAGTAAATAATTCGTCGATTTGCTTGTTTACTTCGTGAACCTTTGAAGCGCTGTTTATTGCATTGAGCGCAAAAGCTTCCGCGCAGGCAAGGGACTTTGACTCAGTATTGTTGCAAAGAGAAAGGATTTTGTCAAAAGTATCGTCAAAATACTCTTCCATTTCTATGTCAACGTTGTTATTGCCGTTTTTAAAGGAAACTGTATATGAAAAAATCTTTTCTGCTTTTTCAAAAGCCTTTCCCACGATTTTTTTTATAAAATTATTGATAGCCGCCATAAATATTACCTCCCGCCAATTTTTTCATTTGTCGTTTATATATACGAAGAATAGAATTTTTTGTAACAGAATTGCTGCGGGAATTAAATTTTTTAATAATATTATAATAGGAGAAAGCGGATTAATGAAAGTAGTAATTATGACTTGCCCAGCTCAGTCAGCAGCTCGGAGCGATTAGCGCAGCCGGTCTTTTTCAGGATATTGCGGACGTGAAACTTCACCGTGTTTTCGGAAATGAATAATTGCTCGGAAATGTCGCTGTTTGAAGCGCCTTTTGTGATTAGCACCAGAACTTCCGTTTCCCGTGAAGACAATTCATACTTCTGAATGAATTCAGATATACGTTCCTCGGTGCCCGCCTGATATGATTTGGAGAAAAACATCTTGTTGTAAAGCGTAAAGAAAAAGATAAATGTTGCGATAAAGCATACGCTGGAGATTATTACAAGGAGAATGATATTGTCGCTAAGAGTTATTCCGATATAATTACCCGCAGCGTCGCCCATTCTGCCGAACATCAAACCAAATCCTGCGACATACAGCAATTTGTCGTTCGCTCCGGCAATATCCGAGAAAACAACCACACGGAATACTGCGAGAAATCCAAAAAACAAGTATCCCAGACTCCACATCACAATGCTTATACCCACTTCATTTGACAGGGCAATCATTGCAAACGGGAAAAACAGCGCAGCAAGGCAGCTTATTGCTCCGTATTTTCTGCTTCGGTCACCGATAATTCCCGCTGCTATCAGACCAACCGCATAGAAGGCTCTGGAAAATTCAAGGCTTATTCCCGTGGAAATGTCAGCCGTCGGGAAGAAGAACCCTATTCCGCGCGTCACGCTTACAAACAAAACCGTGAGCGCCGCCAAAGCCAACATTCCTTTTGGCAGGCTTCCTTCCGTGAAAGTCTGCTTTTCCGAGGTAAGAAAATCCTTTTGCGTGATAACAACTCCGATTGTGACAGACACAAAAATTCCGTAGCTGATGAGAGCGTATTCCGAGCGAAGAAAATTCGAGTTGTTCAGCAGGGAAAGCAGCCAGGAAAACACGCTTGACGCGGCATAAGCGCTTCCGAAAACAATCGAGCGATATTTCGCGTCAACCGTTTTCGACAGCAGCGTGAGATAAAATCCCGCGATTATTCCGTGGAACAGGTTCATCAGGTAGCCAAAAACCAGAATTAACAGGAAATTTTTGGATAAAACCGACAGGATGATAAACGCGAAATCCACTCCCGAACAGGCGATGAAAACAGACTTTTTTGAGAAGAAATCCTTGTTCCGTTTCATCAAAACGCCGAACAAAAGCAGCCCGATTGCCTGAAAAACATATCCGATTACTTCCGTGAGCCAATCCACGTTTGACGGCTCGGTAAAACCCGACAAATTATAGAGCCAGGACAAATATCCCGCTGATGTCCATAGGAAACACAGCGAAATAATCAGACTACACCTGAGGTTAGTGTAAAGGGTAGTGCGCGGTTTCTCTGAGTTTTTTAATCCGTTCTTCCTGTTCATTTGGCTTTTCTCCTGTGTAATTGTTGTTTTATCTCTTTAGTATATTATAATGCAAAAATCTTGATTTTTCAATAGGTTTAATAACATTTTCAGCCCACCTACACCAAAACTACCCCTGTTTTTGGGCTGTTTTTGTGAAATATTATACCAAGGGGTAGTAGAAAACTATTCCAAAAAGTTGTAATATTAAATTGGAAGTTCGCGACAAAAATTGTTGAAAACTCAAAATCAACATTTCTCACAGCTGCTTTCGGAAGAAACGGAGGACTGAACAATATGAAAAAGAAACTTTTTTCACTTTTTTTGGCGATATGCATGATGATATCGCTGCTGCCGGTGACGGCGTCTGCGGATAGCTGGCCGACTCAATCGGGTAATGAAAATAATTTTTGGGTAAAATCTATGATTATCGGAGTTACGTATAACGCGTCCACTTCAATCGGCGGCAGAATAATTTGCGACAATATTACTGGTTATACCGATGAAGGAAATTATATAACAGGAGAAAAGAAAGGTTCGTATTATTTGCCTATCAAAGCAACGACGTATAGTTCGAATATTACATTCCTTCCCGACCCCGGAATGAAACTTGTCGGATATGCTATTTCGACATACACGTCAAAAAGCGGTACTCTTAATATTTATGGTAATATAAGTTCATCAGAACTCCCTTCGGATGTATATGTATACGGTCCGAATAATTGGAGTCTTGGCACTTTAGACATCGATGGAAGCTACACAGACACAATTCCAATTCCATCGCGAAGCTTTTTGGATGAACATCCTTCGGATAATGTTCCTCATTTCGTTGCTGCAAAGTTTGAGAGGGCTGATGCCAATGAAATTCCCGCAAAGCCCACAAATTTATTGTGGACGATGGGCGGAAGTGGCAACTGGGAATTAAACTGGGATGCTGTTGACGACGCAGACCATTACAGATGTGAAATTGTTTGCATGAACACTACGTTGGAAGTTGAAATAACCGATACAAACAAACTGGTATTGCCTGCTAATGATCCTAATTTTAGCATCTTATATGCATCCGCTCCCTGCAGGATAACAGTAAAGGTTTCTGCCATAAAGAATAAGGTTCGTTCCGAAGAAGCTTCTTCTGATAATCTTCATAATAATCACCAAGATTATAGAAAAGATGACACACATCACTGGAGGGCGTGCATAATATGCGAACAGATGATTATTGAATCAAAGACTGAACACACCTTTGGAGAATGGATAATCGATACTCCTGCAACAGATACTACCCCCGGCGCAAAACACAGAATTTGCTCGGTTCCGGCTTGCGGCTATACAGAAAACGCTGTAATCGCCCCGATCACTCCTCCTGTAACTCCCCCGAGCACCCCTTCAAGAGAACCCGACCCCGAGCCGACTTACCTGCCTTACATAGCAGACGATGAAATGACGTGGGACGAGGTTTGCAAATATCTCAAAACCCTCAATAACGGCGATGAAGTTGACATTCATCTCGGCGGCGCAAATGAAGTACCAGAAAAGGTAATGAAGGTGATTGCCGACAAGGAACTCAGAGTGAATTTCATCTACAGCTATGCAAAAAGCTGGTTTGTTGACGGCGCGAAGATTGATTCTCCCGCAGAAACGAATTTGGCTATCTCCGCGAAAACTTCTCCCGATACCTCCGAGCTTCGCGGCATTGTGGGAACGAGCTTTGAGGTTTTCGGAACAAATTTCCCCGTTGAACAGACCATTTCTTTCAAGACCGAACACGCGGGAAAATTCGCAAATCTTTACAAAATCGAGGACGACAAGTCGGTGTTTGTCGCGACTGTCAGAATTGACGAGGACGGAAAAGCGAAGTTTGCCGATATGTCAGACGAGGGCGAGTATGTGATTATGATTGGCGAATACAGCGACCTTTCCGGCGATATGGACAACAACGGTATCGTAAACGTAAATGACGCGCTTGCGGTTCTTAAACGTTCTCTTGGAATACTGAACGGTGAAAACCCGTATGTTGCCGATGTGAACAACGACGGTGCTATCAGCATTACAGACGCGCTCTTGATACTGAAAGCAAGCATTGCCGGGTAAATTTTCGAATAAAAAGACGGGTGTGCAGAAATGCGCACCCGTTGTTTTTCGGTATTTCGATGTCGGTTTCGGACACAAAAAATCGCCCCTAGAACAATCTAAGGGCGAAATACGCTGCCGGTCGCACCGGCTGGCACGCCGGGAGGGATTCGAACCCCCGACCCTCTGGTTCGTAGGAGTGTACCGCTACTTTTTTCGTATCTCTGTTTTGAACAAATGGCTTTGTTATGCGGTTTGTTATTTGGATAAATCTGTAAATTCATCGATTTCAGGTGGTTTTTGGGTGCCTGTGTACCCAAAGTGTACCCAAACTGTACCCAAGAAATGCCCGAATTTTACTTAATAATTTTCTCGATTTTACAGGTGTGACACTCGACCGTATCGTAGAATAATTCAATTTGACGATAAAATGTAAACCGGTGTTTTTACCCCAAACGCACGAAAATCGCACGCGTGTGTTTTTCGTGCGTTATTTTTTTAAGATATACTTGCTGCCTGCACCGGATCCGATCATTTGGATTTTTTCTTGTTTTGCAAGACGGGCAAGAAGTCTGTAAGCCTGCGAAGGGGTTATATGAAGAAGTTCCACTACATCGGCACGGCAAACATCTCCTTTTGTTTTCACAAGTTCCATAACAAGTTCTGCGTGCCTTATCGGGTCAATATTCTTGTGCCTGATATATTCGGCAGTTGTGAGAGACTTTTTGTAATAGCGCGAACCCAACATATAATATCTTCCGCGACCGTTGCCTCCTGCCTCGACAATTCCCGATGAAACCATCATTTCTAGTGATACCCTCAGCCTGCTTTCCGGCATTTTTAATTCATCAGTAAGCTGCTGCACCGTGAGTTTTGGCGTATTACGCAATGCGTTCAGTATAAGGAGCGAATATATTGGGAAGTTTGTTCCTTTTTTCTGCTCGTTTGAAAGCATTCTTATAAATTCTTTGTCGGTCGGTCCTTTTGCAATAAACAGTTTAACCAAACTTGCATTTGATTGAGAATAATCGGGGAGCTGCCTTCCGTAAAAAAGAGAGCCTTCGTATATTCTGTCAATACCTCGTCCGGTTCGCTCTGCAAGACCAATGCGTTTCATTGCATCTGCCAGAACAGGATTACGACCATGTGGATCTGCATCGATAAGGTTATCTGCGTTGATACCCTCGACAAATCCACCGGGATTGCTGATTGTCATACCCGTATCGGTCAACTGTATCAGAACACGTCCCAGAACAGAATAATCGCGATGACAGAAAGCATTTACCAATGCTTCACGAAATGCTTTGGTATCGTAGTCCGGAATTGTAAGACGGTATAGTCCCATATCCATTTCTTCACTGCTGTTCCAAGCGGTAAAGATGTCGTTTATTTTCTCAAACGCTGATAGTGCCGGCAGCAGAAAAGATTCGTTGACTTTAACTTCCGTTCCGTTAAGAATTTGTATGGAAGATTCGGCAGTGGGCATATGTTTTTGAAGCGCTGATCTTTTTCCTATAAGAAGAAGCCCACAGAAAGTTGGTATCAGCTTGTCTCCGCTCGTTGTTACTAATCGGAGAGCTTTGTCAAGTTCCTCGTCATTAAGCTCAAGAAGTGAAGTTTCACCTCGGTATGAACGTATCAGATTTCTCAACCGTTCCCGTTCAACCGGATCTAAATCACTATATTCCGAATCTGGTACTGCTTGTGCAGAGTAATCCAGCAAATTCAGCGAGGAAAGCCGTGTTGCTATTTCGTATGGGTACATCGGAACGTTTTCCGGTGTACCGTCTGCCTTTAATCTGCGACGTTGAATTTTTCCGGTTGATGATGCGACAATGCAGGTCATTTTCGGGACGGATATTCTTAAATACGGGAATTCCTGTTCCAGAGGTTCAATGCGTACAGCGATTGGTGGCACGGTTTTATTTGCGATAAAAGCTGCCAGTTGTGTTGCATCGTGATGCTTTGCGTGAAGCCCTGTAATATCTCCGTTATCTTCAACGCCAAGATACAGTTCGCCTCCGTCCGTGTTCGCAAAAGCTACAACAGAGTCGATAATATCATTATCCGAAAGGCATTTGACATCACTCTTAAATTCTATTACCAAATTTTCTTTTAATCCTATATTTACCATTGATATCACCTCATATATCAATAATAGCACAAACGTGTTATATTGTCAATAAGGAAAAAACGCACGCGTGCGTTTTTTGCTGTTTTTTATCGCATTTTTTCGGATAACTTCATATTTTGAGATATTTTTTCAACAACGCTTGAAATCAATGTCGTCATTGCCCTGAAATCCGTTGCTGAATAGCATCTTTAAACAAATTTTGAGCAGTTTATTCGATTTTACTTTACAATTTTCTCAATTAAGGGAAGAACGAAAGCAAGCCAAAAAGCAGAATTTCATCTATAAATACAATCAAACACGCACGCTTGCTTTTCCCCGAAAACCGTTGAAGCGAGGGAAATGTTGGGATTATTGCAGTCGGATAATTCTATTCCTGTTAAGTATAACATCGTTATGAAATTTGGGGTTTAGACATTACAAGCGGTTCTGTTTTTCAAGCTTGACAACATTCTCATAGTGTGATATAATACAATGAAAAGTGGGCACGGAAGATTATGCGAGAAGGACAAATTTATGAACGAGATGAATTATATGAGCGCCGCGCTGGAGTTTTTTGCGGCAACCATAACGGGTGTTATGCTGATAGGCTGCTTCGCGGAGCGCTCGTACAAGGACACAACGGGAAAGCTCTTGATTTGTTTTTTGACGGCGAATATGCTTATGCTGTTGGTGGACGCGCCGATTTGCCTTTTGCTTGACGAGCCTTCGCCCGAAAAAGTGCCCGCGATTAAGGTGCTCTCGTTCTTCTCGGACGCATTTGCGTGTACGCTGGTTTCGCTCTACGCCTACTGCGCGACCGCTTACATATCCACAAAAAAGAAAATCTCCTATCGTTACGCGCACATTATCACGGCATTTTGCGCGGCGGCGGTTATTTCGTTTTTGATATCCGCATTCAACGGAATGTACGTCAGCTATGACGAAACCGGGCGCGATATCCCGGGACCGCTTTTCCTTGTAAGTCAGTTGATTTACGTCATACTTCCGGCACTCACGATGGCGCTTGCTATTGTCAACCGAAAAACGCTCGGACGGCGTGATACGATTGTGTTTGTGCTTTTCGGGGCAATCCCCGTGGTTATGATACCCGTGCAAATTTTTTGGAATGTTGTTCCCGTGTACCTCGCTTCGACTGTTTCGATGACCTTTCTCTATACATCGATACATATTTTACAGGTGCAAAACGCTGCGGAAATGGAGAAAAAGCTGGTTGAACAGGAGCTTGCCTTGTCGGAGAGCCGAAACGCGCTTGTTTTATCGCAAATTCAGCCGCATTTTCTGTACAACGCGCTCACGTCAATTTACCGACTTTGCGACGTTAAACCCGAGGCAGCGAAGGAAGCGGTGAGTGATTTCTCCAAATATCTTCGCGGCAACCTCAACTCAATCAAGAAAACAAATCTCATCTCCTTTGCCGAGGAGCTTAATCACACGAAAGCGTATCTTTCGCTTGAAAAAATCCGTTTTGATGACGAGCTGGAGATACGCTATGACATCAGCGTAAGCGAGTTTTTTATCCCGCCGATGACGATTGAGCCGCTGGTTGAAAACGCCGTAAATCACGGTATAAGCGACCTTCCCGACGGCGGCTGCGTGACGATAAGCACGGCGGAATTTCCCGATTTTTATGAAATTCGGGTGAGCGACAACGGCGTTGGTTTTGACCCGAACAATCTCCCGAACGACGGAAAGCTGCACATCGGAATTTCCTCGGTTCGCAGCCGACTTCAGATAATGTGCAGCGGCACGCTTGATTTCATCAGCTCTGAAAACAGCGGCACAACCGCGATTATCAAAATACCGAAAGGAGCGGAATAGATGAACATAGTAGCTGTTGATGATGAAAAGCTGGCGCTGGAGCTGCTGGTTGATTCGATAGAAAAAGTTGTTCCCGAAGCGAAGGTGAACGGTTTTCGGAAAACCGCAGACGCGATTTCCTATGTGGGAGAGAACGGCTGCGACGTTGCTTTTCTTGACATAAAAATGCGCGGAATGACGGGCTTGGAGCTTGCGCGGCAGCTCAAGGAAATCTGCTGCGATGTAAACGTTATTTTCGTGACTGGTTACTCGGAGTATTCGCTGGACGCGTTTCGGCTGTACGCAAGCGATTACTTGCTCAAACCCGCGACACCCGAGGCGGTGAAACAGGCACTTTCGCATCTCCGCACGCCGGTTGTGCCGAAAAACGAGAAGAAAATCCGCTTTCAGTGTTTCGGCAACTTCGAGGTTTTCTGCGACGGGAAACCGCTTGTGTTTAAGCGGCAAAAGGCGAAGGAACTGCTTGCTTATCTCGTTGACCGGATGGGCGCGGGCGTGACAATGGGCGAGCTTATCGCGGTGCTGTGGGAGGAAGGTCCCGACACACATTCCCGCCAAAGCAACCTCCGAAACCTGATAAGTGAGCTGAAAAAAACGCTTGCCGAGGCGGGCACGGAGGACATAATTCTGAAAAGCCGAAACACCATTTCGCTTGATTGTGACGCGGTTGAGTGCGATTATTTCGACTTTCTGCGGCACATTCCGTATGCCGTGAACCGATACCGCGGCGAGTATATGAACCAATACTCGTGGGCTGAAATGACAACTGCTGAAATTTCGGACAAGCTGAGTTGAGAGAAAAATCAGGGTTTCGGAGGAATGTTGCACTTTATTATGTATAATATAGGTGCAAACTGTGAGAAATACTGTTTAATTCTATATGAAAATGAAGATAAAAAAGAGAATTTATGTAATCGTCGGAGCAGTTTTGCTGGTTTTGGGAATTGCTGCGGCGATTTTTCTGTTCACGCGAAACGCCGTGCCGCAAGGTTCAAGCTCGGCAATGACAAGCGTTTCCGAAGAAAAAACTCCGCTGTCAAAGGCAACGCTGCTGATTTATATGTGCGGGAGTTCGCTTGAAACAACGGGCGGCGCGGCTTCGGCAAATATTCGGGAAATGCTTGGCGCGCGCGTTGAGGACGGGGTGAATATCGTAATTCAGACGGGTGGTGCGCGAAAGTGGCGCGGGTTTGATATCCCGAACGATAAACTTGCGCGCTATTCCGTTCAAGGCGGCGAGCTCGTCAAGGTTGGTGAAACCGCGCTTGCAAATATGGGTGAGGCGGCGACTCTCGCTGATTTCGTTCAATGGGGAACGCAGAGCTTTCCCGCCGAGGAAACCTCGCTTGTTTTGTGGAACCACGGTGGCGGTTTTGTCAAAGGCGCGTGCTTTGACGAGCTGTTTTCGGGCGACTCGCTCACGGTGATGGAAATCGCGGTTGCGCTCCAGGAGTGCTGTCTTGAGAAAAAGCTCGCTTTCATCTGCTTTGACGCGTGCAAAATGGCGTGCTTCGATACCGCCGTTTCAATCAGCCCTTTCGCCGATTTTATAATAGCTTCGCAAGACCTTGAACACGCAGGCGGGCTGGATTATAAGGTTATCGCGGAAAATCTCGGAGAGCGCGATTTCTACGAAAAAGTCCTCCGAAGCTACGCCGAAAAGCACGGCAACAAGGGTTACTACACGCTCTCCTGCACGGATTTATCACGGATTGACATACTTCGCGAGGCGCTTCACAAAACAGTTTCCGCGATGTCCGAGAAAGACGGCGAAGCGAAAATTCCCGAGGCTTTGCTAAACGCCGATATTATCGAAAATTCCTCAAACGGCTTCTATGATTTCGGGGCGGTTGCGGAATTTTTTGGCGTTGAAACGGGAATTTCCGAGGTTGTTCAAACCGAAAATTCTCCGTCAAAGCAAGCCGCTTCGGGACTGAATTTGCTGTTCCCCGCAGACGAAAAGCAGCTTCAGAGCTACCTTCCGATTTGCACGGACGAGGTGTACAAGAGCTTTCTCGAGAGTTATTTCGCGAAAAACAGTGCTTGCGAATTCAGCTTTGAGGACAGGGGTTTTGTTGACGGGGAACGGCTGAGTTTTACCGTGAAAAGCGGCGCGGAAAAGTACATTCGGCGAATGGAATACACGCTCGGCGCGGTGGATTTGGAGAATGACGCTTATTACCAAATGGGCACGGACAACGATTTCTCGCAACACGGCAGCACCTTTTCCGTAAATTTCACGGGGCGATGGGTGTATTTCGGCGGGTATGCACTGAACTGCCAAATTATGACCGAGAAAAACAACTACACGGTTTATCGCTCGCCCGTGCGGATAAACGGCGCGGACGCCGAACTGATTTTCACCTACAACAGCTCAACCCGCAAGGCAAAGCTGAACGGCTATGTTCTTACGGGCGATGTCACGGGAAGAATTATGACGCTTGCGGAGAACGATGAGGTCACCGTGCTGTTCAAGGAGATGTTCAGCGAAACGCTGGCTGAATACGCAAAATTCATCTACAACAGCGACTGCGCGCTTGAAATAAAGACGCTTCCCGACGGGATTTACGTCTTTCAAGCGGTAATCACGGATATCTTTGGAAACGAGCATTACACAAATATTGCCGTTTCGGAAATTACCGACGGCAAATCGGAAATTGACGGGATAATAACCAATGTGGAAAGCTGATGTTTTCGCATTTGGTCAAATAAAAAAATAATTGCAGAAAGGAAACGCTATGAAAAAGAGAATAATTGCGGCTGTTATGGCGGCGGTGATGTGCTTTTCCGTCACTTCTTGCACAGATAGCTCCGACAAAAAGCAATGGCAAATCACCGAGGAAGAAAGAGAGCAGCTTGTCGAGCTTTCGTGCAAAGCGGTGCAAAACGGCGAAACACTTGAAATCACGCTCGCCTGTGACGAGGATTTGTTCAAGGACGATATTGCAAAGAGCAGCATTGCAGTAAATGTGTATGAATATCAGCCCAAAGAGAAAACCGAGGGCAGCGAAACATCATCAGATGTATCTCCCGAAACCTCAACAAGCGGCGAGGAACAGCCAAACGAGCCGCAGAGCAGCTTCTCCGAGGCAAAGGAAATTACCGATTACACCTTGACGAGAGTTGACGCGAAAACGCTGTCTATCACGTTCAAGAACCCGTTTGAGTACGGCGCGTACGATTTCTACATACACAAAAACGGCACGTCAAGCGGGAAATTCGCCGTTGGCTCGTACTATAAAATTCCCGAAAATGACAGCTCCGCGCAAAAACTTGTTTCCGCGGAGATTGACGGCACAATCTACAACGGCGCGGAAAATCCTGTTTTGAAGGTAACGCTGGAGAACGCTACTGTAAAGGACGTTAAGCCCGAAGATATTGAATTATCGGGCGCGTTCGAGGATTTGAGCATCTCGTCCGTTACATCAAACGGCAGCGAAATTACCATAAACACGGTCGGCGACGTTCGGATTTGCTCCGCGCCTTACGGCTATGCAACCGTTTCGGAAAGCGTTCTGGATACCGGATACGAACTTATGGCAACCGTTGATATCGAAAATCCCGCCGCTTATATTCTCGAAAATTCTTACGCTTACGACAACGGCACGCTGAAATTTGACGTTGAACTTTCGGGCGCGAAGGCAGTCAAGAGCGGCGATGAGCTTGCCGACGCTATCACGATTAACGATATGCACATCGACTCGGCTGCCGCAAATTCCGACGGAAGCGTGATTTCGGTTAGCTTCCCGACAAATGCTGCCGATTTGGATTCCGCGATACTGTCGGTTGTTGACAAGCAGCTCGTGATAAAGAACAGCGCGCTTTCCTGCCAGACCGATGTGTTGTTGGAAATCCCCGACTGCGGCGCTTACCTCAACGCTTATCTTGATTATATCGAAAAGACAGACGGCGGCTTTAAGGGAACGCTTGTCCTTGTGCCGATTTACGGCAGCTTCAGCAATCTGACCGCTGCGGATTTGACCTTTGACGGTGATTTAGCGAATGCAAAAATTACCGAAATCAAAAACGAGGAATCTTCAACAACCGTCACCTTTACATTCAACAGCGATAAATCCCTCGATAACAGCATTTTCGAGGGCGGAGTTAAGGTTGCTCGCGGGAAGCTGCTGAATGCTTGGGGAACGCCGTCCGACGATACATCAGATACCTTTGGTTATATGGCTGAATCGGTGAGAGGCGACAAAAGCAAAGTCAAGGAGATTATCGCAGAGCTTTCAAAGGCAAAGAAGGAGTTTGACAACATCAAAAAAATTGCCGAAATCATTATCAGTGCCGGAAAATCCGCATACAATCTTGATATAAAGTCCTTTGTCGGTTCGTCCAAAAAGCTTATGGAAACGCTGGGCTTTATCAAGAGCGCGCCCGATAAAATGGATAAGATTTATTCCGCGATTGAGTCTGTGAGAGTTGAAGTGGAAAATCTTGATAAAAAGATGGACACTATAATGGCGTCACTCAAAGAACAGATGGACTATATGGCTTCCGGAATAGATAAGGACCTCTATATAAACGCAACAAAAGGCTGGACCGATTTCTGCACATCTTATATAGACCCCCTTGAAGCCGTATTCAATTCTGTCAGCAACGATATGCGTTCAAATGTCATAGATTTAGTACAATATGTCAAGGCAGGCGACACGCTGACCGTTGTATATGACATAAACGGCGGACTTACGATTGCAAACAAGCTCAAAGATACCTACTCTGTTGAAAATATTGCGATTGACAAGGAAAAAACTCTTACCCTTACCCTTGACGAAAACAGCTTCCCCAACGCCTCGGCTGATTTTTCCAAATATGCAAAAGTTGAGGCAGGACTTGAAGAAGACATTAAAAATCTTATTATTGAACAGGGGCTTGCAGCCGATGACGAGGCAGTTGAAAAACTGACGAAAGAGTTTATGGCAAGCGTCACGTCAAAAGCAATGTATGACGCTCTCACCAAAGACCCCCAGACCCTCAACAACATACAGAATTATTACACTAAATTCTGCGCAAATCTGAGGGGTGACACTATGTCTTCTCCGCTTTCATACAGGTTCTACAGTGTTTATGCGTACTACAATTTCCAGTATGAAGCAGAGGAGTATCTGACCGAATTTAACGATTACCTCAAAGCGTTTACAATCAAATACGGCAGCTTTGCAATGCTTGCCGCTTCATACAACAGAGGTTATGACAAGGAGAGCAATCCTATTGCTAAAGACATAGAGAGCACCCTCAAATTCCTTGAGAATAACACCGGTCTGCACGAGCTTCCCGATGATACCTATGAGTGGTGCTATGTGATTGACCGACCGATAAAAATGCATATTGTAAAAATTGGCTTGCCATTTTCGCAAGCTAACATAAAGGTGGAGCGGCCGTGGTTTACACCATACGGCGGTTTAGGTAATTATGTCACATTTTTGAACTGGAACGCAAGCTATTCGATAAAAGAAGAAAAAAAGATGCTCGAGACCGACATAACTAACCCCTCACATCGTAAGATTTCTTATACACCTATCCATTCTTGGCTTCAGCTTTCAGATTTCAGCGATAATATAAACAAGTCAAGGCTTTCTGCCGCTTCACTTGACAGAATTAAGAAAAGATATCTGCGGATGGGTTACAGCGCAGACAATTTCTTCGATTATATGACGAGCGAACATCTGTTCAAGACGGGAATTGACAACAGAACCGATTATGGTTTGATCCCTTATCGTTATGCAAACGAGCGCAGTCTTTTCAACGAAAAATACCTTGTTCTCACTTCCTTTGACGGCTGGAATTCATTCTCCGAGTCTAATCCGCAAACGCTTTATACAACGATGAATTACGGCTATAAAGAACACGGAATTGAGGACTATAAGCTCGAAAAAAGCTATTTGGTACCGAGCGGTAAAGTGAGAAAAGCGAAGTATTTCTCATATTGCGAGAACATAATGGGTACGGTTTACAATCTGAATCCGGGCAGGTACGAACCGACCAGCGAATCCAAAGCGCTTATTTCAAGAGCACTCTACGGCGAAGACATCTTGACGCAAGATCACTGGATGGAATTCCGCAACACAATCTTTGACAACAAAGACCTTGGTGCAGGCTGCTACGATATCTATTCACCGGAATTCATCGAGTACGAAGTTTATTGATTAAACGAAAAGGCTGTCGCACAAAAGCGGCAGCCTGTTTTTTCGTCTGCAAGAAGGTAAGCAACCTGATAATAAGAAGTGTACCACCGCTTTTTTTGTTTCCCTGATTTGCACAAATGGCTTTGTTATGCGGTTTGCCATTTGGATAAATTTGTAAATTCATCGATTTCAGGCGGTTTTTGGGTGACTGTGTAACCAAACTGTACCCAAGAAATGCCCGAATTTTACTTGGCAATCTTCTCGATTTTACAGGTGTGACCCTTGCTGTCGTCATAGCTTATTCCAACGAGCAGAATTTCTCCGCTGAAAGCGTTGAGCTTTTCCGTGTAGTTTTTCTGCTTAATCTGTTCAAGAGCGTTATCGGCGGAGTTTGGGAGCTCGCTGTTGATGCCGCTCGTGGCATAGCGCTGGTTGTTGAACATTGCTTTCTCTCCTTTACATAAAAATTTCCCCATATCCTGCACGGATATGGGGATTTTCTGTTTGCCGTTATAAACGGATAGCTTATATATAGCTACACGAATATAATATATAAGCAAAATTTTGATTTTTTGCAAAAGAAAAAGCTCCGAACCCTCTTGGATTCGGAGAAATAATTTTTTACAACACAATAACAATATATTGAAGGTAGTGTAGCACACAATCATTACCTTGCCACAATACTCTTAAATATAATAATGATAAATAAGCAATAAATATAGTATATAATTATTCTTATATATACTTTATATTGTAATATTTATTGTTTTATATTGATTTATACTAATGTTATAAAAGGAGGATTTTTATGAAAGACAAAATAATTCGATGTAGGGTGAGCGCGGAGGAAAAAGAGTTGATTTCGCGGCGTTATAAGGAACTTGGTTATTCATCGGAAAGCAGTTATATTGCCGACAAAGTTTTGCGTGAGGAGAAGCTGGTTAATCCGTTTGTGATGACGAAACTTGAGAACATCAGAAGGATAATAAACGAGTGTGCGCCGGGTGTAAGCACAGAGTGCAGGGAACAATTCAATCGTGAGGTGAACGAGCTATGGAAATCGTTAAATTGGTAGATGAAACGTACAGAAGTGTTGATATAAAGGCGCACGACAGTCTTGAAACCATTATACACTATATTTTATATAGGAAAGATATGAATAAACCGTGGAATTACATTGGAGGTATTGGAATAAATCCGTATAATGCGGCATTTCAGTTCAGAGCAGTAAAGCGTTATTTCAGAAAAGACGATGAATCGAGGCGGCAGCTGCGGCATTTTGTGGTCAGCTTTGAAAACGGGTTATGCGTTGACGCTTACACGGCGTATATTCTTGCGGGCGAGATTGCAAAATACTATTCTGACAAGTACCAGATAATCTATGCAGTTCACGAGGGCACAGACAATGTTCATATTCATTTCGGAATGAACACGGTGAGCTACGTTGACGGGAGTATGTATTCGGAAGGGTATGGGGATTATTTCAGATTAAAGTGTTTTGTTGAAAATTTGGTTAAAGCGTATATCTAAACTCACATGTTCGGAAGCATTGAGGAAAGCCGTTCATCGATTTTTGATGTTAAATAATATTTTTTAAGTACAATATAATTTACCGCTGGGAACAGGAAATTTCAGCGAGTGTACCCAAAACTGTACCCAAGACGCTGTTCCCAACGAGTTCAGGACAAAAAGAAAAACCGCTCAACCCTGATGGTTAAGCGGTTTGTTGTGGCACGCCAGGAGGGATTCGAACCCCCGACCCTCTGGTTCGTAGCTAAGGATAAATCTTTTTATGACGTTTTGTAATGTTTAACAAATCCTTTTACTGCGTGGCTTAACAGTCCTTGTTGTTTTGCAATTTTTAAGATTTTTTTGTGCGCTGTTGTAATTTTGGCGCACAAACGGCGCACAGAAAATCAGCTGCCATCCTTGCCTCGAAATGCGACTTTTTCCGTTATGAAATCTTGATTTGCTCCTTATTTGGGTCATCAAATATCACATCTGCGATACAGTTCGCGGCGGCTTCATCTGCTTTGCGCATAATATGTCCGTATTTGTCGGTCGTATTCAACACCCCAAAAGGTCACACTAATCTAATGCTTCCATCAAACCGTCTAATCAAGCGGTTTCTTCGCTCTTATTCACAACAAGATATTTCTTATGCGGAAGCGGTTTTTCGAGTAACTTGTAGTAAATATGAATATCTCTCGGTCTGTCTGCGGCATACTCGTCCACCGTTATGTACTCTATGAGTTCAAGAGCAATTTCACGGGTAAGCTCCTGAATATCGGTGTACTTTTTCAAGCGGCGGATAAATTCCTCAACATCCTGCTCGTCCTTCTGAACAGCGGACAGCTTTTCTTCAAGCGCCTTAATCTCTGCCGACAGCGCCCTCTGCTCTGCCTGATACTTTTCCAAGAGATTTACGCACACCGCTTCGGGTATCTTGCCAAGCACCTTGTCCTCGTAAATTGAGGGGATAAGTGCTTCAAGCTCCGCAAGCCTAGATTTGCCCTCACGAAGCCGTTTCTGTTCCAATTCGGTCTGACGTGCATTCTGCTTTTCCTTATGAGCAAGAAACTGCCTGCGGGCTTCGTTTTCGTCCTCAACCACCAGCGCCGCCATTGAGCGAATATCTGCAAGCACAAGCTCATTCATATCTTTCATTTTGATATAGTGACTCTTACAAGCAATCTTCCCGTGGCGATTGTAATTGCCACAGTTGAAATTGTGCCGCACATACTTTCTCGGCTTTTTCTTGCTGCCGTTTGTGGTGTTGTTCCAGCCAAGCCGCATTTTCTCGCCGCAGTCTGCACAAAACATCAATCCGCTTAACGCCGCAACAAAGCCCGTTTTCGTCTTTTTGCCCTGACTTACCGAGGCTTCCATTTCACGGCACTTGTCCCATATTTCCTGCGAAACAAGCGGCTCGTGGGTGTTTTTAACGATTATCCATTCGGACGGGTCTTTCTTCACGTTTTTGTGATTTTTGTAGGAAACCGTTGTTGTCCTCATCTGCACCAGATGACCAAGATATGTAGGGTTGTTGAGCATAGCCCGTATTCTTTCGGCGCACCATAGGTGACTTGTTCTGCGAGGGTTGGTCTTTCCCATTTTTGCATAAAGATAATCCGAAGCGATAGGAACACCCTCATTGTTCAGCGTGTCGGCAATATGCCGAGGACTGATACCCTGCGAACGCATTTGGAATATGCGTCGCACTACGCTTGCGGCAGGCTCGTCCACCACAGGCAGATGATTTTCATCATCGCCCTTGACATAACCATAGGGAGCAAATGTTGTGCGGTACTTGCCGGCTTTGCAGTTTGCTTCGATAACCGCCTTGATTTTCTTGCTTGTGTTTGCGGCGTGCCACTCGTTGAATACATTCATAATTGGCAGCATATCCATAGCGGTGCTGTTGCTGTTCAATGTATCAACGTTATCGTTCAGTGCAATGAAGCGGATATTGTAAGTTGGGAAAATGTAGTCGATGTACTGCCCGACCTGAATGTAATTTCTCCCGAATCGGCTCAGGTCTTTAACAATAATCAGATTGATTTTTCCCGCCTTTGCGTCCTCAAGCAAGCGTGTCACGGCAGGTCTGTCAAAACTCGTCCCAGAATAACCGTCATCAACATAAATATCAACGATATTCCAACCCTGCTCCGCAACATATTTTGTGAGTATCAGCTTCTGATTTTCGATTGAAAGGGACTCACCGGCTCTCTCGTCGTCCTTTGAAAGCCTAACGTAAATCCCTGCGTTATAAGTTGTCTGCTTTGCCATAAAAACTCCTTTCCGAAACAAAGCAGCCATATTCGACAATTTCATTATAGCATAAATAGTCGAATATGGCAATAGTGTTTTGTTATTTCAAGCGACATTCGCCGAAAGTGTTTCTCTTATCGCACGATTTAGCGCAATTTGGTGAAGCACCTTGTCTATATCTTTCGTACCGATAAAGTGACTATGTACCCTGTACTTC
Source organism: Oscillospiraceae bacterium (assembly GCA_017847835.1). Taxonomy (GTDB): domain Bacteria; phylum Bacillota; class Clostridia; order Oscillospirales; family Ruminococcaceae; genus CAG-115. The sequence goes on from JAGASH010000003.1 coordinate 108,712, forward strand.
TTTCCGCCGATTTCGTACTCGTGAATTACGGCGGGGTACTCTTTGAACTTTTCATTGAGTTCTGTAAGTGACATTAAAGCCTCCTTTTGCAAGTATTTTTGGTGGATAAATCTATTGATAACAACGTCATTAAAGTCATGGTTTCAAGCTTTGCTAACTAAAGCAATGCTGAAAACGAAATTCTTTCTTTCAGCTCTGTAAAAGGTTTTGCACTATCTATATGTTATCATAATCCACACCCCCGTTTCAAAATTTCACTTGACAAATCATCATTATCGTGATATCATATCAATAAAGATGATTGTTGTGGTATTGTTATTGATTATAACACTTCCACTTTGGCTCGTCAAGTCTTTTGTGGTATATTTATTGTAATTCCACAAATATAGTCTTTTTCACAATTTTGTAGGAGGATTTATATCGCTATGGAGAGAAAAAACACCTGTGTTGAGGTATTTGGCAAACGGCTTAAAGAGCTGCGGAAAGCGAACGGCTACACGATTGAGCAGTTTGCCGATATGGTCGGCATATCCAAAAGCACGCTCGGTTACTACGAGAACGACAAGCGTATGCCCGACATTGAGATACTCACACGAATAGCCGACACGCTAAATGTGAACGCCGACTACCTTATCGGCAGAACGAACACAACAGCGCTGAAAGGCAAAATGAAAACCGTGTGCGAGTTCACAGGCTTGTCAGATAATGCCGCAGAGTATTTGGCGCAGCTTGTAAAGGATAAGGACTACGCAAAGCTGTCAGTTATCAATCACTTGTTTGATGAGTTGACCGAGGACTACGATTTTTACAGCTACGAAACGCAGAGCGGAGAGGATACTGCGAGCAGCGTTCTTGGTGCGTTGTTTCTCTATTTTGAGAGATGTTCTGGCACGGACAGCGTGTGGGACGAGTTTGGTGACTTGGGCAACGACAGGCGCAAGGAGATACTTGCGGCGGCTTACAAACAGTTTCATCTAAATCAAGTCACCGAACTTGTTAAATCGAGTGCCGAAGCGTATAGGCGAGATAACGAGCCTATTGACCGATAACACCAAAGCCGTAATGAATAAATTTACCCTCCTGCGTTCGGGCTGAACTGCGGGAGGGTTTAGCTTTTATAGGGCAGGACACACAGAGATAAATCCACTGCTTGGTTGGATTAACCCAGCAGAAGAACGGAGGTAAAAGTTAGAGGTCGGGAAATTTATCTCCCTACTCTAACACAGGAAATTTTAACAGCAAGGAATTTTACCTTCCTATGTAACCACTAAAAAAAAGAGGTGCGGAAGATTTTATCTTCCCGACGCTGCGCAAATCCATTTTGGAGTTTCGGAGTTTAAGCCGCTGACCGTGGGGTCAAGCGAAAGGGGTTTCAGGGGGGTTAACCCCTGACTCAATGCCTTATTGTGAAGCTCTGCGTAACAATATGGCTATTGAGTATAGCCTTATTGATTGAAGTCGAAAAATGAGTGCGAATGAAACAGGTAATGAGCGGAGGGTTTCGGAGAGGTTAATCAGTTAGAGCCACTTTGCATAGTGCGGTGTGTTGGGGAGGTAAACTCCAAACAGCACAGTTGGTTTGTCATCTGGGAGGGCGAGGTAAACTCTACAAGGGACTGTCGATAATCTGACTATAGTGGCAAGATAAAAAAGCAAACCCATTTATATCTTGACAAGCAAAGAATAATATGATATAATACATATGTGAAAACAACACATGTATTGAGGCGTGGCTAATGAGAAAGTACATTGAAGAAAACTTTTCTGAAATCTATACTCATTTCAGAGATTTTCAGACCAACAAAGACTATGAGCGATATTGGAACAAATGTATCGAGGCAGTCAGCGACGAGCAGCTTTTGTCGCATATTATATTCTGCAACGATGTATTCTGCATACCGCCCGTGAAAACATTCCTTACCTATTACAAGGACGATTTTATTGTATTGACTGGCAAAAGCGACGCCGAATTGCCAGTGTTCGTCAAAAAGAGCATCGGCGCTTTCTGGGGTATGGTGTTCAAGTTCGGGCTTGGCTATAAAGGGCAAAAGAGCGTGTCCGTATCAATGAACGAGTATTTCAAGGTCAGAACAGCAACTTATTTCACTAAAGAGGAGATGTAGGTATGGGTTACACAAGGAATGATATTTTGGAACAGTGTAAAGCTGCGTTCCAAAACAAAAGAACATTTTATAAGCAGCCGTTTATAAATTACAGAGGCAAAACCGAGGACACCGACGAGTATTTCACGGAAGTGATAGCCGAATTTTTATGCGAACACATATCCGAATTTATGAACGGGATAACCGTCATAACAAGAGAAAGCCCTTACAAAACACCCGGTCACGATGGTGTTATAAAAGACCTTGACAGCGGGCGCGAGGAAGAAATCATCGCAATGAAGATGTATGATAAACAATACGATTTTATCGGGAAAATGATTGATTATCAGACGCCGTTGAAAAACAAGCGCACCGATGAAGCGGGCAAAATCGACCTGCTCGCTTATGACGGAACAACGCTTCGTATTCTTGAATTAAAGAAACCCGACAGCGTTGAAACAATGCTGCGCTGCGTGCTTGAGGGCTATACATATCTCAAAACGGCGAATATCGTCAAGCTGCTTGATAATTTTGAAAAACCGAGAAACACAATCGTTAAAGCCTGTCCGTTTGTGTTCAAAAACGGCGAGCAGCACAGAGAAATGAGAGAAGAACGCCCTCATCTAAAACGGCTTATGGATTTGCTTGACAGCAAACCTTATTATATAAGCGAAACTAACGGAAATTTTTATGTGACGGAGGCGTAAGAAATTATGAAAATTGATAAGGAAAATGCACTTGCAGGAGTTGTAGCAGTAGTCGCACTTGTAGCGATTATATGCGAACTTGTATTTGGAGGGATTTCAACAGCTTCTATTGCCGGAGCAGTTAAAGACATTGCAGGAATAACTGTAGATATATCGGTATTTCTGTTAGCATTTAGAGCTTTTGCTAAGAAAGAAGACACAACATTTAGAGGAAAACTTGAAAGTGCTATGGAAGACATTGAGAAATCATACGCTCCGCTTATTCAGGAACACAAAGCAAAAGAAACAAACCAAAGCGATGTAAACAAGAATGTGACATACATAAGATATGACATTGCCAACAAAGTAGAGGCTTTATTTGGTGTCGAATGCAACGACTATATGCGGTTCTTTGAAATCAATGCACAAACACCGGATAAAATAACATTTTTCGTCAGAAAGAAGTTTTTTGGAGAACCATTTACTCCGGATATTATCGCAGAACATATTAAGGGGTTTTGTGATAAGAACTATAACCAATATTCCACAACTTATTCAGTCGACAAAGATGGTGCCAGTATTACTGTGTCATTCGGGAAAACATTGGAAACTTGTGATGAGATAAAAAGCCTTATTTCAATAGTTGATGATGTTTTGTTATTATATATTGCCGAATACAAGAAGAAATGATGATGTCTGCTTTACTCAACAAATACCGCATATACAGCCGCCAATTCATTTGCTGGTGGATAACTACGATTGTTTCGATATTCATTCCCTTCATCGGTATGTTATCCGGCGAAATAATGACGTATATCGTGATAATTCAGCTTATACTGGCAGTGGTTGCAATAGTCGGCTTGACCGTAAGCGGAGCCAAGAAATCTTCTGCCGTGCGTGATATTGCAATTCAATTAAGCGCTGAAAACGGAGATGTGTATCAGAAGCTGATTGAACTCGGCATACCGGAAAGATACGCACGTCCATATAGCAACAGACCAACACCCGCTGCAAGCAACAAATCAAGACTTCTTTCGGAAAGCGCTTCAACCCCCAAAGAAACTGCAAGAATTTGCTGTCCGAATTGCGGCTCTGAAAATCTGGTAAAAGCCCGCTCCGACCTCGAAGAATTTTTCTGGATTATCGTTCTTTTTGGCTCAACAAGCAGCATTACCCCGTTTGCGGTGATTTGTTTCGGTATATGCGTGGTTTTGTCGGTGCTTGTGGCTATACTTAATAAGCTTGCCGGCGTAACGGTTGCGAAGCTGAAATGCATGTCGTGCGGCAAGAAGTTTGAATACCGAAGCGATGGGAGAAAAATGAAAGTACATATCATTCGCGGCAAAAATCAGATTGGCGGCAACATCATAGAGATTTTCACAGAAAAAACTAAAATCCTGCTTGACGCAGGGCTTGAGCTTGACGGCGAAAACGTGCTGCCCAATGTTCGGGGGTTGTTCGAATTTGCGGGATATGACGCTGTTTTTGTATCTCACTATCACGCCGACCACCTCGGGCTTGTTTATCACGCACATAAGGATATCCCCGTGTATATGGGCGAGGGCTGCTATAATATCATCAGAGCGTCCGACCGCTACAAAAAGCAGGAAACAATAACTCCAACTGGATTTCTGCGGCACAAGCGGAAAATTGTTGTCGGTGATATTACGATAACTCCTTTTCTCTGCGACCACTCCGCTTTTGACAGCTATATGCTTCTCTGCGAGGCAGACGGAGAAAACGTACTGTACACGGGAGATTTCCGTTCAAACGGAAGGAAACCGTTTGGTATGCTGCTGAATTCGCTTCCCACAAAGGTTGACAAGCTGATTTGCGAGGGGACTACGCTTTCAAGGGACGGATATATCCCACAGACCGAAACGGAGCTAGAAGAAAGGGCTGTAAAGCTGTTTTCGGAGCATAAAGGTCCTGTGTTTGTCCTTCAATCGTCAATGAATATTGACAGAATAGTGACTATGTATCGTGCGGCAAAGAGAACGGGGCGAGTTTTTCTTGAGGACGCATATATGGCGGAAATCACGACAGCCGCAGGCGAGCGTATTCCGAACCCGAAATTCAGCGATGTCTACGCTTTCATAACCAATCCGTCAAAATACGAATTCCTAGAAAAGTATAGCCGTAAAGTCGGCAAAGACGGAATATCCAAAATGCACTTTGTAATGTGCGTCAGGACGACAATGCTCTCTTATCTGAAATCGCTTTCCGAGAAGATGTCTTTTGAGGACGGAATTCTTGTTTACTCGTTCTGGAACGGATATCGTGAAAATGCTGATATGAAAGAATTCTTGTCGGAGTGCGAAAAAATGGGGCTTCATATCGAAACTCTGCACACAAGCGGTCACGCCGATGAAAACACTATCAGGCGGTTGATTGAGCGAGTAAATCCCACGGTTCTGATTCCCATTCACACGGAAAATGCGCAGAGGTTCAAAGAAATTGCCCCCGATATTATGATAAATGTGTAAATAAGAGAGCGCTACTGCTTTTCGGCGGTAACGCTCTTTGTCGCATATGGCTGCTTTGCGTGGTGTGTCCTTTTGGGAGGTTTACAGTTGTACTTACCTTGCTATGCCCCAGACGTCGGCTTATACTGATACTGTCAACGCCGTTGAAGTACAGCACACTAACCATAGTATGCCGGAATGCATGAGGGTTAATGTGAGGCAGCTCATAACGCTCCGAGAAGTCGTTACAATATCCTGTTAAGCTAGTGGGGTTCATTGCCGAGCCGTCCTCTTGAGTAAACACAAATCCCGTATTCTGCCATTTGTCGCCGAATAGTGCTTGCTGCTCCAACTGCCAGCGCCGATACTCCTTTAAAAGCTCTATAGTCTGGATAGGCAGCTTTATATAGCGCTGTGAGTTCGCCGTTTTGGGAGTATCTTCATATATTCCCCTGTCGGGTGAGTACAACAGGTTGTTGCATATATAGATTTGATTGTTTTTCCAGTCTACACAGTTCCATTTCAAGCCGAGAATTTCTCCGCGCCGCGCTCCCGTTATCAACAGAAGATGAATAGCCGTTTTCCACTTTATCGGTATCAGCTCCAAACAGTCGCGTATGCGTTTTATGTCATCAACGTCAAAGTAGTTAGCTTCTTTTGCTATGACCTTTGGCGGTGTAGCTTTTGCGGCGGGATTGTACGGTATCAACAGCTCCTTTTCGGCTTGAGCAAGAACAACCGAGATAAAGCGGTGATGTTCCAGAATGGTTTTATTTGAGAGCGGCTCAATATTCTTTTGTATATCGAACAGCGTGGTGGTGTTTTCGCCTAGAGCCGTTGCTATCGCGTCCGCCTTGTCGTAGGCTATGTGTTTACCGTGTACAGCGTTAGCAAAAGTATTCACGGCAACTTTTGCCTTTTGAGCAGCGGAACGGTGAGTAACACCAAGTTGCTTCAAGCGAGCGGCTAAAATCGTTGTGCCGCTCGCGTCGGTTTTTGCCGTTGCTTTGCCCGGTGTTTCTCTTAATCCGCTCTTTGCAAGCTGTGCATACAGCTCGTTGAGGTGCTGAGGGCGTATATCATTCAGCTTAAAATGTCCGATACCTTGATTTATTCGCTCTGCCAGTTTACGGTATGAGTATATAGTGTTATGCTTTACGCCGCTGCGCTCTTTCAGCTGGATAACATATTCGGCATACTCTGCGAACGTCTGTTTATTGTCGGGCTTATATCCCTTTGTACACTGGTCCTCGAATTGAACAACAAAACGGTTTAATGCCTTTTCGACCTGCCGAGACGTCATTCCTTTTTCGGGCTTGAAGGACGTTGTAAAGGGCTTTAGCCGCTTTCCGCTGCTGTCATAGCCTCGATACACTCTGATTGTGTAGCTCGTGATATTGCCGTTCTTATTCTTTCGGGGTGTTATTGCTGCCATTCTCATTCTCTCCTTCCTGCCGGTCGCTGTCTTTTTCATCAAAAGAGTAAAAGGCATGAGCGGCTCTTTGCTGATTATAAACATTTGTCTTTATGCCTTTAATATAGGATTGAATTTCATTCAATAAAATGGTTTCAATAATTTTATCAGAAAACTCGGCAGTACATTCATAATCTTCATAACTATTACTCGTAGAGAAGTTAATTTTAACCGTTTTGTCTTTGAATTCACTTTCAAGATGTGAAAACAACAAAGTTAAATTGGTTACAAATTCTTCTCTTTCAGGTGCGCTAAGCAATTCGGATACCGCTTTTAAAGCCACTTTGCTTTTTGCAATACTCGCTTTTGTTTGCTCTTTTATTCTACTCTCATACGTTAGCAGAACTCTGGCTTTATCAAAAGCGTCTTTATAATCGTCACATTCTCCATATTTGGCAACAATGCCATTTGCACTCTTGATATCTCCGTTTCGTCTGTAGTGTAAATACTTTTCTATTGTAGATTTGATTTTGGGATGTTCATCAATAATCTCATAAATCTCAAGCGTGATTTTGTCACAATAATTCTTTGTTGTACAGTCAACCGTAAGCTCTGAAATGGTTTCATCTTTGTTCGCGCGACTTTGTAACTCATTCAAAAAAACAACAGCCTTTTCAGTCAATCCCGTATACTCACACACGGAGATTACATCAGCTTCCGGATTTTGAACAAGGGTATCGGTTAATAAATAGTCTGTAGATACTCCGAAAAAATTTGCAATAACAGGAATTGTTTTCAATGATGGACAGGTGTTCCCTGAACACCACTGACCAACAGATTGCCTTGTTATGCTTTCGCCGGTTTTTTCAGTAATATAATCAGCTAGCTTTTTTTGAGTAACTCCTTGCTCCTCAAACAAACCACGCAGTTTTCTTGCGAAAATAGCGTTTTCTTTTTGAGCGTCATATGTGTACTTCTTGTCATTCATAACCGCGACTCCTTATCTTATAAGAAAAAAATGCTTGCACTTTAAAATGAAGGCAAAAAGCGCTTGACTTCTTTCCTTTTTTCTGATATAATTCATTATAGCAGATTTCCCTTGCCTTGTCAAGAGGAAAGAAAGTAAAATTTTCGCGAAAGGAAGTTTATAAATGGGACAGAGACGAATCGATTTAGGTTTAGTGAACGAAGATGAGCGGAAAATTATTGAAGCTCGGCGTGCTTATCAGCGCGCGTGGAGAGCTGCCAACAAGGACCGCGTTGCTGAACACAACCGCCGATTTTGGGCAAAGAAAGCCGCTCAAATTAAAGCCGAAAACAAGTCGGAATAAGCCTTTGAGGAAAGAGTGCAGCTTTTTGCAGCTGATGATATTGTAGAATAATATTGAAAGGAGTGACACTTCAATGAATAATACGTTACATATTCCGCGAATGGAAACAATCAAGAAAACTGCCGAGCTTTTCGGCTTGCCGGTGCATTTCGTTCGTTGCAAGGTTTCAAGCGGCGAGGTGGTTGCGGTTCGCGCGGGAAAGCGGTTTCTCGTCAACGTGGACAAGTTCGCCGAATACCTCAACAGCTCAACCGTTCAGCCGAGCGGTGCGCCCGAGCAGACCGAAGCCGCTCCGCGCATTACGCCGATACCGTTGAAGTAGGTGGCGCTATGGGATTTGTAAAAATCTCGGACGATTTGCCGAGCTGGGCTTGGTACGGTGACAATAACACTTTGCACGTTTACATACGCCTGCTTCTTGGAGCGGTTTGGCGCGAAACCGAGTACCAAAACGTCATCTTGCAGCGCGGACAAATCGCAACCACGCTCCCGAAAATTGCCAAAGAAAACGGTATCACGGAACGACAGGCAAGAACGATACTTGAACGCTTGAAATCGACAGGCAAGGTGTCAGTCAAAACAACCTCGAAATTCAGCATTATTACTCTGGAAAACTATGATTGTGTTTCTGAAAATGTCAGCCAACTCGACAGGCAAATGTCAGACAAACGACAGACAACGTGTCAGTCAAATGACAGTCCTTCTTTATTTAAATCAGATATACAAAATAACAGAACTACAGACAACGCGCATACGCGCGAGGGCGTGAGCATTGACAAGCCCGATTATGAAAGCTCTTTTAAGCGTTTCTGGTCAGCATATCCGAAAAAGACCGCAAAACAGCAGGCGCTAAAAGCATGGCAAAAGCTAAAACCGGATAAGGCTTTGATTAACGTTATTCTTTCGTCTTTGGAACAACAAAAGCAGTCCGTTCAGTGGACAAAGGACAACGGTCAATACATTCCTTATCCTGCAACTTGGCTTAACGGAAAGCGTTGGGAAGATGAAACAACGGAGGTGAATTCAAATGGAAACATTAGCTCAAATTCTCAACTCGAAGCAAAGTCTGAAGGCGACTGGCTTCGAGGATTTAACGGACAGTAGAAACACAGACAGCATTTCCGAAATAGCGACAGAACCACCGCCCGAACCGTGCAAGTTTTGCGGAGCATTACGTCATTATCAGAAGTTTATGCTTGGAAATATGCCGCCGATTTATACGCCGTTCCTTAAGCCCTGCACTTGCCCTGAAGGCATAGCAGAATATGAGCAACAGAAAGCCGAAGAACGAGCGGCTAAAGCTGCCGAAGAACAAGCAAAAAAGGATAGAGAGCTTCAAGAACGAATAAAGTGGATAATTGGCGAAAGTGGTATGGGCGAACGTTTTCTGCGGCGAACATTTGAAACATTCAAGGTCGATGATAACAATCGCAAAGCATACACCGCCGCTCTCGAATATGTGAACAGCTTTGATAAAATGCTCCCTCGCGCGGACGCTCCCGAGCCTGAAAAAAACGGATTGTTTATTTGCGGAGAACCCGGAACGGGTAAAACTCATCTTGTCGCCGCGATTGCAAACCGTCTTATACAACAGGGAAAGCCTGTTGTATGTGCGACAATGATTGACCTGCTCGGACGAATAAAACAGTCGTTTGCGTATGAGGGCGAGGAGGCGCGTGTGATGTACCTGTATAAAACCGTGCCGCTGCTTGTCATTGATGATATGGGGAAAGAGCCGCCTACCGAATGGGCTGTATCAACAATATATAACATCATAAATTCACGTTATGAAGCATATTTGCCGATAATCGTAACCACAAATTACGACAGCAAAACGCTTATAGCGCGAATGACCCTGAGGGAAACCAAAGACGATACAACCGCTCGCGCAACGCTCGACCGCCTCCGCGAAATGTGCAAGGGGCTTGCAATGATGGGCGAGAGTAGGCGCGGAAAGTGAGTGATAATTATGAACAACAAAGAATTTATCATCAATGGCAAGCTCTACTCAACAGAGGACTCCTTGCTTTTGTGCAAGTCGACTGACGCTTGCTTTGAAGAGATTGCGGTGTATCACACTAAAAAGGGCGCATTTTTCTCCGTTAGAACTCGGCTCGTTGAGAAAACCGAAGTCAAGGTTATAGACCGTCAAGAGGCTTTGAAAATCTTGAACGAAAGCCCCGACGGCATTATCAATCAAAATTACATTAAGGTTTTTGGCAAGGTGGAGATGGGGTAATCTCTGACTGTGTGATTTCCTTTTTATGGGGTGACATTACTGACATACTCGATTTTTGTACAACTCTAACACTACCGTTTTTCGATATACTTATGCTATACTTTTGTTATACTTTCGGCTAACTCCCTTAAAGAGAGGTGAAGCCGCTCGGTTACTTGGGATTTTGGCAAATAGGCTGCCGTTCTCTGTTTAAAGAACATATCAAACAGCTTGAACGCAACAAACGCAGGTGAATTTGCTCCAAAACCCGAACATTTCTGTTGTTTGTTGGCGGCAAATTACAAGTTCCTTTTTCAGACTTGGCGATATATTTCAAGTAAGCCGTTTTTAGGCTCGGAGCATCTTGCTCTAATTTTTCACCTCAAAGTCCGTTTCTGAATTTGAGGCTTTGCCGAGATTTTTTTAACGATAGCAAAGGGGATTGGGGGGGATTACCACCAACGAAAGCGATATTGATAAGCTCTGCTTGACAGTATCGCTATTGAGTATAGCCATATTGACAAGCATCCCAAAATCAGCATCATCGAAACCACCAAAATCCGCTCCGCTTCCGGGCAAAATCCCCCGAGTTTTATTGCCGTTTTGTGTCAACGGCGAGGGGAACAACACAGCCGCTCAAACCTATCCGAGCAATGAACGGCTTTACACACGGAAAGCGCGGGAAATGCCCCTGGTTTGCGTTTCGTGTCTTCGGTGGTTAAAGTTATCCCACAAGAGCAAGCCACCGTTCCTGGCGAATTTAGGGACTTTCACGATATGCACGAAAAGAGCCGCTCGACCATATCAGACCGAGCGGCTTGGATTATAAGTTTATATTCAGCTGTTCCATTAACGCCGATTGAAGCACTGCCGAGAAATTGATATGCTGTGCCTCTGCTGCTTCATTGAGCCAGCTCGGTATCGTTACGTTTTTGCGAACCGCTCGTTTGTCAAGCATACGCTTGTAGGCTGTGACATCTGCGTCCACCAGAGTAATAATTGCTCTCTTTTCCTCGCTTGTGACCGCCGATATATCAGACGCAGCCGGGAGCGGCTTTCCGTCCTCCTGCATATCAACAGCGGTAAGGCATATAGCGTCGCGCGCCATATCTATCGCGTTTTCAATGCTGTTCCCCTGTGTTGCAATATCCATATCGGGAATGCGTACAAAATAATCGTTCTCTCCTGTCGGAATGATGATAACGGGATAAATTAACTTCATAATACAACCTCCTTGAAAGCTGTGGGAAGAAGCACAGGCTACTTAAGCCCGTGCTTTCTGATAATATATTTTGCAAGCTGCTCGTTGATTTCTTTGTGGCGTGGGATTGGCTCGGTGTTTTTTCCGTCCGTCCAGATTTCGTGGTTTCCGCCGTCTCGCTTGAAATACCAGCCGTTTTGAATTAGCTTCTTAATAAGGTCTTTGCGTTTCACTCTCCCACCCCCTTTTAATCATATTATACACACTTTATACGTATTTGTCAAGGGCTTTTGAGAATTCTTATGAAAAAAACTAAGCCGCTCCCAGACGCTTATATTTGAACTTTGAGCGGCTTTTATACTTTGGCGGTAAAAGTTTACCCTTTAGCCGGTACAAGCTCATCAGAGCGCAAATATGAGCGGTTAAGGAGGTACTTGGGGTAAACTATAAGCCGCTCCCTTGATTTGGGGGAGCGGCTTTGCTTTTAGTCAGAGTTCGCAGGCTCGCCCTCTGTGTTTTCGGGGACATATTCGAGAATATCTCCAGGCTGACAATCAAGAGCGGCGCACAGTTTGGCTATTGTGTCTACTGTAACGCTTTTTCCATTCTTAATGGCTGTCAAGGCGCTTTGTGAGATAATGTTATCCTCTCTTATCCGGTATGTGGTTAGCCCTTTTGTTTTCATCAATGCAAACAGCTTTTTGTACTCTATCGGCATTGTATCCCTCCTCTCTGGCGGTTGGTATTATTCCTCCTATCTATATTTTATCACAAATATTCACGGAAATCAATGTACATAATATACATCTTTTTCGGTGAATAATTGTGCATTATTATGTCTTGAATATTCACTGAAATTGGTGTATAATATAATCAAGCTCAAAGGAAAGCGAGGTGAAGCGACAAGAAATAGGACATTCCGACGTGACCAAATTCTATAAGGAAGGGAGGCAGAGTATTTGAAAATCTTGGAAAAGCAGGAACCGAAAGAGGTTGCGCAGGACTTTTACATAGGTAACACTCACGTTCGGATAGCGACAGATTATTGTCGCCCGCCCGAAGAAGTGCCCGAAATTCTGCGGAGGATAGCGAGGAACGCACAAAGGGCTTTCGCAGCTCAACGCCTAGCGGAGAAACGCAAAGCAAATGAGGAAAAGGCTTTATAAAGTCAAACGAAAGTAAGCGAAAAGGTGAAAGCGTATTACATCTAGCCGAATTTATTAAAACAGAAGGGAAAATCACAATGACAGAAAATAAAGATTTAGATGCAGAAATTAAAGACGCGGCTTGCAAAGCCGAAGAGATTGCCTCGATAATTCACCGTATCACAGAAGAGATAGAAACGCGCGACTTTGATTTCAAGGTCTACATCATCGGTGCGCTGTATGGCTTTATCAGTCTGTATGAATACTTGAAGGGAGATTTGAGCGGCTTCGCGAGACAGGAAAACAATTTGAGCTCCGTGCAGCAAAGGAGCGTCATTATGCCGAAAGAAGTCACAGAAGCATACAATAAGTATGATGGGAACGGGACAAGCACTCCCCAGACGCTACAAGCGGAAAGTAAATTTGTACAAATCTACAAGCAGGTTTCGGAACTTGATGAAGATATCGCTTTCGAACTTGATAGCATTGTTGGTGAGCTTTCGAGAGCTTATGAGAAGCAAGGCTTTGAAGCAGGCTACAAAGCTGCAGCTGATTGAAAGAAATAGTATTTTGGGGCAAGAAAGCGTTACAATAGAGCACAAGCCGCTCTCATAATCGGGAGCGGCAACCGTTTCCGCCAATTTCTTTTCTTGCCGCTCTCAATTCGGTGGAACTCGGCGGGAAGAAAGTATGCACAAACTTTCTATGGTTCTTGCTGAACATTTACACTTCTGTTTGCAAGAGAAATCCGCGAGTGGTACACCAACATCTTAAGGAAAGCCCGAGCGGTTTATTATTCGTACTGTTTAGTATCTTTTTGTAAGGTTAGCGCACAAATAGCGCACAAAATTTTAATTATATAGTAAAACTATAAGTCTTGCAGAGATAAGAAAAACCGCTCAACCCTAATGGTTAAGCGGTTTGTTGTGGCACGCCAGGAGGGATTCGAACCCCCGACCCTCTGGTTCGTAGCCAGATACTCTATCCAGCTGAGCTACTGGCGCATTTCTGCAACAGTAACATTATATCACTTTGCTTTTGATTTGTCAAGAGGAATTTTGAAAAAATTTCAAAAACAATTAAAAATCGGCACAGAAAAAATTCGTCATTTTCAACAAAAGTCTTATTGCAATGCGGTTTTGCGCGATTGTTTGACATGATTCTACGTTCATTGAAACAAAATAATCAGAAAAAATAATTGCATTTCTTGCCAAAAAGTGTTATTATAGTATTAAGACAATGTTAAGATGTGGTAAAGAGGTGAGTGATATGCGTGAAAATGAATTTGAAGGCTCGGATATCTTAAAAGCGAACTTCGGGCAGCTTGTGACGGAGCTTCGCAAGAAGTACAATCTGACGCAGGAAATGCTTTCAGAAATTTCGGGGATATCCGAGGTTTATCTTAGGAAAATAGAGCGCGGAAGCTGCACGGTGACGTGGGTTATCTGGCTGACGCTTTGCACGGCACTGAATGCTGACATCAAAGAAATTCAAAAAACATATATCCTCCCGAAAATCAAAGAAAGAGTATCGGATTTAGGCATAAAACCCGCGTACATAATCGAGTAAAACGTTAGATGATTTTGAAACCCGTACCGAGAGGCACGGGTTTTGTGCATTTTAACCAAACTGTTTTGCGAAATAATCCGAGCGGTAAACACTAATTTTGAATTCTAACGTGTATTTTTGTCAAATAAATATGCACCCCAAAAGCGTCTGACTTTTGGAGTGCATATCAAACCGGAATGTGCTTTTGCCTTAAAATCTCACCGTGGACCTAAAGTTCGATATTATCATCTCGCCGGGATTATCAGAAGCCCGGGACGTGAACTCCATTATCCCGTTTATAAGTCTGCCGGCGTTTACATTCTTCTTTACCATTTCCGCTCCGCAATTTGTGCAGAACTTTGCGCTGTCGGGGAACTCTGCTCCGCATTCCTTACATAATTGCATTTTGTCACTCCTTCTTGTTCTGCTTTGTCATCTACTAACCGATTGTGGAATCGGGATAGGTCTTCCAGAGATTTCCGGAATAATATCCAAGACCGTCATTGACCCGCCTTCCTGCAGTTCAAAGGTTTGTTTCTCTCCCGCAAAGAAGAAAAGACCGTCTGCGTTGAATTCGATAAGCGGAGCAAAAACGTTGTAGGACACGTTGTTTGCGAAGCTTCCGCCGGAGGACAACACGGTTTCTTCATTTGTTGTTGGAATGGTAGACCAAATCGGCTCGTTTTCCGCCGATATTATAAAATCTCCTCTGCCCTTTGAACAGGTGGCAGACAAAACAGTTTTAAGCGAAAATCAACCGCTCTATCACGGAATGACAGGTTTACAAACCGCTGTTATTTGCTTTCTCGGAAATGTCATAGAAAGGAAAGAAAATTGGAGGGATATTGCTGATAGTGCAATAACGGCAAATCGGCGGCTACTGAAGTTAAGCAACCGCCGATTATTAACGCAACACCGCAAAATAGATTTTATGGCATAAAAATAAGCCCTGCCTCGATATTCAACTCGACAGGGCTTGTTTTATGGAGCTGATAATCAGATTCGAACTGATGACCTCATCCTTACCAAGGATGTGCTCTACCAACTGAGCTATATCAGCAAATATGTATTCTGCAATTGCAACGATATTATTATACCACGTTGATTTTGATTTGTCAATAGGTTTTATAAATTTTTTTGAAATATTTTGTCGAAGGAATTTTTTGTGTTGATTTTTTGCGGGAGATATGCTATAATAAATAAGAGTTTGGTTATTTCGGGAGTTGATTTTATGAAACCTGTAAACATAGGCTTTGGAAATGTCGTGAACGAGGACAGGATTGTCGCTGTGGTAAGCCCCGAGGCGGCTCCCGTCAAGCGTATCGTACAGCTCGCAAAGGACAGCGGCTCGGCTATTGACGCGACCTGCGGGCGGAAAACGCGCTCGGTTATCATCTGCGACAGCGGTCACGTCGTGCTCTCGGCACTGCTCCCCGAAACGATTGCCGGAAAATCCTCTCCTAAAAACGACCCCGAGGATTAATGAAAATACATTTGACATTCTGATTAAGAGGTAAATTATGGAAAAAGGACTTTTGTTTGTTGTTTCAGCGCCTGCGGGCTGCGGTAAGGACACGATTTTAAACGAACTTTTCAAGAAAACCGACAAGGCGGGATACGCGGTTTCCGCGACAACCCGTGCGCCGCGCGAAGGTGAAATCAACGGCGTGCATTACCACTTTCTGACAAGAGAGGACTTTTCCGAGAAAATCAAACGCGGCGAGGTGCTCGAATACACGGAATACTGCGGGAATTTCTACGGCACGCTGAAAAAGAGCGTGGACGACCTTATCCTTTCAGGAAAGGACGCTGTGCTGAAAATCGAGGTTGAGGGCGCAATGAACATCAAAAAAATGTTCCCCGAGGCTTGTCTTGTGTTCATTTTGCCGCCGTCACTGGAAATTCTCGAGAAACGTTTGAGAGGAAGAGGCACGGAAACCGAGGACAAAATCCGCGAGCGCACTCTCCAAGCGAAAAACGAGCTCGCTTTCGCGAAAAATTACGATTATCTCGTGGTGAACGATGATTTGAACGAGGCGGTCGAGGACGTGCTCGCGGTATTCAGAGCCGAAAAACTGCGCCGTGAGCGCCGTGACGGGCTTATCGGGCGCATTTCGGGGGAGAATTGACTTGATTGCAAAAATCGCGGCGGAAAACGCGCTCTACTCGTTTGACAAGCTGTTTTCCTACAAAATTCCCGACGAGCTTTCGGGAAAAATCTGCGCGGGAATGCGGGTTGTCGTGCCGTTCGGGAAAGGCTCGAAAAAGCGCGTGGGACTGGTTTTCGAGGTCTGCGAACCCGAGGACAGCGCGAAATTGAAGCCGATTTCAGCGGTCATCGACGAAGAGCCCGTGGTTTCCGAGGAACTGCTTCGGCTGTGTCAATGGCTCAAGAATAACACCTTCTGCACCTATTTTGACGCGTTTCGGTCAATTTTGCCGTCGGGGCTTGCGTACACGCTGAAAAACCGCTTTGAACTGAACAAAAGCGTGTCCGAAGCCTCGCTTTCAGATGAAGAAAGGTCGCTTGCGAAAACGCTTGAAGCTGCTGGGAAATCCGAGCTGGAAACGCTTTACGCGGAAAACAAGTCGAAAGTTGACGATATGGTGAAGCGCGGAGTTCTCGTTCAAACCGAAATTCCCGAGCGAAAGGTCGGCGACGAGGTAAACGTAATGGTGCGGGTTTGCGAGGATTTTGACGAAACGCAAAAGCTCACCCCAAAGCAAAAAGCCGCCGTTGAGTTCGTTCGCGCAAACGACTCCGCTTCGATAAAAGAGGTGTGCTACGCGTGTGCCGCGACTTCTTCCGTTGTGAACAGGCTGATTGAAAAGGGGATTTTCGAGCGGTTTGAGAACGTTGTTTTTCGTCTGAACTCGGACGTTTCGGCAACCGAAAGCCCCGATGACATAATTTTGTCGCCGAAACAGAGCGAGGTTTTTGACGGGATTTCGGCGCTGATGACGGGTGAAAAACCCGAGTGCGCGCTGCTTCGCGGTATCACGGGCAGCGGCAAAACCTCGGTTTTCATAAAACTCATCGACAAGGCGGTTAAGGCGGGAAAGGGCGCTATAATGCTGGTTCCCGAGATTTCGCTCACACCGCAAATGGTCGGGAAATTTCAGCGGCTTTTCGGCAGCAAGGTCGCGATTTTGCACAGCTCGCTGTCCGTGGGAGAACGCGCCGACGAGTACCGCCGTATAAAAAGCGGGCTTGCGCGGATTGTTATAGGAACGCGAAGCGCGGTGTTTGCGCCCGTGCAAAATCTCGCGATAATCGTGGTTGACGAGGAAGGCGAGGGGACGTACAAGTCGGAGAATTCGCCTCGTTATCACGCGCGCGATGTCGCAAAACAGCGCTGTTTCGCGCAGAATTCGCTGTTGCTTTTAGCGTCGGCAACCCCTTCGCTCGAAAGCTATTATTTCGCGAAAACGGGGCGGTACAAGCTGTTTGAAATGGACGAGCGGTTCAACAACGCGGTTTTGCCGGAAGTCGAGATTGTCGATATGCAGCAGGAGCGTCAGAACGGCAATATGTCAACGTTCAGCGCGGTTCTCGCGGAGCATATTGAATACACGCTTTCGCGCGGTGAGCAGTCGATTTTGCTGCTCAACAGGCGCGGTTATCGAACGGGAGTTCGGTGTGCGCTCTGCGGAAAGCCAATGGAGTGCCCGAATTGCTCGGTGCCGCTGACCTATCACAAGGCTAACGGCTGCCTGATGTGCCACTGCTGCGGCTATTTCAAGCGGTTTGACAGCGTTTGCCCGTACTGCGGAGGAAAGTTTTTCGGAATGAAAGGCGAGGGCACGCAGCTTATCGAGGACGAGCTGTCCGAGCTGTTTCCGAGCGCAAGGATTTTGCGTATGGACGCGGACACGACCTCGGGAAAAACCGCATTCGAGCGCCGTTTCAAGGCATTTGCTGACGGCGAGTTTGACATAATGGTAGGCACGCAGATGATTGCAAAGGGGCTGAATTTCCCGAATGTAACGCTGGTCGGCGTGCTGAAAACCGACAACTCGCTCTACGCGCAGGATTTTCGCGCTTATGAGCGGACGTTTTCGCTGATAACGCAGGTTGCGGGTCGTTCGGGACGCGGTGACAAGCGCGGGCGCGCGATTATCCAGACGTTTTCACCCGAGCACTATGTGATAAACCTCGCGGCAAAGCAGAATTATCCCGCGTTCTACGAGGAGGAAATAAAGCTTCGCGAAGCGGTTTTTTACCCGCCGTTCTGCGATATCGTGACTTTTGTGTTCTCGGCGCTGAACGAAAGCGAGTGTCAAAAAGCGGCGAGGAAGTTTGCGGATATGCTCTTAAAAACCGCGAAAGAGTACGGAAACCGCGTTCCTATGCGGGTTCTGGGACCGGCAGCGTGCGCGGTTGGACGAGTAAACGGGAGATATCGGTTTTCGCTTATGGCGAAATGCAAAAACAGCGCAAGTCTGCGCGAGGCTGTTGACAGGACGATGAAAACAGCGCTCGGTGACGCGGATTTCGCGAATGTGCGCTTTTTCGCCGACATTAACGGAAGTTTTACATTATAAATATAAGAAAGGTGATTTGCTGAAATGGCTTTGAGAGAGATTTTCAAATTCGGTGACGATATTCTTCGCAAAAAGTGCCGCGAAGTGACAAAGTTTGACGACAAGCTCGCCGAGCTGCTCGACGATATGGCGGATACGCTGAAAAACGCTGACGGTGTTGGACTTGCCGCGCCGCAGGTGGGTATTCTTCGCAGAGTTTGCATTATTGACGTGCGCGACGGAAAGGGTGTTCTGGAGCTGATAAACCCCGAAATCCTCGAAAAAAGCGGCTCGCAGACAGGAAACGAAGGCTGCCTTTCTGCGCCGGGAGAGTGGTGCGAGGTGGTTCGTCCCGCGACGGTCAAGGTGAGAGCTTTTGACAGGCACGGAAAAGAGTTTACGCTCGAAGCAAGTGAACTGAAGGCGCGTGCGATTTGCCACGAGGTTGACCATCTCGATGGAGTTTTGTTTATCGACAGGGTTGAGAAAACCATTCCGCAGAAGTCGTGAGGGAGTTATGATAAGAGAAATTCTGACATTCGGAAATCCTGTTTTGCGGGAAAAATCTGTTGAAGTCAAAAAGTTCGACAGGGAGCTTTGCGAGCTGCTTGACGATATGTACGAAACAATGCAAAACGCAGAGGGCATTGGCATTGCGGCACCGCAAATCGGCGTGCTGAAACGCGTTGTCGTAATCGACACGGGCGAGGGAAAAATCGAGCTGATAAATCCCGTGATTACCGCTGTGTGGGGCAAGCAGTTTGAGGAAGAGGGCTGTTTGTCGCTTGCGGGAAAAAAGGGCATTGTAAAGCGTCCTATGCACGTTAAATTAAAGGCATACGACCGTTCCGGTGTGCTGAGGAAATACCACGGCAGGGAGCTGCTCGCGCGCGCATTTTGCCACGAGATTGACCATCTGAACGGTATTCTTTACGAGGACAAGGTTCTCGAGTGGATTGAAGAGGAGTAAAATTTGAAAGTTGTGTTTATGGGAACGCCCGATTTCGCGGCTAAAAGCCTTGAAGCGCTTATCGGGGATTTTGAGGTCGCGGCTGTTTTCACGCAGCCCGACAAGCCGAAAAACCGCGGAAAAAAGCTGGAAACAACACCCGTAAAGGACTTCGCGGTTTCGCATAATATTCCCGTGTATCAGCCGTTTTCGCTGAGAAAGGGAGAGGACGCTGAGGCGGCTCTGGGAGCGCTGAGGGAGATTAATCCCGACGTGATTGTCGTGACGGCATACGGGCAGATTTTGCCGAAAACGGTGCTCGAATTGCCGAAATTCGGCTGCGTGAACGTTCACGCGTCGCTTTTGCCGAGATTTCGCGGCGCAGCGCCCATTCAGCGGTGTATTCAGCTCGGTGACAAAAAAACCGGCGTCTGCACAATGCAAATGGACGAGGGACTTGATACGGGCGATGTGATAATGCGCTGCGAAACGGATATTTCCGAGGAAATGACCGGCTCGGAGCTGTGGGAAATTCTCGCGGAAAGCGGTGCAAAGCTGCTTGTGGAAACGCTTCACGCTCTTGAAAACGGCACGGCTTCTCACGAGAAACAAGTGGGCGAAGCGTGCTATGCCGACAAAATCACAAAGGAAGAGCTGAAAATCGACTTTACAAAGCCCGCGCGCGTTGTCTATGACTTCATACGCGCGATGGCTGACGTGCCGTGCGCTTACACGTTTCTTGACGGGAAGCGGCTCAAAGTGTACCGTGCAGCGCTTTCCGACAAGAAAACCGACCTTCCTGCGGGAACGGTCTGCGATGAAAAGAAATTCGGTGTTGCGTGCGGGGACGGCTCTTGCGTTGAGCTGCGTGAAATACAGCTTGAAGGCTCGAAGCGTATGAAAACCGAGGATTTTCTGCGCGGGAAAAAGCTCGGCGCGGGTGAAATTCTCGGAAAATGATAAACGGAGTGAGAAATTATGGCTGACGCTCGTTTGACGGCGGTGAAACTGCTTTTGAAAATGGAAAGCAGCGCGTCCTATTCAAATATCCTGCTTGACAGCGCGCTTTCCGAGCAAGGGCTTTCGGAGCGCGAAAAAGCGTTTGCGGCAGCACTGTTTTACGGTGTGACGGAGAGAAAGCTGACGCTTGATTATATCATTGAACAGAACAGCAGAATACCGTTTAAAAAGCTGGAAAAAGAGGCTGTCGCGGTACTTCGCGCGGGGTTCTATCAGCTGCTTTATATGCCGTCCGTGCCCGAAAGCGCTGCGGTGAACGAAAGTGTGAAGCTTTGCCGCAAGCTCAAAGCGTTCGGCGCAGAGGGCTTTGTAAACGGAATGCTGCGGAGCTTTATCCGAAACGGCAAGCAAATCAGCTTTGAGGGGCTTGACGAGGTGAAAACACTCTCGCTGAAATACTCCTGTCCCGAGTGGATTGCCGCGAAGTGGCTCAGAGAGTACGGCGAGGAGAACGCGATTAAAGCTATGGAGGCGTCGCTCGGTGCACCGCCGCTTTACGCGAGGGTAAATTCCACCAAAGTTACCGATGATGAATTGGTGAATTTGCTGAAAAAAGAGGGCGTGAAAGCGGAGCGAAACCCGCGGCTTATCGGCTGTATCAAGCTGGAAAAAGCGGGTGAAATCGAGCAGCTCGAAGCGTTCAAGGCGGGACTTTTCCACGTTCAGGACGTGTCAAGCCAGCTTTGCTGCCTCACGCTCAGACCGATTGTGAACGAAACGGTAATCGATATCTGCGCGGCTCCCGGCGGGAAAACCTTCACTATGGCGGAACTTATGGGCAACAACGGTCGCTTGCTGAGCCTCGACCTGTACGACGGTCGCGTGAACCTTATCGCAGAGGGCGCAAAGCGCTTGGGACTGCGGATTGTCGAAGCAAAGCAGAACAATGCCGTGAAATTCTCCGAGGAGCTGCCGCAGGCGGACAGAGTGCTTTGCGATGTGCCTTGCTCGGGGCTCGGGGTAATCCGCCGCAAGCCCGAAATCAAGTACAAAACCGAGGAGGAGTTCGAGGAGCTTCCACGGCTTCAGAGAGCCATTCTGGAGGTGTCGTCGCGCTATGTCAAGGAGGGAGGCACGCTCGTTTACTCGACCTGCACGCTGTCCCGCGCCGAAAACGACGAGGTTGCCGCGGATTTTGCGGAAAAACACCCCGAGTTTTCGCCGATTGTTCAGACCATTCCATACGAGGGCGCAGAGAACAGTCCCACGCGGACTTTCTTCCCCGAAAAGGACGGCGGAGACGGCTTTTTTACTGCCGCTTTCAGGCGCATAAAATAAGGGCGATTTTAGGGCTGTTTTTTGAGCGTTTTTTGAGGGTATTTTCGGACTGATTTTTCACACTGTTTTTAAGTAGTTTTTTTGATGAATTGATTTATGCGAAATTTCGCTTTATAATGCGATTTTAGCGGCTTTTTAAACGCGAGTTTCAACACCGGATTTCAGTCGTTTTTTGAGGCGATTTTTCGGTGCATTTTCCGAGCAGTTTTCCGGGGTGTTTTTGAGGTTGATTTTTGAGCGTTTTTTACCCCGATTTTTTATCCGAAAATTACCGAAATTTTTGAGGAAAAATTATGGAAAAAATTGATATATTATCGCTTACTTTTGAGGAGCTTTCTGAGAAAATTCTCGAAATGGGCGAGAAAAAATTTCGTGCAAAGCAGATTTTCGACTGGCTGCACGTCAAGAAAGTAACCGATTTTGAGCAAATGACTAATATTTCTGCACAATTTCGCGCGGATTTATCGGAGAAATTTTATATAAATTGCCTGAAAATCAAAAAAAGACTTGTAAGCAAGATAGATAATACGGTAAAATATTTGTACGGGCTTTCTGACGGCGAGGCTGTCGAGAGCGTTCTTATGGACTACAAGCACGGAGCGGCGCTTTGCGTGTCAACGCAGGTCGGCTGTAAAATGGGCTGTAAATTCTGCGCGTCAACACTGGCGGGCTGGGTGAGAAACCTCGCGCCGTCGGAAATGCTCGGGCAGATGTACGAAAGCGAGCGCGACAGCGGCAAAATCCTCGACAGCATTGTGCTAATGGGTATCGGTGAGCCGCTCGACAACTTTGACAACGTGATGAAATTCCTCAAAATTCTGGAGGAAAGCGGCTTCAGTCTGAGGCGCGTGTCGCTGTCAACCTGCGGGGTTGTCGATAAAGTCTACGATTTAGCGAAGCTGAAGCTCGGCGTGACGCTATCCGTGTCGCTTCACGCGGCAACCGACGAAAAACGCTCCGAGATTATGCCGATAAACAAAAAATTCCCGCTGAAAACGCTTATGACCGCGTGCGACGACTATTTTGCGGCAACGGGCAGGCGGATAAGCTTTGAGTACTCGCTTATCGAGGGAGTGAACGACGACGAAAGCTCCGCGAAAGAGCTTATAGCGCTGCTTGGAGGGAAAAACTGCCACATAAATCTTATTCCGATAAACGAGGTCCGCGAGCGTGGGTTCAAGAAAAGTCCTTATGTTGAGCGCTTTCAGAGGCTTCTCACGAATGCGGGGCTGAACGCGACCGTTCGCAGAACGCTTGGTGCCGATATAAACGCGGCTTGCGGGCAGCTTCGGCGGGACAGTAAAGATGAATAAATCCTTAGAAGGTGATATAATTGAAAGTTTACTCAAAAACGGATATAGGGCTTGAGAGAGCCGAAAATCAGGACAACGTGTGGGGTGAAATGCTCAACGCGAACGTTTGCGCAGCGGTTTTGTGCGACGGAATGGGCGGTGAAAGCCGAGGCGGGCTTGCGAGCAAGATTGCCGTGGACGTTGTTTCAAGGAGAATTCTCGAAAACTACAGGGAAAATATGGGCAGAAATTCCATAAGAAACCTGCTTGTAACGTCAATTGTCGCGGCAAATAATATGGTTCGCGCGGCTGCCGAGGAGCACGGAAACGAGATTATGGGAACGACCTGTGTTGCGGCGATTGTTGTGGACGGAACGGCTTTTATCGTCAATGTCGGCGACAGCAGAGCTTATCAGCTTTTCACGGACGGCGACGACGAGTGTATACGGCAGATTACAAAAGACCATTCGCACGTTCGAGAGCTTGTGGAACGCGGTCAGATTACACCGGAGCAGGCGCGCGTTCACCCCGAGCGCAATAAAATCACCCGCGCAATCGGTGCTGAGGAAGAGGTCACGCCCGATTATTTCGAGCTGAATTTGAACAAGGGAGATATGCTTTTGCTGTGCAGCGACGGACTTTCTTCCTACGGCGACGACCTCGATATCCTCGATATCTGCTTCGACTCGGAGCAGTGGGAGTGCTGCGAAAATCTTGTCGATTACGCGAACTCAAAGGGCGGTCACGACAATGTTTCCGTGGCTTTAATCACGCTTTGATTTAGCGGTTTTGTGCAGATAACTGCTTGCTCCTTGTGTATTTTTGTGCAAATTCGGCAATTGACTTTTTGCTGAATTTGTGTTATTATGTAAGTTGGAGTTTTATATTTATTCAGGTATCTTAGCTTTATTTGTTGCAGAGGAGAATTTCATTTTTTATGGATAACAACATAGGAAAAAAGCTCGACGGACGCTATGAGCTGCTTGAACTTATCGGCGTCGGGGGAATGGCGGATATTTACCGTGCGAGAGATATTCAGGAAAACAGAATTGTCGCGGTAAAAATCCTGAAGACCGAGTTTGCGGGCAGCGACGAGTTTTTGCGTCGTTTCAGAAACGAGAGTAAAGCGATTGCTCTGCTTTCTCACCCGAATATCGTGAAAATCTACGATGTCGGCTTTACCGAGAAGGTTCAGTTTATCGTTATGGAATATGTGGACGGTATTACGCTCACCGATTATATCGAGCAGCAGGGCGTCCTTAAATGGCGCGACGCCGTTCATTTCACGGTTCAGATTTTGCGCGCTTTGCAGCACGCTCACGACAGAGGTATCGTTCACCGTGACGTCAAGAGCTCGAATATTATGCTGCTTCGCGACGGCACAATCAAGGTAATGGATTTCGGCATTGCCCGCTTTAACCGCGAGAACAACAAAACGATGTCCGAAAAAACCATCGGCTCGGTTCACTACATCAGCCCAGAGCAGGCTCGCGGAGATATCACCGACGAGAGAAGCGATATTTATTCGGTTGGCGTTGCGCTTTACGAAATGCTCACGGGCAAAAAGCCATATGACGGCGACACACCCGTTGCAATTGCTCTTAAGCATATGCAGAGCACTCCTCAGAAGCCTACGGAGCTCAATTCCACAATTCCCGAGGGCTTGGAGCAGATTGTTCTGCGCGCTATGCAAAAAGAGCCTGCCGCTCGCTATCAGACCGCAGGCGAGATGATAACCGACCTTGAAGAGTTCAAGAAAAACCCCGGTATCGTTTTCGATTACAAGTACAACTCAACGGACGGCACCGCGAAATTTGCCGACAAAAATCCTGCTGTTGAACAGGAAAAACAGCGCAGGAAAAATATGGTCGTCGAGGACTATGACGATGACGACGATGACGATGATTACGACGATGACGACGAGATTGAGGAGCGCAGAAGTCCTCTTATTCCGATACTTTTCGCAGTCGGTGCGGCATTTGTCATCGCGACGGTATTTCTGGTGCTTATGCTCCTTGCAAACGGTTTCGGAGGCAAGGAAAGCTCCGACGGCTCACAGGTGAGCAACTCCGGCGGAATAAGCGTAACGGACGGCGGCGAGTTCAATATGCCGAACCTTATCGGAATGACTTGGGACGAGGCGCTTTCGACCTACGGCGACGGAAAGCTGATGAAGCTTGTTCCCACGCAGGAATACAACGAGGCTAAGGAAGGCGAAATCTTCGACCAGGAATTTGTCGAGGGCAGACGCGTAAAACAGGGCGTCACGGTCAACGTCAAGGTAAGTATGGGTATCAAGCAGGTTGAAATTCAGGACGTTTCGGGACGCACCGCGGATAATGCCGAAAAGACGCTCAAACGCGACGGCTTCAAGGTATCGAAAACCTTCGCTGACAGCGAGGATATCGCAGAAGGTCACGTTATCAAGACCACTCCCGAGGCACACGAATTTTTGCCGCAGGGAAGCACGGTTGTTATTGTAGTCAGCAATGGCGCTGCCGATAAGATGTTCTATATGCCGAACCTTGTCGGAATGCCTATGGAAGACGCAACAAAGCGCTGCGAGGAGTATAAGCTGAATGCTACGCTCAAGCCTGTCGACAGCGACGTGGAAAAGGGAAGAATTATCGAGCAGAGCATTAAGGAAGGCGAAAAGGTTGCTCCGAATACCGAGGTAATCCTGACGTACAGCACGGGTGAAATTCCCAAGAAGGAGTGCGAGATTAACGTAACGCTCCCGACAAATGTCACGGGTGAATATGAGTTCAAGTACTTTGTCGACGGTGAGCTTATCGACAGCAAAACGCTTGATGTCGGACTTATCGGCTCTAAGACAATCACATATACCGTAACAGGCAAGCCCGGTGATGAAAAGCTGTTCGCGATTAAGGTCAAGTCTACCAAGACAGGAAACGACGGATATTATCTCCAGGTTAGGGTAACGTTCAAGGAAGGCGACGAAAAGACCGTTGTTGAGCAGATTTACAAGGACAGCGCGATTTTCAGCAGGCTTTTAAAAGAGGACTCGGACGACTCGTCCGACAGCGGAACCTCGTTGGTGTAACAGATGAGCAATTCGTTTGAATTTAACGGAATAATAACAAAAGCAGTCGGGGGCGTCTACTATGCGGACGCCCTCGACGGCGATTTAAAAGGCGAAAACGTGAAGTGTGCCGCGCGCGGGATTTTCAGAAACAAAAAAATCAGTCCCGCGGCAGGCGACAGAGTGCGCGTGTGCGTTTCGGAAAATGCCGAGCCGATTATCGAGGAGATTTTCGAGAGGAAGAACTTTCTTCCGCGTCCGCCGCTTGCAAATCTTGACAGGATTGTGTTTGTGAACAGCACGGCAGAGCCTAAAATCAACCGTTTTGTGCTGGATAAGCTGATTGCGATTGCAGACGGAAACGGGATTGAGCCGATTGTGGTTTTCACGAAAATCGACCTTGACACGGCGGGTGAGCTGCCCGAGATTTACGAGAAAATCGGGATACCCGTGTGCGTTGTGAATAATCTCACGGGAGAGGGCTCGGAACGCGTGAGAGCACTGATTGAAGGGAAATTCTGCGCGTTTGCGGGAAACTCCGGCGTTGGCAAATCCAGCCTGCTGAATGTGCTTTATCCCGAGCTTTCGCTTAAAACAGCCGAAATCAGCCGAAAACTCGGCAGAGGAAGGCACACAACGCGGCAGGTTGAGCTGTTTAAAATTGGTGAAAATTATGTCGCGGACACTCCGGGTTTTTCTGCGGTTGAGGTGGAGAATTACTGCGAAATTCCGCGTGACGAGCTGGATTTGGCATTTCGGGAGTTTCGGGAATTGCGATGTGAGTGCAGATTTTCAAATTGCCGTCACGTCAAGGAAACCGGCTGCGCGGTCAAAAAAGCCGTCGAGGACGGGGAAATCGCGCGAAGCCGCTATAACAGCTATCTGAGGCTGCTCGAAGAAACAAAGCCCGAATACTGAGCGCGGATTTGAGGGATTGAAATGGGAAAAATTTGTACGATAATCTGCGGCGCACCCTGCGAAAATTTCCCGAAGGAGCTTTGCGAGGGGTATGTTATCGCGGCGGACAAAGGGCTTGATTATGCGCTTTCGGCGGGGATTTTGCCGGATATGGCTGTCGGGGATTTTGACAGCGCTCAGAAAGCTGTTCCCGACGTGACCGAGGTGAAAAAATTCCCGCCAGAAAAGGACGACTCTGACGCGCTGATTGCCGCGAAAATCGCTTTGGAACGCGGTTTTGACAAGCTTCGGTTTTTGTGCGCGCTCGGCGGCAGGCTTGACCATACCTTCGCGAATTTGCAGATGATTTATAGTCTTAAAAAACGCGGCATTTCTGCGGAGCTTTTCGGTGATTTTGAGCAAGCGTTTTTCCTCGAAAACGAAACTTGTGTTATCTCGAAATTCTCGGGATATCTCTCGGTTTTCGCGTGGGAAAAATCTGCTGAAATAAGCGAAACCGGTGTGAAATATCCGACGGAAAAGCTGGTTTTTACGAATGAGTTTCCGCTCGGAGTGAGCAACGAAATTATCCAAAAAACCGCTGAAATTACGGTTCACAGCGGCACGGCACTTGTAATATTAAATAGGGAAAAGAGGTAAAAATATGGCGAAAAAACTTGGCTTCGGACTTATGCGCTTGCCGCTTAACAACCCGAATGACGACAGCGATATCGATATCGAAACGCTGAAAAAAATGGTTGACGAGTTTATCGGAAACGGCTTTACATACTTTGATACCGCGCTTATGTACTGCGCGGGAAAGAGTGAGGCTGCCGTCAAGGACGCGCTCACCTCGCGTTATCCGCGCGACGCTTACACCCTCGCGACAAAGCTCCACGCAGGCTTTTTCAATACTCTTGAAGAGCGCGACAAGGTGTTTTACGGGCAGCTCGAAAAAACGGGAGTTGAGTTTTTCGATTATTATCTGATACACGACGTCGGTGTTGACCACTACAAAAAGTACACCGAGCTGGACTGCTTCAACTGGCTTATCGAAAAGAAAAAAGTAGGTCTTGTGAAGAATATCGGCTTTTCGTTCCACGACAGCGCGGAGTTCCTCGACAAGGTTCTCACCGAACACCCCGAAATGGATTTCGTTCAGCTTCAGATAAACTATCTCGACTGGGACAGCGCGGGTGTTCAGTCGCGCAAATGCCACGAGGTTGCCGTCAAGCACGGAAAGAAAATCATCGTTATGGAGCCCGTCAAAGGCGGAACTCTCGCGAATGTTCCCGAGGAAGCCGAAAAGCTGCTCAAAAATGCAAATCCGAGCGCTTCCGTGCCGTCTTGGGCAATCCGCTTTGCGGCAAGCTGCGAGAACGTTTTTATGGTGCTTTCGGGTATGAGCAATCTTGAACAGCTTCGCGATAATATGAGCTATATGCGCGATTTTGTGTCGATGAACGAGGACGAGCGCGCGCTTTGCAAAAAGGCTGCCGAAATCATCAACAGCAACATCGCTATTCCCTGCACGGGCTGCTCCTACTGCACAGAGGGCTGCCCGATGAAGATTGCCATTCCGAAGTATTTTTCACTTTACAACACCGATTTGCTTGACAGCAAGGGCAAGGACTGGACGCCGCAGGGAGAGTACTACGACCGACTTTCCGCGATTTTCGGCAAGGCAAGCGACTGTATTTCCTGCGGTCAGTGCGAGAGCGTTTGCCCGCAGCATTTGCCCATTATTGAGAACTTGAAAACCGTTGCCGATTATTTCGAGAACGGGCAGAACTGATTTTTTCGGCAAGGAAGGGGTCAATTTGAGAGCGGCAGCACGATAAATCGGAATTTAGGAGGAGATTAGAAAAATGGAATTAACAAGAATTGAGAAGAATGGAGTTATATGCGCCGTTGTAAATAGTAACGAGCTCGTCATTACAAATACGCAAACAGCGTTAGATTTGCTTATGTCAGCAAAATATGATTTGGGAACAAAAAACATAATTATTGACAAGAAAATGATTTTAGACGATTTTTTCATATTAAGCAAAGGTATTGCAGGAGAAATTTTGCAAAAGTATATTAATTATGGTGGGCGAATAGCTATTTACGGCGATTATTCCCACTATACAAGTAAACCACTTAAAGATTTTATTTATGAAAGCAATAAAGGTAAAGACATTTTCTTTGTTGCTACGCAGGATGAAGCAATTGATATGCTAACAAGATAAATTCCCATAAGTCAAGCAGCCTTCAAATAGAACAAAACCCCGTGAAGAACGCTCTTCGCGGGGTTTTATGTAATATTTCTGTAAAGCTCTTCAAGCTGTGGCCGACATTTTAAAAAGACTTTTCCGAGCTGCGGGTCAAAGTGCGTGCCGAACGAGTTTTCGATAATCTCAAACGCTTCGTCGTAGGGATACGCTTCCTTGTAGCAGCGCGCCGAAACCAACGCGTCAAACACGTCCGCGAGCGCCATAATCCTCGCTTCAAGCGGGATTTCCTCACCCGAAAGCCCTTCGGGATATCCCGAGCCGTCCCATTTTTCGTGGTGATAATGCGCGACGTTTTCGGCGATTTTCACAAATTCCTCTTCCTCGACGCCTTCGAGGATTTGCTTTACAATCCTAGCACCCTCTGCGGAATGCACCTTCATCGCTGTATATTCGGCTGGAGTAAATCTCGCCTGCTTTCGCAAAATCATATCATCAACCGCGATTTTTCCCAAATCGTGCATAGGTGCCGCTCGAATTACCATTTCCAGAAACGACTTCGAGAGATTGAGGTTTTCCTGTGCAAGCCGAGCCGCAAAGATTTCCACAACCATACTTGTCCGCTTGATGTGACCGCCGGTTGACATATCTCGGCTTTCAACCATCGCTGCCATTCCCATAACCATCATTCGCTGAATATGCTTTATGTGACGAGTGCGCTCCTCGAGCTGTCCCGCAAGGTCTTTGCGCAGCTCCTCGAGCTCCAGCAGACGGCTTATTCTCGACAGCATTACATTCAGCACAAACGGCTTTGAGATAAAGTCCATCGCACCTTTTTCAAGGCAGCGGCTTTCGGTCTGCGGGTCGTTGTCCGCGGTGAGAACAATAATCGGGATATCTGCGCGCTCGGGGTTTGCTTTTACCCTTTCCATAACCTCAAAGCCGTCCATTTCCGGCATATTTATATCAAGCAGTATAAGGTCGCAGACGTTCTTCTGAAGAAATTTCAGAGCTTGTTCTCCCGAAGTGACCGCGGTTATTTTATAGCTGTCCGAAAGGGCGTTTTTGGCGGCGGACAGATTTGTCTTGTCGTCGTCGACTATTAGAATATGATACATTTTACCCTTTCACTTCCTTTTTTTGAATAATCATACCACAGTGTTCATCTATTAGATTATACGATATTTTGTCGATTTTGTAAAGGATTTTTTGCAATTTTGTTAATACGGTTTATCATTTGCGGGAAAATGTGTTGAAAAATGTGCATTTTTATGGTAGAATAACAGTATGATTTGAGAATTTTCTGAATTTTGTCGCTGAAATTCGTATTTTATCGATTTTATGTTGAAATATCTTGTGCGGAAATTTATAATGAAAGGGGCGGGAAAATGCGCGTTGATGTGAAAAATGTTCCGAGTGCCGAGGACGAGCGCGTTGTTCTGGAATGTGTGGAGCTTACGGAGGATTTTCGGGATATCCGCGAGTATGCGCTGATGAAAGGGAATATGCTTACGGGATATATCGACGACGCTGCTTTTCAGCTGGGTTTGCCCGATGTAATATACTTCGAGGCGGTCGGAGAGCTTGTTTTCGCGTACACGGAAAACGAGGTGTACGAGATTAAAAGCAGGCTTTACGAGATTGAACAGAATTATAGTGAGCAGATGTTTATGCGCTGCTCGAAATCGATTATCGCAAATATCAGCAAAATCGAGTCGTTTCGTCCCGCACCCGATACGCGTCTTATCGCGAAAATGAAAAACGGCGAGGAAATCGTTATTTCGAGAATGTACGCGAAATCGCTTAAACAAAGAATTCTGGAGGGATAGTATGAAGGAGTTTCTCAAAATGCAGGCAAGGAATTTTTTGCTTTGCTGCTTTTTCATCGCGATTGATATGGGCATTGTAGGGCTTGTTTTGTCGCCCGACGCGAAATTCGGCTATGAGGTGCTTTTCGTGCCGCCGATTTACGCGTTTTTATGCATGCTCCCTTCGTTTTTTATGTATTCAAAAAAAGAGCTTTCACCAAAGCGCGCCGTTATCGGAAGAATACTCCAGATTATCACAATCGAGGCTATTGTTCTCGGGATAATCATAAGTCAGCAGCCCAACACGAGCCGGTTTGATATCCTGATTATCGGAGCGTCTATTCTTGTGGTTTTCGGAGCGGTCTGGCTTGTGAATTTCCTGCGGGCGAGAAGCGACGCAAAGGAGCTGAACGAAAAGCTCAAAAAGATGAGCGGGTGAACGTCTTGACAAAAGTGCTTATTTGTGTTACAATTAAAATAGCCTTTTCCCGATGGCACGGCTGTCGGGATTTTTTGTTTCGGGGGTAAATATGAACGACGTTTCAAGAGCAGAAATTATTAGCTTTAACACCGACAACGACGCTGTCTGTGCCGCTTCGGCAAGAATTTCCACAACCGAGGGAAACTCGGCGGAGATTTTTCTGAAATCCCAGAACAACGAGAAAAACGGCGGACTTATCCGAAAGGTTCTCGCTTCGGGACACCGCTCCGTTATCGAACACGCTGTCTTTACAATTTCATTTACAAATGTATCGGTTTACGTCGAGCAGTTTTTTATTGAGAGCAGACTTGCTTCCTTTACCGTAAAATCGCGCAGATACGTTGATTTCAGCAACACCGGCTATTACATTCCGGAAAATCTCGGCAAGGAGAGCGCAGACCTCTACAAGGAGTATATGGACGCTGCTTTTTTGGCGTATGCAAAGCTGCTGGAGCTTGAAATCCCGAAGGAGGACGCGAGATTTTTGCTGCCCTATTCGTTCTTCAGCAATTTTTACTGCACGATGAACGCGCGCGAGCTTATCGGCTTGATAAATTCAATCAGAAACGGCAGAGGAAAGCACTCCGAGGAACTTCAGAATATCGCAGAGCAGCTTATTGAACAGCTTCGTGAGATTTTCCCGTGCATTTCCGAGGAGTTTTTCGGGCGCGAGGACGGCGAATTTGCAAACCGGTCGGCGGATTGTGAGAAGATGACCAAGCTTTACGAAAACGAAACGGGTAAGGTTGAGCTTGTAAATGCGCCGAAGGAGCCGGCAAAGCTGCTGGAAATCGCTCTAAAAGCGACGGGAGAAAGCGTGAAATCCCCGAAAGAGCTGCTTTCCGACAGACGACCGCGTGCGCTTGAACAGCTGAGTTATTCGTTTTTGATAAAGGACGTGACGCTTGCGGGAATTACGCATATAGTTCGTCACAGAATGCAGTCGGTGATTGTCCCGCCGATTGAAAACGCTGTTCCGAAGCGCAGGGTTGTGCTCCCGAAAACGGTTGAACAAAACCCGAAAGCGCGTGAAATTTACGAGCAGACGCTTGAAAAATGCGACGGTCTGCTGAGCCTTGTGATGAAAAACAGCGAGCTTTGCCGATATATCTGTTATTTCGCGCTGAGCGGAAATCTGCTTGACGTAATGACGACGATGAACGCGCGCGAGCTTCTGCTGTTTATACGTTTAAGAGCGTGTTCAAGAGCGCAGTGGGAGGTTCGCGGCATTTCCGAGAGAATGCTCTCTCTGCTCAGAGCGGATTATCCCGAGCTTTTCGGGCTGTATGGACCGAGCTGTTATGTTCTCGGGAACTGTCCCGAGGGAAGAATGTGCTGCGGAAAACAAAAGGAAATGATGGAGAAATTCGGAAAATAAAAAATCGAGCGCAGGAAGTGAAAAACCTGCGCTCTTGTTTTAGCTGTTTTTGGACTGAGTTTTTTTCGCGGATTTCGCGGGCTTTTTCGGCTCGTCGGCAGCTTCTTCGGCGGGAGCTATGCTTTTTTTCAGCTCGTCGAGCGCGTATTCCGCGTAAAATGCGCTGCCTCCCGCAATTGCAGCAGCGTGCATTACCGAAAACGAAAGCAGGGCTTCCTTCGGCTCGCCGGCACGCTTTTCGGTGTTCTTTTCGAGAACGTCCATTGTTTTCAGGAACTCCTCCTCGTACTGCTCCGTGAACAGGTTCAGCACTTCCTCCTCGCTGCGTGTTTTCAGAAGCGTTTCAATAAGCGCGCCGATATCGTTTATCGGCAAAACCGGCTTCATCACGCAGATTATGATAAGCCGAAACAGGTGAGTGCGCGAGTATTTTTTCTTGACGGGTGCGGGAATTATACCGTTTTTTACATAATTGTTTATCATCGACGGTGTGAGAAGCGTTTCCTCCTTTGGGGAGAATTTCCCGAAAAATTTTGCCATAAGCGTAATAACTTGATCCATATAAAGCTCAATATCGGGCAAATCTTCCCAGCGCGGAAGCCGACAGTTTTCCCTTCGCGTTTCAAAAAAGTCCTTGTAATTCATATTTTTCCTTTCTATTAATGCTCTTGTATAACTTGTGCATATTATAACACATAATTTCCCATTTCGCAAGACCTTTTCACATAATTTACACAAAACGTTCACAAAACTCCCTTGACAAACTTGAAAAAACAATGTATAATGGTTTTGAAAACTAGATGAATTGCTGAAAGGAATTATATGGAATTTGGTCAAAAGAGGGTAATTCTTCTCACGGGAGATTATGGCTGCGGGAAAACAAATCTCGCGGTAAATCTCGCGATTTTGCTTGCGGAAAAGGGAAAGGTTTCCGTTGTGGATATGGACACGGTTAACCCGTATTTCCGAACGGCGGATTTCGGGGAAACGCTCACAAAGCGCGGAATTAACGTCGTTTTCCCGCAGTATGCAAACACAAATCTCGATATACCCGTGCTGAATTTTGACCTCGAAAGCGTGATTTCCGAAAGCGATTTTACAATAATTGACATCGGCGGTTCGGACGCGGGAGCATATCCCGCGGGACGGTACGAAAGCCTGCTGAAATCGCTCGGGGAGCAGCTTGAAATGCTCTATTTGTTCAATATGTACCGACTTTGCGAGCGCTCGGCAGACGAGATTGTCAAAACGCTGCGTGAGATTGAAAGCGCGTGTCGGCTCAAATGCACGGGGCTTGTCAACAATTCAAATCTCGGTGCCGAAACCACTCGCGAAACCGTCGCGGCTTCGGGAGAATTTGCCGAAGAGGTTGCCGAGAAAACCGGCTTGCCGATAAGATTTACCTGTGTTACCGAAAACGAAAAACCAGATGAAACGCACCTGCCGATAAAGAGGCTTGTGACGCTTCCTTGGGAAACGGAGAGGGAAATATGATTAGCATAAATTCCGAAAGATGCAAGGGCTGCGCGCTTTGTACGAGCGTCTGCCCGAAGAAAATAATAGAAATTCAGAAAACCAAGCACAATTCCAAGGGCTATTACACCGCAGAATGTACCGACAATGAAAAGTGCATTTCCTGTGCAATGTGTGCGATGATGTGTCCCGATTGCGCGATTAAGGTTGAAAAGTGAGGGTGAGCAATGGAAAAAGTGCTGATGAAGGGAAACGAGGCGCTCGCTGAGGCGGCAATGCGCGCAGGGTGCAAGTGTTTCTTCGGTTATCCCATAACACCGCAGACAGAAATTTCCGCGTATCTTGCCAAAAATATGGCAAAGCGAGGCGGCGTGTTTTTACAGGCAGAAAGCGAGGTCGCTGCCATTAATATGGTTCTCGGAGCGGCTTCGGCGGGTGTGCGCGCGATGACTTCAAGCTCAAGCCCCGGAATTTCCCTCAAGAGCGAGGGTGTTTCGTACATTGCGGCAAGCGACTTGCCGTGCGTTATCGTAAACGTTCAGCGAGGAGGTCCCGGTCTCGGAGGTATTCAGCCGTCGCAGTCGGACTATTTTCAGGCGACAAAGGCGCTCGGTCACGGAGATTTTCAGATGATTGTCTACGTGCCCGCTTCCGTTCAGGAAACGATTGATATGACCTATCTCGCGTTCAATATGGCGGATAAGTTCAGAACTCCCGTTATGATACTCTCGGACGGATTGCTCGGGCAGATGATGGAGCCCGTCGTTTTCCCGACCGTTGACGTGCAAATTCCCGATAAACCGTGGGCTTGCTGCGGTCACGAAAACAAGCGTTCACACAATATTATAAACTCGCTCTATTTGCAGCCCGACATTCTCGAAAAATCCGTAAACGAGCGCTACGAGCGCTACGAGATAATCAAGCAGACCTGCCCTATGGCTGAAAGTGATTTCTGCGAGGACGCGGAGATTGTTGTCGCGGCTTTCGGCGCTTCTGCGAGAGTGGCAAAATCGGCGGTGAACGCGGCTCGTGCAAAGGGTATAAAAGCGGGACTTTTCCGTCCCCAGACGCTCGTTCCGTTCCCCGTTGAACAGCTTAACAAGGCTTGCGAAAAGGCAAAGGTTGTTCTTTCCGTTGAGATGAATAAGGGACAGATGGTCGAGGATTTACGGCTGGCGCTGAATTGTCGGCTGCCCGTGGAGTTTTTCGGCAGACACGGCGGCATTATCCCGAGCGTCAGGGAAGTCCTCGGACAGATTGAGCAAATTCACGAAAGGATAAAGTAATATGTCGGTTGTTTTTGATAAACCTCACGCTTTGTGCGATGTCGCGACGCATTATTGTCCCGGCTGCACGCACGGTATTATTCACAGACTTGTTGCCGAGGTTATCGACGAGCTTCAAATCGAGGGGAAAACCGTCGGTGTTTGTCCCGTGGGCTGCTCGGTTATGGCGTATGACTACTTCAACTGCGATATGATAGAAGCGCCTCACGGCAGAGCTCCCGCTGTTGCTACGGGAGTGAAGCGCGCAAAGCCCGATACTGTTGTTTTCACCTATCAGGGCGACGGCGACCTTGCTGCAATCGGCACCTGTGAAACCGTTCACGCGGCGGCACGCGGCGAGAATATCACGATAATTTTCGTCAACAACACAATCTACGGAATGACGGGCGGGCAGATGGCTCCCACAACCATTCCGGGACAAATCACGCAGACTACTCCCTACGGACGAGAGCCCTCTGTTCAGGGATTTCCGATAAAGGTGTGCGAAATGCTGGCTCAGGTGGACGGAGTGGCTCTTGCGCAGAGAGTTTCCGTGGACAGCGTTCCCCATATCCGCGAAGCCAAAAACGCTATCCGAAAGGCTTTCGACAATCAGATACACAAGCGCGGCTTTTCGATAGTCGAGGTGCTTTCGACCTGCCCGACAAACTGGGGTTTGTCGCCCGAACAGTCGCTTGAACGCGTTCGCAGCGAGATGATACCGTATTTCCCGCTCGGCGTTTACAAGGACGCGGCTGTGTGGTCGGAAAAAGTTGAGGGGTGAGCGGAATGTTGACAGAAATCATAATCTCGGGCTTTGGCGGACAAGGTGCGCTTTTTGCGGGGAAGTGCCTTGCTTACAGCGCGATGATGAAGGACGTGGAAATCTCGTGGCTTCCGAGCTACGGTCCCGAAATGCGCGGCGGCACGGCAAACTGCTCGGTGTGCCTGTCCGATGAGCCGATAGGCTCTCCGCTTGTCACCGAGCCGGATATCCTTATCGCGATGAACGACCCGTCGGTTGACAAGTTTATAAACAGCGTGAAATCGGGCGGAATGGTGTTCGTGGACAGCTCCCTCGCGACAAGCAAAATCACCCGAAAAGATATCGAAGTGTTCAGGCTGTCTGCGTCACAGCTTGCCGAGGAGAAAAAGCTCGGCGGTATGGGAAACATCGTGCTGCTCGGAAAAGCGATAAAAGAGTGCGGGAAAATGCTTTTCGGAATTGACGCGAAAACGCTTCAGGAAACGTTCGCGAAGATTATTCCCGCGAAACGAGCCGCGCTTATCGAGAAAAACTCGGCGGCGCTTGCTCTGGGTGCAAATATTTGACAGAAAAAGGCAGACATCGGAAAATGTCTGCCTTGTTTTTATTTGCGGAAATATTCGAGTAGAGCAGCTTTTTCCTCGTTGGAAAGCGTTTTGCTCCACGGAACGCGCCCTGCGGGTTTCTCGCCGAATTCGGCAAAACGAGCGGTTTTGTCGCGGTCGGTGTCGTTCCACTTGTCGAAGCCCTCGGGGGAAATGTGCGCGCCGTAGGTGCAGTCGATGTAGGAGCATTTCCCGTAGTCGCGCCACGGTCTTGCCAGATAAATCGAGCCCTCGGCAACGCTTTCTTCCGCGGTGAAGCGGCAATTGCTGAACACAAACCCGATTTGCTGTTCAAGCGAGTGCGCGGGAGCCGCAGTATAACCGTGTCCGCGAACGTCAAACAGCGACTTTATCTCGCAGTTTTCAAAGAGCGCGTCGCCGCAGCCGAAGATGAAATCCACGTTTCCCGAGATGAAGCAGTCACGGAAAATCTGTTTTTGGTATTCGCCGGTGCGAAGCTCGTCTTTGAGGAAACCGTCATAGCGCTCGATTAGGTCGGGCGGAAGAGGTCCGCAGAAAATCGTGTCCTGCGTTGACACGAACGAGCAGTTTTCCGCGAGAAAATCATCAGCGTAAACCGTGAGCGCGACCTCTTGCCCCTTTGTTTCGGGAAAGAGCGCGTCGTTCTCGACGGTGAGGTTTTTAAGCGTTACGCGCGGCGCAAGAACCGCCATTGTGTAGGTTCGGAATGTGACGTACTCCCTGCCTTGTTCATCGATTTTCTTCGCGTAGTCGTCGAAGATTATTCGGGTTTTTCCCGCGCCCTGACCGACAATCTCAATATCGGGAACGGAAATCTCGATTTTTTCACGAAAATCACCCTCTCCGAGGATAATTCTTGTGTGAGGTTTAACTTTGCCAAGCGCCTCTGAGAGGCTGTCGTTCGGCTTTAATAAAAGCTCTTCCATATTTTTTCTCCTTTGATGATTTATACCTATTATATAATAAATTCTTTTTTTGGAAATTGCAAGAGGTTATTGATTTTTTGTTAAAATTCAACAAAATTGAGGGTTTGTTTTTGACAAGCACCTGCGAAGCCTCATTGTACAGCCGATGTAAACAATGTAACGGCATTTTGAAAAATAGAATTGTGTCGAATATGTGAAAAAAAGTATTGACTTTTTCAGACGATTATGTTATTATTAGAGTAATCAGTTTAAAAACGTTGTAAACGTTAACACAATCTGGAAATTGATTTTGTGGACGGTTTGCAAGGGGTTGATTTTCACGGAAATTGACGGGCTGTGAGTTTGAAAATTTAGGATTTGTGCAAATGAACAACTTATCGTTAAAGCAGTATAAAGCCATTGATTTGGCTTTGCTGGCGGTAATTCTGGCGGTGTTCGAGGCGATTACCTCGCTTGCCGCTTCAAAATGGTTTCCGCTTCAGCTGTTTTCCTTATCTCCGACAATTATGGTGGTTTGTATCGTGATGATGAGATGGGGTGGCTGGGCGGCAATTCACGCGGTTGTCGGCGGTCTGGCTTTTTGCATCGCGACAGGCGCAGCCCCCGAGCAATATGCAATATATTGCGTCGGAAACTGTGCGGCGCTTCTGGCTCTCTTCTTCTTTAAAAAATACGGGAAGGAGCGTGTGAGAAGCTCGGCGCTCATCACCGCAGGATACGCTCTCACGGCGTTTTGCGGGACGATGGTCGGGAGATGGGCGATAAGCCTGTTTTTTGGTGGAGAGCTTACCGCCATCGTTGACTTTTTTATAGCGGATTCACTTACACTGGTGTTCACGGTTCTTGTGGTGCTTATCGCAAGAAAGCCCGACGGACTGTTCGAGGACCAGAAAGCCTATCTTGTCCGTACAGAGGACGAACGCAATAGGCGCGAGGACAGCGATGTTCTTTGATGTGCAGGTTAATTCTTGAAATAAATTCTTAATCTTAGGAGGTTTCAAAGATGCAGGCTAATTGCAGTGATTACCTGATTTTCGACGCGGAAAACGGCGTCTACGTTGAAAATCCCGAACAGGTTGTACGGGACGACGTTGAAAAGCACCACTGGCTGAACGTTGTCAGAACGGTGGCTAAGGACTGGCGTTTGTATTTAATGCTGGTACCGATGATTATCGTATTCCTTTTCTGGCGTTATTTCCCGATGTACGAACTGTTGGGATGCTTTAAGGTTACGGACGAGGTAAAGCCCGTTTCCGACCAGTTCTATTCCGGCTTCTCGTATTTCAACACTCTGCTGTTCGGCGGCTCAAACGCAGGTCTTTCGGCAGATTTCTGGAGAGCGTTCAGAAATACGTTCCTTCTGAGCTTCTATGGTTTGTGCTTCGGTTTCCCGATGCCTATCATCATCGCGCTCTTCTTCAACGAAGTTCGCTCAAACGTTGCTCGAAGCATTTATCAGGTAGTTACATACCTCCCCAAGTTTATGTCAACGGTTGTAATGACCTCGCTGGTTATGATGCTCGTAAAGCAGGGCTCCCAGACTTCCGGAATGGGTATTCTTTCCCAGTTCCTGGTTGCTATCGGCGCTGTTGATGAGCAAACCGCTTTCGCAGGTCTTATGAATAACCCGTCGTTCTTCCGCGGAATTTATCAGATAAGCGGTATCTGGGAAACTGCGGGCTATGACAGTATAGTGTTCTTCGCGGCGATTATCGCGATTGCTCCGACAAGATACGAGGCAGCGCAGATAGACGGCGCAGGCAAGATGGCGCAGATGAGATACGTTGTTTTGCCGAGTATCCTCTCAACTATTGTCATTATGCTTATCACAAAGATAGGCTCACTGCTCAACATCGGCTACGAAAAGGTTTTGCTGTTGTACAACCCCAACACATATCAGACTGCGGACGTTGTTTCGACGTTCTCGCTGAGAAACGGTGTTGAAGGCACGATGAAGGGCTTGGCGTCAGCCGCAGAAATGATGAATAACGTTATAGGAATGCTGTTGGTTATCGGTGCGAACACAATCGCGCGCAAGGCGTCCAACACATCTCTCTATTAAAGAGGTTTACTTATGAAAAGAAGACTTGAAATTTCCGAGCTTGTATTTAAAGTTATAAGCTACACTTTGCTCACGGTGTTCGCTATCACCTGCCTTTACCCGTTTATCTACACCATATCCGCGTCGATAAGCGGCCGCGAGGCTGTTGAGTATAACAGACTGGTTCTTCTCCCGAAGGATATCCAGTTTGACGCGTTCTCCGCGATGTTTAACAACAATATGTTCTGGAACTCCTACACAAACACGCTGTTCCTCACATTCTACGGAACAATCTGGGAGCTGGGTCTTTCGGTTCTCGGCGCATACGCTCTTTCCAAGAAGCGTCTGCTCTTCCGCAAGGGCTTCAACTTCTTCCTTGTTTTCACAATGTGGTTCAGCGCAGGTATGGTTCCGCAGTATTTGAACTACATCAACACCAAGAAGGTGTTCAACGCAATCGGTATTATGGACGACAAGTGGCTGGTCGTTATCGCAATGGGTATGGCAGCGATGAACATTATCCTGTTGAGAAACTCGTTCGAGAGCGTTCCGAGTGAAATCGAAGAAGCTGCTATTGTCGACGGCGCAACCGAAATGCAGGTCCTCTGGAGAGTTTATCTGCCGATGTCCAAGTCCATTATCGCGACTGTCGCGCTGTTCTTCGGAATTTCGCGCTGGAACGGTTACTTCTGGGCAAGACAGATGATTCAGAACCAGAACGAGCACCCGCTGATGGTATTTATCCGACTGAAACTCGAACAATACACAGACGCGGAGTTCACGGCAGGCTGGAGCGAAACGTATGCAACGGATTCGATTATCTACGCGCTGATTATCTGCTCTATCGTGCCCATTCTTATCATCTATCCCTTCATTCAGAAGTACTTCGCGAAGGGTGTTAACGCAGGCGGCGTTAAGGGCTAATCAAAGTTGTCAATTCGCATTTTGCGGTTGATATAGACGCGGTTTATCCGCTGAAAGAAAAGGGCAAAGACCCTATTAACAATGTTTTATTCCTAGAAGGAGGAAAAAAATGAAGACATCAAAGATTGCCGCATCAGTTATGGCGGCAGTACTCGCGAGCGCTACTCTTTTGACAGGTTGTAACGCTCCCGGAGGCACAAGCAGCACTTCCAGCACTTCCAGCTCCAAGAGCGAATCCACCAGCTCCACCGAGAGCAGCTCTTCTGCTCCCGAGGCTCCCAAGCTCGAATATGCTGCGGGCACTGTTCTCCGTATGGCAACAGGCTACAACTCCCCTAAGACAGGTATTGCGTTCGACGCAGAAACCGCAGGCTCCGGTATCACTCTTGCTAACGGCAAGACCTACAACACCGGCGACCTCAAGCCCACTTGGCAGGAACTTGAAAAGCTCCTTAACGTAAAGTTTGAAAATCTTTATCAGGGCAACAACTCCACTAAGGAGTGGGATTACTGGAAAGAGCGTCTGAACGAGGTTGATATGGTAAGCGGTACCGCAAGCACCCTTACCGAGAACGGTACTGCAGGCAAGCTCGTTAACATCGCTGAGTATCTCGACAGCATGCCTAACTTCAAGGCTTACCTCGAGAAGAACCCCATCGTTCGTCTTTCTATCACCGGTTCTACTACCGGCGCATCTAAGGGCGCTATCTACTTCTCTCCGTACTTCGACGGTGTAAACGATATCGAGCGTATGCCTTTGATGAGAGTTGACTGGGTTCAGAAGCTCCTCGACGGCGAGGGCGAGTTCACCGCTGCTGCAAGCGCTAACACCAAGACCCCTGTTTACACTCCTTATATGCCTACTTCCGGCAAGGTTGAGGTTGACGTTGTAAAGAAGGACGGCTCCGGCGTTGAAAAGGTTACCAAGGACTACGACAAGGCTGGCAACATCGTTGCTAAGATGAACGACGCAGGCTCTATGTCCGGTGTTGAAGCTGTTAATATGCTCCGTAAGTACATCGACGAAGCTTATGGCGGATACTACGGAACCACTCGTTCCGACCTTTTCTGCGGTCAGAACGCTGCTTGGGATGTTGATGAGCTCGTTGCTCTTCTCCGCTGCGTAACCGCTAACGCTAAGACCCTCAACGGCACCGATGAAATCAACGGTCTGTTCTCTCGTGAGGACAACAACACCCAGCGTCGTGTTGACCTGTTCCGCTTTGCAGGCAGCCTCTTCGGTGTTCGCGGTCTTGAGTCCCGTCAGGATTACCTCTATGTAGGCAACGACAACAAGCTTCACGACGCTCGTCAGGAAGCTGCTACCTATGACGCAATCCAGAAGATGAACGATATGGCTGCTGAAGGTCTTATCGCTAAGTCTTACATCGATACTGCTGAAGTAAACTCCGGCAAGCAGCTCGAAACCGACCTCGGCTTCATGAGCTACGACTACAACCAGACTCAGACACTTCTTAACAAGACCAAGCTTAATAAGGACGGTCAGGAAGGCGAGAAGTACATGGCAGTTATGGTTCCTGTTGCTAAGTGGAACGACGGCACAGGCGACAAGTACATGAGATTTACCGAGTCTTGGCGTTCTGTTAAGACTGACGGTTGGGCAATCTCCAAGGCTGGTGTAGGCGACGACAAGAACAAGCTCAACGCTGCTCTTTCGCTCATTGACTACGCTTACAGCCCCGAGGGTCAGATTCTTATGTCCTATGGTCCTAAGGAGTTCATCAAGACCAAGGCTGACGGTTCTTATGAAACCTTCAACTTCAACGGCGAGCAGTGGCCCGTTATCGCAGACGCTACCGAGGCTGAGCTTTGGGAGAAGGCTGGCGGTAACTACACCAACTATGCTCGTATGTACCTCGGTTCTACCCTCAGCTTCGTAAAGAGCCAGGCATTTGAATATCAGTGCACTCACGCTGTTGGTAAGGAAGGCGCAGGCTACATCTCCACAGCAATCGGTCTTGGCACTATCAAGCACCCTGAGCTCGCACTTGCAGACAACGCTTGGTACACTTCTGTTCCTACCGTTCTTCCGAACTCTAAGGTAGAGAACGACCAGATTGCTACCTTCGCAGAGCTTTCTACTAAGGGCAAGTTCAGCCAGAGCAAGGGCGGCGAGAACCTCTTCTGCGATATCATCGCTAAGGGCTTCTCCGGCGAAGGCACTGCTTCTGCAGCTGACACCATCAAGACTGTTTCTGAAACCTGGAAGGGCGCTCAGTACCTCCAGCTCAAGCAGCTCGCATGGCAGAGACTTGTTGACTACTACAAGGACATCAACGGCTGATTTAAGCAGTAAAACGGCAAATTTCACTTAAAGGCAAACCAATCGAAAGCGGCGCGGCGCGGTAAACCGCGAGAACGGATACCGCGCGTGACGCGAGAATCCACATTATGTTGTTGTGAAGGGGAGAAATCCCTCCCCTTCCATCAATATAAAAAGGAAGGTCTTTATGTATAAAAAACAAATGAAATTTCAGAAGATAGTATGCCTCCTGATGCTTGCTGCATCGGCAGTCGTATTTATCTATTCTTTGGGTCTTTTGACCGATTTGTATGACAGTCTTTATCTCACAATGATGGACTCTGAGGATTTGTCCTATACTATGGTAGAGGGTTCTCAGATTTACTACGAAATGCAGGGTTATGACCCCGCAACAAACGATTTCACCAATCCTAATTTCAACGGTATTCTTACTATGGTTGGAATTGGTCTGATTTTGGTAAGTCTTGTTTTGTTTATTACCTGCACACACTCCCGCAGAAAGTATTACATCGGTAACTACATTGCTGTCGGATTGTCTGTGGCAAGCAGCATTGGTGCTTCCGTTTGGGGAATGGTAAACATTCTTGCTTACAAGCAGAAGTTCCTTCAGATTGACTTTGAAGCTCTCAAAGAATTCTCGGAGATGTGGAACACCAAATACAGCGACTCAACCTTCTGGTTTGACGTAGCGTTTTTCGTGTTTGGTCTGCTTCTTCTTGCGACTGTACTGCTTGTCGTTAATTTGGTTTTGAAAGTAATCGTGATGAAGGAAGAACAGCGTCTTATTGGCAGCAGAAAGGATGTTAGAGCATGATAAACGCAAATAATATCGCCCTGATTAAGAAGGACCGTCTGCGTTTCACAAAAAACAAGCTCTCGTCCGGACTTGCTTTGCTTGCAATCGTGTTTAACGCGCTTTACTTCGTCGATGTTTATAGATCCGATGTCGGAAGTTATTTCTATAACTGGACAATCGGCGCTTCTGTTCTTTACAACC
The DNA here is from genome assembly GCA_017847835.1 of Oscillospiraceae bacterium. Classification (GTDB taxonomy): domain Bacteria; phylum Bacillota; class Clostridia; order Oscillospirales; family Ruminococcaceae; genus CAG-115. Next base: position 152,968 of record JAGASH010000003.1, read on the forward strand.
TTATCTTTATGCTGGCGGCGTTCCTGTCGTCCGAGGGCGTGAAGAACTACAAGCTCGGATATTCCTATGTGTTGATGGCGCTTGGTCTTGGCGAAATCGTCAGAGTTTTCTACATTCCGCTTCAGGCAAGAAACACCACCGACCCTACCATTACAACCGATGCTTTGACAGAGCTTGTTGCAAAAAATGAAACTGTTCCCACCGTTATGGGTGATTTTCAGTTCTATTTTTGCGCGGGATGCTTGGTTGCTGCAGGAGCGCTTTGCATAATAGCCGGCGTTGTTGCATTGATTAAAACCACGACTCTTATAAAATATCAGGCTGAGCTTGAAAAAAATTCAAGAGGGAGTAAGTCATGAGTGATCTTAAATTACAGCATCTCGAAAAAATTTATGACAATAAAGTACAGGCTGTATTCGATTTCAACCTGAACGTTAAAAACGGCGAGCTTATCGTTCTTGTCGGTCCTTCGGGCTGCGGCAAATCGACAACTCTGCGTATGGTTGCGGGACTTGAGGATATCTCGGGCGGCAACCTTATCATCGACGGCAAGGACGTTACAAAAATGCCGCCGAAAGACCGCGATATCGCGATGGTTTTCCAGGATTACGCGCTGTACAACCATATGACGATTTACGAGAATATGGCGTTCTCGCTTATGCTCCGTAAGGAAAACAAGAACGAAATTCACCAGAAGGTTCTTGCTGCGGCTGAAATTCTCGGTCTTACCGACCAGCTCAACAAGAAGCCCGACCAGCTTTCCGGCGGTCAGCGCCAGAGAGTTGCAATGGGACGTGCGATTGTTCGTACACCCAAGGTCTTCCTGTTTGACGAGCCGCTTTCCAACCTCGACGCAAAGCTCCGCGGTGCAACCCGTCGTGAGATTTTGCTCCTGCACAAGCGTCTGAGAGCGACTATGCTCTATGTAACCCACGACCAGACCGAGGCTCTTACCCTCGCAGACAGAATTGTTTGTATGTCAATGGGTCACGTTCAGCAAATCGGTACTCCTCTCGAGCTTTACGACTCGCCCGCAAATCTTTTCGTGGCGACATTTATCGGTTTGCCCCCGATGAACCTGTTCGATGTAACTGTTCAGGACGGAAAGCTCTACTGCGACAGCTTCTCTGTTGACCTTTCCGCAGAGGAAAAAGCTCTGCTCGCAAAGTATGACGGCAAGGAAATTGTTTTGGGCATTCGTCCCGAGAATATTGTACAGGGCGGTTCTATCACCGTATCGGTGTTCTCAAACGAGAACCTCGGTCAGACAACCCTTGTAAACGGCGCTGTCGGCAAACATAAGATTACCTGCAAGTTCCGCGAGTGGAGTAATTTTAAGCCGGGAGACTCGGTAAACGTTTCTTTCACAAGAAAGCATTTCTTCGACAAGGAAACAACCGAAGCTATTAGTAGTAATTGATAAGGAGAAGTCAGATGGGACAAAGTCAAGTATCCGCAAAACCCAGGAAGGGGTTCAAGGAATTTATCCGTAAATTCCTCGTATCTATTAAACGTCAGCCGCAGAATATTGCGATGTTTATTTTGCTGGTGGGATTTGTTTTCTTCTCGCTTAACCTTACGTCGATTTCCGACACGACTGCACTTATCAACACCGCTAATATGGGACAGTGCGAGTTCTGCATTATGCTGTTCTCAATCCTTGCGTTTGTTGTATTTTTGAGGTCTTTCCCGAAACGCCAGAAGGTAAAGGTTCCTATGCTTGCATTGACGTTTCTGTTTCTGGGCATAATAATCTTTATGGACATTGTTTACCTCAGCAGAATAAACGAGGCTTTGACGCGTGAGGAAAACCGTATCATAATCAACTATGAGGCAGGCACAAACCTGTTTATCGCAAATGCCTGGAGCACTTTGATTGTTTATCTGATATTCGTTGGAATTGTTGTATTTCTTCTTGCAACTCTTCCCGTATATTCAAAGCTCCTCAAGAAAATCAACACTTCTATCGATGTCGAGGGCAATATGAATATGACTGCTGTCGATATCTCCGGCGAGGAATAAGTTAAAAACTATGAAAAGCAGCATCAGCCGCAATGGGTGTTGCTGCTTTCATTGCAAAAAGGGACAAATTGTCCCGGTTAGGGTGTATTTCAATGGCAAAAAATGAAGAACAGTTCACGGAAGAAGCTCCGCTCAAGGATTACTATGAGCTGAAAACAGACGCGGTTGACCGTCTGATAAACGCGAAAAACGCGCCTGCCGTTTCCGAAAAGGAAATCAAGCAGTACAAGGGCGGCTGGAAGCGCACAATTCCTACTTGGGTAAAGATAATCTTCGTGAAGTTCTGGTTCGGCGGGGCTATCTGCTACTTTTTCGTGTGGGGTCTGGGAATGTACCTCCAGAACCTCGACCTTATGGCTGCGCTTGCAATCGGACTTGGTGTGTGCACCGACCTTATGGTAAACAACCTGCTCAAATTCCTTGAACCCGAGAAGGGCGACTATGACAAGTGGATGATGGTGACGGTGAGGAAATTCTGGTCGGTTTTCCTGAACGTGCTGTATGCAGCGGTTTTGCTGTTCTTTATTGTACAGACCTACGAGGTCGTAAACAGACTTATCACAGGCGCAGACGCGTCAAGTGCCGAGTATGTCGCAGTTCCCGTTGAGCCGCTGCTGTTCGGACTGCTCTATATGGGCTATGATATGCTGTTTATTTTCATCAAAAATATGGTGAAAAAAGCGTTCCGTGACGCTGAAAACAAAGTTTCAAATCAAAAGTGACGAGGGGTATAAATGATAAACGTATTATATGTCGGTTCGGTTTCAGCTTGCTTTGAGCTGGAGAATAACCTTCCTTATTATTGTGAAAACGAATACACCGTGACGCTGGACGGCACAGAGGTCCTGGCGACGAATACAAACGTCTTTTCGCTGTTTTCGCTTCATCCCGGCAGGGAGTACACGCTTTGCGTTACGGGAAACGAGCCGATAAAGTTTACCACAAAAACCGAAACCTGCGCAGTAAGCGTTAAGGATTTCGGAGCGGTGGGTGATGGACGTCACGACGATACCGCGGCTATTCAGACCGCTGTGAATTGTCTTCCCGCGGGAGGACGGCTGTTCTTTCCCGAGGGAACCTATTTCTCCGGTTCTATCACTTTGAAAAGCCATATAATTCTCAATTTCTCGGAGAATGCAACCTTGCTTGGAAGCGGCGACCCCGAAAAATACCCTGTAATACCCGGAGCAGTGCAGGATATTGTTACCGGAGAGGCTGTTCAGACGGGAACTTGGGAAGGTAATTCCGTTCCTATGCACAGCGCGCTTCTTTGCACAGAATATGCGGAGGATATCACGATTATAGGTCCCGGCACCGTTGACGGCGACGCTCAGCACAGCCGCTGGTGGGTGAACGTGAAGGATAGAGAAATCGCAAGACCGCGCTTAATCTTCTTCAACCGCTGCAAGAACGTCACAATCCACGGAATTACCGCGCAGAATGCCGCTTCGTGGCAGCTTCACCCGTATTACTCGGAGAACATAGATTTCTTCGATGTTTCGGTGAACGCGCCCAAGGACAGCCCCAACACGGACGGTCTTGACCCCGAGGCTTGCGATAACGTGAACATCATCGGCTGCAAATTCAGCGTAGGTGATGACTGTATCGCGATAAAGTCGGGCAAGATTGACCTTGCAAAGCTTTACGAGAAGCCCGCCGACCACCACACAATCCGCAACTGCCTTATGCAGTTCGGACACGGCGCGCTGACTCTGGGAAGCGAGATTGCGGGCGGTGTGAAGAACCTTACCGTAAACCGCTGCGTATTCAACAAAACCGACAGAGGCTTGCGTATCAAGACCCGCCGCGGCAGAGGCAAGCTCTGCGTAATCGACGGTGTGCTTTTCGAGAACATCAAGATGAACGGCGTTTTAAGCCCTATTACAATGAATATGTGGTACAACTGCTGCGACCCCGACCGTTTCTCCGAATACAACACCACTCGCGAGAAGCTGCCCGTGGATTACAGAACTCCGTTCCTCGGCAAGTTCACTTTCAGGAATATGGTGTGCGAGAATTGCGAGGTTTGTGCTTGCTACTGCGACGGTCTTCCCGAAATGCCGATTGACGACATCACCGTGGAGAACATTAAGTTTACCTACTCAGAACAGGCAGAGCCTAACTTCCCCACAATGAAGAACAATAACACAAAGTTGTGCAGGGCGGGTATGTATTTCGACAATGTAAACAAGCTCACCGTGAAGAACGTTGAGATAATCGGAAACGACGGAGAAGCGCTTATCGCAAATAATGTCGGTTCTTTAATCAAGGAGTAAGAATGTACGAGAAAATTGACAGATATATCGACAAGCTGCTGGCAGGCTCAACGCCCGACGCACCGCTCTGGAATATCGAGAGCATAAGACAGGGCAAAAAGCCGAGCTGGAATTATATCGACGGCTGTATGATAACCGCGCTCCTTTGCGCAAGCGAAATTACGGGTGAAGCGAAATATGCCGATTTTGCCGAAAAATTCATCGATTACTATGTTTTCGAGGACGGCACAATCCGCGGTTATTCAAAGGAAAAGTATAACCTCGACGATGTGAACGAGGGAAAGGTCCTCTTTGAGCTGTACGAGAAAACGGGCAAGGAAAAGTACAAAAAAGCGATTTTCCTGCTTGAAAGTCAGCTTGAAGAGCAGCCGCGCACAATCACGGGAAATTTCTGGCACAAGCAGATTTACCCGAACCAGATTTGGCTGGACGGACTTTATATGGGACAGGTTTTCTCGACGCTGTTCAAGAAATATTTCGGAAACAAGGATTATTCCGATGTTGTGAACCAGTTCAAGAACGTCAGAAAGCTGATGTTTGACGAGAACAAAAAGCTCTACTATCACGGCTGCGACTGCTCAAAAACAGCTTTCTGGGCTGACAAGGAAACAGGTCGCTCGAAGAGCTTCTGGCTGAGAGCAATCGGCTGGTTTACGATTTCGCTTATCGATAATATCGATTATATTGACGATGAAAACGCTAAAGCGGAGCTTGCGAAGATTTTCGCGGAGACGATTGACGGAATTTCGCAGTACGCAGACGCTGAAACGGGAATGTACTATCAGGTCGTTGACCAGGGCGGCAGAGAGGGAAACTACCTCGAAACCAGCGGCAGCTCGATGATTGCTTATGCGATGATGAAGGGCGCGCGACTTGGTGTTATCGACAAGAAGTATGCCGAAATGGGCAGAAAAACCTTTGACGGCATCTGCAAAAAGTACCTCTCAATCAGCGAGGACGGCGACCTCAATCTCGGTGGAATTTGCCTTGTCGCAGGACTTGGTCCCGAGGACAACAAGCGCCGCGACGGTACCTTCGAGTACTACATCTCCGAGCCTGTTGTCGAGAACGACGCAAAGGGTGTTGCGCCTTTCGTGCTGTGCTACACCGAGGTCAAGAGATTGGAAAAGGGCTGATTTTCGTGAGCGTATCGAAAAAAATCATCATAAGCACGATTTTATCGGCGGTCGTGATGTTCGGGTTTTCTGCACTGATACTGAACCCTTCTGTAAATGACGCGAATGTTTATTTGTTTTGCGGGATTGTTTGGCTGCTGATGATTAATGCAATATATCCTCTGTTTATGGTGTTCATCGGCATTTTCATCGGCGGACAATTCAACAAGCTGTGGTTTGTCCCGATAATTCCTGCGGCATTATTCACGGCGGCAATGTGTGTTTCCTCAAATATCAGTCCGGAAATTATGATGTATCCGCTCGGCTATCTGGTTATCGGAGAAATCGCGGGACTGCTCACATTTCTTGTGAAAAAACAAAAGATAAAGAACAAAGGAAAAGACAATGGTTAAGATTAAAATTGCGTATATCGGCGGCGGCTCAAAGGCTTGGGCGCGCGTTTTTATGAACGATTTGGCGCTTGCGGACGGGCTTTGCGGCGAGATTGCGCTGTACGATATCGATATCCCCGCAGCGGAGCGCAACCGCAAAATCGGCGAGAAAATCAACGCTTCGCCGAATACCGTTTCAAAGTGGGATTATCGAGTTTATTCGGACTTGGGAGAAGCGCTTGACGGCGCGGATTTCGTGGCTTGTTCGATTTTGCCGGGCACGTTTGACGAAATGGCAGCTGACGTTCATCTACCCGAAAAATACGGGATTTATCAGTCGGTCGGCGATACCGTAGGTCCGGGCGGAGTTCTTCGCGCGATGAGAACCGTCCCGATTTACGAGGGCTTCGCGCGCGCTATCAAGGCACACTGCCCCGACGCGTGGGTTATTAATCTCACAAACCCGATGACCGCCTGCACGAAAACGCTCTACGACATTTTCCCCGAAATCAAGGCTTTCGGCTGCTGTCACGAGGTCTTTCACGCTCAGGAATTTCTCTGCTGCGCGGCAGCTGAGCTGTTCGGAGTACCGAAGCCGACGCGTCACCAAATGAAAATCGACGCGTGCGGTATCAACCACTTCACTTGGATTACCGAAGCAAATTTCGAGGGCAGAGATATGCTCAAAGCGCTGCCCGATTTTATAGAAAAATACTACGACGAGGGCTACTGCGAGCAAATCGGCTTCAAGCCGCAGGATTTCCGCGGCGACAACCCGTTCCTCTATGGAAACAAGGTCAAAATGGATTTGTTCCTGCGGTTCGGAGTGCTTGCGGCTGCGGGTGACAGGCACCTTGTCGAATTTATGAACAACTCGTGGTATCTTGACAACGAGAGTTCCCCCGACAAGTGGCTCTATCACCTCACAAAGGTCGATTATCGCAAGAAGGATATGACGGATAAAATCGCGCAGTCCGAGAGGATTGCAAACGGTGAGGAACAAATCGAGGTCAAGAAGAGCGACGAAGAGGTTGTCGAGCTGATGAAGGCGCTGCTCGGGCTTATCCCGCCGATTGTTTCAAACGCGAATATGCCGAATGTCGGTCAAATGCGCGATATGCCGCTCGGAGCTGTTGTCGAAACGAACTGCGTGTTCTCGCGAAACAGCGTGAAACCGATTACCGCAAAGCCGCTTCCCGCAAACGTAAGCGCGCTTGTGCTTAGGAACTGCCTCAACATCGAGAATATGTACAGCGGTATCAAGCACCGCGATTTCCGCGAGATTTTCGAGGCGTTTGCAAATCAGCCGCTTTGCTCAAAATTGAGCCTTCCCGACGCGTCGCGGCTGTTTATTGAAATGGTAAAGGAAACGAGCGACTACCTCAAAGATTATTTCCCGCTCAATGATTTAGGAATATGATTGACGCATTTGTTTTTGCCGCAAACGCGGTTTTGCCGATTGTGCTGCTGATTGCGCTCGGTTATATCCTCAAAAGAACGGGCTTCATCAAAAGAGAGTTCTTCGACGTCGGAAACAAGCTCACTTTCAGGGTTTTGCTTCCTGCGATGCTGTTTTACAACGTCTACAACATCAAAAGTCTGCGAGAGGTCAACGTTTATTTCGTGCTTTACGGGCTTTTGGGTGTTATTGCGATTTTCTTTATCGGAATAGGTGTTGTTTGCGCGTTTACCAAGGACTCCGGCAAACGCGGCGCATTAATCCAAGCGGTTTTCCGCTCGAATTACGCGATAATCGGACTTCCGCTCGCAGAGTCGCTTTTCGGGAGCGCGGGAGCTGCCGCAGCGGGTGTTATGAGCGCGTTTTGCGTGCCGCTGTTCAACATTCTCGGAGTGGTCACGCTCTCGATTTTCAACAACGACAACCAAAAAGGCAACATCAACGTCAAGAAAATTTTGCTCGGGATTATCAAAAATCCGCTTATTCTGGGCACTCTGGCGGGACTTGCCGTGCTGGGTATCCGCGAGCTTTTCGTGATGTGGGGCTGGTCGTTCAGATTTTCTGACGTCACGTTCCTATACAAAACGCTTGAAAGCGTGAAATCAATCTGCACACCGTTTGCGCTGATTGTTCTCGGAGGCAGATTTGAGTTCTCGGCGGTCAAAAGACTGCGAAAAGAAATCGTTTTCGGTACCGTGGTGAGAACGATTGCCGTGCCTGTTTTAGGGCTCGGAGGCGCGCTTTTGCTGAAATTCACGGTTCTTCCCGAGCTTGCGGGAGAGCACTTCGCAACCTACGTCGGAGTTTTTGCAACGCCTGTTGCCGTCGCGAGCGCGATTATGGCAAAGGAAATGCACGCAGACGACGAGCTTGCGGGACAGCTTGTCGTGTGGACAAGCCTTGTCAGCACCGTCACGATTTTCGCGTATGTCACGGTTTTGAGGTCTATCGGTATTTTTTAGTAAGAAAGGGATTTTCCCTATAAATAAAACAATAACAAGAATTTATGGAGGTAACATTATGATTCTTGACAAATTCAGTCTTGCAGGTAAGGTAGCAATCGTTACGGGAAGCGACACCGGTCTCGGACAGGGCTTCTCGAAGGCATTCGTAGAGGCAGGAGCAAAGGTTCTCGGCGTTTCCGTCGTTCCTTCCACAGCTACTCAGGAAATGCTCGGCGAGGAGAACTTCCAGTTTATGTGCGCTGACCTCTCCACCCTCGACCCCATCGACAGCATCATCAACACCGCTATCGAGAAGTTCGGTCAGATTGACATTCTCGTAAACAACGCGGGTGTTATCAAGCGCGAGGACACCATCGATTTCAGCGTAGAAAACTGGGATTTGGTTATGAACGTAAACTGCCGCACACTTTTCTTCCTCTCGCAGGCTTGCGCGAAGCAGTTTGTAAAGCAGGGTCACGGCGGTAAGATTATCTCCGTTGCTTCTATGCTTTCTTATCAGGGCGGTATTCGCGTTCCTTCCTACACCGCTTCCAAGTCCGCTGTAAAGGGCATTACTATGACTATGGCAAACGAGTGGGCTTCCAAGGGCATCAACGTAAACGCAATCGCTCCCGGATATATGGCAACCAACAACACCAAGGCTCTGCGCGCTGACGCTGACAGAAGCGAGGCAATCCTCGACAGAATTCCCGCAGGCAGATGGGGTACTCCCGACGACATTATGGGTGCTGCCGTATTCCTTGCGTCTTCCGCTTCTGACTATGTAAACGGCTTTACAATCGCTGTTGACGGCGGCTGGCTCGGCAGATAATTTCGATTAAATTTTACTCTTTCGGAGGATTTTTATAATGGACAATACAAAGTTTCTTGAACAGCTCGAATGTACGGGTGTTGTTCCCGTAATCAAGCTCGAAAACACCGACGACGCCGTAAATCTTGCAAAGGCTCTTTATGACGGCGGAATTCACTGCGCAGAGGTTACCTTCCGTGCAGCAGGCGCAGATAAGGTAATCAAGGCAATGACCGACGCTTATCCCGATATGCTCGTTGGCGCAGGCACCGTGCTCACTATCGAGCAGTGCGACGCGGCAATCGCTGCCGGCGCAAAGTTCTGCGTGGCTCCCGGTCTTAATCCCGCGGTTGTTAAGCACTGCCTCGACAAGGGCGTTCCCTTTGCACCCGGTGTTGCAAACGGCTCTCAGATTGAACAGGCTCTGGAGCTCGGACTTGATTTCGTCAAGTTCTTCCCTGCAGAGCAGGCTGGCGGTCTGCCTTACATAAAGGCTGTTTCCGCTCCTTATTCTATGATGAAGTTTATGCCCACCGGCGGCGTAAATGAGAACAACCTCAACAGCTACCTCGCATTCAAGAAAATCGTTTGCTGCGGCGGTTCGTGGATTGTTCCCGACAAGCTCGTCAAGGGTCAGAAGTGGGATGAAATCACCGCTCTGTGCAAGGCTGCTGTCAACAAAATGCTCGACTTCAAGCTCGTTCACGTTGGTATCAACTGCCAGAATGAGGACGAGGCAAAGAACACCACAGCGAAGTTTATGGATATGTTCGGCTGGGCACAGAAGGTCGGCAACTCCAGTGTTTTCGCAGGCACTCAGATTGAGTGCATGAAGGCTCCGTTCAAGGGCGCTATGGGACACATCGCAGTTTCCACTCCGAATGTTCGCAGAGCTGTTTTCCAGCTCCAGCAGAAGGGCGTTAAGTTCGATATGGACAGCGCAAAGTACGATGCAGACGGCAGAATGACCGTTATTTATCTTGCAGATGAATTCAGCGGATTTGCAATTCATCTCGTTGAAGCTAAGTAAAATCTGAATTTAATATAAGGAGAACAAACCAATGGCTAAAGTAGTTACAATGGGCGAGATTATGCTCCGCCTTTCCACTCCCAACAACGAAAAGTTTATTCAGGCAGACGAGTTTGACGTTTGCTATGGCGGCGGCGAAGCAAACGTTGCTGTTTCGCTCGCAAATTACGGTCACGACGCTGAGTTCGTAACCGCTGTTCCCAACAACGAAATCGGTGAGTGCGCAGTAGCGGCTCTCCGCAAGTACGGTGTTGACACAAAGCATATCGCAAAGTGCGGTGAAAGACTCGGCATTTACTTCCTCGAAAGCGGCTCTTCTATGCGTCCTTCCAAGGTTGTTTACGACAGAGCTCACTCCTCGATTTCCACAGCAACCGCTGCTGATTTCGACTTCGACGCTATCTTCGAGGGCGCTGACTGGTTCCACTTCACCGGTATCACTCCCGCTGTTTCCGACGCTGCTGCTGTCCTCACCGAAGAAGCTCTCAAAGCTGCCAAGAAGCACGGTGTAAAGGTTTCCGTTGACCTCAACTTCCGCAAGAAGCTCTGGAGCAGCGAGAAGGCTCAGAAGGTTATGAAGAACCTTATGCAGTACGTTGACGTTTGCATCGGCAACGAGGAGGACGCAGAGCTCGTTCTCGGCTACAAGCCCGGCAACACCGACGTTACTCAGGGTGACCTCGAACTCGCAGGCTACAAGTCCATTTTCGAGCAGATGGTTGCTGATTACAACTTTGAATACTGCATTTCTTCTCTGCGCGTTTCTCACTCCGCTTCCGACAACGGCTGGTCTGCGTGCATTTACAGCAGAGATACCAAGGAGTTCTACCACTCCAAGGAATACTCCATTCACCCGATTGTTGACCGCGTAGGCGGCGGTGACTCTTTCGCAGGCGGCGTTATCTGCGGTCTTGTTGACGGCAAGGATTTCAAGTCCGCGCTCGAATTCGGTGTTGCGGCTTCCGCTCTCAAACACACAATCCCCGGCGACTTCAACCTCGTTTCACGCAAGGAAGTTGAAACTCTCGCAGGCGGCGACGCTTCCGGACGCGTTCAGAGATAATGAAAATGTTTATCCGCGCCCACGATTTGGGCGTAAAAGGCGAGGAAAATATCGCGAAACGGCTCGACGAGCTGGGACTTTCGGGTGTTCAGCTTGTCGCGTACAAATGCCTTGAGGACGTAGCTTATCTGCCCGGCGCAATCACCAAAGAGCGCGCCGAGGCATTCAGCGAGGTGTTCAAAAAGGCAGGGAAGACGGTTCCGCTTATCGGCGCGTATTTCAACCCCGTTCACCCGAACGAGGAAAAAATCGCGAACGGAAAGGCGGTTTTCAAGGATTATCTCGCGCACTGCCACGAGCTTGGATGCGAGGTTGTCGGCTCGGAAACGGGCTCCTACAACGGCGACAAGTGGACTTATCACCCGCAAAACCGCACCGAAGAAGCTGTACAGAGAGTTATCTCGACGTTTTCGGAGCTTGCCGATTTTGCGAAAAGTCAGAACGCGTTTATCGGTATGGAAGGCGCGTTCGGGCACGTCTGCTGGAACGTCAAAACGCTCGACAGGGCTGTTAAAGCGATAAACCGCGACAATATCAGGATTATCTTCGATTTGTACAACTATCTTGACAAATCGAACGTAAATGAAATGTACGACATTCTTCACGAGGGACTTGAAACCTTCGGTGACAACATTCAGGTCTTTCACATCAAGGACTGCGTGATTGCCGAGGACGGTTCGCTGAAGCAGGTCGGCGTGGGAAAGGGAATTTTCGATTATTCGAGGATTATCCCCGAAATCCGAAAGGTTTGCCCCGACGCAAATCTCGTTTTCGAGGGCACAACGGGCGAGGATATCCCTGCCGCTGTCGCTCACATAAAGCAATTTATTTAAGGAGAAAACAATGACTTTAGATATCAGATATGCAAATCACCCCGATGATTCAAAGCATTATGACACGGAAACTTTGCGTAAGCACTACCTTATCGACAAGGTTTTCGTTAAGGACGAAATCGCGCTCACCTATTCTCATCAGGACAGAATGATTGCAGGCGGCGCAATGCCCGTTGACAAGGAGCTTTCGCTCGGTTCTACAAAAGAACTCGGCACGGAGTATTTCCTTGAAAGACGCGAAATGGGTATCATCAACGTCGGCGGAAAGGGAACAGTTGTTCTCGACGGCACGGAGTATCCGCTCAATTTCAAAGATGGCATTTATATCGGTATGGGGACGAAGGAGATTGTCTTCAAGTCCGACGACAAGGCAAATCCCGCAAAGTTCTACATCAATTCCTGCCCCGCGCACAAGACTTATCCTACCGTTTACATCACCAAGGATAAGGCTGTTCACCGTCCCCTCGGCACTGACGAGAATATGAACAAGCGCGTAGTAAACCAGTATGTAAATCCCGCTGTCTGCGAAAGCTGCCAGCTCGCGATGGGTATGACGGAGCTTGCTCCCGGAAACAGCTGGAACACAATGCCTTCTCACACCCACGAGAGAAGAATGGAGGTTTACTTCTATTTTGAGGTTCCCGGCGACAATGTTGTGTTCCATATGATGGGACAGCCCAAGGAAACCCGTCACATTATCCTGCACAATGAGCAGGCTGTTATCTCGCCCTCGTGGTCAATCCACAGCGGCACAGCAACCTCCAACTATACCTTCATCTGGGGTATGTGCGGAGAAAACCAGACCTATGACGATATGGACAATATCAGCAATCTCGACCTCAGATAATCGCAAAGCGGTTATTTAAGAATTTTTTTGAAAGTGGAGTACCGTTATGTCATTTTTAACATTAAGAGGAATCAACAAAATCTACCCGAACGGCTTTCACGCCGTACACGATTTCAATCTGGAGATTGAAAAGGGCGAGTTTATCGTATTCGTAGGCTCGTCGGGCTGCGGAAAATCAACAACTCTGCGTATGATAGCAGGTCTTGAAAACATCAGCAAGGGTGATTTCTTCATTGACGGCGAGAGAGTAAACGAAAAGGGTCCGCGTGAGCGTGGTGTTGCAATGGTTTTCCAGAGCTACGCGCTTTACCCCCATATGACCGTTTACGACAACCTTGCATTCGGCTTGACGCTTCAGGGTGTTGACGACGACGTTATCGAAGAGAGAGTATACTCAACGGCAAAAATTCTCGGTCTTACCGATTATCTTGACAGATTCCCGCGTGCGCTTTCGGGCGGTCAAAGACAGAGAGTCGCGGTTGGACGCGCAATTATCCGCAAGGTTGACATCTTCCTTATGGACGAGCCGCTTTCTAACCTTGACGCAAAACAGCGTGTTACGATGCGTTCGGAAATCACGCAAATTCACCGTCAGACAGGCGCTACCACGATTTATGTAACCCACGACCAGACCGAGGCTATGACAATGGCTGACAGAATTGTCGTTATGAAGGACGGTTATATTCAGCAGGTAGGTACGCCCTATGACCTCTATTTCAACCCCGTAAATATGTTTGTTGCGGGCTTTATCGGCGAGCCTCCTATGAACTTTATCGAATCAAAGGTAAAGGACGGCAAGCTGAACATCAACGGCAACATAATCGACCTTTGTGCAATTGCGGACAAGGCTATTATTGACAAGTACGAGGGTGAGGAGCTTGTTCTGGGCTTCCGTCCCGAGGCAATCAAGCTCTGCAAGAACGAGGACGTTCGCAAGGCATTCAAGGTAAACTGCGCAGTTGAGCTGACAGAGCTTCTGGGCGATAACACCAACGTTTACGTTGATATCCAGGGCGTTAAAACGATACTCAAGGTTGACCCGCATGATTCTCCCGCAATTAACGAGGAGCTTCAGTTTGCTATTCCTTTCGAGAGCGTTTACCTCTTCGACAAGGCAACCGAAAAGCGTATCAAATTCCAGCTTTCTGCTGAATAAAAGATAGAAAAAGGCAAAAGTAATGGCAGACAACTCAAACGTAAGTGAAAAAGACCGTAAGCGGCGAGAGTTTATCCTCACGGGCAATCCTATGGCGGTTGTCCTGAAAATCACTCTCCCGCTTATGGCGCTGAGCGCGTTTACATATCTGAGCGGAATAATCGACACGATAGTGGTTTCACAGAGCGATAACAACGCGCTTTCATCGGTCGTTATGATTTCGCAGATAAAGAACCTGTTTACTGCGCTCGGAGGAGGCTTTTCAACAGGCAGCTCGATTATTGTATCGAGATTAATCGGGCGCGGCGAATATGACAAGGCAAAAAAGGTCGCAAATACGACCATTACGCTGTTTTTCCTGGCTGCATTGGGAATAATAGCGGTGCTTGAAGTGTTTGCAAGCGGAATTCTGCACATCGCGGGACTGACCGATGAGCTGATTGATATCGGTTTGGGATATTTCCGTGTGCAGATTATTTCAATCGGCGTTTCGATGTTCAACTCGGTTTTCCTCGGTCTGGAAAAGGCAAGAGGCGCAACCGTGAACATTCTGTTCGTGAATATAATGTCGATGTCGATAAAGCTCGCGTTTACGGTAATTTTCGTGAGTATGCTCAATCTGGGCACAACGATGGTTGCGGGCGCAACGCTTCTGGCAGATATATCCTGTCTGATATACGCAGCGACAAATCTTATCAGGAAAAAATTCCTGTTTCATTATTCCCCCAAAAACACGATGTTTACAAAGGACTTTTTCAAGCCGCTTTGTTCACTGTCAATTCCCGTGTTTTTGGGAAAATTTGTTTTTTCGATGGGCAAGGTCCTGGTAAACTCGATGGCAATGACCTATGGACCGGAAGCTCCCGGCGCGCTCGGTGTTTCAAACAACATCAGCGGAAGCGTCACGAGTATCACAAACTGCACGGAGGACGCAGAGTCGTCGGTTGTGAGCTATAACCTGAGCGAAAAGCACTATTCTCGTATGATTAAGCTGTTTTTCTGTACGCTCACGGTAAACCTTGTGCTGTCGTCAATCGGATTTATTCTTCTGACAATTTTCGGCGAGCCGCTTTCTGCGTTCTTTGCAAACGGAAGCGCGGAAAAAGCTCAGCTGATAAACAAAATATTCTCCTATGAGAGAATAGGCATAATCGCTCTCGGCGTAAATTCCGCAGTCAACGGACTGATTTACGGAATTGGCTGGACAAAGCTCTCAATGGTCTGCAACCTGTCGAGATTGTTTGTGTTCAGAATACCGACGATGCTGATTATGATAAACTGTTTCCCCGAAATCGGCGCGGAGAGCCTCGGTATTGCGATGCTTATTTCAAACGTCGGTATCGGACTTATGTCGGTGGTAATAGGCATAGTTTGCCTTATCAATATCAAAAATCACAAAACCAAAGATAATGTAAAGTTGTGAGGTAACAAAAAATGAAAGACCTTAACAGAAGCACTTTTGAAGCGGTTGACAGACCTGTGAAAATCCTTCAGTTCGGTGAGGGAAACTTTCTCAGAGCGTTTGTTGACTGGATTTTGCAGAATTTGAACGACGCAGGCGTAATAAACGCGGGTGTTGCGGTTGTTCAGCCGATGCCGATGGGCAGAGTTGCCGACCTCGAAAAGCAGGACGGTCTTTATACGCTTTGCCTTGAAGGTATCGACAAGGGTGAAAAGGTTCAGAGCAAGAAAATTATCGATGTTCTGAAAGACTTCATCAACCCGTTTGAGCAGTACGACAAGTTCCTCGGTTACGCAAAGAGCGAGGACCTCGAAATCGTTATTTCCAACACAACCGAGGCAGGTATCGCTCTCGATGAAACGGACACCGATTTCACAAAGTGCCCGAAGAGCTTCCCCGGCAAGCTTCTCTCATTCCTCAAAACGAGATACGACCACTTCAACGGTGACGCGACAAAGGGCTTGGCTATCATTCCGTGCGAGCTTATCGACCACAACGGTGACGAGCTCAAACGCGTAATGAACGAGCTTGCGAAAATCAAGGGTATGGACGCTGCTTTCATCGACTGGATGAACAACGCTTGCCACTACACAAGCACGCTTGTTGACCGTATTGTTCCCGGTTATCCGAGAGATAACGCAGCGCAGATTTGCGAGGAAACGGGCTATCAGGACAACAACATCGTAAAGGGCGAGATTTTCCACCTGTGGGTTCTCCAGAAGGAGCCGTTTGTTCAGGAGAAGCTTCCCGCGGATAAGTCCGGCTTGAACGTGATTTTCGCGGACGATATCACACCTTACAAGCAGAGAAAGGTAAAGATTTTGAACGGCACGCACACCGCTATCGTTCCCGTGGCTTATATGGCGGGAATTGACACGGTTCGCGAGTCTGTCGAGGACGCGGACGTCGGACGTTTCGCGGCTGAGCTTATAAACGATGAAATCAAGCCGACAATCGACCTTCCGAAAGACCAGATGGACGCTTTCGCAAACAGCGTTGTTGAGCGTTTCAAGAACCCGTTCATTCGTCACGAGCTTATGTCTATCGCGCTGAACTCCACCACGAAGTTCAGAACCCGCTTGCTTCCCACCTATAACGACTATCGCAAGAAGTTCGGCAAGTCCCCGAAGCACATTCTGTTCTCGCTGGCGTCGCTTGCTGTGTTCTATCGCGGAAAGCGCGGTGACGAGGATATCAAGCTTGCCGATGACGCAAAATTCCTCGATTTCTGGAAAGAGGTCTGGGCAATTTCCGATTTCGGTGAAATCGCGAAAAAGGTACTCGGAGCGGCTGACGTCTGGGAGCAGAACCTCGACGAGGACGACAACGCAGCGCTTGTTGCCGGCTATATCGAGAGCATTGTGAAGAACGGCGAAAGAGCGGCTCTTAAAGCTTTTCTGGGAGAATAATATGAAGAATACGATTGTAATTTCCCCGCTTGACTCCGTGGCAGTTGCGCTCGTTCCGCTCAAAAAGGGCGAGGAATACGAGGGCGTTACTCTTGCCGAGGATATCGAAAAGGGACACAAATTCGCTTTGAAGCCCATAAAAACGGGTGAAAAGGTGATAAAGTACGGCGAGGTTATCGGACGCGCAACCAAGGATATCGCTGTCGGCGAGCACGTTCACAGCCACAATATGGCGACAAATCTCGAAGGCACGCTTGAATACTCCTTCAACAAGAAGGAGATTTCGCCCGCCGAGAGCAAAACCGCGCCGAAGGTTATGGTGTACGAGCGCAAGAACGGCGATATCGGCATCAGAAACGAGCTTTGGGTTATCCCGACGGTTGGCTGCGTGAACGCGCAGGCAAGGGTTATCGTCGATACTTTTAATAAAAAGCACCCCGAATTACAGGGCGTTGACGGTGTGTTCACCTACACGCACCCCTACGGCTGCTCGCAAATCGGCGAGGACCACGAGCGCACCCGCACTATTCTTCAGAGAATGGTGAAGCACCCGAACGCAGGCGGTGTGCTGGTTCTCGGTCTTGGCTGCGAGAACAACCGTATGGACGTTTTCAAGGAAACGCTCGGCGACTACAACGAGGAGCGCACCGAATTCCTGATTGCGCAGGACGTTGAGGACGAGATAGCCGAAGGCGTTGCCGCGCTTGACCGGCTCTACGACAAGGCTAAGAACGACAAGCGCGTTGAAAAGGATATGAGCTGCCTGAAAGTCGGACTGAAGTGCGGCGGCTCGGACGGTCTGTCGGGAATTACCGCAAACCCGCTTGTCGGACGTTTTTCGGACTATATGGCGGCAATCGGCGGTACTTCGGTTCTGACCGAAGTGCCCGAGATGTTCGGTGCCGAGCAGCTCCTTATGGACAGGGCAAAGGACGAGCAGACGTTTGGTAAAATCGTGAAGCTGGTAAACGGCTTCAAGGAGTACTATCAGAAGCACGACCAGCCCGTTTACGAGAACCCTTCGCCCGGAAACAAGGCGGGCGGTATCACAACGCTCGAGGACAAGTCCCTCGGCTGCACGCAGAAATCGGGTTCGAGAGAGGTTTGCGACGTTCTTTTTGACGGCGACAAGCTCACTTCTCACGGTCTGAACCTACTCAACGGTCCCGGAAACGATATGGTTGCTGTGACAAATCTCGCTTCGGCGGGCTGCCACATTGTACTGTTTACCACGGGACGCGGCACTCCTTTCGGCGGTTTTGTCCCGACAATCAAGATTTCCACAAACTCCGACCTTGCTGCGCGCAAGAAAAACTGGATTGACTTCAATGCGGGAACGATTGTCACGGGCGATACTTTTGAGCAGAAGCTCGACGAGCTGATTAAACTCGTTGCGGACACCGCAAGCGGCAAGCTCACGGTAAACGAGCGCTATAATTCGCGTGAAATCGCGATTTTCAAGACGGGTGTTACCCTTTAATTTACAGGAGATAAGAAAATGAAGAAATTTATGGACGAGGATTTTGTCCTCAAAAATGAAACGGCGAAAACCCTTTATCACAACTACGCGAAGGATATGCCGATTTTCGACTATCACTGCCATCTGCCCATTCAGGAAATCTACGAGGACAGAAAGTTCGCTAATATCACGGAATGCTGGCTCGGCGGCGACCACTACAAGTGGCGTCTTATGCGTGAGCTCGGCGTTGACGAGAGCTACATCACCGGCGACAAGGACGACTACGAGAAGTTTTTGAAGTACGCTGAGGTTATGCCGTACGCTATCGGCAACCCCATTTTCCACTGGACGCACCTTGAATTGCAGCGCTATTTCGGCATTAACGAGGTTCTCTCGCCGAAAACCGCGAAGGAGATTTTCGACAAGTGCAACGAGAAGCTCCAGACGCTCACCGCGCGCAAGCTGATTACAATGAGCAACGTCAAGAAGATTTTCACCACCGATGACCCGATTGACGATTTGCATTTCCACAAGCTCCTCAAGGAGGACAAGAGCTTTGATGTTGAGGTTGTTCCTGCGTTCCGTCCCGACAAGGCTATCAACATCGAGCTGCCGACTTACGTTCCGTATATCGCGAAGCTCGCAGACGCTGCGGACGTCAAGATTGACGGTATCGACAGCCTTTGCGAAGCGCTCACCAAGAGAATTGAGTTCTTCGACAGCGTTGGCTGCGTTTGCTCCGACCACGCGCTCGATGTTGTTATGTTCGCGCCCGCGACAAAAGAGCAGGTTGACAAGATTGTCAAGAAGGCTCTCGGCGGTGATGACCTCACTCAGCAGGAAATCGAGCAGTACAAGGGTTACGTTCTCGTTCATCTCGGCAAGCAGTATGCGCGTTTGCACTGGGTTCAGCAGTACCACATCGGTGCGCTTCGCAACAACTCGGCTCGTTATATGAGAGAGCTCGGTCCCGATACCGGTTTTGACGCAATCGAGGACCAGACCTTCGCGAAGAAACTGTCTATGCTGATGGATACGCTTGACAGCACGAACGAGCTGCCCAAGACTATTCTGTACTGCCTCAACCCGCGCGACAACGAGGTTCTCGCGACTATCAGAAACTGCTTCCAGCAGGCGGGCACAGTCGGCAAAATCCAGTTCGGTTCGGCTTGGTGGTTCAACGACCAGAAGGACGGTATGGAAAAGCAGCTTATGGCGCTCTCGCAGCTCGGCTTGCTCTCAAAGTTCGTGGGAATGCTCACCGACAGCCGCAGCTTCCTTTCGTACACCCGTCACGAGTACTTCAGAAGAATTGTCTGCAATATGCTCGGCGAGCTCATCGAGGAGGGCGAGTACCCCAACGAGGTTGAGTTTGTCGGAACGATTGTTCAGGACATTTGCTACAACAACGCTGTACAGTACTTCACAAAGTAAACAAAAAGCCGTCGGGCAATCAGCTCGGCGGCTTTTCTGTATCTTTTGTTCTGCACTTTATCTCAAATCAATACTGCGAACCTTTTCGCGCACCTTCAGCACAAAGCTCGGTGAAACGGAAAGCTCGTCGATACCCATTCGGAGGAATTTCTCGGTGAGCTCGGTATCTGCGGCAAGTTCACCGCAAATTCCAATCCATGCGCCGTTTTTGTGAGCGTTTTCCGCAGCCATTTCAATCAGCCGAAGAATAGCTTCGTGGTGCGTATCGCAGAAGCTCTCGATGTTCGGATTTTGTCTGTCGCAGGCGAGAGTGTACTGCGTGAGGTCGTTTGTGCCCACGCTGAAAAAGTCAACAAGCGGCGCAAGCCTGTCGCTTATAATCGCTGCCGCGGGCGTTTCAATCATAATTCCAAGTTCGACATTCTCGGAGAATTTCATGCCGTCATTTGCGAGCTCCTCGCGCACTTCCTTGCAGATTTCGAGAATTTTCTCAACCTCGGAAACGCTTGTAATCATCGGGAACATTATCCCGAGATTTCCGTAAACAGAGGCTCTGTAAAGCGCACGAAGCTGCGTTTTGAAGATTTCGGGACGCGTGAGGCAAATTCTGATTGCGCGATATCCCAGCGCGGGATTTTCCTCTTTATCGAGGTTGAAATAGTCTGCTTTTTTGTCCGCGCCGATATCCAGCGTTCTGATGATAACTTTCTTTCCCGCCATACCTTCAAGCACTTTTTTATATGCGGCAAACTGCTGTTCCTCGGTGGGATAGTCGTTGTTTTCAAGATACAGGAATTCGCTTCGGAAAAGTCCGATACCGCCCGCGTCGCTGAGCAAAACCGCTCCGATATTGTCAACGCTTCCGATATTCGCGAAAATGTTGATTTTCGTGCCGTCGAGGGTGACATTTTCCTTGCCTTTCAGCTCTTGCAGCAGCCGCTTTTTCTCCTCATCGGCACGCTGTTTTTCTTGCAGCTTGTTCACTGTCTGCTCGTCGGGTTCAAGGAAAATCTCTCCCGTGTACCCGTCAACACCCGCGCTCATTCCGTCCCTGATTGCCGCGAGAAATTCATCTCCCACACCGATTATCGCGGGAATATTCATATTCCTTGCGAGGATTGCCGTGTGAGAATTTGACGAGCCGTGCGCCGTGACAAAAGCAAGCACGCGCTCTTTGTCCAGCGAAACGGTTTCGCTCGGCGCTAAATCGTCTGCGCAGACTATCATTTTTTCATCTGCATTCAGCGTTTTTTCAGCATTTCCGCTGAGATTTGCAATCAGTCTGTTTGAGATGTCGCGGACATCGGCAGCGCGCGCCTGCATATACGCGTCGTCCATTGCCGAAAACATCGCGACAAAATTGTCGGAGGTCACCGCGACTGCATATTCCGCGTTTACCTGCTGCGTGTCGATAATGCTTTCAATCGACTCGTTGTAATCCTCGTCGTCAAGCATCATCATATGAATTTCAAAAATCTGCGCGTTTGTTTCTCCGACCTCACGAAGCGCCTTGTCGTGAATTTCACCGAGCTGAGCGAGAGCCTTTTCCTTTGCCGCTTCAACGCGCTTTTTTTCAGCCTCGCAGTCGTCGACGTGCTCGCGCCTCACGGAAATCTCAGCGCGTGTAAACACCGAGATTTTTCCCACAGCAACTGCGCTGTAAACGCCTTTTCCTTTAAATACAGTCATAGTGCGACCTCCGTTGAGCTCTTTTAAATTATTCTCCGAAACCGTTTTCAAACATTTCGACAGCCTTGTCAAGAGCCGCCTGCTCGTTTTCGCCGTCAGCGGTAATTTGCACAGTAGAACCGCACTTTATTCCCGCAGCCATAATCTGCATAACAGCGCTTGCTTTTGCGGTTTTGTCGCCGCAAATCAGCGTAACCGTACAGCCCGCGAATTTCTTCATTTCCTTTGCAAGCTCTCCCGCAGGGCGCATATGAAGTCCCTGTGCATTTATTACTTCAACAGTTTTTGTTACCATATCGATACTTCCTTTCAATCACTTGTTATTTGCAGACTTTTTCTTTTTAAGAAGCGCCAGAAGCAGCATTCCCACAACCGAGCCGACAACCAGAGAAACGAGGTACATCGGCCAGTTTCCGATAACGGGGATTACGAAAATACCGCCGTGAGGTGCCATAAGCGTGCAGCCGAAAGCCATCGAAAGACCGCCAGCAACCGCAGCTCCGATTGCGCAGGAGGGGATTACTCTCAGCGGGTCGGAAGCCGCATAGGGAATTGCGCCTTCCGTGATGAAGCTGAGTCCCATAATATAGTTTACAATGCCGTTTTTACGCTCGTCTTCGGTCCATCTGCTCTTGAAGAACGTTGTCGAAAGAGCAATTGCAATCGGAGGAACCATTCCGCCTATCATAACCGAAGCCATTATATCATAGTTGCCAGAAGCGATTGCCGCTGTACCGAATACATAAGCCGCTTTGTTGAACGGACCGCCCATATCAATTGACATCATTGCGCCGAGAATACAGCCGAGCAAAATCTTGCTGGAGTTGCCCATACCGCTCAGAAGGTTTGAAAGACCGGTGTTGAGAGCGCCCATAATCGGGTTTACAGCGCACATAATAACCGCAATCATTCCAAGTCCCACAAGCGGATAAATCAGCACGGGCTTGATACCGTTAAGCGCTTTAGGCATTTTGTCGCAGAGCTTTTCAACGCCCAGCATAAGAAATCCGCCGACAAAGCCCGCGAGGAGCGCTCCGAGAAATCCCGAGGGAACGTCGCCCGAAATGCTTATAAAAGTCGAGCCTGTTGTTGCCAGAAATCCGCCGACAAGTCCTACAAGGAAGCCGGGACGGTCAGCAATCGATTTTCCGATATAACCCGCAAGAACAGGTATCATAAAGTTGAACGCGAAGCCGCCGATTGTCTTGAAGAAAGCAGCCGCGGGAGTGAAAGTACCGAAGCTTGAGTCCTGCGGAGCACCCGAAATTGTGTCAATCAAAAACGCAATCGCGATGAAAATACCGCCTGCAACCGTAAACGGAAGCATATTTGAAACACCGTTCATAAGGTGCTTGTACAGCTTTCTTCCGAAGCTCTCCTTGCCGACAGAGGAAGCCGAGCTGCCGGTCTTTCCTCCCTCGTGATGATAAACGGGAGCGTCACCCGAAATAATGCGGTTTATCAGTTCCTCGGGAATTTTTATTCCGTCGGAAACCTTTGTCGCGATGACTTTCTTTCCGTCAAAGCGCGCCATTTCAACGGACTTGTCCGCTGCAACAATAATTCCGTCGCAGGAGGCGATTTCCTCGTCCGTGAGAATGTTTTTTGCACCGCCCGAGCCGTTTGTTTCTACCTTAATTGAAATTCCGAGATTTTTGCCCGTCTTTTCGAGAGCCTCAGCCGCCATATAAGTATGTGCAATTCCCGTCGGACAAGCTGTTACTGCAAGCACTCTGTAAGCGGATTTCGCGGGAGCGGAAGCAGCCGCTTCCTCGGGATATTTCGCTTTTTCCGTTTCGTCGATGATTTTGAGGAATTCGTCCTTGTCCTTTGCGGAAAGCAGTTTTGCTCTGAAATCCTCGTCCATAAGTATTGTCATCAGTCTGGAAAGCACGTCAAGATGAACGTCACCGCCGTCCTCGGGAGCAGCAATCATAAACAGCAGATTTGACGGCTCCTCGTCAAGCGCCTCATAGTCAACACCCGAGGGCACGGTCATTGCCGCAAGGGAAGGTGCCGATACACCCTTATTTTTAGCGTGAGGAATGGCAATTCCCTCACCGACAGCCGTTGAGCTGTGTTCCTCGCGCGCGAGTATTCCAGCTTTATAAGCCTCTCTGTCAGTGATTTTCCCGCCCTTAACCTGCAAATCCACCAGCATATCGATTGCCTCGGACTTGCTCTTGGGAGCTGCGTTCAGCTGAATACTGTCACGGCTTAACAAATCAATAATCCTCATTGTAATTCCTCCTTTGTGATGTTTATCCTGTTAATCAAGCTGCCCCAGCAGCTCGAATATTTCCTTGTTTTCGGCAAGTCCCTCGGAAAAGGCTGTTGCACCTCCCGAAGCCGTGCCAAGCTTCAGCGCGTATTCATAGTCCTTTTCGCAGCCCGCGATGAACCCTGCGACCATACTGTCGCCCGCGCCGACCGAGTTTTTCACTTGCCCCTTGCACACACCGCAGACGTGAGTTTTTCCGTTTTCGTCAAGCAGAACCGAGCCGTTGCCCGCCATTGAAACCAGAACGTTCCGAGCGCCCATTTCTTTGAGCTTTTTCGCGTGTTCGATAATCTCGTCAATCGTTTTCAGCTCTTTGCAAAACATTTCTCCGAGCTCGTGGTTGTTCGGCTTTATCAAAAACGGCTTGTATTTCAGCACGTTCATCAGCAAATCCTTTGTTGCGTCAACAACCGCGCGGATTTTCCTGTCGCTCAGCTTTTCAAGGATTTTCTCGTAAATATCACCCGGCAAATCCGCCGGAATACTTCCTGCAAGCACAAGCGTGTCGCCGTCCTCGATTTTGTCCAGCTTTTCCATAAGCTCCGAAAGTGATTTTTCGGGGATTTCGGGACCGCTTCCGTTGAGCTCGGTTTCTTCGCTTGACTTGATTTTGACGTTTATTCTGGAAAATCCCTTTTCAAGTTGAACGAAATCTGTTTCAATTCCGCGCTCGACAAGCGATTTTTCGATTGCCGCGCCGGTAAATCCCGCGACAAATCCCAGCGCCCGCGACTTTATCCCGAGTTCCTTCAGCACGAGTGAAACGTTTATTCCCTTGCCGCCGAAGTAGATTTCCTCGCGCTCGGAGCGGTTTGTCAATCCGATTTTCAGCTCGTTTGTGTGAACGATGTAGTCAACTGCGGGATTGAACGTAACCGTGTAAACCATTTACATAACCTCCTTGATTGACTTGAATTCCGCGTATTTCGCGTCAATGATTTTGTCGGTGATAATCTGAACCTTTGAAATCTGCGCGAAAGTCACCGATGAAATTTTGTCAAATTTTGAATGGTCGGCGAGAATGAACGATTTTGAACTGTTCGCGATAACCGCCTCTTTCACGCGCGCCTCGTTGACATCGGGAGTGGATATTCCCGCGTTTACGGAAACTCCGTTTGCTCCGAGAAAGCATTTTGTGAAGTTGTATTTTTGCAGCGACATTACGCATTCCGCGCCGATAATCGCTTCGGTTGACAGCTTTATCTCACCCGCGGGCAGATACACCCTGAACCCGCGCTGAGCAAGCATTTTCGCATTTGTGAAAGCGTTTGTCACGAAAGTCGCGTCGCGCTGCGGGAGAAGCTCGATAAGCTTTGCCGTGGTTGTTCCCGCGTCGATGAACACGAAATCTCCGTTTTCAATAAGCTGCGAAGCATAAGCTGCGATTGCCGTTTTTTCCTCGGGAAACATCACGGCTTTTTCCTCAATGTTTCGCTCGATTGCTTCAAGCTGCGGCAAATCACCGTTTACCGTGACTGCTCCGCCGTGAACCTTGATGATTTTTCCCATTTCGTCAAGTGTGTTCAAATCGCGCCGCACCGTCGAAACCGAAGCTCCGAGCAGCTCGCAGAGCCTGTTTATCCCGACGCTTTTCTCGCGGTTTACCGTATCGATTATTATTGAAAATCTTTCTTCTGTCAGCATTTTTATCGCCCTCTTTGATTTGTTTTGAACGTTTTTGGCTTATCTTGATTATATATTAACATAATCATTGCCAAAAGTCAAGCATTTTCGTTCAAAATAATTCAAAATCGCTCAATTTTGTGCATATAGATAAATCGACGGCAAATTCATTGTGAAAAAAGCACAAAAATGTTTCGGGTTTTGTAATACTATCATACAATAGTTCCCCGAAACGGTTAAAAGTATTCATTTTCGTTCAAATTATGCGCAAAAAAAATCAGCCCCGTTTTTGGAGCTGATTTTCGGAAATTTACTTTGTGAGCGTTTCAAGCTCGGCTGCCATTTGCGAGATTTCCTTGACCATTCCGCCGAGCATTTCCACTCCCGCGGAGTTTTCCTGAATTGCCGCGGCAACGTGATGGATTGCCTCGGAGTTTTCGCGGATTGTTCCGCTGACTTCCGTGAGATTATCAGAAACGTTTTCGCCGTTTTCTGCGGCAGCGCCGATAATTGTGTTTATCTCGGAGATATGTGATGAAATGCCGCTGCTTGAAGTGCTGACACGGTCTGCGGACGCTTTGATTTTCTCCATAAAGTCCATACTTTCAAGCGTGAGCTCGGAGTTTTTCTGCATTGAAACAACGGTTTTTTCGATGTCGCTTGTGATACTTGAAATGATTTCGCCGATTTCCGCGGCGGCTGTTTTTGTCTTTTCGGAAAGCGTTCGGATTTCACCTGCGACAACCGAGAAGCCTTTTCCTCGTTCACCTGCGCGAGCCGCTTCAATGGACGCGTTGATTGCGAGAATATTCGTCTGCATAGAAATGTCCGTGATAACCTTTGCGATACCGACAATCTGATTTGACTGCTCGGACAGGCTGCGGATAATCTCGCGGCTCTCGTCGGTACTCTTGCAGACCTCGTTCATCGAGCTGTACGCATTTGAGATAAGCGCGTCGTTTTCCGTTGTGATTTTTTCGCTGTCGGCAGCAAGCGCTGCGATTTGTCCGCTCATTTCGGACAGTCTGGAAAGGTTCTCCGAAATCGACCGCATACTCTCCTCAACCGCGGTGAGCTTGGTGGAGTTGAGGTCGCTTCCGCGCATAACCTCCGAGGACTCGTCGGCAATGCTGCGGTTTGACTCTGCGGAAGCCGAGGATATTCCGTCAAGCTCTGATACTGTTTCGAGCAGCTTTTTCGATACTTCAAGCGATTTCTCGCGCATTATGTTCTGCTGTTCCGCGCTCATAAGGCTTCCGACCATTGAAGCTGTTCTGCGGCTGAGCATTGCGAAAAGCGCCGTGAGAGCCACAAGAACAAGCGTTCTCGGAGCGATTCCGAAAACGACAGCCCTGAAGAGCGTGGTGAGGTTGTGGTCAACGGTGGTCTGCGCATAGAACGCAATCATCTGTCCTGCGGCAGTTCCGAGAATTGTGATAATCGCGGCGAAAATCGTGAGCTTTCGCGAGAAGTAAAGAGCTGCGAGGGCAATTGCAAAAACGTAAAACGCAACCGCGTGGAATGTCAGCGTAACCGCAATCATCGTCACGAAAAGCGCCGCGCAAAGCACGATTATGTATTTCAGAGAAGGGTGATTGAGTTTGAGGACGTTTATAAGAAGCGTCGGGACGAAGAGGATAAGTGTGCCGATGATGAAGGTTGTGGTCATAAGACCTTTGTCAACGGTGAAAACTCCCACAAGGTCAAGTATGTACACCACAGTGAATACAATTGCCGTTATGCGCATAACGTTAGCCGCGACCTTGTTTGCCTGAATTTCGTTTTGTTTTAACAGTTCCATTTCTGCTCCCTTTCAATAAAATTACCGTTTAACTTTTCTATATTATACTCCAAATGTGAAATAATTGCAAGGATATTTTTGACAATAATTATCGATAAATGTTGCTTAAATGCACAGAGTGTATCTTATTTCGTGAGATTAGCGAGCGCTTGTGAATTGTTTGACGTAATCGCTCCCACAGTCGGGCAGCTTTTCAGCTCGGAGCAGTCGCCGCAGGTTTCATAACCTTTGTTTTCGGCGCACTTCCTAATCGGGCACATATCCTTGCAGTAAGGCGTTTTCACACCGTCTGTCCGGCAGCCGCTGCAGTTTATCATCTGCGGGGTGATTTCAACGCCGTTCATTTCGGTCCAGAGAGCCGCAGTTTTCTCGCGAAGCGCATTGTCGTCATTCAGTGTGGCAATTCTCGCGTCACATTTCTCACAGTCAAGTCCGCAGTAAGCGATAAGTTCTCTCATTTTGTTTCCTCCTGTTTGATTTTCTTCTTTTTGGGTTTCGGCTCGGGCAGCTCGGGGTAAATCGCCTCGAAAAGTCCCGTGAGGTAATCGCGGTCATCGAGATTTTCAACCAAAATCATCGGCTTTGCACCCTTATAAGGCGGCTCGTAGACTGCGTTCGGGATATATTTTGCCGCTGCGTCAACCGCTTTTACTAGAAAACGATTGTCGCATATTTCCGCGGCGATTTTGCCCTTGTAATAAATAATGTACTCTCCCATCATCATTCGGTGGGTTATTTCGTCCAGCCCCGAGAGCTGTTCGAGAATGAAATTAAGAAATTCCTTGCTTGTAGCCATTTCACCGTTTTCCTCTCATATTTGATATAATTTTGTTAATTTTTTCAGCTTTGCTTTTCTCGTAAATCCACTGCGTGAGATAAGACAGCACATCGAAAATCAGCACAGACGCTCCCACTGCAATATACCCGACAATGCCGAGCCTTTCTCCGATAAGGAGGTGAGCGACAAAAATTGTTCCGGCTTCGATTATGATAAGCTCAACAACACGCTGTACCATAACCTGTTTTACCGTCATATTTTCTTTGAGATAAATGGGAAGACAGGGAAGCATATACGCGAAGCTCAGAACAATCGGCAGGAAAAAGAAACTGTATGTGATTTTTACATCTCCCGCGAAAATGCTGCCGATAACGGCAATGGAAAGCGTTGTTTCCGCGACTACATTAAAATAGTTGAAGGCAATCGAGCGCCAAACCTCGGAATTATTTGTCTGCGTTTCTTTCATACAAGCCCCTTCATAAATCGTTCCGTGATAATTTTCGCGTATTGTCTGGAAATCATTACCTTTTCACCATTGTCCATTGTCGCGATGAGTCTGCCGTTCAGCGCGGGAGTAACCGCAGAAATCCTGTAAAGATTGATAAGAAAAGACTTTGACGCGCGCAGGATTTGGTGTGGTTCAAGGATTTCTTCAATCTGATAAAGCCGCATTTTGACCTCGAAAACACCGCTTTCGGTATACGCGAAAACCAGCTCGCCGACAGCCTCAAAATACAAAACGTCCTTGATTTTCAGCTTGACGAGATTTTTTTCCTTGTCATACACGGCAAAAAGCTGGTTATTGTCGAGGATAAAGTTTTTGATGTCCGAAAATTCCTGAGTAAATTCGTAGTATTCGAGGATTACTTTGTCGTTTTCGGGGGAGTCAGTTGTGCGTTCGATTAGCTTCATAATGCCTCCGTTTGCGTTATAACACTATTATATCAGATTTAGCGGCTCTGTCAATGTTTTTTGAGGGAAAACAAAATAAGTTGCAAGAAAGGACGATAAGTTGCGAAAATATATGTAAACGAACGTTAGCTTTCGCGATAAAAAATAGTCCCACGCTTATGACGGGGCTGAACAGAAAATATCAAAGCAAGATAGTACACCGCGGATTTTTTCATTTTCGTGCTCAAGCGACATCGTGTCGCCTGCGAAAATGAAAAAAACGCAGAAGAGGACGGTCCTATGGACCGTCCTCAAGTGGTGCGAGTGACGGGACTTGAACCCACACGTCGTTTCCAACACTAGCACCTCAAGCTAGCCTGTCTGCCTATTCCAGCACACTCGCATTTCAACGACTGTTATATTATATCATACTTTTTTTTATTTGTCAAGCGGTTTTTGCAAATTTTTCTTAATTTTTTTTAATTTGCGTGAAACCGCTTGAATAAAGGGCTCGCGGTTAATCCGAGAATATTTCCGAGGAAATATCGGGGATTTCCGAAAAATTTTTTATCAGAAAAGTCGGTCTGTTTGTCGTTCCGAAACCGTAGGAAGCGTGAATGAACGGTATTCCGGCGAAATTGGCGGAATTGAGGTCACCCTGCGTGTCGCCGACGTAGACCGCCTTGTCAATGCCGTTTCGCGAGATAATCAGACGGTTGTTCTCGCCCTTTGAAAGACCTGTTGCACCCGCGCTCTCAAAATCGCAGAAAAGTTCTCCCAGCCCCGAAAGCTCGAAAAACGTCTGTATATATCCGTCCTGACAGTTGCTCACAATCATCAGCGAGTATGATTTTCCGAGAATTTCCAGCGTTTCGCGCACCTTCGGATACAAAACAGCGCCGCCGTGCTCTTTTAAATAAGTAAGCTCGAAGTCCATACACTCGTCCATAATCGCAATTCTGCGGTTGTCGGGCAAATCCGGCATAATCATTCGCGCGATTTCGTCCATCTGCCTGCCCATAAATCCGTGCATATCGCGAAGCGTGATTTGACGGGCTTCGGGGTACTTTGCGAGGATTACATTCCAAGAGTCGGTGACGGTTTGCGAGGAGTCCCAGAGCGTGCCGTCAAGGTCAAAAATTATCGCTTTTTTCATTTGAATTCCTTTCGTGAATTTGCACAAAATCCTGCTGAAAAATTTATTGATAATTCGGATTATACCATATTTATCGCAAATTGTCAAGAATATTGCCCGAAAACAGGCTAAGTGGCATTTGACAAAACCAAAGAATTGTGGTATAATATTTTTATATGTATCTATATTTTGTGTAAATTTCCCCCGCTGTTACAAATTATTGCGAAAAAAATTGAAACTTTTTGCAGAATTTGTATGACTACGGTTATGAGGCGGGGACTTGAAACGAGGTGAAACGTCGTTGGGCAGTCCCGAAATTGATTTATTTTTCAATAACGCATACGAACAGACGTTCAGCGCCGTTTCAAGGTACGTCGCGAGCCACGCGTCACGTTTTCAGGACGCGGAGGACATTATACAGAACGTCTACACTCGGTTTTACAAGAGGCTTTGCGATAAAGGCTGCGACGATATAGAGTCGGCGGAGGCTTTCCTTATAAATATAGCGAAATTTGAGTGCCGTACATTCCTGTCGAGCTTCATAAAACGCCGCGACAGGGTGAAAAATATGTCCGAGTTCTCCGAGGAGGAGTCGGCGGCGCTTGACGCAGAGCTGTCCCGCGATGAACCGCTGCTCGAAGATATTATGAGCAACAAAATCCTCGCAAAGCAGATTTTCGATGATATTGTCAGAAATGACGAAACAGTCGGGCAGATTTTCTACCTGCATTTTGTGTGCGATATGAAGCTGGACGAGGTTGCGAAGCGGCTTGGGCTGAACCTCTCGACGGTCAAGAACAAGCTTTACCGCACGATTGAACGGCAAAAGAAAAAGTATGAAATCTGATTTTACGGGCAACTTTTAAGGCAAACGGAATATGCTGTATTAAACGGCATTTGCATATATTATTCCGAATTTTACGGGAAAGGAGGACGTTTTTGTGAATAAGCGCGATTTTTACAAGGAATTGATGAGCGAATATCAGTTCGACAAGGATAAAATTTTCGCAAATGCCAAAAAAGGCAAGTTCGCGAAACGTTCACCTATGCCCATTTATATAGGTGCAACTGCGGTTGCTGCCGCGGCTGTTGTCGGCGTGGGAACGTTTATGTTTACCTCTCTCGGCGGCGGCAAGGGTGTTGATTTGCTCACGGGAAGCACAATCGCGGCTCTTTCCAACAAGGAACGTATAGAGCGCGCTATCGAGGATATCCGCAAAAACGAGAATTCCGGTGAGCTGCACGACGTTATGGTAACGTTCAGAGTGCCTCTTTCGCCTTCCGAAGCGCAGCGAGTGCTCACGGAAAAGGCGCAGGCAAACGTTCCCGTGAAAATGCTGTATTTCAGCGACGGAAGCCGCGTTGTCGGTGCACAGGCTGTCGGCAAGGTTTTTGAAAAGGGCAAGGGTGAAATCACCGGCGCGGTTATAAACTGTGCGGGTTACCTTATGGAGCAGCTTCACAACAGCAGCGAGGTGTTCACGGTTGAAGTGCTGACTGCTGAGGACGATTTGAACGTTGTGGCTCCGATTAATACAAGCGACCCCGAGATTGATAATCTCCCTGTGGTTGATATCGGTGGAGATGTTTCGATTGACACTTCGGGCGAGCCTTCTGTTCCTGTAAATCCGGACAGCGAAAGCACCGATGGTTCCGACGTTTCGGACAGCTCGGATGTTTCCGACGGCTCGGACAGCGAGGAAAACAGCGGTGAAAGCACGGATACTTCCGAGGGAACCGTTCCTTCGGCTGACGTAATGCCCGAGGGAGTGACGCTTCCCGAAAATATCGGCGGAATGCAGTATGTCACAAAGCCCATTTCCGCGAAGGACGCGTTCTTTTTAAACGACGACTGCTTCTTCGTGATTAATTCTTACGGCGCGGCGATTTATGAATTTAACGGACGCTCCGAAAATCTCGTTTCTTCGATTGAATGTGAAAAACCGAGAATTGACTGGATTGCCGAGGACGGCTCGGAAATGCTTGTTTCCGCAGAAGCCGAGGGAAGACGCTCCAGACTGTTCTATGTGAACACATCAAATCGTTTGTTTACGGAACTTGACGTTGACGGGGTTGTAATGTCGGGCGAGATTTCTGACGTTGTTTATAATAAGGCAAGCGGAATGCTTGTTATCAACGTTCTTGAAAATGGACAGTATTACACCTGCACGTCAATTTTTGACGGCAATACAGCTGAGTATGTGGCGGTTGCCTATTATAGCGGTGACGCTCAGGTTACAGTACTTGCTGCTGACGCAGAGTATGTGTATGTTTGCGTAATGAGAGAAAACTACACGGAAATTGTGAAAGCAGATGCGAATACTTCCTCCGATGGATTTGTGATTTTCTCAGAGGAAAGCTCTTGCGCGGTTACGCCTAATCTCGCGGGAACATACGCGGCGGTTGTCCTCAACAGCGGCTCGTATATCTTCGACCCTGTGACCGAAACAATGCTCGGAGTGCCTGCAAGCGGCGTGGTAAGCTTCGGAGCAAGCACAAACGGTTTCTCCTGCGGCGGCGGATATTATACTATCAGCGACGGCAGAATAACCGCTGCAAGCGGTCTGGAAATTGTCGGCAAAATCGATTGGAAGAACAGTTTCTCGACGAAATATCAGGCAAAGGCTGTCGATGAGTGTGTGAAAATCACAGAAAGCTCGTATTCCCGCAAGAATACACAGCAGGGCTTGCTGTTCAACTCTCCTTACGAGAATGCTTCGGAGGAGATACGCGCTGTTGTGAACAAGGCAATCGGTCTGCAAAACGCGATAGCGACAAACAGAGTATCGGCAAGCGGTATCGTTGACGCGGAAACGCTCGCAAAGGCGATGAAGTCGATTTATTCGCAGAAAGCGGCAGAGCAGCTCAAAACACGCTGCAGCATTTCAGGGATTGAATTGTCCTATGAAAACGGCGGTCTGAAAACTATAAATGTTTCGGATACCGTGCTCACAATTACCTCGAACAACGGAAAAACCGCAGCGGGCGTACTTTATATAAAAGCGGGAACGTTTGACGGTAAAATCGGCTATCACACCGTGAATGTAAATCTCGTGAACACGGGTGCGCAGTGGAAGCTTGACGGAATTATAGAATAAATGCGGCGAAAGCTGCTTAACCCTGCCTGCAATAGTGGGCGGGGTTTTCTTTAAGGGTGAAAAATGAACAAAAAAGTGCTTGTCGGACTGATTGCCCTGCTTGCGGCAGCGGCTGTCGGAATTACGATTTTTGCGATAATGATGAATATTCCGCGAAAAAATCCCGTCGCTGAAATCTATCAGAATGGTGTTCTGATAAAAAGCGTGCATTTGTCGGCGGACGCGGAATTTACAGTGGAGTGCGAAGACGGCATAAATGTCGTGAAAATCGAAAACGGGACAATAAGGGTTGCTTTTGCGGATTGTCCCGATAAAGTGTGCGTGAACAGAGGAGCTGTAAACGGCGGCGCTGTTCCGATTGTCTGCCTTCCGCACAGGCTGGAAATCCGCATTGTTGACGGTGAAAAAGAAGCGGACGCTTAATTTTTTGTTTCTTGTGAATTTTTCGGAAATATGACATATAATAGAAAGTAAGAAAAATTTTAAAAAAATTTGAAATTTTTTTGAAAAAACTATTGACAAATCGAGAATAAGATGATATAATATCATAGTCGGCTCGAGGTGATAAACCGAAAGCGTTGACAATTGCCTCTGTAGCTCAGTTGGTAGAGCAGGGGACTGAAAATCCCCGTGTCGTTGGTTCGATTCCGACCGGAGGCACCATTTGCGGATTTAGCTCATCTGGTAGAGCGCCACCTTGCCAAGGTGGAGGTAGCGAGTTCGAGCCTCGTAATCCGCTCCATATTCGGACTCCGAACGCGTTCGGCGCGGCGGAGTTTGTTATTCGGCGCTATAGCCAAGTGGTAAGGCAAGGGTCTGCAAAACCCTCATTCCCCGGTTCAAATCCGGGTGGCGCCTCCACCCGAAAGGGTTCGCTTTTCGACGGAATATTTCAAGATTTTTTAAAATTTTTTAAATTTTTTTAAAAAACCTCTTGACATTAGGGCTGAAAAGTGATATAATAATCAAGTCGCCGCGAGAGAGCTCGTCAAGAGCGAACGAAGTGGTGACGCCTGTTCCTTGAAAATTGAACAATATGAAGAACGAATTATGACCTTGTCGATTCTGGTTTCTCGGACAAACAGTTTGGGGAACCGATGAGAAAACA
>JAGASH010000014.1 GCA_017847835.1 Oscillospiraceae bacterium
GTGAACGCAAAAATCCAACTTGTCGCCGCTGTCCGAAACGCAGTCTGCAACCCAATTTTTCAAGCATTTTTCGAGTTCCGACAAAGCAGACGTCTGTTCGTGCGCGGCGATAATTCCGCTTGCGTTTGGGATAAACTGCGAATATCTCGCGTAATCCGCGCCCTCGGATTTAATCAGCAAGCCGTCGCCGCTTTCCTTTCCGACAGCAAGAATACAGTGGTTGAGATTGCCCTCAACGCCCATCAGCTCGCGGTATTTCCGGATAAAATATCTCTCCCGAAGCGGGTGCTCGACAAGGTTTTTGAACTCGGTTTCGTTCAGCTTTATCACCTTATCCACCACGCATTTTTCGGGCGAATAACAGTCTGCTTTTCGGTTCAAAACAGCGTTAATTATAAGCTTTTCAGCCATTCAAAATCCACCTTTCTCCGTCTGCGTCATCAAATTTTTCGGTTGTTACATTTTGCTCAAAATAGACGGCGAGGAGCGTTTTTATATCCTCGCCGTCATATCGCCTTGCGGAAAATCCGTTTTCGCTGAGCGTTTTTTCAATGCGGTTCAAATAGGAAAAAATCTCCTTATCCTTAAGCCCGCGAAGCCGCACTATAAGCAGGAATTCGCGCGCTGTAGCGGTAAGTGCCTGAATGTGGTCAAGGTGCTTTTCGTCCTGTTCAAGCAGTTTCCGGACAGCCGGATTTTCCTCTTTTTTCGCGAGATTTTTCAAGTGATTTTTGTTGCCGTCAAAGCTCTCGCGGCTGTTCACGCAGAGTATCTCAATCTCCGTCAAGCCTTTAAGAACGTTCATCAGCGAGTAGATTTTCGCCGACAAACCCGCCTCGGACATCACCGAAATATTGCTCGGCTTGACGCTGAAAAAGACCGCCTCACTTGAAGCGGTCTTTAACGAGTATTCGGTTATGCAATCTATTCCGAGGAGCTGGCGGGTGCTCTGATTTTGTTGCTGATTCTTTTTCTTCAATTTAACCTCCATCTAAATTCCTGCTGTTCCACAAAGAAATACCTCACGGCATATTTGAGGAAATCCATAATGCTGGTGTCCTCGAAACGAATGGCGAGAAACGCGTATGCAAGCGTAATTACAATCGGGATTGTAAGCCCAATCTGCGACAGCGCAAGCACCGAAATCAGCGCGCCGATGCCGATTGCCGCGAGGTCTTTCAAACGCCACAAAAACAGCGTTGGCGCGGCTTTGAGGTTCTCCGGATAAATATACATTTTTTCTCCTTTCACGCCTTGTGCGTAACCATTCGCGCCAGATGCACCGCCGACTGCGCCGTGTTTATAACGCCGTTTATGTTCGGGCGAATTGACGTTTCAAGTCCGAACATTCCAGCAATCCTCGGAATTTCTCCCGCCGCAAGAATTACGCCAAGTCCGAGCAGCCAGTAATCCTTAAACAGAATAAGCCCGCAGACAAGCATAACCGACTGCAAAAACGCCGTCAGACAGGTCGCAATAACCTGCTTTATCCACATGATGAAACCGTCCGTGAAGCCGCGCGGTACACTGAACATATACAGCGAACCAACGGCAATTTGTATCAGCAGAATTCCGCCGCGCTTGATGCTTGCGAAGAACACCTTTATAATCGTGTACCCCATCATAATCGTTATGAGTATCGACAAAAGCGGACCGAACATCAGGCTTTCAACGACTTTTAGGCAGGATTCCGCGAGAGTGCTTCCCTCGGGGAAAATAAGGCTTGTCATATCGTCGCTCATTCCGAATTGCAGTTTTACCGCAAGTCCGTAAAGCTGCACGGGAAC
Source organism: Oscillospiraceae bacterium (assembly GCA_017847835.1). Lineage (GTDB taxonomy): Bacteria > Bacillota > Clostridia > Oscillospirales > Ruminococcaceae > CAG-115. The sequence continues at coordinate 1,788 of JAGASH010000014.1, forward strand.
ATTGCAGAACAAATTCACCGCGAAAAATCCCTTGATTATATTCAGCGCGAGAGCCTTCGCGTCGCCGCGTCCGTTCTGCGATTCAATGGCAAATTCAAACAGCGCCACAACTATTCCCACGACAAAAAGCGCCCAGCCCAGATTGCTGAAAAGCTGCACGATTTGCCTGACCCAGGGCAGCCCGAACAAATCCACGCCCAACGCGTTCATAGCGGTAAAAAATTCGCCAAGCATTTTGACGACCTGCTGATAAATCCAGTCCGTGATGTAGTCGAACATTTTGCTCACCAAATCCGCGCCAACATCAAAGTAATAAATACTATCACCTCCCGAAACGACAGCGCCCGTTTTCGCGAATCAGACGTTGATTATCGTCCATACATAGGTCGGCGCAGTCAGCGTGAACACCAGACACGCGAAAAGTATCGCGGGCGCTGTCCATTCAAAGTGACCGGATTTGCGGTAATCGAAATACGCAAGACCAAGTTTTGCGAAGAAAAATACCGCCAGTACGACATCAATTATCGGGAAGACAACGTTGTTCACGACTTGTTTTATCTGTGTTGAGGCGGTGTTCCAAGTGCCTTCAATCGCACCCGCAACATCGCCCTCGGCAAAGGCGCAGAGCGACATCGCGGACATTGCTGTAATCATAATTATTGCCGTAAAAACAAATTTTGCGGTTTTCCTTTTCATAAAATCCCCTTTCTCAATAAGACGGCGAGATGTGCCAATCGTCAAAAACATTACCTTTAATTTTCAGCGAATCGGTTAAATTAGCGGACAACATTCCCGCGGGAGTCCAGCAATCCATCGCCCAAGTGTAAACCGTGTAATTCCCGTCCGGATACCACACGGGTGTGAAATGCGTCCGGTTGTTGTAGGTGCTGTACTTGTTTTTTCGGAACTCCAAAACGTTTGCCGAGGTGCTTTCCAGCAGCCGCCAATAGCTCTTGTAATAAAATTCGGGGAAATACGAAACCGCATTCTGAAGCGAAGTATGCTCGCCGTTTCCCGTAATTGAAGCAGTAACTTTTTCGTTAATTCCATAGCCGGATTTCATCGAAAAAGTTGCTGCCGTGGGATTTTTTTCGTCCGGAGAAATCTCCATTTTCGCACTCAGCGAAACGCGGTAAGACTTGCTGCGGAATTTCCACTCACCCTCGTCAACCCAACGTCCGCGGTCAACCCAGCGCGTTCCCGTCCAATGCCAGCTTGGATGCCAAACCCACTTTGCTTTCCAATACGCGCTCCAGACGCTCCACGCAGACGAGGTTTTCTGTGGCTTTTTGGGAACGGAAACCGCACGAAAACTATCGTTTCGGTCATCGGCAGTCGGGTCGGGAGGCGGATTTTTGTTCAAATCCACGATGCTCGCAGTAATGTTGTTTTTGCTGACGGACGCGCCGCCCGTTGCCGTAACGCGAATGTTGACTGTCTGCTCGGTTTTCGGCGTGTGCCACTTGCACCAGACGAGCTGCGAACCGCCCTTCGGATACACAATATTCCCCACCGTGTACACCTTATTTTTTACGTAAAACCGCACAGTTACGGGATTTTCGGGAGTGTGTTCGCCGCCTGTCACGGTTACGCTTGTGTAAACATCGGTGTCAACGCGGTACTCAAAATCGCTTGAAACCGGCTCGTTTTCTACCACTTTTTCCTTGAACGACACAATTCCAATCCCGAGAAATCGGATAATATCGCTGTCGGCAGCATACGAATTTTTCGAGCCTGTCCACGCGGAATAACCCAAATCGTCCGTTTCGAGAAACATCGCAAGCGGCAGATTTTTATGAGAAAGCGGACCTAATTTTCGGATAAGGTCGCCGCCCGTCTGCATATTGTACATCGCGGCTTCGGTTGCCGTCATCGCAGTCCTGACGCCGTTGTAGGTGACATACATTATCGGCTCAAGCATCAATTTATAATCGCCGCCGGTCAGTTTTTCAAAGTCAATTCCAACGTGATTTGCAATCCCTCGGACAACCTGTTCATCGGTAAAATAACTGCGGATAGCGTCAATATCCGTCGCACTTCTGCCGTTGGAAATAATCCTCGGAATGGGCTGCGAAGGCATTTTATAGGTGTATTTCGCCGTGCTTATCGAAAGCGTTTTACCGCCGACATAATCCGCCTTGCTCACCTTCCCGAAATGAAAACGGATATCTCCGGCGTTTATGTTCGTGTAATCAACCGACGTGGATTTCACCTCGCCCGTTTCCGAATCGACAACGGTTATCCGAACGCCATCGTCGCCGGAAATCCAGAAATTGCTTGAGCTGCCCTCCTTCAATCCACCGCCGCCGTTGTCGATATTCGGGTCGCCGCTTTCCGCGAACGCGGCGGTCTGCAAACAGAAAATTGCCGCCATAGCAGCGGCAAAAATCCTCAAAATTTTCTTCATCTGCACCTCCAAGAATCGCGTTTTTTATCCGAAAATGCCTATTTTATTGCCGTTTTCGTACATATCCGGCGCGGGTTCGCCGCTGCCACCGCCGCCCTCATCGACCACCCAGCCGAAGCCGTTGATGTAGATTTTACCGTCTTTGGTGTCGCCGTGTTTCGGGGTATCCGAGGGAAATTCTGTCTGCTGCGGCTCAGTCTGCTCGGGTTTGTAGATTGGCTCTGCATCAGGGTTTGTGAGCATA
>JAGASH010000004.1 GCA_017847835.1 Oscillospiraceae bacterium
CAACCGTCACTGCTGTCACTTTCGCGGTCGTATTTCAGAATTATAAACCGCTGTCCGCACGACCTTTTCACCTCAAAACTCACGCCGAAACTTTTCAGTTCCACGCCGTGCTGAACAAGATTTTGCGTAATTTTGTTTGCCGGAATTTCAATTCCAAATTGCATTTTCAACTCTCCAACCAACATTGTTGCCGAACCTTTGAAATAATTTTTCGCCAACATAAAATCGTGTATCATGAAAGAAAAAGTGTCGCGCGGTTTCGGGTTTATTTTTTCTTCGGTAATCCATCGCGAGTCTCTGCGTTTCAAGTGCAGTTCAAGATTTTCAATGTCGCGACCAACGCAATGCAGAACAGCTTCGCCGCACCCGCGCTGCTTTTCGAGCATTACCATACTGCCGTCAACGCAGCCGCTTATTCCCGTCGTTCCCGAAATCATATTAAACGGGTCATTGTCGCGGCACTTGCGCGTGTGGTGAACCAACAAAATCGCGATTTGCAGCTTGTCCGCAAGATTTTTCAAAACTGAAAGTTCTCTGTAATCTGAAGCATAACTCGTTTCATCTCCAGCTCGGATTTTTTGCAGCGTGTCGATGATAATTATTTTCAAATCCGTGTGCCGCAACTTGAAATTTTCAATCTGTTTTTCGAGAACACCGCCGAGCGTTCCCGCCATAATTGCGAAATGGAGTTTTTCGCTCGGTTCGCTTGTGAGTTCAAACAAGCGGTTCTGTATTCGAGTGTAGCTGTCCTCCAAACAGAGGTAGAGCGCAGTTCCGCGGTTCGTTTCCCGACAAAGAAATCTTTCTCCTTTCGCAATACTGAGCGCCATATCCAGCGCAAGCCACGACTTCCCGACCTTAGGCGCTCCCGCCAAGATGAACAGTCCCGTCGAAATTATTCCATCAATGCAGGATTCAATCGGCTTGAGCGGTGTGGTCATCAGCTGTTCGCAGTTTACTGTTTTGAGTTCGTCCAATAAGTTGACCTCCTTTTGTTGTTAATTAACATAGTTTTTCAGAAAAAAATATGGAATGAAACTCGGCATTTTTCGCAAAGTTCCATTCCGGACATAGATATTTATTTGATAGATTTCTATTTTACCAATTTTCTTGTCATCTGTCAATAGTTTATGTTGCCCAAAACAGATATATTGTTTTTGTGCAAATTGTCAAGAACGGCAGCTGCAAATTATATTTTTACTTTCCCTGTCGTGACGTCACCCTCAGGTGCTAGTGGCAGCAATGTCGTGTGGGTTCAAGTCCCGTCACCTGCACCACCAGCGTGACGCTGGACCCTATTTCGCCCCTAGTTTGTGCTAGGGGCGATTTTTGTTCCCGAGGATTGCCGAGCAAAAGCCCGACTTTTTCAGCGTTTTTCGTTATTTCGCAGGCGACACGATGTCGCTCGTGTACGAAAAAACGAAAAGCCGCAGGTTGTTCGCAAATCATTGTGTGAAATATACTATTTCGCCCCTAGTTTGTGCTAGGGGCGATTTTTGTGCCCGAAGATAGCTGAGCAAAAGCCCGAGTTTTTTCGTATTTTCACACAAACACAAAAAGCCCGCACTTCCATTCCGAAGCACGGGCTTTTTGCGAATTATTTGAAGGTAACGCTGTTGTTGAGAACGGGTGTGCTGTACAGGAACAGCACGTCCTGACCGTTGAAGGTCACAAAGTTTTTCAGAAGCTGCGGAGCGAGATAACGAATATCGATAAGCGTGATTTTTGAATATCCCTCGGCAAACAGCGGTGCAATACTGCTCGCAAACGAGTCGCGAAAAATCAGCAGCTCCCTGTCGGTTGTCGCGTTCGGATTTTCGATTGTCAGAAGCGATTTCGCGCCCGACAGGAAAATCTCATACGCGTCCTTGCCCTCGGCAAGCTCCATATTATACACGTCAATATAGCTGTCTGTTTCGCCGTCAAGCACCTTGCAGTCCTGCAAAATCTGATTTGTAAGATAAATCAGCTCGTCGGGCTCAATCGAAATCTCAGACTGTCTGCAATGAATGCCGACAAAGGGATTTTCAAGAACGGTCTGTGTGTAATCCGCCGAAAGAGTTACTCCCATTTCTCCCGCGATAAACTGCGCGATATCAACGATTTTTTCCTGCCGCCAGTGAGTGTCCGTGCGATAATAATCGGAAAGCTCCAGCATAGGATAAATGTTTAAGTATTTCGCGTAATCCATTTGTTTCGTGAGCATCTCGGCAAGCTCGTCGTGGTCAAGCGACGGATAGCCGTTTTCCTTAGCAAGGAAATAGTTCTTATCGGGAACTACCGTCACATAAACATTGTCGCAATTTCCTTTGAGATACTGCTCGTAGATGTACAAAAAACGCTTTGCGGCATAGTTTATGTTTTTCTCGTTGAGCGGGTATTCAAGCTTTGCCGCATATCCGTCAACCACATAAACCCCGTTGTCATCGCGTGAACCGGGAACATATTCGTTTTCCTCAGCGCTTGAAGAACTCTCGGTCGTAGATACAGAAGTCTGCGAGGAACTTGTGGAAACGTCCGAGGAAACGCTTGTGCTGTTATTTGCACAGCCCGTGAGGATAAAAGCGCATAAAAGCGCGGTTGTTATAAATTTCTTCATCATAAAATCGGCTCGTCAATCAAAATCTGAGAGTTGGGATAAGCTTCGGCGAGGTGCTTTGTGAACGCGTCAAGGGCAAAATTCTTGCCGAAAGCGCTGATTACATAGTCGTCAACGGTTGCTACAATCAGCTTGTCGGGGAAACCGCAGCACCACATACGGTTCTGAATGTTCGCTCTGATTGCCTCGGCAAGAGCAGCAGCGTCCGTTCCCGCTGCGACGTGATATGCGCCCGAAGTAAATGTATTTGCGTTCATCATGTGCATAAGCGAAGCCGCGCTGTCTATTTTCGCAATTTCCGCCGCGGGATAACCAACCACGCTGTCAAGCGCGTCGGGCTCGGAAAGTCCGAATTTACCCGCACCTTCAATCATTTCATCGGTGCTGAAATCACCGCCGGTTGCCGCAAAACGCTCGTCCTCGCCGAACAGCGCATAAACGGTGTTGAGAAGCGTCACAGGGTCGGAAATGCCGCTTTCGGGTTTGCTCTCGGGTTTGCTTTCCTCAGGTTTGCTCTCGGGTTTGCTCTCGGGTTTGCTCTCAACGGAACTTGAAGAGCTGCTCTCGGGAACGCTTGTTTCGGGCTTGCTTTCTTCAGTGCTTGAAGAACTGCTTTCTGTTGAGCTTGAAGAGCTTTCTTCAGTGCTGGAAGAGCTGCTTTCGGTGGAGCTTGAAGAACTCTCGGAAGCGCTTGAAGAACTGCTCTCGGTCGAGCTCGAAGATGTGCTTGTAGAGGTGCTTTCAGAGCTCGTCGATGTGGAATTGTTGTTCGAATTGCACGCGGTGAGCGTAGCCGCAAGAAGTACCGCTGTCAGAATTGCCGAAATCTTTTTCATAGTTTTTTCTCCTTTAAATTGATGTCATTTTACTGTTTTTCACACATTGTCCATTTGCTTTCGCTCTCGTCAAACGAAAGCTCAAAAACGCGGGTTTGATTTCCCGTCTGCACTTTGAGCGTAAACTCTGCGCTTTTGTCGTCCAGCGGAACATTCCATACAAGCGAAGCGTTGCCGAAGACTTCATACTTCGTATCAACCTGTTCGTTATTGCCCTCGCAGCGCAAAGTACCGCCGGAAATTTCAACAACAGACTTCTCCGATGAAGTAATGCTCACAGGAATATCCAGATACTCAATCGAATAAGCCCGAATTACACCGACGCTGTTGTTGTCATAGCTTCGCACGATAACGGGACCCGCAGACGGTTTTTCTCCCGAAATAAGAATATCAGCCGAATTTCCTCTCGGGAAAAGAATGAAAGCGCAAACTGCCGCGGCACAAGCAGCCGCCGCAAATCCGATTTTTATCACAGTCGGAGCAAATGAACGATTTGCAATTGGCTTTTGTGCCTCCACGACAAATTTGTCGTCAATCATAGACAAAGCGTCAGAAAACGCTTCGTGTTTCATACCGAAATCCCCTCGCTTTCAAGGTGGTGTTTAAGTTTTTGACGCAAACGGAACAGCAGCGATTTTATCTTGCCCTCGGAAAAACCCGTTTTCGCGGATATTTCCTCAATGCTCTCGCAGTAAAAATACCTCAGCACGAAAACCTGCCGCGACGACTGTTTTTGTTCCGCTAAAAAAGCGTTGAGCGCGTCACGGATTTGTCCTGCGTCGCTTTGTTCGGCTTTTTTGTCGGGAACACATTCGTCAAGCTCGTCCAGAGATACCGCAAACTCGCCCGCAAAACGCTTTTGAGTGTGATCGGATTTGTATCGGTTAAGTGCGAGATTTCTCACAATTTTCGCAAGATACGGCATAAACGGATTAGGTTCTTTCGGGGGGATTGTTTCCCACAAGCGCAGATAAGCCGTGTTTACAATCTCCTCGCTGTCCTGCAAATTTCCGAGAATACCGAAGGCAATTTTCCCGCAAAGTCTGCCGTATTTCGCGGTAGTTTCGGAAATTGCCGTTTCATCGCGCCTCAGGAAAAGTCCGACAATTTTTTCGTCGTCCATTTGCGCTCCTTCCCTAGAGATTTTTTACGTCTCTATCAATATAAACAACAAAATTTTGCCAAGGTTTCGTTTTTATAAAAAATTTTTTTCAAATTTCGATTTTTTGCACACTTATTTATTATATCACATCTTGTCGGATTTTGCTAGTAGGTTTTACGGACAGCCGCGGGAACTTTTTGACTATTTGCAGATTACTTTTGGCGAAATTGCACAAATTCCCGAACATCTTGCTTTTTCCCGCCGATTGTGATATAATTGTATAGCAAACAAATTTAACGCTTTAAAAGGACAGATTTATGAAAAAGAAAGAGTATTTTCTCAGGTATACAGTTTTCATCGTAGGCTTGTTTTTCGCGGGAGTTGGCGTTGCGTTCACGAAACACGGCAATCTCGGAGTTACACCGATTTCCTCGGTTGCAAACGTGATGAGCCTGAAAATCCCCGCGCTTAGCCTCGGAAACTGGCTTATTATCTGGAACTGCGTGCTGATTGTCGCGCAAATTCTGATTTTGCGAAAGGATTTCAAGCCCATTCAGCTTCTGCAAATCCCGCTGTCGTTTTTGTTCGGCTGGTTCACGGATTTGGGAATGATATTCGTTTCAAATATCCCGATAAACAGCTACTTTATGCAAATTCTGATGTTGATTATCGGAATAGTCGTTCTTGCGTTCGGCATTTCGCTTTCGGTTATCGCAAACGTGATAATGAACTCTGGTGAAGCGCTCGTAAAAGCAATCTCGGACAAAACGCGCTTTGAATTCGGATATGTAAAGGTCGGTTTTGACGTTTTCTGCGTGATTTCGGCGGTTGTGCTGTCGCTGATTTTCTTTAACGGCGAGATTGTCGGGACAAGAGAAGGCACAATTATTTCCGCGCTTCTCACGGGATTTGTGATAAAATTCCTCACGAAATATCTGCGAAAACCCGTCGAAAAAATATTTCGGGAAAAAGACTGATGAAAAAGTTTACTGAGGTGCTTTTATGATAAAAGCGATTGACAAAACGAAAATGCCCGAAGAAATCTTTCCTCGGGCATTTGTATTTTATTTTCTGAGATATTTTGCCGTTATTGTCGTACCGTTTTCATACATTTCGCGCGGTGTTCCCGTAAACACGACTTCTCCGCCTTTTGTTCCGCCGTCGGGACCGATATCGATGATATAATCCGCGAGCTTCATTACATCGGTGTTGTGCTCAATCACGATAACCGTATTTCCCCTGTCAACAAAACCTTCGAGAATGTCGACAACCTTTTCGATATCCGCCGCGTGAAGTCCCGTTGTCGGCTCGTCAAGAATGTAGATGTTGCCCTTTTTCCTGATATTCTGCGCGAGCTTTACTCTCTGACGTTCACCGCCCGAAAACGTTGACAAAGGCTGTCCGAGCGAGATATATGACAGTCCGACTTCCATCAGAGCGTTCAGCATTCCCGAGATTTTTTTGTTGTCCGCGAAGAACGGCAAAGCGTCCTCAACGCTCATATTCAGCACATCGACAATCGTTTTGCCTTTCAGAGAGTATTTCAGCGCTTCTTCGCTGTATCTTGTACCTCCGCAATGCTCGCAGGTTGTCGTGACGGGTTCCATAAACACAAGCTCGGTTGTAATCGCACCGCGTCCCTTGCAATACGGGCAGGCACCTTTTCCGTTGAAGGTGAAAAGTCCGCTGTCGGCGTTGTTCTCGGCAGCGAAAACCTTTCTTATTTCATCGAAAAAGCCCAGAAATGTGCAGACGGTAGAACGTCCCGTTGCGGTAACAGCGCTCTGGTCGATAAGAACGACCTGTTCCTCGTACTGCTTTGCGAAAACGTCCCTGATAAGCGTGGATTTTCCGCTGCCCGCAACTCCCGTCACAACGGTCATTATCCCAAGCGGAATGTCAACGTCGATATTTTTGAGGTTGTGAAGATTTGCGCCTCTTACGGGCAGAAATCCTTTCGGTTTGCGCACGTTTTCCTTTATCTTAATCTCCGAAGAAAGCGCGTTTCCCGTCTTTGTGCCGCTTACAAGCAAGCTTTCATAGCTCCCCTGAAACAGCACCTGTCCGCCGTTTTTGCCCGCAAGCGGTCCGATGTCGATAACCTCGTCGGCGATGCTGATTATATCCTTGTCGTGCTCAACGACAAGCACGGTGTTTCCCTTGTCGCGCAGACTTTTCAGCAGTCTTGACATTCTGTGGACATCTCTCGGGTGCATACCCGTGCTCGGCTCGTCGAAAATGTAAATCATTCCGCAAAGTGAGCTTCCCATATACCGCACAAGCTTCAGTCTTTGCGCTTCGCCGCCCGAAAGAGTTGAGCTTTCGCGGTTCATAAACAGATACGGCAAGCCGATATCTATCATTCGGTCAAGCGACGCTTTGAGCTGCTCCACAATCGTTTTCGCTCTTTCGTCGCGGATATTGTCAAGCTCTGCGCGAAGCTCGGAAAACTCCATTTCGCACATATCGTTTATGTTGTAACCGTTGATTTTGCTCGAAAGAGTTGTCGGATTAAGCCGCTTTCCCTTGCAGCCGGGACACTCGCACTCGTAGAGAAATCTTGCTATTCTTTTGAGCGTGTTGTCGGTCTGCTCCTCCGCGCCTTTCATCAAAACAAGCCGCTTGAACTGATTGTAAACTCCCTCAACCTTTTTGTCAAGCCGCTCGCCGCCTTTTGTTCTGCTTCCGTAAAGGAGAATGTTCTGTTCTTCCTCGGACAAATCCTTCCACGGAACATCTGTTCTGAAAAGTTCGGGGTGACGGTAAACTTTCCAGTAATAGTTTCCCTTACCGAATGCGGGAAGCTGAAAACAGCCCTCGTCGTAGGTTTTTTCCGCGTCGATAAGGTTGTTCATATCGAAATCCATAATCTTTCCGATACCCGCGCAGGTCGGACACATACCGTTCGGATTGTTGAACGAAAAATACGACGCGGGACCGACAGACGGCGTGCCTATTCTCGAAAACAGCAGGCGCAAAAGAGAGTACATATCGCTGATTGTGCCGACGGTTGAGCGCGCGTTTCCGCCAAGCCGCGACTGGTCGATGGTAACCGACGGATTGAGATTGTCAATCCACTCAGCGTTCGGCTTTTCGTATTTCGGAAGTCTTCCCCTCACCCACGCGCTGTACGTTTCATTCATCTGGCGCTGGCTTTCCGCGGCAATCGTATCAAACACAATGCTTGATTTTCCCGAGCCCGAAACTCCCGTGAAAACAACGATTTTGTTCTTCGGGATATCGAGCGAAACGTTTTTCAGATTGTTCTGCTTTAATCCTCGGATTTTTATCGGTTCTGTCATATTTTTTCCTCCCTTTTTCATAGTTTTCTTTGCTGTCATATTCTATCACTTTTCCCGAAAACAGTCAAGGGAAAAAAGATGAAATGCAATATTTCGGGGATTTGTTGCATTTTTGCGGGTGAAATCTTGAAAAAGCGGCTTGATTGTGCTATAATAGAAATACAAATTCTTCAAAAACACGAAAGAGGAGAAAGAAATGCGTTTTGTAATTCAGAGAGTAACACGCTCACAAGTGACAATAAACGGCGAGGTCAGAGGTCGGATAGGCAAGGGATTTATGGTTTTAATCGGAGTGGGCGGTGACGACACCGTTGAAACTGCGGATAAAATGATACGCAAAATGATAAATCTGCGGCTGTTTGAAGATGAAAACGGAAAGACAAATCTCGGATTAAAAGACGTAAACGGCGAGCTTTTGCTTATCTCGCAGTTCACGCTGTACGCCGACTGCAAAAAGGGCAACAGACCGTCGTTTGTCAATGCGGGAGCGCCCGATATGGCAAAAGCTATGTATGAATATATTATCAAAAAGTGCAAAGAGGAAATCGCTGTCGTTGAACAGGGTGAATTCGGCGCGGATATGAAAGTCGAGCTTCTCAACGACGGCCCGTTTACAATCGTACTTGACAGCAGGGAGCTGTGATTTTATTTCAAAAGCTCGATTGGAATTGTTTCAGCCATTTGCTTATATCCGAGCTTGCTCGGGTGAAGGTGGTCGCCGCTGTCAAATTTTGCGAGCATTTTTGTGGGCTGAGCAGGGTCGGCAAGCGCTTTGTCAAAGTCAATACAGCCGTCAATCAGCGGGGTTGTTCTTATCCATTCGTTAAACTCAGCGCGAACTTTCTCGCGAAACGGCGCATACGTCCTCCAGCCCTCAATCGGCAGAAGCGTACCGATGTAAACCTTGTATCCGAGCCCTCTTGCCTCGCTTATGTAATACTCCAGAACCGATATCATTTCCGCAGCTGTCGGCATATCGCTCATAGGACGGAAAGGATTGACCTCGGTTCCGACGGGGTGAATTATGTCGTTTATTCCGTGCTGAATGATAACGGTATCGGCAGCGTCCGTCGGTACCTCGTGGGCAAAACGTTTTCTTCCCATAAGCCCGTAGGACTCGTAAACAATGCTGTCATATTCCCTCAAAAGACGCGTGCCGCTTGCTGCCCGACGGACAATCGAGGTGTTGTCCTTTCCCTCGCTGATACAGCGCAGCGCGAGATAATCGGGCCAGTCCTGCGCAGTAATAGAGTCACCGTAGCAGACAATGCTGCGGTTTTCTTTTGAAGTCAGCACGGAAACGTTGCTCAGAAAGTAAAAAATGCCCGTGGGACGCACGATTTTATCGGGGATATTCACCGTTTCGGTAAGGTCGCCCATAGCGTAATATCCCTCGGTGAGCGGTCCGCTTGTGAAAACAGCCGAACGCAAAAGCGTGAAATCCCTGAACCAGAAATTGATTGTAATAAGGCTTTTAGGTTTTATTTCGTGCTGAATTTCGTCCGTGGTGAGCCGTCCTCCCGCAGCGATTTCAGCGCTTCTTTTCCCCGAAAAGGTCACGGGAATAAACTTGTCGTCAATCATCACAGTCACTTTATCAAAAACGACAGGCTCGGTTCCGCAGTAATTGTCAAAGGTGATTTTCACAGCACTTCCGCCGAAATGTGAATATATCGGATATCTGAAAGTAATGTCCTTTGCGTAAGCCGCAGGACGGTTTTCGGCAATCGAAATCGCGCTGCCCCAGACGCTTGCCCAATGTTTTTCCATATCTGCACTCCTTTTCTTTCACTCGATTTATTATAATACTAAATCCCAGAAAAGTCAAGTGCCGCGAAGAATAATCGATTTTCTGCCTAAGAATGTCTTTATCCGAACACTTGCCCGATATTGTTGAAATTAATGTAATTTTAAGTTGAAATTTTCGGCTGAAAGTGGTATAATCATCTTAATTAAACATATTTTTTATTTTCGGAGGTAAATATGTCAGATACTGTAAAAAAAGTAGCTCCCGAAGGATATGTATCGGGAAAATATGCCGTTGGAACAAAGTGTTTTTCTATCGTGGACGCGGGCAGAAAAGAAATTCTTGGCGGCGGAAACGGAGAACGCAAAATCGCTGTAAGAATGTATTATCCCGTTGACAAGGCTGATATTGCAGGAAAAGAACGCGGAGCAATTTTCTCCGATACAAAAAAAGCCGCAGTTATGAAAGCATTTCACATCAGAAAAGTCAGCGATGAAATGAACTTTGCCGACTATTATGAAAACGCTCCGATTGCCGCAAGTCAGACTTTCCCGCTGATTATGTTCAGTATGGGTTATAATTCATACGTCGAGTCGAACACCTATCTGCTTTGCGCGCTTGCAAGTCAGGGTTATATCATTGCGTCGGTTGGTCACGCTTTTGAGGCTGTTGAAAACGACTATGAGGACGGCAGCGTGGATTTTTACGACAAGAAAATCAACAAAATGATGTACACAAGTATGATAGGCGCTGTTATGAACCAGAACAAGCTGCTGAAGAAAAAGCTGGATTTCGGCGAGGCTGTCGAGCAGTTTGAGATTTTTCAGAACAAATTTACTCCATACATAAAAGGCAGGATTATCGAGTGGAAAAAGGATACCGAAAAGGCTCTGGAAGCGGTAAAGAAAAAATATTCGGAGAATATCGATTTCAGCCGCGGAATAGGCGCTTCGGGACACTCTCTGGGCGGCTGTCTTGCTTATAATCTTTGCAGATACAACGACGAATTCAGCTGCGGTATCAATATAGACGGAGGATTGTTCGGCGATTATCCCGAAAATACTATGGAAAAGCCGTTCTGCCAGATAAGCTGCAAGGAAAACGTAAACGTGGAAACAAGACCGTTTCTGAATACAAACGCAGATACCTATCACGTCGTTTTTGACGATATGAAGCATTTGGGATTTACCGACGCGAAATTCTATATCCCTCTTAAATCGCTTTCCGGAAAGCTAAATTCTGAAGAAATGTTCAGACATCTGGTTTACTGCCATACTGCGTTTTTTGACAAGTATCTGAAAGGCTCCGACATCGCCTTTGAGGGAATTCCTTCGGATAAGATAACATACCGCAAAATCGTTTGATTACCACACCTGTGAAAAATTCCATTGACAAAAATGGGGTTATATATTAAAATAAGTATATATAGGTTGGTTTTTCTCTGTTGATTTATTTTGAAGGGATTGTTCAAAACAATGGGAACCGAAAAAATAGACTATGGTCAATGGCAGCGATTAATTACAAAATCACTCCTCGGAATGGCTATTGCACAGTTTGTGGTTGAAGCCGTTGTTAATACGCTTTTGTTTGTGAACCGACAGCAAGGATACAACGAGGACACAATCGCGGGAAAGCTTATTCGTTATCAGCTTCTGACTACGCTGTTTAACGTGATTGTCATTCTGGCGTGTAAAATTCTATGTAAAGTCATCAAGAAGGACGAAATCAAAAAGTACGTCCTGACTGCCTCAATAAGCCTGATATGCTTTAATGTCGCATTTTCTCATTACCAGTTTGCGCCGACGTTTCTGTCATTCACAATGCCGCTTGTTTTTACGATAATGTACGAAGACAAGCGAATGTGCTGGAATTTTACCGTTATCGATATCGGACTGCTGATTTTACCGTTTATTTCGAGAGGCACAGACCCCGTATACAGCGAGAATATCGTTCCCGAGGCTATCATCTCGGTCACAGTGCTGATTGTACTGACAATTTTCTCCACATTTGTAATCGATGTTCTCACAACAAGAAGAAAAGAGCTCAACGAGGTGCTTTTACAGGCGGAAAAAGCAAAATTTGTCGACGAGCTTAACGCAAAAAACGAGGAACTTGTCACGCTTTCTCACGAAATCTTTGAAGCGATTGCAAAGGCAATCGACGTCAACGACCCGTATACCGCAGGTCATTCAAGACGCGTAGCGTGGTATGCAAAAATGATTGCTTCACATCTGGACTTTACGGCAGAAGAAATTGATGAAATCTATTACGCGGGATTAATTCACGACGTCGGAAAGCTCGGAATTGACAACACGATTATCAACAAAAACGGCAAGCTCTCCGACGAGGAATTTGCCGAAATCAAGCGTCACCCCGCTCTCGGCTATGAAATCCTGAAAGGCATTTCCGTACAGGGTAAATTCGCAGACGGCGCCAAGTGTCATCACGAGCGTATGGACGGAAAGGGTTATCCCGACGGTCTTGACGGAAGCGAAATTTCAATGCTTTCGAGAATTATCGCGGTTGCGGACGCTTATGACGCAATGACAAGCAAACGCTCTTACCGCGATGTACTCCCGCAGAGCGCTGTCAGAGAACAGATTGAAAAAGGCAGCGGCACGCAGTTTGACCCGCAGATTGCGAAAATTATGCTTGATATGATTGACGCAGACACGGAATACAAGCTGCGGCAGTAATTGAATACAGCAAAGATGAAATCCGAGTTTTTGGGTTTCATCTTTTTTCTTTTTCACCTTTTTGCAGTTTTTTTGAAAAAAGTATTGACAAGTGTGAATTAAAGTGTTATACTGTATATATTCGATATATACAGTAAAATTGGGGTGCCTTATGGATATTATTTTAAGCAACATTTCCGACGAGCCGATTTATCAGCAGATAATATCGCAGATTAAGTCGGAAATTATGAGCGGTGCGCTTGCTGCAGGGGACGCTCTGCCGTCAATGCGCGCGCTTGCACAACAGCTCAGAATAAGCGTTATAACCACAAAACGCGCTTATGAAGAGCTTGAGCGCGACGGGTTTATTGAAAACTATGCGGGAAAGGGTTGTTTTGTCAAACGTCAGAACACGGATTTTCTGCGCGAGGAAACCGTGCGCCAGACAGAAGCGCTTCTGTCAAAGGCGTGCGAGAAAGCCAAGCTCTGCGGGCTGTCCCTTGAAGAAATGAAAGAAATACTTGAACTTGTTTACGGAGGCGAGTGATATGGAAGAATTTACAAATGCAATCGAGATAAGCGGGCTCACAAAGCAATATGACGGCTTCACGCTCGACAAAATCAGCTTTAATGTACCGAAAGGCACGATTATGGGATTTATCGGGCAAAACGGCGCAGGAAAAACCACGACAATCAAGTCAATCCTGAATATCATCAGTCCCACAAGCGGAAGCATAAAAATTCTCGGTCTTGACCATATTCAAAACGAGTATGAGATAAAGGAGAATATCGCGGCTGTTTTTGACGAAATGCCTTTTCACGAAAGTATGACCGCAAACGCAATAAACATAATGTTCAAGGGGCTGTACAAAAATTGGAACAGCGAGGTTTTCTTCGGTTATCTCGACCGTTTCTGCCTGCCGAGAAAAAAGAAAATCGGAAAGTTTTCAAAGGGTATGAAAATGAAGATCCAGATAGCGGCTGCGCTCTCTCACGGAGCAAAGCTGCTGATTATGGACGAGGCAACCACGGGACTTGACCCTGTTGTACGAAACGAAATACTTGATATTTTCCGCGAGTATATTCAGGACGAGGAAAACAGTATTCTGATGTCATCACACATTACAAGCGACCTTGAAAAAATCGCAGACTGCGTGACCTTCATCGACAAAGGAAAAATCCTGCTTACGGGATACAAGGACGAAATTCTCGAAAACCACGCGGTTATAAAGTGCACGCTGACGGATTACAAGGAGATTTCGTCCGAGGATTACATAAGCGCGAGAATAAACGATTTCGGTGCGGAAATTATGGTTTCAAACCGCGCCGAGGCACAGAAAAAATATCCCGACCTTATCATCGAAAAAACCACGCTCGAAGATATTATGCTTTTCTATGTAAACCGTGAAAAAAAGGAGTGGTCGTGATGAGCCTCAAAACATTCAGCGCGCTTGCATACCGCGAGCTTTACCTTTCCGGAAAGAAGATAATCCCAATGCTTATAGGACTGCTGGTTTTTTCGGTGCTTGCCGTGCTGGTTATTCTCAGCATTGACTATGGTAACCTCAAAAAACTCATCGCCGATATAACAACAGCTGCCGACGGTACTCCGCTTCCCGAATCCGAATTGACAAACATAAAAGAAACAATCGTTCTGGCTTCTAAGATTTATCCTATTCTGCTTGCGGGTTTTTCCGCGGTATCTTTTCTTGAATCAAGCGTCTATGATGAAAAAGGAAAGTGGCAGCATTTCTATAAATCCACTCCCGTCACTCCCGCCGCAAAATCCGCTGTGACTTATCTTGTTGTACTCGGGATAAATGTGCTCAGTATGCTTGTCGGCGTGCTTTTCTGCACATTAATCGGAGAGATTTCGGGCATTCCGATTTCGACTGTTGACATAGGGCTTCTGCTCACGGGAATTGCCGTGGGAAATCTCCTCGGAATGCTTTTGCAGATAGGCATAAAGCTGTTTCATTCTCTCGACAAAGCGGGAATTTTGCTCGTAATTGTTGTTATTTCGGTTTACCTGCCTTTTGCGATAAACAACATCACCCAAAAACCCGCAGGCTCGTCAAATTCCCTGTTTGATATGGAAGCAATCCGTGAATTCGCCGAAAAAGCGCTGATAATTGCGCCTGTTGTGATAATTGTATCCGTGATTATCGGCTTTGCCGCAAACGTTGTGATTTACAAAAGGAGGGAGAAATAATGTCGGGACATATTTTCAAAAACCTCTATCTTTGTAAAAGCAGCATAATCTTTATCACAATTATGGGATTGTTATGCTCTGGAGTTTGTATTTTCGCAACGGTTTTTGTATCTTCCTCGCCGTCATTTGACCCGCAGGAATATTCGATTGTATTTCCGATAGTCTATTTTTTCCTGTTTTTCCTTTCGGATATTTCGTTCACAGCACTTTTCACCTGCGATGAACGCTCCTCTTGGGTAAGCTTTGCGGCTTCGGCACCGTCTGCGGCAAAGGGACAGGTGCTCGGGAAATACTACACATTGCTTCTGTTAAACGTGTGGATTACGTTTATATGCTTTATTTCCGATATGATAGTATCGCTTATTGTTCCCGAGCTGAATTCGCTTATGGCATTACTGTTCATCTTTGTCATTTTTATGATTTATCGTTCGCTTTCAATCCCCTTTTGCATACGCTTCGGCGGAAACAAAGGACTTGCTGTTGGCGGAGTTGTCGCGGGAATTGTAATATTCACAGTCATTGTGTATATGCTTTTCGGCGATTTGTCGTTCGTTGACTGGGACGACCCGATAGGTGCGATTTTGAAATGGCTTTCGGGCGAGTGGTTTATGGTGGTGCTCGCTGTTTTGCCGTTCCTTGCGGCTGCACTTTATTATCTTTCATACCGCGTTTCTCTGAAGATTTATCCGAAAGGAGCGGAAAACTATGGTCAATAAAAAACTCACGATAAAGCGGCTTGTGATTTTCTTCATACTTTCGGTTCTGCCGCTTATCGGGATTTCCGTCGGACTTTCCGCAGCTTTCGGTGAACCCGCTTTCGCAAGCAAAAATCCCGACGTTCTCAAATGGGTGAGCTTTTTGAGTGCTATGGGAATGTTTGCTCCCGCAATAGCTCACGTTATCACAAGACTTGTCACAAAAGAGGGCTGGGAAAAGACCTATCTCGGTTTTACCGCAAAAAAGGGCAATATCCGATACTTCGCGTTTTCGGTATTTTTCAAGCCGATTGAGAGCATTGTATACCTGCTTGTCGTGTGGGGATTTTTCCTCGGAGAAATGAGCTTTTCCGAGGTCTTTAACACCGAGCAGCCCGTCGCAGCTTTGTCTTTGGTTTTTATGCAGCTTGCCGCGTCGGTTGTGTTCTTTTTCCCCGCATTCGGCGAGGAATGGGGCTGGCGAGGATATATGATGCCGAAGCTGCTGGAGCTTATGCCGAAGCCCGCGGCAATTGTTGTCGGGGGAATTATCTGGGGACTGTGGCACGCTCCGCTTACCGTTATCGGTCACAACTTCGGTGTGGATTATCCCGGCTTCCCGTTTGTCGGAATAGCGATAATGTGCGGCGTCTGCATTGCTGAAAATGCAGTTTTCACGCTTTTAACCGAGCGCACAAAGTCCATATATCCCGCTTCGTTCTTACATATGATAAACAACAATCTCTCACCGTTATTTATGATAAGCGTACTCTTCTCCCCGAAAGCACAAGCTCTGATTGCCGAAAAACTGACGGGACTGAGCCCGAGTTTGTTGTATCTGGGTGTTCTGTCAATCACCGCAGCGGTATGCTTTGTGCTGTTTATCAGAAAGAAAAAGCAGCACGATAATCAATAAAATTCAATCGCTCTCCCGATTTTTCGGAAGAGCGGTTTTTTTGAGAAAATTCTCCGAAAAACCCTTGAAAAAATCAGAAAAACGTGTTATAATTGACATATGTCAGAAAAGGAGTACGTTTATGCCAAGACCTCAGAAATGCAGACGGGTTTGTTCAGAGCCGCAGTTTCTTTGCTTTTCACCGAGAGGTGTTGAACAGCCCGAGGAAAACGTGCTTTCGGTCGATGAATATGAGGTAATACGTCTGGCTGACTACGAAAAAAAGAGCCACGAGCAATGCGCAGCTCTGATGAATGTTTCACGGACAACGGTTACCGATATTTACGAGAGAGCGCGCCATAAAATAGCAGAATGTATCGTTTTAGGCAAACAGCTGAGTATTTCGGGCGGGAATTATCAAATCTGCATGGGACAGAAAACCTGCTGCGGAATGCCCTGCAGAAAAGAAAAAATACTTTCGGATAAAGGAAAAAAACTATGAGAATTGCAGTTACCTATGAAAACGGAGAAATTTTCCAGCACTTCGGTCACACAGAACAATTCAAGGTTTACGATATCGAGAACGGAAAAATCACATCTTCGCGCGTTATCGGCACAGACGGTTTCGGTCACGGCGCGCTTGCGGGATTTCTCTCAAACAATGGGATTGACGCGCTGATTTGCGGCGGTATCGGAGGCGGTGCACAGACCGCTCTTGCAAACGCGGGAATTAAGCTTTACGGCGGCGTTTCGGGCAGCGCAGACGAGGCTGTACAGTCGCTTCTCGACGGAAAGCTGGACTTTAACCCGAATGTGATGTGCAGTCACCACGGTCACGGAGAAAACCACAGCTGCGGAAACCACGGGTGCCACTGATGAAACGATTAATTTTACTGATTATCGCAGGTCTGCTTTTGTTATCGGGCTGCGGGAAAAAGGAGAATTCTGTGGAAACTGCTTATGAAAAAATCTCGATGTCCGAGGGAATAAAACGAATGAAATCGGACGAGAACTTCATTCTGCTGGACGTGCGCAGAGCCGATGAATTTGCCACGGGACATATTCCGGGGGCTGTCAATCTGCCGAATGAACAAATCGGCAAAGCTGAAATTCCCTCGCTTCCCGACAAAAATCAGACTATCTATATTTACTGCCGAAGCGGAAACCGCAGCAAGCTGGCTGCCGATAAGCTTCTTGCGCTCGGATATACGAATTTGATTGAATTCGGCGGTATTCTGGATTATACAGGCGAGCTTGAATATTGATGAAATCGGAATAATCAGCTCAAACGCTGTTTAAAAAATAACAAAGAAAGAGGTAAAAAGCTATGAAAAAATGGGTTTGTTCAGTATGCGGCTATGTTCACGAGGGCGATAATCCTCCCGAAAAGTGCCCTGTCTGCAAGCAGCCTGCCGAGAAGTTCAAGGCTGTTGAAGAAAAGAAAAATCCCTATGCTGGCACACAGACCGAGAAAAATCTGCAAGCCGCTTTTGCGGGTGAATCTCAGGCTCGCAACAAGTACACTTACTTTGCTTCCGTGGCAAAAAAAGAGGGCTACGAGCAGATGGCTGCGCTGTTCCTGAAAACCGCAGATAACGAGAAAGAACACGCAAAAATGTGGTTCAAGGAGCTGAAAGGAATCGGCGATACCGCGGCAAATCTGAAAGCTGCCGCTGACGGCGAAAACTATGAGTGGACGGATATGTACGAGGAATTTGCAAAGACTGCCGAGGCAGAGGGCTTCAAGGAGCTTGCTGCGAAATTCCGTATGGTTGCCGCTATTGAAAAGCACCACGAGGAGCGTTATCGCGCGCTTTTGAAGAACATCGAAACCGCTCAGGTGTTTGAAAAGAGCGAGGTTAAGGTTTGGGAGTGCAGAAACTGCGGTCATATTGTTGTCGGCACAAAAGCGCCCGATGTCTGCCCCGTCTGCGCTCACCCGCAGTCTTATTTTGAAGTAAACGCGGAGAACTATTAATTACATTTCCCGTGAAAAAAACGGAGCCGAGATATTCCCGGCTCCATTTTTCTGTAATTTTTGAAGAATGTCTGTTCGCAAGAACAACATCAAAATCCTCCGTAATGCGAAAGCGTTTCTGCGGCAAATTCCGAGCCTACATTCATAGCCTTGATTATATCATTTTCAAGAATATACGAGCAGACAAATCCCGCGTGATAGCTGTCACCGCAGCCCGTGGTATCAACAACCTCGTTTATTTTTACAGCTGGCACACGATAATTCTGCCCTCTGTAAAATGTCACGCTTCCACGTTCTGCAAGCGTTACGTTAAACAGGCAGTCCGAGCTTTCCGACATTTTCCGGAACTGCGGCAGCAATTCCTCCGAGCCGCTTATCATAAAGAAATCAATGTATGGTGCAAGACTTTCCATATCGCTGAAATCCCTGTACACATCAAAATCCACCGCGAGCCTGAAACCGAACTGTTTTTTCAGCTCAATCACCTGCGCAAAACAAGAAGCCCAGAAATGCACGAAAACAACGTCCGAAACGGAAAGCAGATTTATCTCGGTTTCATTCAGTACAATATCGTCAAGTATTTTTCCGTTCCAGGAGTTGTCTTTATAATATCTGTCGCCTTCTTCGGTGAGATAGGTCATATTATTTGCCGTTTCAAAACGCTCATCTGTACGAATATGGCTCTTGTCGATTTTCAGATTTGAGATAGAATTCATTATTGCGTCTGCGTATTTATCCTTCCCGACAATGCCGAGAAGCGTAACGTCTATGTCCTCAAAACGCGAAGCGTGAGCGGCAAAGTTAAGTGCCTCTCCTCCCGGTCTGATAATGTCTGTGCCGTAAAACACATCTGCACATAAGCAAGGAAGTGCAGTAAGTTTTATTTTTTTCATTTGAAGCTCCTTTTCGTTTTCCGTGTACTTTGCGCTTGTGTTTTCTCTTGAGTTTATCGACAAATTCATTATACCACAGCTTTCCGCATTTTTCAACTGTTTTTTCCGTCAAACACAAACGATTTCATTCTCGGGAAACGTCGGAATAAGCCGAAAAACGCTTGACAAAGTCGGACGGAAGTGCTATAATGTTCTTTGTAAAACAATGGCAAATGACTTGCAGAATTTTCTTTGGAGGTAATAAAAATGACAAAACAGAAAAATCTGAAACCTTTGAAAATAATCGGGCTTATCGTTGGAATTATCGCGGGAATAATCGTGCTCACCATTTCGGGATTCCACATCTATTTCCTCGCGGCAACCCCCGAAAGCTTCGTAATCGAAAAGGGCGACAACTACTTTGAATACGAAACCGAAAAGGACAGCGCGGGCTGTGCGGCAGCTTATGCTCTTCGTGCGCTTGGCGACGACGTTGACGCAGCGGATATCATCGAGCAGATTTCCGAGAAAAAGGAAGACGGCTCGGTTTCCCCGAAGGCACTTGCTCAGACGCTTGAAAAAATGGGCTACAAGGTTGACCTCTGGACAGGCACGCTTCACCGTATGAGATTTGAAACAAGCAAGGGTGTGCCCGTGCTCACTTACATCAAGTCCTCCGCAGACAGCGATGATTTCCACTTTGTGGCGGTTGTCGGCGCAGATACTAACAATATGTACCTTTTTGACCCGCGCGAGAGCCTCGGAAACTCCGACAACGCAAACTACAATCGTGAAATCAACAAGGAAGAATTCCTGAAATTGTGGTCGTCGAGTATGTCGGATTTCAAGCTCTATATGATGATTTACAAGAAGTAATTTCACAAAACGGAATACATAGCGCGACGCAAACAGGTTTATCAAGCAGTTTACTGAAATTTACTGAAAAAGCAGTACTCTTCGGCTGAAAAGAGTACTGCTTTTGCATTTTATGTTGGTGTGGATTTCACCGGTTTACTCCGAAACGAGCTCCCTTATTTCTACCCTGCTAATTTTCCTTGCCGAAAGATATGCAAACAGGAAAAAACTCAGAGCGATAAGCAAAGCGGGAATAATAAATGTGATAAAGGTGATACTGCTTTCAACCCTTGTCACGCCGACAATTCTGAGCAGGGTTTCAAGTAGTGGCTTTGACAGAAACAAAGAGAACACACCGCCGAAAACCGAGCCGATAACCGCGATTATTAAAATATTCTACTGTTTTTAGGAATACGAAGTTTGTCGGAATTATTCAAAAAACGTCAAAAACCATATTGATTTATATATAATAAAGTGCTATAATGAAAATGTGTTTGTGCGGTTTTTTCACAAAATATTTAGTTGGTTTTGCAAGAAAGGAATTTCAATGAAAAAGGGCTTTTTCAAGAAAATATTATCAGCCGTCATCGCGGGAATGATGACAATAACCCTGTTCTCGGGCTGTAATGCAAGCAACTCCGCAAAAGAGGACGAGGACACAATCACCGTGTATCTTTGGACAACGGTAATGTATGAAAAATATGCGCCTTATATACAGTCGCAGCTTCCCGATGTAAACATTCAGTTTGTTGTCGGAAACAACGACCTCGATTTCTACAAATTTATGAATGAAAACGGCGCATTACCCGATATAATCGCTTGCTGCCGTTTTGCGCTGCACGACGCTGCACCGCTGAAAGACAGCCTTATGGACTTGTCCACAACATCCCAAGCGGGCGCTGTTTATGACAATTACATAACAAGCTTTACCAATGAAGACGGCAGTGTAAACTGGCTTCCGCTGTGCGCCGATGTTCACGGATTTACAGCTAACAAAGCTCTTTTTGAGAAATACAATATCCCTCTGCCCACGGATTATGACAGCTTTGTTTATGCTTGTCGGGAATTTGAAAAGGTAGGTATCCGCGGATATGTTGCCGATTATGTCTACGACTACACCTGTATGGAAGTCCTTCAGGGCTTGTCAATTCCTGAGCTTACCTCTCTGGAAGGAAGTATGTGGCGCACGGCTTATTCAGACCCTGCAAGCACGGAAAATGTCGGACTTGATAGCGCAGTATGGCCGGGCGTCTTTGAGCGAATGGAAAAGTTCATCAAAGACGTGAAACTCACTCCCGATGTCTTGAAGCTTGACTATAACCCTGTAATCAAAATGTTTGCAAACGGCAAAGCTGCTATGATTAGCGGCACCACAGGATATGTGCTGGATTTTCAAAGTCAGGGTATGGACGCTGTTTTTCTTCCGTATTTCGGACAGAACGGCGAAGCGTGGCTGATGACCACTCCTAACTGCCAAGTTGCTCTGAACAAAAATCTTGAAAACAACGAAGCCCGTCTGAAAAAGGCTATGAAGGTTCTTGATGTTATGCTCTCCGAGGAAGCGCAGACTGTTCTTGCCAACAGGCAGAATGTCCTGAGCTACAGCAAGAATGTCGGTATGAAGCTCACCGACCATTTGTCAAATCTGAAGCCGATAATCGAGCAAAACCATATGTATATCCGCGTTGCCTCCAACGATTTCTTCTCCATTTCAAAAGACGTGGTTTCGAAGATGATTTCAGGCGAATACAACGCAAAGCAGGCTTATGAGGCATTCGACTCACAGCTTCGTCATCACAAGGAGGACACCGCCGAAACCGTTCTCACTTCCGAAAAGGCATACTCAAACACGGTTCACAGCAAGGGCGGAAGCGAGTCTTATTCCGTTATGGCAAATACTCTTCGCGGCATTTACGGAAGCGATGTTCTGATTGCAACGGGAAACAGCTTCACAGGCTCTGTGGTTAAAGCCGACTACACAGCAAAAATGGCGGGCAATATGATTATGCCAAACTCCCTGCTTTCGTTCCACCGCGATATGACCGGCAAGGAGCTCAAAGAAACTGTCAAGGATTATGTAGAAGGAACCACAATCGGCTTCAAGCCTTTCAATCTTGGTTCGCTGCCTATTGCAAGCGGAATTACCGTCGAGGTTAAGGAGAACGAGGGCAAATACATATTAGTGAAAGTGCTGAAGGACGGCAAGGAAATCAAGGACGACGACACCTTCTCCGTGACCTGCCTTGCAACCTACGCACATTTCTCTCCCGTTCTTAAAGATGAAAGCCGTCCTTTTACGATCGGCGATGATAATGTAAAGGAAACCTGGACAAATAAAGTGAGCGAGGGTAATATCACTCTTTCCGAACCGACAGATTATTTAACCGTAAACTAACGGCTTTAAACTGTAATATAAAAAAACTGCAAAGACGAGCAAATTCGCCTTTGCAGCTTTTTTATTCTCACCTTGTGGGTTCGTTTCTTTCAATGATTGGGTCTTTTTTGTCAGCGGAAGGAGATTTCACGTTTTTGATATTTTTAATTCCGCTTAATTCCTCAAAGGACAATTTTTCGCGTAGGTTTTCATTATCGGACTGAATACTCTTGATAAAATTGTAATGCTTATCCAAACCTAATGCCTGTCTGACGAAATCAACTATTTTATTATTCCTGACTTCCTCGGCAATATAAAGCTGACAAATTGCCGAAGCAACAAACGCCGAAGCTCATGACGCATTTACAACATCAATACTTCCGCCTTCTTTGATGTCATATACAGCGTTCTTAACAAGACCTTTGTTAAGTGTGTCGAACATATCCATTCCAAGAAAAATATCTCCGGTTCCGTTACTGAGAGAACTAGGGAACGGATTTTTCGTGTTTTCAAAGAGTGAGGAAATTTCACGCTATGCAAGATGCGTTGCGCTTGCAGATGTTTTCGACGCGCTGGTAAGCCGCAGAGCCTACAAAAAACCGTGGCCGCCCGAAAAAGCCCGCGAAGAAATCGTGTCACAGAGCGGTAAACATTTTGACCCTGTCGTTGTTGAAGCATTTACGAATAATTACGACAAATTTCTTGAAATTATGGAACGCTATCCCGACGAATAACTGCTTTTTCAAACGCGCTTGACATAATAATTAATAGAAATGCCCTCTGCTGACATTATGGACTGAACCGGTAAAAACAGACAATTACAAAAAACCTCCTATGGTAGAAGTGAACCGCCCCAATTCGAGCAGACACACAAATTGAGGCGGTTCATTATATCATAAAAGTGCATTCGGCAAATTATATTGTTTTATCAAGAATTATTTCTGCTCAAACCTCGCACGGAGCTTTTCCAGCGCTCTTTTCTCAATCCGCGAAATGTATGACCGCAAGATGACAACTTTTTTTCAAGAAAGTCTTTGATTTCTGCAAATACTGTTTGCATAATCTGCCCGACTTGTGGGAAGTTGTAGGTATCTCCTACTCACATATTTTGTACAAGTCATCCTCAAAAAACATAATTTTGTCGGTTTTCTTTGCTTGACATAACACAATAATCACATTATAAACATCCGCACTCGGGGATACCATTCCCATAGCTGCCATTCCGAACATTAAGCCGTTCACTATTTTGTATTCAGCGGGCAAAATAACGAATACCAATAATGGAATAATCCCTAAAACAAAGGGAATCAGGCTCATCACGATAAAGCGAAATCTGCTCATTGGGAAAGAAGCTAATGCAACAAACACTAATTTGCCTTTCAGTTTTCCCACCGTAACCTTCGCATCTTTTGGGTAAACAACAGCGTGTAATAGTTCATGCACAGCCAATAAAAGAAATCCAAATATAAACCCAAAAACAAAAGCGATTGGATTTATCACCAAATCATGTTCGACAATTGTCTTAATAAACATTGCAAGAAATAAAACTATTGATAGAACAGCTGTAATAGGAGCAGCCTTTTTTAGCGTTTCGTCTATTGAATGTGGCGTGTTTAATCGAACGGCGTTTTCTGAAAGATTTCCTCGTTGATATTCCTTTATATTTTCAATTAAGGGTTTAAATATAATCATCAGAATACTCCTCCAAATTTTGATTTATCGCTGAGTTTATTATACCATAATCAATCAAAAATTGCAACACAAAATGCCGCCTTTATATTTCAAAAGGCGGCATTTATCACACTTTCTCAAACCGCGTGCAGAGCTTATCAAGCGCTCTTTTCTCAATACGAGAAATAATTAATTTCAACGATATTGTTCACTTTTCTGTGCGTTTCGACATTATGTGTGATTGTCAAATAGCACATTTTGCGCTCCTGTTTGATTAAACCAAGACATAGATACCCCCGGCATTGCCTGTTGAATTTCCTGAAGTTTATCGTCACTAAATGGTCCCACACATGCATTTTTCAGATTTGGAAGCTTATAAAGCGGCGAGTAATCTGTTATAGGATTTCGGGCCATATTCGCCATTTGAAGTGAGTTTATTTTGGAAAGTGCAGAAATATCGGAAACATTGGCGATTCTATGTCTACTGGTTTTGTGCGGTATTGCCCTATGTTAATTTACAGTGATTTGTACACTTTTACCGAATACAGCGATATTGATTAAGAGCATTTTCATATATCCCTACACACAAGTCTAATATGTAAAAAAAGCATTTAACAAGTCTGCAATTTTGTGCTACAATAACAAATAGAAGGCAAACAAACCTGTTGCCTTAAACGAAGAATTTGAAAACTTGATGGAGGTTATTGTTATGGCACGTTTTACTCTTCCCCGTGATATTTACCACGGCAAAGGCGCTCTCGAGGCTCTGAAAACATTCAAGGGCAAGAAGGCTATTATCTGCGTTGGCGGCGGCTCTATGAAGCGCTTTGGTTTCCTTGACAGAGCTGAGGCTTATCTTAAAGAGGCGGGAATGGAAGTCAAAATATTCGACGGAATTGAGCCTGACCCTTCAGTTGAGACTGTTATGAGAGGTGCGGACGCTATGCTCGAATTCCAGCCCGACTGGATTGTGGCAATCGGCGGCGGTTCTCCTATTGACGCGGCAAAGGCTATGTGGATTAAGTACGAATACCCCGACTGTACATTTGAAGATATGTGCAAGGTTTTCGGTATTCCCGAGCTTCGCAAGAAGGCACATTTCTGCGCTGTTTCATCCACTTCGGGTACGGCAACCGAAGTTACCGCTTTCTCTATAATCACCGATTACAGCAAGGGCATCAAGTACCCGATTGCCGATTTTGAGATTACACCCGATGTTGCTATCGTTGACCCCGAGCTTGCCGAGACAATGCCGCAGAAGCTCGTTGCTCACACAGGTATGGACGCTATGACTCACGCGGTTGAGGCTTATGTTTCCACGGCAAACTGCGACTACACCGACCCGCTTGCTATTCACGCAATCGAGATGATTGAGAACGACCTTGTAGCTTCCTACAACGGCGATATGGCTGCAAGAGACCGTATGCACAACGCGCAGTGCCTCGCAGGAATGGCGTTCTCCAACGCTCTGCTCGGTATCGTTCACTCAATGGCTCACAAGACAGGCGCGGCTTTTGCGGATTACGGCGCGCACATTATCCACGGCGCTGCAAACGCAATGTATCTGCCCAAGGTTATCGCGTTCAACGCTAAAGACGAAACCGCAAAGAAGCGTTACGGCGTGATTGTTGACTATATGGGAATTGCGGACAAGAACGCGTCCGATGACGACAAGGTAAAGGCGCTTATCGCTTATCTGCGCAAGATGAACGACGACCTCAGAATTCCGCACTGCATCAAGAATTACGGCGCAGACAGCTACCCCTGCGAGCAGGGCTTTGTACCCGAGAATGTTTTCCTTGAAAGACTGCCCGAGATTGCCAAGAACGCTATCGGTGACGCGTGCACAGGCTCCAATCCTCGTCAGCCCAGCCAGGAAGAGATGGAAAAGCTCCTCAAGTGCTGCTACTACGACACCGAGGTTGATTTCTAATCTATCACAATGTATAAGTCGGACTTCGCCGAGATTTTCGGCGGAGTCTTTGGCTTTTCACAATGAACGGGAGAGAAAAAATGTACAAAATTACAAGCAAAAAAGTGCTTAATCCCACGGTAACGCAGATGGAAATTTTATCCCCGCTTGTCGCTCAAAAGGCAAAGCCGGGACAGTTTATAATTCTGCGCGTTGACGATGACGGAGAGCGTATTCCGCTTACTGTTGCGGGAACAAACGCCGAAGCGGGTACCGTAAAGATTATCTTTCAGATTGTCGGTGCAACAACCGAAAAACTCAACCACAAGAACGAGGGCGATTTTATCGCGGATTTCGTAGGACCGCTCGGCGTTGCCACACATACCGAGGGCATCAAGAAGGTTTGCATAGTCGGCGGTGGTGTCGGGTGCGCGATTGCGATGCCCGTGGCACAGGAATTTCACCGACTTGGCGCGGAGGTTACAAGCATAATCGGCTTCAGAAACAAGGATTTGCTTATCCTTGAGGACGAGTTCAGGGCTTGCTCGGACAGACTTGCTGTAATGACCGATGACGGTTCTTACGCGCGTCAGGGCAACGTCACCGTTCCTCTCAAGGAGTATCTTGAGGCGGGAGAAAAATTTGATATGATAATCACAATCGGTCCGCTTATTATGATGAAGTTTGTTGTGGCAGCGGCAAAGCCGTTTGACGTGCCCGTAACGGTTTCGATGAACCCGATTATGATTGACGGCACGGGAATGTGCGGCGGCTGCCGTCTAACGCTTAATCGGGACGGCAAAAAGGTAACAAAATTCGCCTGTGTGGACGGTCCCGATTTCAACGGCTATGAGGTGGATTTTGACGAGGCAATGTCGCGCGGAAGAATGTACTCCGGTTTCGAGCGTCACGCTTACGAAACAACCTGCAATCTTTTCGGGGAGGTAAAGTGAAATGCCGAATATGAGTTTGACAAAAAATCCGATGCCGACGCAGGACGCAAAGGTCAGAGCGCACAACTTTAACGAGGTTGCCACGGGTTATTCCGAAGAAACAGCAATCGATGAGGCAATGCGCTGCCTTAACTGCAAAAATATGCCTTGCGTGACCGGATGCCCCGTAAATATACATATCCCCGAATTTATCGCGAAAATCAAAGAGGGCGATTTCGAGGGCGCTTATCAGATTATTTCAAAGACGTCAAGTCTTCCTGCTGTTTGCGGACGCGTTTGCCCGCAGGAAACGCAGTGCGAGAGCAAGTGTGTTCGCGGTATAAAGGGCGAGCCTGTCGGTATCGGCAGACTTGAAAGATTTGTCGCGGATTGGCACAATGCTCATACTGCGGGAAATGTTGAAGTGCCGCAGTCCAATGGGCACAAGGTTGCGGTTGTAGGCTCGGGACCTTCGGGACTTACCTGCGCGGGCGACCTTGCCAAAAAAGGCTACAAGGTAACAATTTACGAGGCGCTTCACACCGCGGGTGGCGTGTTGGTTTACGGAATACCCGAGTTCAGACTGCCGAAAGCCATTGTCGCGAAGGAAGTTGATACTCTGAAATCGCTTGGCGTTGATGTTGAAACAAACGTTGTTATCGGAAAAACTTTGACTATCGACGAGCTTTTTGAAATGGGCTATGAAGCGGTATTTATCGGCTCGGGCGCGGGTTTGCCAAACTTTATGGGAATACCCGGCGAGAGCTTGAACGGCGTTTATTCCGCAAACGAGTTCCTCACAAGAAGCAACCTTATGAAGGCTTACAAGGACGCGCCCGATACCCCGATAATGAAAGGCGGAAAGGTTGCGGTTGTAGGCGGCGGAAACGTTGCTATGGACGCTGCGAGAACAGCTCTGCGTCTTGGCGCGGAGAAGGTTTATATTGTCTATCGTCGTTCGATGGACGAGCTTCCCGCGCGTAAGGAAGAGGTTGAGCACGCAGAAGAAGAGGGAATCGAGTTCAGACTCCTCAACAATCCCGTTGAAATTCTCGGCTACAACAATCCCGAAAATCCCCGAGACCCGAAAAACGGCTTTGTGACGGGAATGAAGTGTATTAAAATGGAGCTTGGCGAGCCCGATGAAAAGGGGCGTCGCCGTCCCGTTGCCGTTGCGGGAAGCGAGTTTGTGCTTGACGTGGACACGGTTATCATCTCAATCGGCACGTCCCCGAACCCGCTTATCAAGAACACCACAAAGGGACTTGAGGTTAACTCGCACGGCGGTATTATCGTAAACGAGGACGCTTTGACCTCGCGCAGTGCCGTTTACGCGGGCGGCGACGCGGTTACCGGCGCAGCTACCGTTATATCGGCTATGGGCGCGGGAAAGGTTGCCGCAAAGTCGATTGACGAGTATCTCCAAAACAAGTGATTTTCTTGCGCAATAAAATGAGAAGGGCCTCAAACCGAGGCTCTTTTTGTATTTTGACTTTCCCATAAATCATTCATTTCACCTCAAACCGCGCGCAGCTTTTCGGGCGAGCTTTCTCAATACTCTGAATGAATAAACGCAAGACGACATTTTGGACGGTTTTTGTATATTTCGATGAATTTGATTAGATTAACTATAATTCAGACGCTTGGCGCTCACCGCGAATTTTACGCATAATCATTTGTCAACGTCCAAAAACTGATTTTTGGCGGCGGATTGTTGGACGCCATTAATTCTGCAATCCGACCGACCAAATATCTCGCTGTCAGCGGCTCTCGGACTGAGAAACGTCTGCTTATTTCGTGACTGTTTCCTGCTAATTTATTTCGGGACTATGCTGTAAATAAACTCGTCCAAAACCGCAAGCAGCGGCTCCGGCAGACGTTTGCGGCACTCCTCTTTCAGCTCATCGGTAATGCCGTAAAAGCCTTCGGCAATACTCCCCGCAATCGCCGTGAGCGTATCGCAGTCGCCGCCAAGAGAAACCGCGTTTCGGATAACGTCCTCAAAATTCTCGCCCTCCAGAAACGCCGTGATAGCCTCGGGGACGGTTTCCATACAAGTTTCGGTGTGGCAATAATTCGGTCTGATTTCATCGCAGGTGCGGTTCAGCGCATAGCGAAATTCCCGCTCGATGTACTCCTTGATTTCAGCCTTGCTGTGACCTGTTCTCGCGAGAAAAATCGCGCTTGCGACGGCTTCCGCGCCTTTGATGCCCTCGGTGTGATTGTGAGTAACCAGCGCGGATAGCCTTGCCGCATTTCTCACATCTTCGATGTTGTCAAACAACCAAGCAACCGAAGAAACCCGCATAGCAGAGCCGTTTCCGTAGCTGTTGTACGCTTTCATTTTGGGATTTACGAGCCACTTTCGGAACATTCCGCCATAGCCTGCGTTCGGGTACATTTTTCCGAATTTCCGCAAATTTTCTTCAACCGATTTCAGTATAACATCATCGCTTGCGTCGGGTTTCACGTCAAGAAAAGCCCGACAAACCGCAATCGTCATCACCGTGTCATCGGTAAACGTGGAATACTTTGAGAAAAGAGGAAAATCCTTGCTCTTGTTTCCGCGGTCAAATTCATAAGGGCTGCCGATAATATCGCCCAAAATTGCACCAATCATCTTCTGCCGCCTCGTTTCTTGAAATCTGCGTCAATTTTCCTTTTCCAATCGGAAGAAAGCGGCGCGCTGCACGCTCTCACGCTTGAAATTGCCTCGCCGATAACCTCAAAATTGAGCGCGGTGCCAACCGAATCGCAGTGATAATTCGCGGACATACTTTCGTCAATTCCGAACTTTCCCGCCTCAGCCGCCGCGTCAATATTCGCGCCGAGAAACAGAAACTCCCAGCCGTATTTTTCCTTCTGCCGTTCAATCATTTTGCGGACTTTTCCGTAGGTATAACGGCGGCTTGCGTTCTCCATACCGTCGGTTGTGATGATGAAAAGCGTGCGCTCGGGAACGTCCTCTTTTCGCGCATATTTGTGGACATTTCCGATGTGATTGATTGCCCCGCCAACCGCGTCCAAAAGCGCTGTACAGCCGCGCACATAGTATTCCTTTTCGGTAAGCTTCGGCACGTTTTCGATAGAAACTCGGTCGTGAATAACCTCGTTTTCGTTGTCAAACAGCACCGTTGAAACAACAGCCTCGCCAACTTCATTTCGCTGTTTATCCAGCATCGAGTTAAAGCCGCCGATTGTGTCCTTTTCAAGCCCCGCCATAGAGCCGCTGCGGTCGAGAATAAATACAAGTTCAGTCATTGTGAAAACCTCCTGTTTTGTTTTTGTGATTTCATTATAACTCAAACAGGAGGGAAAATGGTCGCATAGCAAGCGACATTTTTACGCGCCCAGAAGCGGCTGGTCAAACGCGAAAAGCACCTCGTTCAGTTCGTAAATATCGTAGTTTTTGCTCACAAGAAAATACTCCACAATTACATCAAACTTGCTGCTATGTGACAGCGCAAAGCCCGCGCGAGCGATGAAATCCCGCGTTTCGTCAATATCCAGTTCCAGCGCAAAAGCGAACGCGAGAGCCGTTGTTTTTGACGGTTTATAGTCCATATTGTTGCGGATTTTCGAGAAAAGTTTTCGGTCAACATTTGCTTTTTTGTAGATTTCGGAATCCTTCTTTCCCGTGCGGTCGATAAGCCGCAAAAGCGTTTCGGAAAAGCCCGCGTCAAGATTTTTCAGACGATTTTTCCATTCATCGGAGCTTTGCGGAATTGCCGAGGAATCGCAAATTTCCGCGCAAAAATCCGCCTGAATTTGCCCCTTGAATTTCAGTTTTTCCTTAAACCGCCGCAGTTCAAAATGAGAACTATTTACACTTTCCGAGCCGTATTCATCGAGGATTTTTTCGCTGATGTAGTTTTCGTCAATGTAGCTGCCGACCGATTTGAACAGCTTTTCCGACAGCTCAAACGATTCTTTCCCGAACACAACGAGGTAAATCTGCATCTCGTTTTCAAGAAGAAACGCGCTGATTTCACGAACGGCGATTTTCAGCGCAAGATGTTTCGGGAAGCCATAATTTCCCGTTGCAATCAGTGGAAACGCAATAGACTCACATTCATTTTCTTTGGCAAGTGCAAGCGACTTCCGATAACACGAGGACAAAATCTGCTCCTCTTGGTGATTTCCGTCCACCCAGACAGGACCAACCGTGTGGATAACATACTTTGCATTTAACTTAAATCCCGGCGTGATAACCGCGTCCCCGAAATCAATGCAGCCGATTTTCTGCCGCGCCGCAAGCAGCTCGCGACCGGCTTTCTTATGTATCGCGGTGTCAACTCCCGTGCCGACAACCGGCTCGGGATTTGCGGTATTTACCACCGCGTCAACCTGCATATTTACAATATCGTTTCGTATTATTTCAAAAGGCATAGTTAATCTCCTTGTTCATTTGAAATAATTATATCACAATCTGCCAAATATTTCAATATAAAATCGAAAAATCGCCAAAATGGTTCCATAAAAGGCAGCATATTTTAGCATTTCACGATTTGTTATTCCGGCTTGTTCAAGCCGCGCCCGCAACCTATCCGGCGTTCTTCTCTCGAAACTATGAATGCAGTCAAATTTCAACGTTATTGTTCAGATTTTTGCATTTTTCGATGATTTTTATGTGATTAGCAATAATACGCTTGAGGAAACAATTATTTTTCCGCACAACGCGCAAAATTTCCTCGTTTAATATGCCGAAAAAACCAACATACCGATTTTGAAAATTTCAGCCCGAACGCACAAACGCTCGGGCTGATATTTTTACTGCTTATTCCGTGTACAATTCGGAATAATTGTCTTCAGTATAAGTTCTGCCTTTGTAGGTGATGGTTGCTTTGCAGCCAAGGAAAGCTTGTTCTTCAATTTTGGTGACGCTGTCGGGGATTTCAATGCTCATAATCTCAGCGCAAGATTCAAACGCACCTTTTCCTATTTCCTTTACACCATTCTCAATTATTAAGCTTGTTAATCTGATGCCCACAAACGCATATTCACCTATTCTGGTGACGCTGCCCGGTATTGTTATGCTCTTAAGACCAGTGCCACCGCTAAATGCGCATTGTCCTATTGATGTAACACTATCCGGAATTTCTATGCTTTTAAGTGCGCAGCACCCATTAAAAGCATCTAGCTTTATTTCTTTAACGCTATTCGGAATAGTAATATCTGTAAGCTCTTCGCAGCCATGAAAAACACCTATTTCTATTGATGTAACGCCATCGGGAATTCTTACACTTTTCAACTTTTTGCATAACTTAAACGCGCCATCATGTATTTTTGTCACGCTGTCCGGGACTTCTACACTTGTTAGTTCTTCGCACCGGAAAAACGCCAGACTTTTTATTTCTTTACATCCATCGGGAATTGTTACGCTTGTTACGTTGCTTTCGCTGAAACCACCTACAACCACAACCGGTTTTCCTTCGATTTCCGCGGGAACATTCACAACTTCATCATTACCAATATATTTTGTAATTTCTATTCCTCCGAGTTCGTCATTATACTTGTATTCAAAATCGCTCACGGGTGAATAAGAGCCGTTTCCACCGGAATTTCCGCTGCTGTTTACAGACGAATTTTCGATGTTTTCAACACGAGAAACAACAGAAGCGCTTTCTCCCGCATTAAGTGTCTTTACTTTGTCTGTGCCCTTTTCGGTGAGCTCAACCGTTCCCTCTTTAACCTCAACGGCTGTGTGACAGCGACCATTGTTATCATAGTACACATTCACCGTGAAAATCGTTCCGCGAACGGACATTGAAGCATTCGGGCTTTCCACGACATAGCTTTCGGACGGGAGCAGCTTGTTGTCGATTTGATTTGAAATCGTGCCTGTTTCAAGGTGAATAATCGTCCGTGTATCTTTCCCTTCAGCGCCAAAAGCCTCAACGCTGAATTTCGTCAGCTCGCTCGCAACAACGTGCTTGTCCGAGTCGAGAGCGAGAGTTAAAGACGATTTCTCGAAAACTTCGACGTTATCCCCGCTCACGAGATTTTGCCCTTTGAACGCGTCCGAAACGCTCAGCATTGAGGTTACACGCGAAGTTCCCGTTAAATCGGCAACGCGAATGTTTCTATAACCCATATTCAGCAGTATAATCAGCACAATCACACCTGCGATTAGCGCTAATGTTACCGCTCCCGCGATTATTTTACCTTTTGTTGTTGACAGAAAATTTTTCATAAAATCCTCCAAAAGATGTTATGTTTTCATTATACCACAAACAACCGATTATTTCAATATATAAAAATCAAAGCCGCCTATATATTTCAAAAGGCGGCACTTTATTTACACTCGCTCAAACCGCGCCCGAAGCTTTTCAAACGCCCTTTTCTCAATCCTCGAATGGTAATTTGTCACACCGATTTCCTAATCCAATTATCCAGAAACTCCATCTGCTCAGCTGTATGAAACCAGTGTTCTCCGTCATTCATTACCGTGAGAATTGCCCCTGTTTGTTCTGCAAATTCGGACACGGTTTCTATGGAAGTCAAATTATCATTTGCACCATATAAAATGCAGGTCGGAATGTTCCACTTTATCGGGTGGTTTCGCACATAGCACAGGTATTCCAAGGACAAAGTTTCGCCGAAATTCGTAGTAATTTCTTTCTTGCGGCAAAGCTCGTCTTCGGAAACATTTGCCCACGTCATCATATCCGCAATCAATTTTTCCATATTTACAATAGGCGAAATAAACAAGGCCTTGGAAATCTTCTTTTCGGCAAGAGCGTTCATTGAGAAAAAAGCACCTATGCTGTTTGCAACCAAAATGATAGAGTCATATCCTTTGCTGTGCAAATCGTAGAAATCTGAAAACTCGCGCTTTGCTTCCCAAGGATTTTGCGATTTGTAGTCAAACCCGATAACATCACTTTCGGCAAAAAGCGGCTGATAATGTTTTGCTTCATCTGCATTTCCACCTTTGCCGTGGACATAAATAACTATTTGTTTCATTTGATTTTCTCCTGTTTTTTGATTTGCAAATCAGATTTATCTGCCCGACATATTGGAAAAGGTATCTCCAAAACACAATCTAATTTCCATATAGATTTTCCGCAACAGTATCCTTATTGCCCAACAAAAGCCGATATTGCGTCTACGGTTTGGCGAATTTGTTCCTCGCCCGAAATGGTGGGAATACCGTCGCCGTCCTGCTGTCCATAACTGCCAAACTGAGCGTGACAGCCGCCTTTCAGCACAATTTCCGTGGTATCTGCGGGAAGATTTGCCCGATTTTTCTCGTAAGTTTCCCGATTCATCACGCCGTCCTCCGTGCCATAGACAGACAGAACCCGCAGCGGTGTTTTCGTCAGGTCTTTTGTGGAATAAGCAGCCAGCAGAATTAACCCGTTGTAGTCCTCAAAATGCGTCGCAGCATAGCCCGCTGCCATTGCACCGCCCAGAGAGTGTCCCGCTATATACCAGTCGGTGATTTCAGGGTGCTTTTGCTGCAGCCCGTCAGCAGCGTTTGCGTTCAGCACAGCCAGATTTCCCGGCATTTGCACCAACGCGCAGAGTATTCCCTTTTCTGCACAAGCTCGCATAAGCGGTGCGTATGCGGTATGCTCAACCTTTCCGCCGGGGTAAAATATCAACCCAATCGTTGCATTTTCGGGAACAAACCAGCTCACATTCCCGTCCCGCTCAATCCGAAAACTGTCATCGGGATAATCAACCATAGCTTGAATAGCAGTATCATCCGCGTGATAGTAGTCCGATATATAGATAAATCCGCCGATTCCGATAGCCAAAAGCACGGCAAGGCAAACGGCAAGTATGATTTTTGTTGTTTTTTTCATATTTTCCCTCAATTCAACAATATTCGCCGTATTCACAGCCAATGTTTTCGGCGCGCACCTCGTCAATGAGCCTGTCCCCGCCAATATGCCGTTTATAGAGCTTCACTGTTCCCACACCGTTTCCGCCGTTCCACAGACGGTTGTGACGCTTTGCTCCATTCGGCGCCTCATAGTTGATGAGCAGCATATCCTTCTTTTCGCAGGTGACATCGGTGACCATACGGTGCCGCGGTGTTTTCTGCTCAACGTGCCAGATTATCTGCGTTTCCGTTTCCTGACAGTTGAATTTCGTGCGGGTCAGGGTCCAGAATTTGGAGAAGTTGAATTCGTAGCTTTTGCCTTCGTAGAAAAAGGCTGCAAGCAGCTTGCGATTAAGTGCCAGACGACCGATTTTCGGACGACCTCCGCCAATGTCAAACACGCTGTTTTCAAGCTTTTTTCCCGTGACGGTACTTGTGAGATTATTTGAGGACAGCCAAACCCACGGACTTGTGAAATCCTTGCCCCAGTTCTTGTCTGCGTAACCATAGCAGGTTTCGGGAGTAATGAGATAGGTTTCCCCACCCCAAATAACCTGACCGGAATAGGCGGTTTTCATTCCCTCTGCGTGCCAGAACATCTCAAATGCGCCGCTTTCCCGCAAGGGTTTACTTGCGCCATAGCCCACATTATAGGCAATCTTTTTGTCTATGCTCAAATCCCAGCTCATACTGCCGTTGCCGCACATCAATTCAGAGTGCTCTGCTGCATTTTTTACTTGTACGCTGCCGCGGGTTTGTGTTTCACTCAAAAAGCAGTCCCCTGCCGTCACACTGAAATGTACGCTGTTGGAAACAGCCACACTGTCCCAGCCGAAAAAACGGTGGAGCTGTTCAGCGTCCTCGCCCCACGCGCCCGCCTTAACCATAAGATAGGACGGCTTGCGGTTCTCACGTTGATTTTCGGGGAGCTGTCCCAAAATCGGTTCTGCGCCTCCCAATGCGGGATTGCAGGTGAAAAATTCTATGAAAAATGCCTTTTCTTCACCGGTGACGATGTGACGACCGGTGAATGAGTGCCACCACCAATCGTAGCCGCACTCCGCCAGCGAGCCCTTTAGCATAAAGGCATTGCGGTTCAAATCACTTTTATTTACCATTTGATTTTCTCCTGTTCAGCGCTGTTCTTATTGTTCGATTCCTATAATTTCGATTTGTCGATGAGGTTATTATTATATCACAATCAGCCCGTAATGTCAATATAAAAAAGCAAAGCCGCCTTTATATTTCAAAAGACGGCTCCTTATTTACACTCGTTCAAACCGCGCGCGCAGCTTTTCGAGCGCTCTTTTCTCAATCCGCGAAATGTACGACCGCGAGATACCGAGCTTCTTGGCAATCTCTTTTTGCGTCATCGGTCGGCAAACCGAGCCGTCAACGTTCGCAACGCCGTATCTTTTGCAGATAATCTCACGCTCACGCTCGTCAAGCTCTTCAAGAATAAATCTGTACAGCCGCTCCGAGTCGATTTTCAATTCGGCGATTTGCTCAACGTTGATGTTGCTCGAGATTATATCCTCAATCGTGAGCGCGTTCCCCTCGGAATCGCTCTCAATAGGCTCGCTGATGTACAACTCTGTTTGCTTGTGCTTCATCTTGCGGAAGTACATTTTTATTTGATTAGCAATAACACGCTTGAGGAAACAATAAAAGCAAGCGTTTTGATAAAAAAATTTGCATATATGACACTGAACTGCATTTCAAGCAGCCAAAATCATATCAGAAACGCCGCATACAGCGGTATGGAAATCACGTCTTCGGTTCGTCCGAAATTCTTCTGCGAAAACCTTATTGCATAATCCGGAGAAAATTTCTGCCTGAAAACACTCAGGCTTCTTGAACGGACGTTTTCTCCCTTTTTCACCTCAATCGCGTATATTTTATCAGCTTGCCATTGTTTTTCCCTCATGTGTTTATTTTTCACTTTTGGGGGTGGGTGTTACAACTTTATTGTAGCACATCAATTATTTGCGAATAGCGTTACATTTTTCGAGATTTATTTATCGCTTGATTTCAAGCGTTGTATTGTTAAAATCCAGCATTCGCATATAATTCACGCTGTCAATGAGCTTGAGCATAACCTCGATTTCTCCGAATTGATAACCTTCGTTGTCGATGCTGTAATCGGTGGGATTAAACGGCGCTCCGTTGTCGCGAAACCGCAGCAGAGCCTCTTCGTCCGTAAAACACATCATTATGTCTATGCTCTTGACCGATTTCCCGCCGTGCTTTATTGTGTTGACTGTCATCTCCTCCGCTGCAACAGCAATGCGATTTGCACGGTGCGCGTCGAGTTTTCCCTCGCAGAAACGGCTGATTTCCCAAGAAACGCTTGCAGCTTGCTCAAGCTCCGGCGATACCGAGATATCGAGCACGTCCTCATCGGTGCTTTCGGGAAGAATAAACAGCCCCTTCTTGTACTTCAGATTGACCGTTATCACAGCCGCAAACGCTGTCAGCAGCTCGCTTGCGATAAACGCCGCCATAACCGCATTCAAACAGTCAAAGCCCGCCGCCTTTGCCAAAGCAACTGCTGCAAGCACACACGGCAAAAGCGCTCCGCAGTATTGAAGAACCGTGATAAGATTGGAAACGCCGGTTTTTTCGGTTGTCTGATAATAAACTGTCATAAAGCGGTTGAACGCGTAAACCGGAAGACAGAGCACAAATATCCTGAGCGCGCCCACAGTCATATTCATCAGCTCACCGTCATCGATGCCGAAAAGAGCAGCCGCACCGTTTGTGAAAATCAACAGCACTATCATAAGCACGGAAAGCAGAATATAGCTAAGCTTGATGATATTTTTGCTGAGGCTCTTTATGCCGAAATAGTCCTTTTCGCCGTACAGCACGCCGCCGATTGTGGACATCGGTCCGATAACTCCGCCCAAAACAAGCTCGCATATCAGTACAATATTAAGGCAAACCGTGTAAACAGCAACCGCGTCCTCACCGATATTGTTGATAATGATAATGTTCATCACAAGGTTTCGTAGCATCTCGCAGATAACCGCAAGCATAGTCGGAAGTCCCGTAACGGTAGCAAGCTTCATCATTTTTCCCGTGTTTTTAAACGGATTGATGAATTTCAATATTCTTTTCTTCGAGCGAATGTACGGTATCAAAACAAACAGCGCCAAAAAGTAACCGATAAGCGTGGACAAAATCGTGCCTTTTGCACCGAGAGGCGTATAGGTCAGCAGAATGTAGTCCGAAATAAGATTGATGACATTGGACAGAATGACATAAGCTGTCGCCACGCGCGGGTGATTGTCCACAGCCATATAGTTCATCATCTGAAGGGCAATTCCGATAAGCGGTGCGCCGAGAAACATAATCCTTATCACCGAGGCAACATTTTCCGTGAGCAAGGTTTTTCCCGCGAGTAATACCGCAATCTGCTCCGAAAAAAGCGACATGAGCATAAAAGCCAAGCCGAAAATAACCGTTGTCGTAAAAGTTGCGGAAAACACCTTCCCTGCACCCTCTGTGTCACGCTTTCCGAGAAGGTTTCCGACGGCAATGCTCCCGCCGATACCGAGCATATAGCCAGGTATCTGTATGAACAGGAGTATCGTCGAGCTTATCTGTACCGCAGACATAACCTCCGAGCCGAGAATATTGCCGACAAGTATAGTGTCAACTATATTACCTGCCTGCAAAGCAACCGTGGTCATTATCGACGGTATGAGATATTGTATAAATTTAGTCCTGATGAGCTTTGCGTTTCTCTTCAACATATTTGCTCCTTAACCGAAAAATCCAAGCGTATCAAGAGCCTTTATCGCGCTCACAAGATAATCGTTATCAATCATCGGCCACTTAAATCCGAGCCTGTACAGCACATTTATGGTAAATCGATTTGACGCGCCAAGCTGAACAACAGCCTTTTCTTCACCCGACTCATAAGCGACAA
Organism: Oscillospiraceae bacterium; assembly: GCA_017847835.1. Classification (GTDB taxonomy): domain Bacteria; phylum Bacillota; class Clostridia; order Oscillospirales; family Ruminococcaceae; genus CAG-115. The sequence continues at coordinate 38,423 of JAGASH010000004.1, forward strand.
GTCCAAGCACAGCGTCTGCCATACTCTCGTCCTTTGCTGCCTCGGACAGCGCTTCGGAGAACCTCTCGGCGTCGGTGATTTCAATGTCAAAGCCATAGCCGCGCAAAGAGTAGATAACGTCCGCCATTCTGATAACGTGGTCGTTAAATGCGTGGAAAACGCAGAATTTGCTCTCGCTTGCGGCAAGCTTCAGGACAGCTGCCGCGGTTGAATCAATCGGTGAAAACTCCGCGAAAGCCTCAAGCGCGTTCACGGGGAACAACTTCATTATCCTATATGCCTTCAGCGAACGCATAAAGCTGTTGGTGATGAAATTTATCTGGAATTCGCCGTCAGAAAGCCTGCTCATAAGGTTGCCGACTCTGATTATTTTGCCGTCAAGACCGCGCTTTACTCTCGCTTCAAGCACGGCTCTCTCGGCGAGGAATTTCGTGCGGACGTATTCGTTGTCGATTTTCTGCCCGAAGAACAGCTCATTCTCGTGGATAAACCTGTCCGCGTCCTCTATGCCGCCTTCTCCCGCAACCGATGTCGTTGAAATCTGAATGAGCCGCTTTCCGCTTTCAATGCACATCTCAATCAGATTTTTCACACCGCCGACGTTTACCCGTTCAAGAATATCATCGCTTGCAAAATGCTTGACGCAAGCCGCGCAGTTTATAACGGTGTTCGCGTCGGTTTGAGCGACCGCTTTAAGCGAATTTTTGTCCGTGATATCGCCCTCAATGCAGAAAATCCTGCTTCCGAAAAGCTCGTCAAACACCGTATTGAAATAATACCCGAGCATATTTTTCAGGCGCTTTTCGCAGGTTTCGTGTCTTCCCTTGCGAACAAGGCAGTAAACCTTGCCGTCGTAGCTGTCGATAAATTCCTTCAAAACGTGTATTCCGAGGAAGCCTGTCGCGCCCGTAAGTACGATATTTCCAAGCTCCGCAGGCTTTACTTCGTCAACCTTTTCAAAAATATTTTCGCCGAGAACGCTGTTTAGCGCAGAGTAGTCAAATTCATCGGAATTGCTTTCGGTATTCATTCTTACTCCGCCATCAATGAAAGCGGCAAGACCGCGCGGCGTTGGATTGTCAAAAACGTCCTTGTAGACAATGTTGTAGCCCTTTGTGAGCGCGAACATAACAACCTTTGTCGCACTCAGCGATGTTCCGCCAATCTCGAAAAAGCTGTCCAGCGCGCCGACTCTCTCAAGTCCGAGAATATCCGCGAACTTTTCACAAAGCTCCTTTTCAAGCGCGGTTTCGGGCGCGGTGTATTCGCGAACGGCAGCCGCAAGAGTGGTTTCGGGAAAACGGTTTTTGTCGATTTTCCCGTTGACCGTGAGCGGCATTTCGTCCAGCTGCATAAGCGCTGCAGGCACCATATAAGCCGTGAGCTTCGACTTCATAAAGCCAGTGAGCTCGGCTGTATCAATCGCTCTGTCTGCGGTGAAAAAGCCCGCAAGATAGTCCTCGGAGCCGTTGTTTCTGACGATAACCTTGCTCACAAGAACGCCCTCAAACTCGTTCATCACGGTTTCAATTTCACCGAGCTCCACGCGCAGACCTCTCAGCTTAACCTGATTGTCAAGTCTGCCGAAAAACTCGATTTCACCGTCCGAATTATAGCGCACAAGGTCACCGCTGCGATAAGCGCGCTCACCGTTGAACTCGAAGAACACCTGAGCCGTTTTTTCGGGAAGCTTCATATATCCGCGTCCGACGCCCGTGCCTCCGATGACAAGCTCACCACTTACTCCAACAGGCAAAACGTGCTTCGCGCTGTCCATAACGTAGGCTTTGACGTTGGCGGCGGGTCTGCCGATAGTGATGTTTTTGCTGCTTGTGATAATCTTGGAAATGCAGCTTACCGTGGTTTCCGTAGGACCATAGCCGTTTACGATAATCGCAGCGGGATTTATCGCCATAAGTTTGTCGTAAAGAGCTCCCGGAAATGCCTCTGCGCCCAAATCGTATGCCTTGATATTCCGCAGAGCTCGCTTGATATTGGGAATGTCCACGATGTTCATAATAAACGACGGAGTACCGCACATTATCTCCACGCTGTTTTCTTCCATTAATTTGCACAAAAGCATCGGATTGTGGATTTCGTCCTCGTTTGCCATACAAACGGTCATTCCATTGCTAAGCGGGATAAAGCTCTCCATAATCGAGAAATCGAATGAAATAGCCGCAACCGACAGCATAACCTTTTCGGGATACACGAGATTTTTTGTTTCATCGTTTTTCTCGTTTGCGTCAACAAAATTGCACAAATTCGCGTGTTCAATCATAACGCCCTTAGGCTTGCCCGTTGAGCCCGATGTGTAAATGCAGTAGGCAAGCGAATTTGTCGGGATTTCAAGCACGGGATTGCTGTCATTTTCAGTGCTGCAAAGCTGCTCGACGGTGATTGCCTTATAAGGCTTTTCATCGGAAAACAGCTCGGCTCTGTCCGCTTTTATTGCCTCGCTTGTGATAACAAAATGGCACTCCGCGTCCGTCAGGCAGAAGTCAATTCTGTCATCGGGATACTCGTTTGAAAGCGGCAAAAACGCCCCTCCCGCCTTCAGAATACCATACTCGCAGACGTACACTTCCTTCGTCCTGTCAAGCACAACTCCAACGATATCATCAAGCTGTACTCCCAAGTCAATCAGTCCGTGCGCAAGACGGTTTGCGAGGCTGTTCAGTTCACTGTAGGTGAGCTTTTCGCTGTTTGCGATAACCGCGGTTAATTCGGGCTTTTCAAGCGCGTGCTTTTCAAAGAGCCTGTTTACGCTCACAAGCTCCACGGGATAATCGGTATCGTTAAAGCTGTTCACCAAATCAAGCTGTTCAGCGGAGGTAATATTCACCTCGCCGAGAGTTTGTGCCGTGAGCATAGATTTCGCAGCCGTCGCCAGCATATCGGTGTAGCGCTCGATAAATTCACGGCTGTACTTGTTTGCGCGGTACTCCGTTTCAAAAACGAAAATGCCGTCCCTTATCCACACGTCCGTGGAAATATCGGATTTTGCCGTTTCAAGCGAACGGTTAAGCTCGGTGACAGGTCTGCCGTCAAGCTCACCGACGCCAAATCCCTCACCCTGATAGACAATCATATACTCTGCGGAAATCCCGTAAGAACGGCTTATCTGCGCGAATGAAAACAGGTCGTTTGACATATTCGCGAGAAGCTGTTTTCCCGTTTCAAGTATGTAATCAACAGTTTTATTTTCGATATCGGGGAAACAGCGCAGCGGCAAGGTCTTGACGAACATTCCAAAAGAATTCTCAGTGTTTACGTCATTTCTGCCGTTGTAAACGGTTGTGAGGCAAACATCGTCGGAATAAGCGTATTTCCCGAGCAAAAGCCCCGCTGCCGCAAGGAAAAACGCATTCGGAGTTATACCGTGATTTTCGCAGAAGCTCTTGACATCAGCTGCGGAAAGCTCGGGGCGGCTTATGCACTCAAAGCCCGCCGTTTCTGTTTCCTCGTTTCTGTCGGGAGAAGGCAGCGTGCAGTCGGGGCAGCCCTTCAAAAGACTGTCGTAATAGCTCTTTGCATCGGTAAACTCGCGCGAGGAAAGCGCCCTTTTCTCTTCGAGAGCTATATCGAAAATCGTCTTTCTTTCACCGTCAAGCTCTTTTCCCGCGAGCACGCTGTCGAGGTCGCGGAGGAAAATACCAAGAGAAGTTCCGTCAAAAATTATGTGGTGGAAATCCGTGAAAAGAAAGATATTTTTCTCGGTTTCAAAAACGGTTATCCTGTACAACTCCTTGCTGAAATCAAACGGCTGAACAAAACTCCTGCCGTACTCCTCAGCGTCGCTTTCGCTGCCATTGAGAACGGAAACACCAGCGGCTTTTTCGGGATGCGGGGACATAAAGATATCGCCGTTTTCATCGGGAGCGATTGTGCATTTAAGCGGGCTGTGCGCGTCGATAACCTTTGAAATCGCGTCTGCAAGCCGCTGTGCACCCGTTTTCTTGTCGAGAACATAGGTTGTGGGAATGTTGTAGGTGGTCTGTTCGGGGTTCATCACGCACTCGGAATATACACCGAACTGCGTTTGAGTAATCGGATATTTGTCGCAAGCTGCGGTTTTCTCCTCGGAAACCGTTCTTGAAAACAGCTCGCTTATGATTTCGTTTTCGATATCGATAAGGCTATATCCGCCGAGAATTTTCTTAACCGAAAGACTTACACCAAGTTCCTTGTCAATATGCGTTACAAGTGAAATCGCGCTCAGAGAGGTAATTCCGAGGCTTGTGAGCGGAGATGAAATATCGGTGATTTTTACTCCCACGGACTTTTCGGCAATAGCCGAGATTTTCTCCTCGAGCAGAGTGAGCGGTCGGTCACCCGCGCTCTCCTCCTTTGCGGGAGAAAACTCGGGCTTTGGCAGAGCGCGCTTGTTAACCTTGAGATTTTGGTTGTAAGGAATTGCGTCAAGCTGCATTGTCACTGCGGGAACCATATACGGCGGCTTTTCCGCGCGGATAAAGTTCTCGAGCGCTTTTATGTCGATTTTTTCATCGGAGCAGACAAATGCCGCGATATATTTTCCTCCCGCAGGATTGTCGTATGCAGCAACCGTCGCGTCTGTGATACTCGGGAAACGGCGGATTACCTCCTCAACCTCGGTAAGTTCAATTCTGAACCCGCGTATTTTCACCTGATGGTCGCGTCTGCCGATAAACTGGATATTTCCGTCGTTCAGATAGCGCACGACATCTCCCGTGTGATAAACGCGGCTGTACCGTTCGTCATCGCAAAACGGATTTTTCGTAAAGACCTCGGCGGTTTTTTCGGGACGGTTGAGATAGCCGCGCGCAACCTGCGGTCCCGCTGCCCAAAGCTCGCCCGCCATTCCCGGAGGCAGCATTTTCCCGTTTTTGTCCACAACATAAAGCTTGACATTATCGAGCGGTCTGCCGATGGGGATTTCCTTGCATTTGCTCTCAACGTGATAAATCGTGATAAAAATTGTACACTCCGTCGGACCGTACGCATTATAAAGCGCATAGTCGGGAACATCGAGAGGAACAAGCTTTTCACCGCCAACCGTGAGCGTTTTCAAGGTTTTTGTACCGTCAAGCAGCGCGAATTGTCTGCCAAGCTGCGTGGTCATAAAGATGTTTGTAATGCAGTTTTTGTTGAGGTAATCCTGTATGCCGAGAATGTCAAGGCGCATTTCCTCGGGGATTATGTACAAGGTGCCGGCAACGGTTAGCGGCGGGTACATATCCATCATACAAGCGTCAAAGCCATAGCTCGCATAAGCAGCGGTTTTGGAATTTTCGTCCATTTTGTAGGAGCGTTTGAACCACGCGCAGAATGCCGCAAGATTTCCGTGCTCCAGCATAACGCCCTTCGGCACGCCCGTTGAACCCGATGTGTAAAGCATTATAAACAAATCCTTGCAGTCGGGCGTCGGGAGCTTTGCGCTGCATTTCGGCAGAGCGGGAATTTCCTCGGTCATAATTCTCACGCCGCTAAAATTGTCGTCAATAACAGAGGACAGCGCGGGTGTTGTGATGAGGATTTCCGCGCCCGAATCGTTCATCATAAGATTAAGTCTTTCGGGAGGGTAGGTCGGGTCAAGCGGCATATACGCGCCGCAAGCCTTCAGCACACCGAGCGCGCAAATCACCATATACTCGCTTCTGTCGATAAGAACGCCGACCGTTTTCTCGCGGTCAATTCCCTTTTCGCGAAGATAATGCGCAAGATTATCGGTAATCTCGTCAAGCTGTTTGTAGGTGAGCTTCGTTTCACCCGAAACCACGGCGATATGCTCGGGAAAAGCCGCCGCTTTTTCTCTGAACTGCTCGACTATCGTTTTCGGCTCGCCGTAATCGTATTCGGTTTGATTGAATTTGTCGATAACTTCACACGCGGATTTGTCGGCAAGCTCGATATCGTCAAGGCGCTCCTTAACAAGAAATTCCTTTGCCGCAAACACAAAAGCGTTCGCCATAATTTTGATGAATTCCTCGCTGTAGCTGTCGGCACGATAGGATATTTCAAGGGAAAACTCTCCCTTCCCCGTTTCGCAAAGCTCAAAAATAAGCGCGGTTCTTTCGATATGTCCGCTGTCGTAAATTCGCTCGGTTTTTATGTCAAGCCCGCGCGCCATTTCATATTCGTGCAGTCTGCCCTGAAAAGCAAAATTTATCGCATTTGTTATTCCGTAATCCGCAAACGCGTCCGAAAGCTCATAAATGCTATGCTCACGGCTTTGCGTCAGTTGGTCGTTGAGCTGTTTCAAAAAATCCTTGACCGAGCTTTTCCCGTCAAGCTGCGTGACAAACGGAAGCATTTTTACAAGCGAAGCGATTGTGCCGCAGTTTTTTTCGTTTCTGGAACTGAAGGTTGACGAAATAACCGACTCGCTGCTGTAATTATATTTCGCGATAAGGAAGCCCATTATCGCGGTAAAATACGCCGTTGTGGAAATGCCGACGCTGTGTCTGAACTGCGAAAATGCGTTATGTTCGATTTCAAAGTTCTTGATAAAACGTCCCTGCTCGGGCGCTTTTTCGTAAACATCGGGCGCAGGCAGACAATCCGGCTCGCAGCCGTTGAGAAGCCCGTCAAAGTATTGCTTTGCCGCAGTGAAGGTTTCGCTGTTTCGGAGAGCGTATTCTTCCTCCGAAAAGTCAGTGATATCGTATTCCTCGGGAGGAATTTCCCCGCCGTTATACGCAGTCCCGATATCCTCCGAGAGCTTATGATGCGCAGTGCCGTCAATTATGATATGATGAATGTCGGTGAAGAAATAGTCGCCGTTGGGTGTTTTGTATATTTCAAAGCGGGAAAGCACATCTCTTGTGAGGTCAAACGGACGAACGATTTTTTCCCTTATCCGAGCAAATTCCTCCGCACCGACCGAAATCACCTTAATCTCGGCAGGCTTGTCGGTATCAAATGAAAGCGCGATATCCCCGTTTTCGTCCGTTACGATAACCGAGTTCAAAATCGGGTGAGCAGCGACGGCTTTTCTTGTCGCGTCAATCAGCCTGTCGATATCAACATTTTCGCCGATTTTCCCGATAAAAGGCAGATTGTACAGCGTTGACTCCGCGTCATTTATGCAATCGGCGTAAAGTCCAAGCTGCGCGTGTGTTAATTTCGAATGTTTAACCATTTTAATTCGTCCTTTCAAAACCTAAACCAACGATATCACCGCGGCATTGTCCGAAAACTCCCCGCACAAGCCGCAAACGGCATATTTGAAGCCGTCGTCAAGCGAGTATTCCTTGAAGAAATATCTCTGCGAATTAACGCTCTGCCGAACCGAGATTTCTCCTCCCTCAAGCTTGATGCAGAAGCTGTCAAACGGCATCAGGACACCGTTTCCGACCGCTTTCGCAAAGCTCTCCTTCAATGTCCACAAACGAAAAAACATATCCTGTTTTTCGAATTTTGTCGGCAATTTTTGCAGCAGCTCAAATTCATCGCGATAAAAAAAACGCCTTGCAATTTCAAGGTCAACCTCGCCGACTTTTTCTGCGTCAACACCGATTTCCCGCTCGGAAACCGCGCAAACAACCGTATTGTCCGAGTGCGAGAGATTAAAAAATAAGCTGTTGTCGGTGAGAAAAGGCTTGCCGTTTTTGCCGTATTTTAAGGAAAAGCTCTCAATCCCGCAGTCGGAAAGCGCCCGTTTCAGCAGGATTTCCGCGCCTATTGAAAGCATTTTATCCCGTTTTTGAACAAGGCTGTCAATCTTTCGCCGACGCTCCTCGGAAACCGCATTGTAAAGTGCCTCATAGATATTTTCATCGTGCAGAACATCTGTTCGTGCAATATAAACTTTATTTTCCATTTTTACCAAATATTCTCTTACTTGACCGTAAATTCCCTTTTAATTATACCATTTTCCTGCTCATAAGTCAACAAAAATTTGAAAATCAACAAAATTTTGCTGCAAAAAAGCCCGAACACAAAAACGCCCGGGCTGAATTTTTACGAATTATTCCGAGTACAATTCATCAAAATTGTCTTTCGTTTTCATTATACCAAAAACTGCGTTTTTTTGAATACGGCTTGAGTTGTTTTGGTAATCAGCTCAACCTATGGAATTTTTACGCTCAACCATTTTTTCCATTCCGCTGCCCGTCACATTTTCAATCATTATCCGAAAACCCAAGCCTTGATAAAACGGCTCTTTACCTTTTTCGGCGCGGAGGTCTATGCAGACTTTCTGATTATCTTTCAGCGTGCTTTTGATATAGTTTTCCGAAAACCGATAAAGAAGCGTTCCAATCATCTGCCCTTGGTACTTCTCGTGCACAATAAAATCCTTCATAAACCAGTGCATACCGAAATCACCGAGCCAGTTGATTGTAGCCACGGCGTTTTCCTTGTGGCGCACAACAAAAGACTTCGTGCTTTTTTTGATTGCCAAGTCCATCTGTTCGATTGAAGGACAATTCCACCCGACAGATTTAAACAGCTCGACAAACTCCTCAACCTTCAAATCCTGACCGATTGTATAATATTCAATATCCAGCGACCTTAAAATATTCCGCTCTCTTATTCTGCGTTCTTCCAGACATTTGATATAACCGTCATAACCGCAAAGATTGTTCTGTTTGCCGTAGCCTTGCGAGACGTGATAATCAATCACCGCATTCAGCCAATCGTTTCCGCGCTCGTCAAGCACGCTGTCAATCGCGAGCTTTACATTTGGTTGGTCTATGTAAATGATGATAGGCTTCAGCGGCTTTATTATTTCCGCAATTTCTGCAATATAATTACGCGAATCTTCCTCCGACATACCAAACCTCATCATCGTTTCACACATCGGATTTTGCAGAAAAATGCAGTTGAACACATAAATTGTGTCCTTGTCGGCGCTTTGCACAAAGGACTGCCACTTGTCAAGAATTCTCTCCCGCTCCGTTTCAAAATCGGGAAAATCATAGTCGGCGTAATCGGCAGGGTGCTCGGGAACACCCTCGTCAACGCAGACTACCTTTTTGTTTTTTCTGTTCAGCTCATCGGCAATCATAGCCGCAGTCGTGCTTTTTCCGCTTCCCGGAAGTCCTTCTACTATAATCAAATTTGTTTTCATAAAAATCTCCTAAAAATCCCGTTTTATTATTGAATTCATTATACCACAATCAATCAATAATTGCAACACAAAAATGCCGCCTTTATATTTCAAAAGACGGCATTTGTCACCTTTGTTCAAACCGCGCCCGAAGCTTCTCCAGCGCCCTTTTCTCAATCCGAGAAATGTACGACCGCGAGATACCGAGCTTTTTTGCAATCTCTTTTTGCGTCATCGGTCTGCACACCGAGCCGTCCACGTCCGCGACACCGTACCGCTTGCAGATAATTTCCCGCTCACGCTCGTCAAGTTCTTCAATAATAAAGCGATAGAGCCGCTCCGAGTCGATTTTAAGTTCGGCAATTTGTTCTACGTTTATGTTGCTCGAAATTATGTCCTCAATCGTGAGCGCATTTCCCTCGGAGTCGCTTTCGATAGGCTCGCTGATGTAAAGCTCGGTTTGCTTGTGCTTCATCTTGCGGAAGTACATTTTTATTTGATTAGCAATAACATCGTTGAGGAAACATTTCTTTTAACGCACATCACGGCAACAATTCCGTATGACAATGTTTTTTACACTAATAACGCTAATCCATTAGTTGAAGCACTTACATTTATGCCTCCACCCTGCTATTCGAGTTGTATCTCTACCGCAGCCGCGCAAAAAACGGGTGTACATTTCTGCACACCCGTTTGGATTTTATAAAAGCCCAACTGACTTCTTCAGTATAAGCAGCGCGTCTTTTGCGTTGATAAAGCCGTCGTTGTTCAAATCCGAAACGAGCGGGTTTTTGCCTTTTTCAAGACCGACCGAGTCTTTCAGAACCGAAAGAGCGTCCTTGGCATTTGTGATACCGTCGTTGTCCATATCGCCGGGTCTGTCGCTGAGCTCACACAACATGGCAACATAATTGCCATTTTCGGTGACGTCGGGCAGGATAACCTTGCCGTCCTCGCCGAGCTTTGAGCAGGTGACAAACATCAGCTTGCCGTCAACATTCTCGTAGAGGTTCGCGAACTTACCTGCGTGACTTGACTTGAACGCGATTTCAAGACTTGTCGGGATATTCGTGTTGTTAATCCTGAACTGAGTTCCCTCGACGCCGCGCAAACCGTTGGATTTTGTGCTTGTTGTCTTTACGAATGTGAGGTCAGCCGCCGCGGGAGTGTTAATCTTTGAGCCGTCAACAACCCAGCTAAATACGCTGTCAATAGCGAAAGTAACCTTGTTGTCCTTATCTGCTATTGACTTTATAACATCAACGGGAACCGTGGTGCTGCCGTTAAGCTCGATTGTTGCCTCGGAGCCGGTTGTGAGCTTTCCGAGGTCTGCCGCAACGTCGCTCCAGCTCTTTGCAGAGCCGCCGATTGAGGGGTTGGTTGTTGTCGGGGTAGTGGGTCGGTAGCTTCCGCCGCCGGAAGAACCACCCGAACCGCCTGTGCCGCCCGAGGACTTTCTCTGTACGGTAAGAGTGCCGTTTTGAACCGTGTAGATGTATTTTTCATCTTCGGTTTTGTTGAATTTTACGGTAATTTTGTAAGTTCCAGCCGTGCTTGTATTGTCTGTTTCGCAAGAAAGTTCGGGACTAACTCCAAGACTTTCTCCGTCCGCAAGACCTGTTACCGTATAATCAAGCGTTGCAGGGAAATCACCGCCAACCTTGACCGTGTAGCTGTTTGCCTTGATTGTAACAGCCGCCTTGTTAACCTTTACCACAACCGCCTTGATAGCTTTCGCATAATCATCGTTTGCTGCCGCTGTGACTTCAACGATTGCCGTGCCTGCTTTCAGAGCCGTGATTGTGCCGTCATCGGCTACTTTGATAACGTCCTTGCCTGTCTTAACCTCATAGGAAAGCGCTCCGTCACCGCTTGTCGCTGCGGTTATCTTCTTGCCTGCGTTGCCGTAGGTCAGCGTTACGTCAGCCGCTGTGATTGTCTGAATTTCCTTATCGGTAATGGTAAGAGTGCCGTTTACATAAGCGAATGTGTAGTTTGTGCTGTTCTCCGCACCCGATACTGTAATTGTGTGTGTGCCTGCTGTGTTGATGTCTGCCGCATTGCAGGAGATTGTCACATCAATCGGGAGAGTATCGTTGTTTACAAGACCTGTTACTGTATACTTGTATGTGGGGAGTGCAGAGCCGACCTTTATTGTGTAGCTTTCTGCGGTAATAGTCGCAGCCGCCTTGCCGATAGAAGCCGAAACAGTTTGTGCAACACTGTCATTCACATTGTCGTTGCCCTGTACCTTATAATATACGGTGTAAGTTCCGGCATTTGTGCCTTTGGGGATAGCTGTCGAATACTCGCCGTTCTCGTTAAGAGAATAAACCAGCGTTCCAAAGTTGGTAGAGCCTGCCGAGATAAGCTCCTTCGCCGTGCCGTTGTAAACAAGACCTGTTTTCGCTGTGAGAGCGGTTACGTTGGGAGTTGCCTTGAATATCTTGAAATAACGCGTTTGTTCGTCGAATGTGTAGTTGCCGCCCGACTTTGCCGTGATTGTAACGGTTGCCACGCCTGCGTTGATGTTGTTGGTAACCGTAATGGTGTAGTCCTTATCCTCAACGAGAACAGTTTCGCCGTCCTTAACCGTAACGTTAGGCGTAATCGCCGAGCCTGTGTAGGTGTGTGTTCCCGAACCCTCAACCGTGGGGGTTATTGCCTTTGCGGTTATCTCAGCGGGAACGGAAACTGTTGTATTGCCGAGCTTGTAGTTCGCATTTCCTGTGAGGGAAATCGTAACGTCAACGGAGTAGTTTGTGCCGACATCTGCGGAAGAATATTCGCCGATAGTATCAGCGTTTATCGTCACGCTGTCGTTTCCGACAAGACCGTCCACTTTGAAATCACCGTCGTTGCCTGTGCCTGCGTCTGTTGTACCGTCATATACCTTTGATACCTTGAAATCGCCTGCGGAAACGGTAAGCTCTTTCTTTGCCACATCAACAGTACCCGTTGCTACAACGTGGTCTGTGTATGTCTTTCCGCCGATTGTGCCGTTGAAAAGCACCTCGTAGGTCTGACTTCCCGCATTGGGTGAGCCTGTTACATCAAGGGAAAAGCCTGTTGTGACAGTTTCATCAAGAAGAACGGCTTTCAGTCCGTCTTTAAGTGTGAGAATATCTGCCCAAGTATCGCCGTAGGTCGGGTTTGCCTTTACGGTAACGGCGTTTTCGGCTGTTGCGTCATCGTTGCCAACCTTGAATACGACATCGTAAATATAAAACGAAATATCACCCTTTACATTATTGTAATTTTTCCAATCATTCGGTGTAAATTCATATCGGCAAAAAACTCCGCTGCTTGATAACGTTTTTAGATATTCAACTAGTTGGTCATAATCACGTTCGCCGTATTTTACTCCTCCGCCAAGCGGCTGTCCGTCAACGCCTGTGAAAACAGGCTCGGTAAATGTTCCAACTCCGCGCACAACGTTTATATTGCGGAATGTATCACCGCCAGGGGTAGCCTTGCCGATAGAAGCCGAAACAGTTTTTGCGTCAACATCACTCACATTGTCGTTACCCTGTACCTTATAATATACGGTGTAACTGTCTGCTTTTGTTGCCGTGGGAATGTCCTCGGAGTAGGTAGTATCGTCAAGGCTGTAAAGCAGCGTGCCAAAGTCGGTAGAGCCTGCCGAGATAAGCTCCTGCGCCGTGCCGTTGTAAACAAGACCTGTTTTCGATGTGGGCGCGGTCACTGTCGGCACAATAAGCCACTTCGTATCATAAACATACTTCGTTTCTTCTGTGCCAACCTTAACAACATTGGGGGCTGCCACGGTCTTTGCAGGGAGATATACGTAAAGGTTGCCGTCATTGCTGTCAACAGCCTTGTGATTAACGGGTGTGTAGGAAACACCGTTAATAAGCACCTCTGCTCCGTCGGGGTTTGCTATGGTGAGCAGATATACCTCATTTGTGCCATTTGTGGGGGTAACTGCTTCTTTTTTATACCCGCCGCCGATAGCGTTTGCGCTTGAACCTGCAACCGCCTTTACAGAACCGCCGGTTATGATGATGTCTGAACCGGAGGCCTCCCTACCGCCGCCTATGCCTGCGCCGCCTGCGCCGCCGGTTGCGGTAACAGTTCCGCCGCTTATGGTGATATTTGAACCTGCACCGTATCTGCCGCCGCCTATGCCTGCGCCGCCTTCGCCGCCGTTTGCGGTAACAGTTCCGCCGCTTATGGTGATATTTGAACCTGCACCGTATCTACCGCCGCCTATGCCTGCACCGCCGTTGTAGCCGCCGTTTGCGGTAACAGTTCCGCCGCTTATGGTAATGTTAGAACCGTTGCCTTTGCCTTTGCCGCCGCCTCCGCCGCCGCCTATGCCTGCGCCGCATTTGCAGCTGGTTGCGGTAACTGTGCCGCCGCATATTTCAATGTTTGAACAGGGTTGATTATCGGAGCTGCCTATGCCTGCTCCACCGGATTTGCTGCTTGTTGCTTCAAGCTTACCTGTTCCCTCTGTTCCGCCCTTAATGGTCAGCTTGCCTATGCCTTCTGCGTTGCCGTTCTTCTGCAAGCCTGCGGAATAAGTGCCGCCTTTCAGTGTGTTTTCAGTACCGTCTTTAAGGGTTATGGTGACATTTCCTGTGCTGTTGTCCACAATTTTGAATGCAGGATATCCGGCAGAAGAAATATTCACACCTGCAAGGGTTATGTTTGCAGAAACGCCGCTTGCAACCTCAATTCGGTCTGTCGTTGTTGTACCCGAAATTGCCAGCGGTGTTTCTTTGAGAATAGTCAGCACATTGTTTTCGTACTTGTAGTCTGTGCCTGATGTACCGCCCGTGACTGTAAAAGCACCGACTGTTTCTTCAGCCGCCGCCGCAGTCAGTCCGACTGTACCGCCGAAGCTCAAGCAGGTGAGCGCCACCGCAGCCGCCGATACAACTGCAGTAAGTTTCTTTAATAGTTTCTTCACGTTGTCCTCCTTAAACGCCATAATTGTCCATTATACAACTTTCCCGCAGATATTTTATCACCTTTTCGGGTGATTTGAAATACCATTGCATACTTTATTGCATTATATATTATACACGGTTTGCTTGATTTTGTCAATAGACTTGGAACCAATAATGTAAAAAACATGCAAAAAGGAACGAAAAAAGCAGCCACTTGGAACGAACAGGATTATATTTCGGGTATCACTCAATAATTTTCTTAAGATACATCAAAACAGCCTGCTCACCGGCGACCTTGTTGACCGAAAGCTTTGTTTCGTATATGTCAAAAAGCAGAAAGCCGCCTTAATATCCCACAAAAGGCGACTTTACGAATAGATATTGTTGGGTTTTCAGGCTCTTTCAAACCGCGCGCGGAGTTTTTCGAGCGCTCTTTTCTCAATCCTGGAAATGTACGACCGTGAAATACCGAGCTTTTTCGCGATTTCCTTTTGCGTCATCGGTCGGCACACCGAGCCGTCGATATCCGCGACGCCGTAACGCTTGCAGATAATCTCCCGCTCGCGCTCGTCAAGTTCTTCTAAAATAAACCTGTAAAGCCGCTCCGAGTCGATTTTCAGTTCGGCGATTTGCTCAACATTGATGTTGCTCGAGATAATGTCTTCAATTGTAAGCGCGTTGCCTTCAGAGTCGCTTTCGATAGGCTCGCTTATGTACAGCTCGGTCTGCTTGTGCTTCATTTTGCGGAAGTACATTTTTATTTGGTTAGCTATAACATCGTTGAGGTAACATTTTTGTCCACACAACGCGCAAGATTTTCGCGCAGAAAAGTTCCTTTCACCCACTTGCAAATTCAAATAAAATGTGCTATAATGAAGATAATAAGTCAGAGAGGAGAATTGCCGATGGGAAGAGATGTGGTTTCAGCGAAACTGGATATAATTTTCAAGAAGTTTTTCACGGAAAACGTGGATATGTTATACTCGTTTGTTGCGAGTATGCTGGACATTCCGCAAGAAAGTATCAGCGAAATCAAGATAACAAACCCTGAACTTCCTCCGGAATCTCTTGAGGGGAAATTCAGCCGATTAGACTTGAATTTGAAGGTTGACAACAGGCTTGTAAATGTCGAAATTCAGGTGAAGAACGAGCCGGATTACCGAGACAGAACGCTGTTTTACTGGGCGAAATTGTACTCATCGGAGCTGAAAAGCGGCGAAGATTACAGTGAGCTGAAACAGACGATTACAATAAACATCATCAATTTCAATATGTTTGACGGTGCTGATTATCACACCGAAATTGCCGCGATGATTAAGGGAACAAATGAGGTCTTTTCCGATAAATTCAGCATTCATTTCTTTGAATTGAAGAAAGTCGGGAAAAAGCCGAACCCGACAAACAGGCGCGAATTGTGGTTGCAATTCATCAACGCCGACAGCGAGGAGGAGTTTAGTATGTTAGAGCAGACAAATGTTCCGATTATGCAGAAAGCTGTGCGCGTGATTTATGATATGTCCGAAGATACGAGGGTTAAGGAGATTGCCCGTTTGCGCGAAAAGGCGCTTCACGATGAGGCTTCCGCGCTGAAAAATGCTAAAGAGGAGGGTTTGCTTGAAGGCAGAGCCGAGGGTAGAGCCGAGGGTAGAGCCGAGGAGCGTGCTCGCTCTCTTGCAAGGGAAAACAGTGCAATCCAGAAAATGAGAGAACTCGGATTGTCCGAAGAACAAATCCGCGCTATTTACTCTGATTTGCAATAATATGGATAAAATTTCACGATTATCCAAATACAATTTCACCCTCTGTTTCGGTAGCAGAGGGTGATTTGTTAAAGTTGCAATAAATGATACTATAAAAAAGCATTGCATTCACTTTGAATTTATGATACAATAAATTAAGAAACTCACAAGGAGGACGAAAAAATGCTGAAACCCGGTTTATATGAGCAAGTAATTAGCGAGCAGCTTGACCGTGAGCTGAACAACTCCGATAATATCGTCACAAGCACCGGAAAGCTTGACAACGCAGAGGCTCCGCATATTCTTTCGCACTACATAGGTGAACTTGTGGAAAAAGGACTTCGGCAGGTAAGCGGCGGTGATATTCCAACGCAGCTTTCGCTTGCAAACAGGATTGTTGAGGCAATCGCAGAGGTCACCGGAGATAACGATTTTGCGGAAATGTCCGTGGCTGAGCGTGCAGAACAGCTTCTTGCCGTTGCCGAGAAGAAAAACACGATTTCAGCTGTTACCGGTGAGTTTTCGCCGGTTCGTCCCGAAATATCACTTGCAGCAAGCTCCCTGTTCACCGGTTCAATTCACGAGCCGAGTATGATGAGCGAGCTGAAAAAGGAAATTCAATCCGCCGACCTCGTGGATATGCTGGTTTCGTTCGTCAAATGGAGCGGACTGCGGCTTATCATAGACGAGCTTGCGGAATTTACGCAGCGCGGCGGAAAGCTGCGTGTTATTACTACATCTTATATGGGCGCGACCGATGTCAAGGCTGTTGAAGAACTGCGTAAGCTGCCGAATACGGAAATTCGCATTTCTTACGATACCAAACGCACAAGGCTTCACGCAAAGGCTTATGTTTTCCGGAGAGATACCGGCTTCAGCACAGCTTATGTAGGCTCGTCAAATCTTTCTAATGCGGCTATTTCAAGCGGTCTTGAATGGAATTTGAAGATAACCGCTCACGACCAGCCCTCTACTTTTGACAAAATAAACGCTACATTTGAAAGTTACTGGAACAGCAACGAGTTCTCCCCGTATAGCGAAAACGATGTGCAGAAGCTCTCTCAGGCGCTTTCTGCCGAGAAATATTCCGGCGAGAATACGACAGATTATCTTTTCGACATAAATCCATATCCATATCAACAGGAAATTCTTGACCGTCTGAAAGCGGAGCGTGATATCCGCGGACACTTCCGAAATCTCGTTGTAGCTGCCACGGGAACCGGCAAAACGGTTATTTCAGCGTTTGACTACCGCCGTTACAGGAATGAAAATCCAAACAAGCGATGCCGCTTGCTTTTCG
Organism: Oscillospiraceae bacterium; assembly: GCA_017847835.1. Taxonomy (GTDB): domain Bacteria; phylum Bacillota; class Clostridia; order Oscillospirales; family Ruminococcaceae; genus CAG-115. The sequence goes on from JAGASH010000004.1 coordinate 55,412, forward strand.
TGGCGCACCGCAAGGAAATTCTTGAGCAAAGCATAAAGTGCTTTCGCGGAGTGCTGCACGACCCGAATTTCGGCGAGCTGTTTGTAGGCGAATACAAGCCCGAATCGCTCGATAATCTTTTCGTGTCGGTGCAGACGCTGAATTCACGCGTGCTGACCGAGGCTGTTTCCTCTGATTATTACGACTTCATCATAGTTGACGAGTTTCACCACGCCGCAGCTCCCGCCTATCAGCAGCTTCTGACTTACTTCAAACCTGCGATACTGCTTGGACTTACCGCAACTCCCGAGCGTCTTGACGGTGAGGACATTCTACATTGGTTTGACAACAGGATAGCCGCGGAAATTCGTCTTCCGGAAGCGATAAACAGAAAGCTGTTGTGTCCGTTTCAGTACTTCGGAATTTCGGACAGCGTTGACCTTTCCGATGTAAAATGGAACAGGGGCGGTTATGAGCGCTCGGCTTTGTCAAAGGTGTACACCGGAAACGATATGCGAGTGTTCCTTATACTAAAGCAGCTCAGAAAATACGTCACGGAAATTGAGGCGGTAAAGGGGCTTGGTTTCTGCGTCAGCAAGGAGCACGCGGAATATATGTCCCGCAAATTCAACGAATCGGGAATTGCTTCGGAACACCTCACCGCAGACAGCGACAAGGAGCTTCGCCGCAGTGTAAGCAAGCGTCTTTCCGACGGTGAATTGCACTTTATTTTCACGGTTGACCTGTTCAACGAGGGTGTGGATATTCCTGCGATTAACACGATTCTTTTCCTGCGCCCGACAGAATCGCTAACAATATTTTTACAGCAGCTTGGTCGTGGTCTGCGATTGTATGAAGGAAAAGACTGCCTTACCGTGCTGGATTTCATCGGTCAGGCAAACAAGAAATACCGCTTTGAAGAAAAGTTCCGAGCGCTGCTTTCCGACAGCTCAAAATCGGTTCAGTCCGAGATAAAAAACGGCTTTGTTTCACTTCCGAAGGGCTGCTATTTACAGCTTGAAAAAAAGGCGGCGGAGTACATTCTCGACAACATAAAACGTTCTCTCGGAAACCGAAATGCGATTGTACAAAAGCTGGCTACATTCACCGAGGACACTGGAAAGCCGCTCACTTTAGCAAATTTTCTCGCATATTACAACCTTGACATTTCCGCGATATATGCGACAAAATACAGCTTTGCAAGGCTGTGTGTAATGGCAGGAATGAAAGAGGATTTTTCCGAGTCGATGGAAGAAATTATCACGAAAGCGCTGCCGAGAATTTCGGCGATAGATTCGAGGCGTTGGATTGAATTTCTCGCGGATAATCTGACGGAAATATCCCATAAAACCGAAGCAGATTTTTCGCAGTTACAAAAGCGAATGCTTACAATGTTTCAGTTCACGATTTGGCAAAAAAGCTGGCAGGAATGCGGTTTTTCGGATATTTTGGAGGGATTCAGAAGTCTGGCTGAAAGTCCTGTTATGTTGAACGAGATACTCGATTTACTGTACTACAATTACGACAGAATAGACTTCGTGGACGAGCCTGTTGACCTCGGTTTTGAGTGTCCGCTTGACCTGAACTGCACCTACTCCCGCGACCAGATACTTGCGGCGCTTGACTTCATGAAACCGAATACAGTGCGTGAGGGCACAAAGTATCTCCCCGACAAAAAAGCAGACGTGCATTTTATCACGCTGAATAAAGCGGAAAAGGACTACTCGCCGACAACGATGTACGAGGATTACTCCATAAATGAAACGCTGTTCCACTGGCAAAGTCAAAGCACAACCTCGCAGAACAGTACTACCGGACAGCGCTATATAAATCATCGTTCTATGGGAGTGTATGAGCTGCTTTTCGTGCGCGAATTCAAGACAAATAAGCTCGGAGCTGCGCCTTATACTTTCCTTGGAACTGCGGATTTTCTGTCCGTTACCGGTTCAAAACCGATGAACATAACATGGCGGCTGCACAAGCCAATTCCTGCGAAATATCTCAGAAAAACAAATAAACTGGTGGTGGGATAATGACAGAAGTTACAGCGGCAATCATCCGCCGCAACGGGAAAATACTTATTTGCCGCAGAGCATACGGATCCTGCGCTCACCTTTGGGAGTTCCCCGGAGGAAAAACCGAGCTCGGAGAAACACCGTTTGAGTGCCTTACCCGTGAACTTCGCGAGGAACTTAGTATTGACATAAAGCCGCTTCGCGAGTATTGCAGGAGCGTGTTCGGCAAGTTGTCATTCGTGTTCATTGAGGCAGAAATAGTATCCGGTGAACCAAAGCTTTCCGTGCACGAGGAAATGCGGTGGATGCAGCCGGAGGAGATTACCGCATTTGAGTGGTGTCCTGCGGATAAGGCTGTCGCGGAGGAGATTTCCAAAGGAAACTAACATATTTCTCTATTATGAATCTGAAAAACTGAAATAATGCAAATAAACCGCCCGATTGCACGCGCTTTCGGGCGGTATTTCTATTTCATCTCAAACAGCGTCCATAACTTTTCGAGTGTTCTTTTCTTATCACCCTATATGCAGCCAACTTTCGACGTTATTTTTCACATTTCTGTATTTTTCGACGATTTTTATGGGGTTATCAATAACATCGTTGAGGAAACATTTAAAACAAAAAGACAAGCGGTCTGTTGAAAATTTTCGCATATATGACACTGCACTGCATTTCAAGCAGCCAAAATCATATCAGAAACACCGCATACAGCGGTATGGAAATCACGTCTTCGGTTCGTCCGAAATTCTTCTGCGAAAACCTTATTGCATAATCCGGAGAAAATTTCTGCCTGAAAACACTCAGGCTTCTTGAACGGACGTGTTCTCCCTTTTTCACCTCAATCGCGTATATTTTATCATCTTTTTGCAGAACAAAATCAAGCTCTGCCTGTGAATTGGACGTTGTCCAGTAGTACAGCGAATAATTCTTTGCCGCAAGCTGTTGGGCAATATAATTCTCGGTCACTGCTCCCATAAAAATATTGGCTTCACCCGTAATTATTGTGTTCACCGACATCTGAGATTTGTTTACAAGCAGCCCCACGTCCGACATATATATCTTGAACGATGTCTGGTCGGCATAAACGGGCAGAGGGTGTATTCCTTGCTCTGCACGCTGGCATTCAAGCGTTACGCCTGCTTGTTTCAGCCACTCAAGAGATGCTCCGAAAATAGTTGACGAGCCGCCCTTTTGGACAACCTTATACTGAAACTTTTTGTTATCCTTTGCAAGCTGTGCAGGAATAGAATTATAGCAGGCGCGTATTTTTACCGCCTCGGAATTGCTTGCGTATTTTGCCATATCTGCTGTGTAGTTATCAATGATACTTCTCTGAACAAGTCCCGTATCAATATAGGAATTTGTTTCAATAAACACCTTAACCGCTTCGGGCATTCCTCCGACAATCAGATAATCGTGATACAAGCCAAGCGCTTTTTTATGGAGCGCTTCATTCATAGGCGTCATTTTGTTATAGCAGTCGGTTATCTCATCGGCAAGAAGATTGTTTCCCGTTGCTGTAAGAAATTCCTCAAAATCCATTGGATAAAGCCGCAGCATATTTACCTTGCCTACGGGAAATGACGTCTGATTTCTGTTTATTGCCACACCAAGCAGACTTCCCGCGGCTGCTATATGATATTCGGGAGTTTCCTCACAGAAATATTTGAGCGAAGTCACCGCACGCTCACAGGACTGAATTTCATCAAGAATAATCAGCGTGTCATTCGGCAGAATTTTTTCCCGTGTTTCTGCTTCAAGGTATTTTATCAACTTTGACGGAGAAATATCATCGTTGAACATAGACGCAACAATACCGTTGCTTTCAAGATTTACATAAACCGTATTTTTATAGTGCTCTCTGCCAAATTCCCGAAGAATAAAGGTTTTCCCTACCTGTCTTGCGCCGTTCAGAATAAGCGGTTTTCTGGAAGGAGAGTTTTTCCATTGAATAAGTTGTTGGGTTATTTTGCGTTTCATTCTATCATTCCTTTCGCGTATAGCTTATATTGATTTTGCTATTATTATACCACAAAGCCAGAGTTAAGTCAAGAAAAATATGTATTTTATATAAAAATATCGATTTAATTATAAGTTTTCGTCTGATTAAAAGTCAAAAAAGTCCGAATGCGCTTGACATTCGGACTGTATCGGCTGATTTTTATAATACAAGCACCATCTGCTCGACTTATGGGAAGTTGACAATAACGGAAATCTGAATATACTTTATAAATCCTTATAAATCCTTGGCTAATGATACGCTATTTTCCAGTTTAAGAAATCCATTTTTCTTGTAAAACTCAAATGCCGGGACATTATCTCCCGTCAGTAAGAAAATATGCGTTAATTCAAGCTCCCTGCAAGCCTTTTCTATCATATTCAGAAAGATTGTACCAATTCCTTTCCCCTGTTTAGTGGTAGCAATGCATAATTCATCAATAAAATATTCTGTGCCGGTATACCAATGTTTTATATGACCCATAGAAATGCCAATCAATTCTGTTTCTTCAAACAATCCGAAAGTCAATGAGTTGCCTTGCCCTACCAAATCTTGTATATACAAATGCAGTTGATTTTCGTCAGACCAATCATCATTCCATGGTTCATTTATAAAAACACTGACAAACAATTCTTTGATAATAGAAATTGCACTTTCGTCTAACTTTTTAAAGAAATATTTTGCTTTTCCCATTTTATATCTCCCCTACCTATTCCGATTTATCGCTGAGTTTATTATACCACAATCAGTCAATAATTGCAACACAAAAATCAAAGCCGCCTTTTGAGGCGACTTTGAATTTTTTCGCTAATCCACGCGGTTTATTGAATTTGTCGATTTAAAGCCCTTTTACATCTGCTTTTTCGAGAAAACCATTAACTGAATACCATTGTCCGATGACAAAGTGCCGCTGAAATCCGCATAGCTGTCATAAACGCTCATTCCAAGGTCATTGAAAATGCTTTTTATCTCGTCAAGCGAGTACAATCTGATTGTGTTTCCCTCGGTTATTTCCGGCTTGTACAATGGCTGTCCGTAAGGATAGCTGATTTGTCCGTAAATCAGGGTTTTGGTTTGCTTGTCCCATTCAAAGTTCGATAAAGTTAGGCTTTTTTCTCCCTCGTCCCAAAGCTTGCACGGAAAATGAGTTTCGGCATAGCTGCCGTTCATAATATCCATAAAATGTATTCCGCCGATTTTCAGCGCTTTTGAAATAACGCGGAATATTTTCAGGTTTTCTTCCTCGTTTTCAAGATAACCAATCGCACCGTCCGCCATATTCAGCACAACATCAAATTCACCGTCAAAGCTCACCTGGCGAATATCCGAGCAGATAAAACGTGCATTCAGATTTTCAGCCTGCGCTTGTTTTGTGGCATAATCCACATATACGGGAGTAATATCAACGCCTGTCACGTCATAACCGCGCCGCGCAAACTCCAGAGAATGACGTCCAAATCCACACGCGAGGTCAAGTATCCGCTCATTCCCTGTCAGCTTCAGTTTGTCAACAAGAAAATCCACCTGCCGAATTGTGTCCTCAACCCAAGAGTGATTTTGAATATCAAGCGTCCAAATCTTCTTATACCAATCACTTGCCATTGCCTTCATATTTCTACCCCTTTCAGTTTTCGCTTTGTCGATAAGGCTATCATTATATCACAATTAAACGGCAATGTCAATATATAAATCAATGCCGCCTTTATATTTCAAAAGACGGCTTTTATTATATTTGTTCAAACCGCGTAATTCCGAGCTTTTATGTAAGTCACACCTCACAACCCCTCGAAAAAACTTATCGCTGCGTCAATATCATTCTTGTCGGGATGTCCTTTTGAAATGCCGCCTATGAGCTTAAACGGACCGTATGTATCAAAGCCAAGACAGCCGTATTCTCCAAGAATTATTGAGTTTTTTCGCTTGGCAATTTCCGCAGCCGCGTCGGTATAGCCCTTGCGTTTCGAGCCGCAAGTGTAAATGAAAAACACCTCTTTATTTTCAGGAATATTGCTTTCCATAAACTCCAAAAGTTCGGGATAAAGCTTTCCGTAGGTAATTCCCGACGCAAAACCTATGCGGTCATAATCGGACAAATCGAATTCACTCGTTTCATGGCAATCTATCAGCGCAACCTCGGGATATTTCTCTTTGATTGCGTCAAGGAGTTTCTTTGTGTTTTGATGATGGGTTGACGAATAAATAATAGCAGTTTTCATCGCTTTTCCTCCGCCTAAAAATTAAATTTCCTCTCCTAAATCATTGCCCGATTTCAAAATCCCACGATTTCTCAGACTGTCTGTGCGGCCAAATTCTGCCCGTTTTATCCGTGAGGTTATAGACAACCGACCATTGAAGCTTGTCGATTTCGCCGTTGTAAACACCGACCTTGTTCAATAGATTTTCGCATTGTTCAAGAGTAATCGCACTGTTTTTACTCAGGACTTCTTCAACCGCGTCATATCGCTCAAATTCAGTAAATCCCTCGCCGATATTCACGCCGTTATACGCGATAAAATTTGTTGCAATCTGATAATCCGCGTCGGTTTCAACAACCTGCAATCCGCCGTCAAAGTACTCCACAAGCACGGATTTTCCTGTCGCGTCCGCTATTAAAAAGTGACAAGTCACATCGCCCGAAAAATAGATGTTATAACCCTTCAGCAGTTCAACCGCCTCGTCAACCGTCGCTGATTTATCGAGAACAAGTCGGATTGCCGTGGTTGTGTTAAGGGTAACTTTGTTCGGGTCATCTTTCAAATCAGCCTCGGGCACCGCCAGCAAAGCCATACAAACGCCTTTTTCGTTCATTCCGTCAAACGGCAAAAACGGCGCGGCAAGCGTCAGAAAATTGTTAAACGAAATTCCAGATGTAGGGAGATTTTTTTCGTCATATCCCGCAAACGACAGATTAACGGTTGAAACGGACGCGTAGCCGTTGTCGGGCTTTGTGTAAAGCTGAAGAAAAGGCGAGTACGGAAAATCAAAATTTCTCGCGTAAATCACGTCGCCGTTTTCATTTTTCGTAACAAACGCTGTGCAGCCGCCCTCGCTTATATTCAAATCAATCGGCAGACCTTTCAGCAGCCTGTTCGTCACAAATTTTTCGATATCCTTATCGCTTTTCGCGCCGATTTTCAGAAATTCATCAAACCCGTAATCGCCGTCATAGGTCATCGTGTAAACGCCCTTTTCACGCTCTTTCAGCGTTGTGAGAGTTTTTATCTCGTGCCTGAACATTATCAGCAAAACCACAATTGCAGCTAAAAGCAATCCCGCAATTCCAAGCAGCACTATTTTCACGATTTTCGCTTTTTTCATAGTCGCTTTCCCTTTCTGTTTTTGTCAAAATTTCATAGGCACGCAGAAAACAATCTTTTTCGATATCCTTTGATTTTCTGCGAACGCTGTTTACATAATCTGCCCGACTTGTGGGAAGTTGTAAAATAATTAGAATGTAAATAATATTCATTTTTTAAATTACTTGGTGAGTTTTATTCTTATAACAGCTTGACTATTTAAAAATGAGTCTTTTGGAATTTCTTGAACCACAAATAGAATAGTTCCTTGTATCTTACTTATTGCTTGACATATCAAATTGTTACGATACTCTTGGTAATCAAGAACACCCTTATGCATCCACGGCATAACAAAAATTTTCTCTCCATTTGCTATACCATATGCAACCGAGAAAAACCATTTATAGTTACCTTGATATTTCCATGGACGCTCTAATCTTTCTTTTACTTCCTCATCGAACTGTAAAAGTGTCAAAATTTCATCTATCGAATGTATATTTTTATTCATTTTAATTGCTCGATGAATCATGTTCAAAGGTTTAAAGTATTTATATGGAAAACCAAATATTTTCTTATTATTAACATAATAAACATTTTTCCTATTATAAACAATCTGCTTTACCACATCCTGTTCATCATCTTTTTCACACACTACAACAAAGGCTTTCTTTTGACTTAAATAATCAAGTTTCATATCAATTCTCTCCCTTTGTATATGGCAAATTTGCATTTTCCAAATCCACAAACAAATTCCGATTTGTCGGGCAGATTATCAACCCGTCTTGCTCATTATATCACAAACAAACCCGAATTTCAATATAATTCTACAGCCGAGCTAATTTTCAGATGTACCGCCTATGGTGCTATATGCAGCACCTTGCAATTATCAAGTTGTGGGTATGCTATCCTGCTTCAAATTTTACTTTTAGCAATAATATGCTTATATTTTCCGCTGACAGGGTGTGCCGCAGGTGCTTCATCAGAAAGATAAACCTCTGTAAATACACCATTTTCAGAAAGATAATCCTCGACAGCTTTTTTCGCCGAATTAAACATTTCCTGCTTATTATCGGCAATCAGCCGCAGTTCAAGACGGTCGTCATTATGCTGAATAAGCTGAAAGCGATTTATTCCGTGAACCTCTTTAAGTATTGCGTAAAGCAGCATCGGCGCAATCCTTACTCCATTTTCAAAACAGAGAATATCATCAGTTCTGCCTTCAATAGTAAGCCACGGTCTTGTATTACCGCATTTGCAAGGTTCATCGTGCATTACAATTCTGTCCGTGATTTCAAATCGGATTATCGGACAGATTTTATTCGCCAGATTTGTCAGCAGAACCTTTGCAGATTGTGTACCGAAGGGAACAGGCTGATTATTTTCGTCAACAGCTTCAAGAATAACCCAGTCGTCGTTTATATGGAAATGACGTTCTGTACATTCGCAAGCCATAGTTCCGCCTTCGGTGCAGGAATAATTCGTCTGAACGTAACAGCCGAAGACCTCTGACAAATGCTTGCGTACTCCGTCGTTAAGTTTTTCGCCGCCTGTCATTATTATTGTAGGCTTGATTTTAAGTCTGCCCCGCTCCTGTTCAGCCGCAAGAACCTCCATAGCCGTAGGATAACAGCCTATCATCGAGGGCTGAAATTCGTTAAGAATACTTACAATTTCATCGGTTGGCTTGCGTACATCGCAGGTTTTCATCACTTTTTTCTTCCAAGGCATTTTATGAAGATTGTATCTTATAGAGCCGCAGCCAAGATAAAAGCCGCCGTCCGCAAACAGAGCCATAGTTTTTTTGCCCGATTTCATAAATGCAGTCAAATCATCTTTTCGTGCAAAGCTTCGGAGCGCCCCGATAGCCGAAGAAACATTTATTGTTGTTTCATCATAGAGCATAATGCAGGGATTTCCCGTAGAACCCGAGGTTGTGTAGACAAGATATTTTCCGTCAAGCTTTGTTCCGACATTTGAAACATCGGACATAAAATTCTCAACCTTTGCTGTGGTGATACTGCTGTCTGTAAGCCACTTATCGAAATTTGACATCATTTCCTGCTTATTTGTAACAGGTATTTCGGGCAAAGGCGTATTTTCATCCACATTCTTGTAAAGCTCCGCAAAATACGGGCTGTTTTCTTTTACATAAGAAACAAGCTCCCTCAAACGCTTCTGCTGTAAGGCTGTTCGTTCCGCAGCACTCATTTTATCAGCCTTTCTTGTAAGAGCGAGCACTTTTAATAAACCGATTTTTCTCATAATGCACGTCCTTTCGCACCCTGCACCATATCGACAACAGTCTGTTTCATCATTAACGCAACCTGTTCATCGCTGAACTCCATGTGATTTACGCATATCATCGTTCCTATTCCCATCAAAAAAAGGCAGCTCCGAAGAAGTATATCCTTGCAGGTGTCTTCTTCCAGCCCGTAAAGCTCTGTCATTTTTGCTATCATTTTTTTATTGCTTTCAAAATTCATCATTACATCAAGCAGAGTGTTCCCCTTGAAGCTGTTTGAAAGGTACAGCATCTGATAAAGATTCGGCTTATTTCTTGCAAGGTCAAGAACCCATTTTGTAGTTCTCGGTAGGAAATCGGGCATCTTCTCAAATGCAAGGACTTCCTGAACGAATTTATCGCAGGCGTAGTCAAAGGTTGCCTGACGGAGTTCCTCCATTGTAGGAAAATGACTGAACACAGGCTGAATGGAACAGCCCACCGATTTTGCCACGCTTCTTGAAGTAACAGCGTCAATACCTTTTTCCTCTGCTATTTCAAATGCGTGCTCCAGTAGGATTTCTTTTGTTATTTTCTGTTTCGGCGGCATAATACATCTCCTCTTATAATATATCTATGAATATATATCATAAGATATATTATATAATATATTATGGCTTTTGTCAAGTATTTCAAAATCAATTTTATTCTTCCTCATACAAAAAAGCCAATAAACGGTGATTTTCCCGTTCATCGGCTTTATGTTTGTATCTTACTTGCAATTTTCGCATAGATTGGATTTATGTAAGTAATCCGTCTAATTCCTTTATCATTACTTCAGGATGAAACAATGAGTTTTCACAATGCGCTTTTCCTTTGAAGCATATAATAGTGGCGTTGGAATAGTATTTAGAAATGTATTTCGCTGTTTTTTGGGCAAGCATTTCATTTGGAGCAGTTCCGTGAAAATAGAATATTCCGGTATGTGCGGTATCAAGATTTGTTGGCAACTTGTAAGAAGCAATACTGCTAATGCTATTCGTAATAGAAGTGCCTGTGGCTACACATTATCAACTCAACGAATGCCGATACAGAGCCAATCCATTTACATTTCAACAGATATTTTGATATATAGCTAACCCCATCGCACTTGCGATGGGGTTTATTATGTTCAGTTGACTTGACTATGCTTTTGCCAATATATTGTAGATACTTTAAATGTTTATTGTCATCAGTTTCAGAACGCACAGGCGAGAGTGGCAGAAGCTATGGACGGAGCGTTTGGATTTCTTGACGGTCGCAAGCTGGAGGCTTAAAGCGTGTATTCGACTATTTTGAAGAATAGCGCGTGTTGCTCTTTGTTGCGCGACATCGTGTCGCGCTTTTGGGGCAACGGCGCTAACATCGTGTTAGCGGACAAACAGCGGACAAGCCGAAATTTTTGCAAAAAGAAAAGCCCACAAAAGGCTTTGTTTAGCCAAATGTGAGCTGTGCTTATGGTGACCCGTACGGGAATTGAAAATCCCCCGTTGTACTTTGTATCTTCTCAAATAATCAGAAGAACCGCATAACAGAGCCATTTGCGACACATCTCAAAAAGCACACTTTCAGTAACTTTTTGAGATTTTTCGTAACAATAAAGAACAAACAAAGAACAAATTACGGTGTGTCTCCGATTTTGATTTATTTATGCCGACAGAAAAAGTATTGATTTTTTCGGCAATTCGGTGTATAATATAAGAAACTAGAAAAGCGAATAAAGGGTGATTACTATGACCGCTATGACAATAGAACGTGCTGTTGATAACGCTATTGTGTCCACTGAGATGGAAGGCTTCGTTATAACAGAAAAGCACAAGGAGCTTATTATGAAGCTTATGAACGAGGAAATTACCTTATTGGAAGCTTTGAAAGAGCTGAATAATAAGGATAACTGATATGGCATACAACCTAAATGTCACAAACGCCGACTGCTACGAGGGTACAACTACCCTTATCAATAAGCTTGGTATCAAGGACGAAAACGAGCTTAAGAGTAGCGAGGCGCTTATTACCGCTTATAAGGCGGCAAGTCTTATAAATAAGCCGTTGGCTCAAGATTTCGGTTTTGAGAATTACAAAGCACTGCACAGGGTTCTGTTTGAAGATTTATATGAATGGGCAGGAAAGACGAGAACGATAGCTTTGTCAAAAACAGCAACCGTCTTTACTGCACCCGAAAGAATAGAGGAGCTCGGCGGTCTGATTTTCGCAAGGCTGAAGAAACTCGATTATTTCACGAAACTGCCCCAAAACGAATTTATAACTGAAATCGCTGACCTATACCATTCGCTGAATATGCTCCACCCTTTCAGAGAGGGCAACGGAAGAACGGAGAGAGTTTTCTTTGTGCAGCTTATCAGAAACGCGGGGTATGACATTGATTACTCAACGCTCAATTCCGACCTGCTGATGATAGGCAGTATTCAGGCGGCTTCGGGTGTTATGGATACGCTTGTGAGGTTTTTTGAAGAAAATATTGTAAGCCGCTGACTTGTGAGGTCGGCGGCTTATTTATATTTACGGAACTTCAGAAAACCAGTTAGAAAAAGAAATGTAGATCATATATAATTCTACATAAGTGCTGAAACAGTACTCTGCAATCATCCAAAGGACACATCCATACCCAATAAGCGCATCCCAGATAAGATTAACACAATAATGATATTCAGCGGCACGCTCCACGGTTGGTTTATTATTGTATACTTATACTATTTCCAACCTATCACCCAGCCTGCTGAGAAGCTCATTGCTTATCGTTCCGGCGGATTTGGCGGCTTCGGAAGCAGAAGCAGAACTGCCACCCTCCGCAGAGATGATAGCCGCAACATCTCCGACCCTCACATTTTCTATATCGGTGATGTCCACCACAAGCTGATCCATACATACAAGCCCGATGATTGGTGCAGTCTTTCCGTTGATTTCAACCTTGCCGTTTTCGCAGGACAGACTTCTCGGAACACCGTCAGCATAGCCCACAGAAAGTATCGCAATAACGCTATCCCGCTGTGCAGTGAACTGCCTGCCGTAGCCGACAGTTTCGCCGCTCGGAATACTCCTTATCAGCGCAATCCTTGTTTTGAGCGACAGTACCGGGCGAAGCTCAAGCGGGTGCTTTTCGTCCGAGGAAACGCTGCTGCGGACTCCGTACAGCGCAATTCCCGCCCGGACATAATCGCATTTCAGTTCAGGGTAATTCAGCAGCCCGTAGCTGCTCTGAACATGAACCTTTCCCGGATTTATTCCGTCGCTTTCCAGTATGCTTAGTGCGCTGTAAAAACGGCTTATCTGCTTCTGTGTGAAATCAACGTCCTCCGGATTCAGCGAATCGCAGCAGCACAAATGCGTGAAGATACCACATACGTTGAGGTGTTTCATGTAGTAAACCCTCTCGATATCCTGTATATTCTGTGCGTCTATTCCCAGACGATGCATTCCGGTGTCCAGCTTGATGTGAGCGGACACCTTAATATTCTGGGTTTCCAGCAGTTCTGCATAGTTCAGGTCAATTATGGTCTGAATAAGACACCAGCGTTTCAGTTCCTTAGCACGATACGGCGTGGTATAGCCGAGTATCAATATCTCTCCGGTAATGCCGTATTTCCGCAATGCGATACCCTCGTCAATAGTTGCAACGGCAAAGGCTGTCACTCCGGCTCTTTCAAGAATTCCAGCGGTCTGCAATGCTCCGTGTCCGTATGCCTGCGCCTTAACCACCGCCATAAGCCGGCAGCCCGGCGGCATTGCACTCTGGAGTACATCGGCATTGTGCCGGAGATTATCCGAGTTGATTTCAAGCCACGCTCTGCCCGTTTTATCGAAAGTGACGGACGATTTGTGCAACCTTTCAGATACAGCGGCGGCGAAAACAGCGATAATCCCCGAACCAACGCATACCGTAATAAAATGACCCATGCTGTTTTCGATAAGAAGCTTCTCCATGTGAATCAGCCTTGCCGCAAACCTCACAGCAATTATTACCAGTGGGTGAATAATATAAACAATAAGAGATACCAAACGAAGCCTTGCCATTCTTTGCCCACGCAACGAGCCTAATGCTCCGAACAGGAAATACATACAAACCGGCAGGAACAGGTACATACTGTCATGCCGCTGAACCTGCCAGAACCGTAGCAGCATTCCCTCCGCCAGCAAAAACGCCGCCGAAGTCGCCAGGCCAATTATACTGTAGCGCAAAGGACGTGGTTTCTTTTCTGCGATATAACCACCCAGCACCATAAACAGCGGCGCAAAGAACAGCCCGTTTCTTGTGTATTCCATTATCTGAAACAATGCCTCATAAAACGGATTTCCTGCAAAGCAGCCATAGTAGCTGTCGCCGCCTAGACCAACAAGGTACAGCGCCCCGGTCAGAATAAATGCGCCTCTAAAACCCAGAGTTCGTACCGCCGCCCATGCGACAGCCGCACCCAGCATTGCCGCCGGGAGATACCAAAGGTGGTAAAATGTTCCGTCAAATATCAGGTCTTGAATAAGTTTGGGCAAGACGTCGGGAGCGGCGAAATACCCATTGTAAATGTTTACCGGAATGTAAAGGAGTATTCCTGCGGCATAGATAATCGCCGTTCTTTTGAGGAATGTTCTGAGCCTGTCCGCATTTTCGGCGTATCTTGTAATCAAGAAAAATCCCGATGTCATGAAGAAAAACGGAACGGCTGTCCGTGCGATTATCCTTGTCAGAACAAAGTCCGCTGTTTCGCTGAATGAAAGCAGCGGTGAGGTGTGAATTGCCACCACCAGAAACGCAGCGACCACTCTGAAAACGTCAATTCCGGGGTAGGAGCTTTCGCTGTTTTCACGCATTTTTATACCCCCATAGAGTGACAACAAAGCCGTCCGTGTTATTGCCGGAAACCTGACAAACTGCGTTGTTGACCGATATTTCTGTTTCCGCCGGAGCATAGAATATCTCTGCTGCTATTCCTTTGTGACTGTAACTCAGCGGACATTCCTGCCGGAATGATTTTATGTATTCCGTGTATTCTTCAAGGGTGAATTCCTTTTCGGCAATTATCATTGAGTGCGGAAAGCCCACATAACGGAAATGCCACGGCTCATGGGCAATTCCGGTGATATTCTCCTTTCCGGCAGGGTAACGCTCGATAAATCCAAACTCAGGAGCGGCTTTGCGGAATTCTTCGCAGATACCGCTGTATGGGAAATCCGGGCGGATAAAATCAATATTGTCAGTGTTTAGCGCAAGGTCTATTGCAAGCCCGGTCTGGTGCTCGCTGTGGTCGGGTAGTGCAACATATTTCTGCGTGAAATCAGGCCCGTTTTGTTTCAGCGAATTCTCATAAATCGCTGTCTGCTCTGCTTTGGAGCGATATCCGCTTACTGGGACTATCATGTTTCCTGCACCGATTTCATCAAGAATAAGCTGTAACTGCTCCACTGCACAGCGTTCCATAGAAATATCAGCAAATCCCGTTACGGCAGAAGCAAGGTCAGTGGGAGTGCTCCGGAGCGGATATTCTGCATTCACAAGAATAAGGCTTCCTGTGTATATTTCGTTTCGTTCAAGAACAACGGTTTTCATTTCAGATATTCCCCGATAAGCCTGTCCAGCATATCCGCAAACGACAGCCCTATTCCTTTCATCATGCTTGGAAAGCGGCTGTGCGCCGTAAAGCCGGGGATAGTGTTCACCTCGTTGAATACTATCCTTTTTTCGGGTGTGTAGAACATATCCACCCTAGCGAAGTCGGAGCATCCAAGAGTGCGGTATATCAGCTTCGCCGTTTCCTGTATGCGTTCTTCCTCGGCTGGGGTTATCCTTGCCGGCATATAAATGCGGGAGGTTTTCAGCGTATATTTCTCGGTGTAATCAAAAAATCCTCCGGACAGCTCTATTTCGTCAACTCTGCCCACAGTAAGATTGTCTGTTCCCATGACCGCACAACCCACCTCGAAGCCGTCAATATTCTCCTCAACAACGACCTCGTTGTCATGCTTAAATGCGGAAATCACAGCCCTTTGCAGCTCATCTTCTGAATGTACCTTGCTGATACCAAAGGACGAACCGGAACGCACAGGTTTCACGAAAAGCGGAAAGTGAAATTTCGCCATGACATCATGTAAAGCCGCGTCCATGCTACTGCGGGTGAATGTCAGTGATTCTGGAACTGCTATCCCAGAGGCGGAAACAAGCCGGTGCGCCCTCGTTTTGTCCATGCACAGCGCAGAGGAAAGCACACCGCAGCCGACAACGGGAATTCCCGAAAGCTGAAAAAGCCCCTGCACCGAACCGTCCTCGCCGTTTTTTCCATGAAGCACCGGGAACGCAATATCAACGCCGACATTCCGTATTTTTTCGCCGTGGAACTCAATAAATCCTCCTGCACCTCTGTTTGCCGGAAATACTGCCGGGAACAGATATTCGATGTCCTCCCACCATGAATTATCGGCAATTCGTGCGTATTCCCCGGTGTAGTGAAACCACTTACCCTCCCTCGTTATTCCTACCGGAATGACCTCGTATTTCTCTGCGCTGAGATTTTCCAGCACCGAAGAGGCAGATTGCAGCGATACCTCATATTCTGTCGAACAGCCGCCGAAAATTACTGCTATTTTTGATTTTTTCATATATTTTCCCTCTTTCCGGGCAGAAAAAATTGCCCCTGATACCTTTATTGTATCAGAAGCAGTGATGATATTTTTTTGCATTCTCTGTCGGAAATCATAATTTTTCCTATAGAATTTCTTACAGTTTTCCTACAAAACCGGGATTGTTACTGTAAACTCTATCAGCTCGTTTTCGCTTTTTGCGGTAATGCTGCCACCGTGAAGCTCGGTTATCTGCTTTGCTATTGCAAGCCCCAGACCTGCGCCGCCGCTATTCGTGCCTCTTGAGGGGTCAAGCCGGAAGAACTGCTCGAACAGGCGTTCCAACTTTTCCAGCGGTATTGTATCGCCGTGATTTACAAAACGCACAACCGTGGTGTCGGACTGCTCGGCAGTAATGCTTATCTCGCTGCCCTCGAAGCTGTAAAACACCGCATTCCGCAGCAGATTATCGAACACACGCTGGAGTTTGTTCACATCGCATTTCAGCATAATGTCCGGCGCGGCGGTGAGAGTGCAGTGAAGCTGCTTTTCGTTCAGCATAGGCTGGAACTCAAAGACAAGCTGTTCCAGCATACGGGTGAGATTTATGCGGCTGAACTGAAGTTCAATATTCGACAGATTGAACCGGGTTATCTCGAAAAACTCGTTGATAAGCTCCTCCAGACGCTCCGCCTTATCAAGGGATATGGAAAGGTACTTTTCCCGAAGTTCCGGAGATATTTCCTGCTCGTCCCGCAATAGGGTGAGATATCCGATGACCGAGGTGAGCGGTGTTTTCAGGTCATGGGCGAGGTACACGATAAGGTCGTTTTTGCGCTGCTCGTTTTCTTTAGCGACCTGTGCGTTATGGAGCGAGGTTTCCCGGGCGCGGTTAAGCTCGTCCTGTACGCTTTTGAGCTTGTCCGACAGGATTATCTGTTCATCTGCGGGATTAGCAAGACTTTCTGATGCAGAAATTACCTCGTCAAGATACCGCAGGGGGCGGCTCATGAAGAAATAAGTTATTATTCCCCAGCCGGCAATAAACGGAACGGCGAGGAAGAATACCAAAAATCTCTGCACGAATTTAAGGAACTGGTACACCGGGTCATCATACTGCCAGTAGAACTGTCTTACAAACCAGTACGCTGCGGCGAAAAGCGCGAAAAAAGCCACAGTAAATATCACCAGCGCCAGAATGTACTGAACAAAGATACCGCGGGTGAGTTTAGTTCTTCTGCTTGATTTATTCAATTGTATAGCCTACCCCCCACACGGTTTTTATGAATTTCGGGCTGCGAGCCGGCTCGTGCAGTTTTTCCCGGAGCCTGCCGATATGCGCCATTACGGTGTTGTTGCTGTTGAGGTATTTTTCGCCCCAGACCGCTTCAAACAGTTCCTCCGACGGAACAACTCTGCCCTGATTATCGCACAGATACCACAGCACTGAAAACTCCAGCGGGGTGAGAGTGACTTCTTTTCCGTAGAGAGTGCATTTGTGGCCGTCGCGGTTTATGTACAGTCCACGGATATCGTACTCGTTTTTCTGCTCCTGCGGCAAGGGGTTGTTGTAATTCCGGCAGCGACGAAGCTGGGTCTTTACCCTTGCGACCACCTCCAGCGGATTGAACGGCTTGGTTATATAATCGTCTGCGCCAATGGTGAGGCCCATTATCTTGTCGCCGGATTCTACCTTTGCTGTCAGCATTATCACAGGATAAAAGTGTTTTTCCCGTATCTTCCGGCAGATGTGAAAGCCGTCAATATCCGGCAGCATGACGTCCAGAATCGCAAGGTCGGGTTCGCTGGTTTCAAGGTATTTCAGAGCGTCCGTGCCGTTGTAGAATTTCCGGACTGTGTAGCCATCGTTTGTGAGGTAGACCTCAATAAGGTCGGCGATCTCTTTTTCATCGTCTACTACGAGTATTGTTCCGTTCATTTTGTCACTTCCAGCAATTGATTATAGTTTATTCATGGTATCATCGGCTTTATCAAATCCTATAGTAATGCCACAGTTGTTCACCTTATTCTTCCGTTTGAGTTTTTGCTTTTATGTGATAGCTTATACCACGCTCCTCGCAGAAGGTAATGACTTCCTCTGCACATTCATTGTAAAAATGCTTATTCTCCTTATATTCAGTGACCGTCTTGCTGTAGTTTGTCCTGCCAAAAATAATCTTATCAACAAAGCTGACTGCCTCAAGAATCTCTCCAAGGCTTTGATTTATCAAATTCGGTGTAGGATAAGGCTCAATGCTTACCCATGTCTTACAGCCCGCTTCGTGAAGGGATTTTAGTGCAGCGAGCCTGTCAGCATATGATGCTGCCCCAGGTTCTGTCTTTTTACGATAATCCTCATCGAGAGAAATCAGCGTAATTCCGTATTCGTTCTCACTATATAAGTCCTTCAGCTCAATCGGCAGCAATCCTTTTGTGAGAATGCAGCATTTTATATGATCCTCATTTAATCTTCGTATAGCTGCAATGCTCATATCTTGAATCTCGGGGTATCCATACATGAATGGGTCAGTGGTAAAGCAAAGCTGAACAGACTGTATCTTATCTTTCAACCTAGGGATTTCTTTCTCTAGCAGTTCAAGAGTATTGGACACAATAAACGGGCTGCGCCACTCTTCGTATGTCTTGACCTGACCGAATCGCTTTTTAAGCAAAAAGGCATAGCACGGATATTTGCAGCCGTGCGAACAGCCGAGCACATGATTCATCGTATAGTCTCCGTACTCAACACCAGTCTGGTAGAGCATACTCTTTCTTTCTATGTATCCTGCCACCTTCATCATTTCACCCACTTTACTGATACAGTATGACCATGACCCTCTGCCATAAAGTTCGTGGGTCGTTGAGTCTTTTCAGAAAAAGCCGGATTTCTCTTTACCGCAAGACGCCCCTCTTTTTCTAATGCCTTGAGTACATTTGCAATATCTCCAGACTTGCATATTGCACCGTACTTCACATAGAACATTGCCTCTGCCTCGGTAAGTGGAGTCCATGTGCCGTACTGTGTAAAGTGATCAATAACTCGTTCTCTTAATGTAGATTCATCTATAGACTGGTTATTGAAATCGTCTTGGAAAAGAGACAACTGCCCACCGCTTTGAATATCTTTCAATAGTTCCCAGCGATTACATATATTATTGGCCATCAAAACACATCCACTTGGATGATTTGTCGCATGAATCATTCTGTACTTCGGATGCTGATTCTGATGAATACGAATCGGCATATTCAAAACATATGTATAGCTTTGACTCAACCGCAGGCAGTATTGCTCAGAGAAGTTTTCTTCAGCTTCGTAGCCGTTAATCTTGCCACTCAAGTATTGTTCTATAATTGATTTCCAGTAATCTCCACCAGCAATTTGATTTAATGCTTCTACGGAATTATCTGATGTATCCAGCTTGGTAGTATCATATTCAACAAGATCATCAAAAAAATTATCATCGTCCATTTTGAACTGTTGTCCCATAACTCGACAGCCCTCACGGATAAAACCGAAAGAGTTCATGTTAAGCAGCAATTCAATAGTATTAAATTGTCCATTAGCAAATTCATCAAACTTTGAACAATTCAGAGCCTTGATTCCATACGGGTCAATGTATAAAAATACATTGCAGCCACCTTTATTTTTTAGAAGTTCACCAATCTTATCTTCGTATGCACCGGATACGATTTTAACTCCCGGATAATCTTTTAAATTCACTCTAAGGTCGTCCGCATAGTTCAAATCTATAAAAGCAGCAGCAATCTGTAAATGTCCAGTCATTTTTGATGATATCAGCCCTTGCTGTATAATATCAAGTGCAATGAGAGGTGAGCCTTGCTTACCGTCATCAAATTTTCCTTTTCCGGCAAAGCAATCCACATAAACTAACGGTTTACGAGTATGCAGGATTTTTGACACATACGGCTTCAAGTAACATCCCAATAACTGGTCTTTTACTTCAGACCACGGCTTCTTTTCTACGAAAAAGTCATCGTTCTTCTTTGACACACTTACTCACCTTTCTCTGTTGGTTTCCTAAAATGGAAAGTCATCTCTGTCAAAAACAGCTGGTTCATCACCTGCGTTAGTTGTAACATCGGTCTTCAGCAACATATTAGAATACATTCTGCGAGAACAAGTTCTTATAAAAATCCATATTAATTATACCATAATCCTATGATTTTTTCAATAGCATTTTGGATTTTTATGTTTATCTTGTCACTATGGGCAGATAATCCACAGCCTTTTGTAGAGTTTACCTCGCCATCCCATACACCAAACCGACTGCATCGTTCAGAGTTTATAGTTACTAACTAGCCGCTTGATTTTGTAGTCATAGGGAATTTACTCACCCAATACACACCTTTATGCTAAGTCGCTCTCAATGATTTACCTTGCCTATACCCTCGCTTGTCACCTGTTCCATTCACAGTCATTTCTTCGCCTTCAATCAATAAGGCTATACTCAATAGCCATATTGTTACGCCCAGCTTCACAATAAGGCATTGAGTTAGGGGCCAATCCCCTAAAACCCCTTTCGCTTGACCCCACGGTCAGCGACTTAAACTCCGCAACTCCAAAATGGATTTGCACAGCGTCGGGAAGATAAAATCTTACGCACCTCTTTTTTAAGTGGTAACACAGGGAGGGTAAAAACCCTTGCTTTTAAAATTTACCGGTGTCAGAGCAGGGAGATAAAATTCCCGACCTCGGAAATTTATCTTCTCAATCTCCGACCTTTGCGAGAGTGCGGCGGCGGTTTTACCCTGCTCGGCTCGGCAGATAAATTTTGAGCCGATTGAAATTTATCTATCAGCTCACAGGTGCGGACGGTCTTTTGGAGCAGCTCGTTAAAGTCCTTAACTCCGCTGTCAGCCAAAACCTTGTTGCACAGAATGAGGTTGTTCTCCGAGATAAACCGTGAGCCTGCTTCATCGTTATCCACGCAAGCGTAGAGGGGTAAGCAAAGCTCCGCAAGCGGATTAAGTGTACTCGGCTTTAGCCCTGCCATAGAAACGAGTACGCTGTCTTGTAGCTTGCTCGGTCTTGCAAGCTGTGGGAACGAGAGCAAGTTTATTGCGTACTCAAATCAGGAAGATAAATTTCCCGACCTCAAACTTTTACCTCTGTTCTTCTCTAGGGTAAATCCAACCAAGCAATAGATTTATCCCTATGTGTCTTGCCCTATAAAAGTGAAACCCTCCCGCCGTTCACCCCGAACGCAGGAGGGTTAAATTATTCTTTTCAGCTTTGCTGTTATCTTTCAATCTGCTCGTTATCTCGACTATACACTTCAGTGCTTGCTTTAACGAGTTCGGTGACTTGATTGAGAAGAAGCTGCTTGTAAGCCGCCGCAAGTATCTCCTTGCGCCTGTCGTTGCCCAAGTCATCAAACTCGTCCCACACGCTGTCCGTGCCCGAACATTTCTCAAAATAGAGGAATAACGCGCCGAGAACGCTGCTCGCAGCCTCTTCTCCATTCTGCGTTTCATAGCTATAGAAATCGTAGTCCTCGCAAAGTTCTTGAAACAGATGATTGATAATCGACAGCTTTGCGTAGTCCTTGTTCTTGACTACCTCCGACAAGTATTCTACTGCACAATCAGACAACCCCGTGAACTCGCAAACGGTTTTCATTTTGCCTTTCAGTGCTGTTGTGTTCGTTCTTCCGATAAGATAGTCGGCGTTTACATTCAGCACATTGGCAATTCTCGATAGGATTTCAATATCGGGCATACGCTTGTCGTTCTCG
>JAGASH010000005.1 GCA_017847835.1 Oscillospiraceae bacterium
AACACTTGAAATAAAGGGAGATTTCACGCAGAAGACAAGCTATTATGCAAACAACTTCTACTGCTCGGGCAGCCACAAGGTGGTTCTCAGCGGCGATGGCTTGCAGACTGTTGCTTTTGATTCTACCAAGTCGCAGTTTAACATACTGGAAATACAAAAGCCCTTGAATATCGGGCACATTATAAATAGCAATACAAAATGGAATGAGCTTATAGAAAATTATCTGGACGATTCCTCGCCCGCTGCACCTACAAATCTGCAGTTTGTTCGCTCGACATCTACGTCCGTTCTTATGAGATGGACAAGTTCGGTTGATAACGACAAGCTGAATTGCTATGAGATTTATCGTGACGGGAAACTTGTCGGTACAACAACACAAACAGAATTCATAGATAATGGTTTGAATACCCATACCCAATACGAATATTATATTGTGGCGCTGGGCGCGAACGGAGTGCGCTCCGAAAACAGCAACATCATCAAGGCGGCTACGGACGTCGACGCTTACGCTCCCACAACTCCGGGCGGGCTTCAAGCTGTCATTCGCGCTGACGGCAGCGTTTACCTTACATGGATTGCTTCAAGCGATAATGTAAGCGTTGATGGATATAATTTGTACCGTAACGGCGAATATATAGGTAACACCGTGGGAACGGCATACAACGACAAAGACGCCGAACCTGGTTATCACGAGTATTATGTTGAGGCATTTGATAACGAGGGCAATAACTCACTGTTCAGCAGCAGTGTCTATGCGGATAATATGCCGCCACAAAAACCTGTTTTGCATATTAGTGAAGTTACACCTATGCAAATTTCGTTCAAATACGATTCGGAAGATAACGTTGAGATAGACCATTTTGAGATATACAAAAATGGCGAATTCTTCAAGAAAACGAAAACAAGCGAATTCACCGATACATCTGTTACTGCGGGTGATGAGTATTCATATTATATAATTGCGATTGATACGTCGGGTAATATCTCTGAGGCCAGTGATACAAAGAAAATTTCTGCAAAAAACGACGAGGAAAAACCGCAGATTGTCATTTCGGAGCAGACGCTCACCGAAAACAGCAAATCATTAAGAATAGTTTGTACGGACAATGTTATGCTCGCAGAACTGAATGCCGAAATCATGTCACCGTTCTCAGATGAGTGGTTTTCAGTTAAGCCTCAGACACTTAGTCAGAAGAGCCAAATTGTAAGCCTCAATCTTGAGGATTATTTGACGGATAGCGGGGATTATCAAATTCGTGTAAACGTAACGGATACAGCGGGAAATTCGTGTACATCTGAGACGGTCTTTAGTTATGCCAAAAATGAAATGTCGGAATTTGAGGTTGAAGCAACTGCAGATGGTTGTTCCGTCAAACTGGATTGGACTCCAGCGTCCGACAACTCCGATGTTTATTATGAGGTTCGCAGAAAAGAGTCAAACGGCACAGAAAAATACATAGCGACAACAAACGCCAATGAATTGAGTTATACCGACAGCGGACTTTATCCGCTCACAGAATACTCATATACGATTGTTGCACATGATGAAAATCTGTATTCGGTTAAGAGCAATACGATTAGTATATCATCAGGAAAGGATACAATTTCTCCGAAAGCGAATGCCGGAAACAGTTCTGTTACTATCGCCGGACACGCTGTAAGATTTGATGGCTCGCAGTCGCGAGACAACTATGGTATTAAGGAATATTCGTGGGATTTCGGTGACGGAAACACAGATATCGGGAAATCATCCTCTCACATCTATTCCGAGGCAGGAACATATACTGTTACACTTACAGTCACCGATGAAAGCGGCAACAGCGGTATCGACACGACAACCGTGACGGTTTATGACAAGGATTACAGCATTACTGAAATTCAGATAAAGGACGACAGCGGAAATATTCTGCCGTCAGCCGCTGCATATTGTGAACTTCCCGATATGGCGGAAACTACATTTTATAGCGACAGAAATGGTATTGTAACACTGGTTGCAAAAAGCGGTATATATGACTTTTGTTTCTTTGCAAACGGATGTCTGCCCCTAAAAAAGTCTGTATCGATGGATGCTGGCATTTCTGAAGGCGCAATCCAAACGATTGTTTTGACACGTTCAGAGTTAGTGACATATGACTTTACTGTCAAGCAGTTGGGAATTAATGAGATTGAAAATCTTGGAATTGATATTACTGCACCTGAAAATCAGTATGTCAGCAAGGTTGAAATGACGATAAGCAACGAGAAGACCGGTGAACTTGATAAATTTGAGGTAATAGTTAATCAAAAAGGGGAGTTTATTCAAATCGATCACAACGGTGGCTTTAAGGTAAAAGACGAGACTAAGTCTGAGAAGAAAGAAGACAAACCTGATGGAACAGCAACAACCAAAACAACCACTTCAACTCTTCAGCGCGGTATAAATCGCAAAGATGAATCCGAAAGCCATACAGAATGTACCGTTACACCAATACAGTTAGCATTAACTACAATGGTGAGCATGTCGGTTACACAATATTCGTGGCTCAAAGACTTTTTTGAGGTTAGCATTACTATTACTAATAATTCAGAGAAGGGATTTGATATAGTTGCACCAACAGCTACCTTAAACCTTCCCAAAGGTCTTTCACTTGCAAACACAGATAATCCCAATCAAATTGCTCAAACATTGAATACAATTGAGGGTGGGACATCGGAAACGCTTTCCTGGATTATAAAGGGAGACTCCAAAGGAAGCTATAACATCAGCGTGGATTTTGAAGGTGTTCTTTCTCCGTTTGGAATACCTGTTACTGCTTATTTCCCAAACGATGATCCTATTATTGTCAATGGCGGTGATGATTTGCATTTGGACATTGACGCTGGATTTGGCAGAGCAGATTTTGTTTTGACCAATGTTTCTAAAAAAGATATATACAATGCACAGGTCAATATGAACAGCTACGGTGATTTTGACGATGCAAGCGAGATTCTTATGAAATATCCCAGCGGTCTTATCGAAAAAATAGAGTGGGTTGATGATAAAAAAGAATCAACCAAAAGTACTCTATATCTTCCTGTAAATCTGGATGTTAATACGGATATCTTTGCTCTTAGAACGCTCAAGCCAAACGAGAGAATTGTAGGACGAATTTTGTATTCATTCGACAAGGTTGATAAAGAGGACAATTAAAATAGGTTTACTATTAAGAAAGGACACCCAGCAATGAAGAAGCTAATCTCTCTGTTAATAAGCGCAATAATGCTGTTCCAATTGAGCGTGCAGGTTTTCGCGTCATACCCTGAAGAACACACATGTTCCTATGAAACGGGAAATTGCACAGTTACATACACGGTTCAGAACGAGTGGGACAGCTATCGGCAGATAGAGATGTCTGTCACCAACAATGGTGAAGAAACACTGCGAAATTGGGCTCTGAAGCTCGACTGTTCCGGTGAGGTTGCGGATATCTGGAACGCCGAGGTATGCACTGATGACGGAGAGATTATCGTACTTCGCAACTGCGGGTACAACTATGAAATAATACCCGGCAACACTGTGGAATTCGGCTTTCAGCTTCGGGGAGAAGAACTTAAACTTCCCGAAAGCGTTTCTCTTTGTAATAAAACCGTGGATTCCACAGCCGGCTCGGAAATAAGCTATGAAATCACAAATAACTGGGACAACGGATTTATCGCCGAGGTTTCCGTTACAAACAATTCGGACGAGCCTCTTGAAGCATGGCGTCTTGCGTTCAACGGCAATTTTGAGATAACTAATCTTTGGAACGCAAATAAACTGTATTCCGAAAACGGATTTCTCGTTGAGAATGATGTTACAACTATACCCATCGCAAAGGGTGAGACCAAGAAATTCGGCTTTCAGGGTTCAATCACTCCGGGGGAAACTCCGGAGATGTCGGACTTCGTTCTGACATCGGTTGTAATAGATTTGAACTCGGAGCAGCCTTCCAATCCGGATAATCCTGTCGATCCCGATATACCCGTTGACCCGGATAAGCCCACAGACCCCGATACGCCTGCTGAACCGGACAAGCCTCAGGAACACATAATTATGTGCTTCGGAGAATATGCTGAAGAAGAAAAAACTCTTGAAGTGTATTGGTATTCGACGGACGAGGGTGAGATTTCTCTTTACGAAAACACTGACAACGGCGGTTGGACAACACTTGCCGAGAATGTTGAAGGCGAGTCATATAAGTTTGAAATTGAAGAGGACTTCCTTGTTAAGCAGATAAAGGCTGTACAAAAAACGGAAAATGGAACTCTTGAATCGGAGCCGTTTGTTGTTGCGCATAACGAGGACGGAATTGTCTGCAAATGGCTTGACAGCGACAGTGATGGTCTTGCAGATTGTGTTGAGGAAGCATACGGCACAGATACCGAAAATCCTGATACAGATGGAGACGGACTGACAGATTACGAGGAAATTTTCATAACCGGAACAAACCCGCTGAAATACGACACAGATGAGAACGGCATAAACGATGCCGAAGACGATACTGATGGCGATGGTCTGTCCAACAAGGAGGAAATTTCGCTTGGAACTTCCGTGTCCTCTGCAGATACGGATGAGGACGATTTGTCCGATTATGATGAGCTCTACAAGTATAATACCGACCCGCTGAAAGCCGACAGCGACGGCGATAAGCTGAATGACGGCGAAGAAATTGCTATCGGGCTTGATCCCAATAATCCCGAGACTTTTGGTGTGCCCGATGCAGAATACAAGGTTGAGCAGACAATTTCCGCAGACAGCGAAGTTATGTCCGAAGTGAATACTGAGGAATCACCTTATGAGCTGTCGCTTGAGATTTCAGCAACAGGAAATGCAGATACTCGTCTTTCCGCAAGTGAAAGCACATACTCCGCCGTAACCGACAGCGATGCTCGACTTGGCGGAGCTGTTGAGCTGCGCTATCTTGGCGGTGATGTTGACAAGGTAAAGCTCACATACAAAATTGCGGACGAATATATTTCCAACGAAGGCAGCGAATATGCTGAAAATTGCCTTGACTTACAGGGCATAAAGCGGTATAATATATTCAGATACTTCGATGAAATAAATATGCTGCTCCCCGTGGCGACAGAGTTTGACGAGGAGAGCAATACTCTGTATGCGGAAACAGACGAACTGGGGACTTACTGTGTCCTTGACATGGAAGTTCTTATGCGGAATTTCGGTATCGAGCCGGACGAACTGCGTGACACAAAAACTTTTACCAGGAAGATGTATTCTGCAGTGGCTTATTCTGAAAATAATGGCGCCACAGACTCTTCAGAAGATAAATATAACATAATTTTTATTATTGACGATCGCGAATCGGTAATTACTTCAGAGCAATATTCCGCTATAAAAAAACAAATTCTAGAATTCGCGGAGACCATTATTACTGAAAAACGCGATTTTACAATATCAATTTATAAGCAATCTGCTTTCGATTTTGGGATACACTTGGTGGAATCTCCGGATGTTTTTGATCCCAGAAACTATAACTATGAATCTTCCGGCAACCTGTCTAATAGTATTGGTCATTTGTCATCATCAGATTTAGACGAAAATGACCTGTTTGGGGAGAATTGTGTCATTTCAGTGGCTTTGAATGATGCTCTAACCATATGCGGAAGAGATACTCAAAACTTCATATTTGATATCTATGCGCAGGAGAATACTGTCTATGACATTCAGGCTGCAAGTTCCATTTTGCAGAAAGCGGTCGACAGAAATGCAAATATAAGCATAATTAGCGATAAAGAGGTACTGACTGGATTTCAGAAGGAACTCGCGGAGAAAACTAACGGATTAGTTCTCAATTACAATGAGAGCTTCGCAAGCAGTATCTACGAGCATATTTTCAATGATGAATATGCTCAAAAGGATATACCAGAATACAAATACGGCGCGGAATTTGACGCCATTCTTGCGAGTGGGCTTCAAAAGGTATGCCTGAACAGTGAGCTATATCCAAACGGCACAAATCCATCAGGAGAAGATACTGATACGGATATGGACGGTCTCACCGACTGGAATGAGGTTAATCTTGATTGTTGGGTAGAACTCGGTCTGATTACATATGACGAAAAGCATAATGTTATTTTACCGACTATTCAGCAATGCATGGATTTTACTGAAAAGTCCTATGTATATGAAGGTCTGGATAGATTTAAGAGCGATTATTATAGTGGAACGCCGTCAGGTATGCCATCA
The DNA here is from genome assembly GCA_017847835.1 of Oscillospiraceae bacterium. Lineage (GTDB taxonomy): Bacteria > Bacillota > Clostridia > Oscillospirales > Ruminococcaceae > CAG-115. Next base: position 6,206 of record JAGASH010000005.1, read on the forward strand.
TCTGCAGTTGAGGATAGCCTTGCAGCAAAACTGAAAAGTATTCAAGTTATGCCGATTTCCTCAGATCCGACCAGCAGCGATGGCGATTGCGATGGATTACTTGATTCGTTTGAAAACCGGAAATACTTCGATCCGTTAAATGCAGATATGGACGGAGATGGGTTGAGCGACGGCGAAGAATATAGATATGGAACCAATCCGCGCAGTATCGATTCGGATTATGATGGTCTTAACGATAAGTATGAGATTGAAAATGGAATTAATCCGCTTAGTCGAGATACAGATGGAGATGGATTCTTTGATGACGAAGATAAGAATCCCAATAAATATGATGTCGATTGGAAAGGCATAACAACTGACCTGATCATATTCGGATTTAAATCATCTATTGATTTATTAGATGGGATAATTCGAGGAGATTTCATTCGCGAACCGAATTTGGCTCAATTAATTGGGATGATACTTGGAAGTTTTATTCCTGGTATTGATTTGCGCGATGTGGTTGGCAATCTCTTCTACGGAGACATTGGCGGTGCTTTACTTAGTGGAGTTGGATTAATCCCTGCTGCTGGTGACGTTACAAAGTTGGTTGCAAAAGTAAGCGATTTTATCAGAGCGGGTGCGAAGAACGCTGATGAAATCGGTATTTTATTTAAAGTTATCAAGAAAATTGCGCCATCTTTATTTGATGGATTGAAGAAATCCGATAATATTTCTGATATTTTGAGGCATGTTCCGTGTAAGGAAGCAAAACATCTTTTCTCGGACACTCCTGCAATTACGAAATTGTTGGATCTCCCTTCAAATTCCGGAAAATATGCGGACGAAGTGGTTGATGCTTTCAAAAGAGTTGCTGACAGAGATTCTTTAGGGCTTTTTGAAAGTTTTATCAAAAACAACAATTTTAAAGATGTTGCCGATTATGAAAAGCGATACACGAAGATAATTAGCAATGTATCCGAATTCCAAGACGAGCTGATGCTTGTGATAAAGAATGCGGACGAGGGGACTGCGCTCAAAATCGCGGAGTTTGCTTCTGATTATGGCAAAGGTGTAATCGGCGCAGTCGACAAATGCGGATATGATAATATCTACAAGATTACACATTATATATCTGAAAGTGGAGTTTCCGGCAAAGTTGCCAGCGAGCTTTTTGAAGCATTGTCAAAACACGGCGATACTTTAATTAAAGCTGTTGAAAAATGTGGTCCCAAGAATATTGAGAACATAGTCGAAATATTGTCAAAGATTAATCCAAATCAAGTGGATGCTGTGATTGATTTGTTAGTGCATCACGGCGATGATTTGGTAAAGGCAATTTGTAAGTGCGGTGACGAATACACTGATCTTATTATTCGCTGTGTATCGCATGAGAAATTTGCGGGCGATGTGGCAACTCATTTCCTTAAGGCTATGTCCGACCATAGCGATACTATGATTAAGGCTATTGGGAGATGCGGCGCTGACAATTTTGACACTATTGCTGACTATTCGAAGATTTTTGGGAAGTTCGGCGAAAATGCCAATAATATTATTAATAAATGTTTAGCAAAAAAGTATGTAGGTTTAGATCAAGCGTTAAATTCTAGTGCTGAAGCTATATGTTTTGTGCCATTGAAAAATGATCCAGGTGCTTATTATGTTGCAGTGAATAAAGTTTACGTAAATAACCCTACAATTTATGTTCCCCAAGATTTATCTGCCAAGTTAAAGGAGATTGATGCAATGTCTGATTCACTTGAAAAAGGTAGAGAATATACAAAATTTTACAATGATTTACTAACAGATAATTACATTAAGAACTATATTTCTGACCCAAATATTAAAGCAGAATACAAAAAATTGGTTGATGCAGTGGAGGAGTCTCGAAGATACTTCGCAGATGATAAAATCATTAAAGCAGGTATAGGGAGAAATTGCTCTAGTTTTACTGGTATTGTTGGTGAGTGCTCAGCATATAGCAATCGCTCTGTAATTAACTGTTCGGAAATATGGGCAGCAAGGGCAGGGATACTTAGCGGAAGTAAATTTGAAGAATTATTCTTGTCAACGTATCGCACAAAAAATAGTACTAATGCAAAACATGCTGTTGGTAGCATATATGAACCTTGTGACAACTGCAAAAAGACGTTTGAGAAGATCTTGAAAAATTTAGGAGGTTGATATAATGACACGACAGGAATTTCTTGAATTTGCAGTCAAGAATAATTATCACAACAAGTTTTGGGGTTTTAAAAAAGAATTCGTCAGTTTTAAACCCTACGACAGAACCAAATTGGAAAATGATATCCGCCAAGCGTATAATGGCAAAATAAATCCCGAAAAAATGCTTGACTTTTTTCAGAATGTTGGCGAAGGGTCGTTTGAGCGTAACGAGTCTGTTTCGGGAGATAAGCTGAAGTTTTACATAAGGTGGACAAAATATTTTTATTATTGGGAAGACATAAAATCTGTTGTTAATTTGCTCGGATATGTTGAAAACTGTGCCGGATATATTACAGATCTTTTTATCTCCGAAAACGGACAGTTTTACGATAAAAGTCACACTTTGCTTGCCGAAAATGAAGAACAGTTTTTCGATTATCTGACAACCGTTGAGTTTGATTTTCACCCCGAAATTGCCGAGCGCACTTATGAAATGCTTCGCTTTTTTGGTTGGTACGAGGGACGGCATATCGACACAACCGATTTCAACAAAGAGATGTTGAAACGAGGTATTGAGCTTACTCAAAAGCAGTTGGATTTTCTCGCGGAATTCAGCGGATTGTTCTTTTCTTTTAAGGACGATGGTTACGATTGGTTGTTTTATAGTTTGGACGAAATATTGGAGAATAATCCGGAGCGCAGAACAGGTTTCAAGAAAACAGTAGTAATTGGCGGAGAAGTTGTTGCCGAAAACGCGTTGGTTTGCGGTGATGCTCCGGATACTCCCGACCCGATTTATATTGATTCAGAGGGCAGACTTTTATCAAGCGGCTTGCATTATGGCAGAAATACGATTGAAAGTATAAATCATCTTGCAAACGATGTTTCGCCGCTTGTCGAGTGGGAACCAGTCAAATAAAACAGCCTGTGTTATCAAGTACACACGTCCCCGCAGAATGTGGTTTAGCTTGAGAAAAGTTTTCAAGTCCGACGTTGAACGGTAGAATTACAATTATTCCGGGGTTCTCGCAAGTGCCCCGCCGATTCTGCTCATTCCTATCACATCTCACCCTGTTCCACCAATCATAGGACATCGTCGGGTTATATGGTCATTATGCTGCTTTCAAAGTCGTATGATTATTGAACTGATACGAATTTCCATCCATATCGTACAAATAAAACCACGTATTAGGAATAAAAAGCGTAACCAAAACCGTTGAAAAATATGGGGGATTGCTAAAAACAAATGCTAATGGCAATTGGTTTGAGGCATCGGTAATAATGTACGAAAAATAGCATGAGGAATTGTTATAATTGTAAACTAAAACGCCTTTGTTCGAGAAGAACAAAGGCGTTTTTCCATTTTTGTCATTTCAACGACTATTTTTGTCAACTGAAAAAATAATGAAAAATTATGTGATATAATGTCAACGTGGGATACATTTTCTCGAAATTGTAATCCCAAACACTTGAGTTATTCTCAAAAAACGAAAGGATGCAGTGAAAATGAAAACAAAATCGCTCAAACTCGGCAAAGGATTGAAGAAGGCTGTTGCTACTTTGGGATTAACAGCTGCAACGGCTACAGCAAACTCTACGTGCGTGTTTATTTCTCATCAGCCGAAGTTGCCCGAAAACGCCAAGAAGCTCCGTAAGTTCTGATTTATGGAGTTTTTTTGAAGGCTTTCGCGCAAAATTGGCGACAATCTTGTGCAAAGCAACATAGTTAATGCGGAAGACGCTGAGATATACATATATGGTATAAATCAGATACTTGTATCTATTCTCAATGTGTCTTCCGCTTTAATTATCGGGCTGATTTTCGGCGCGTTTTTTGAGATTGCTGTATTTATCGAAATAGTATGACTCGGGTTAATTATGGTTTGATTTTGGCTACGATATTGTTTGCATGAGAGATAAAACCATAATCAGCAGGTGGGTAATTTAAATTAAATCTTATATGAACTTTGGGAGGACGCTATGGGAAAATTTCTGACAGCTTTGCACGTTAAGACCACGGGCAAGGAACAGTTTATTGAGAAGTTTACGCAGCTTATGAAGAAAGACGGGTATGTCCCTTGCAGCGAGGATGAAGCTGCGATTTCGTATGCGACAGCTTTCTCGGAGGGCGGTTGGGTCACGCTCTCAAACGGCGACAGCGCCACAACCGAGCTTTCAAAAACAGCAAAGAAAATTGCCGAGGGAATGGACACATTATGCTTTACTGCGGAAGTGGTTGACAGCGACTTCGCGATTTTGAACTTATTCGCGCAGAATGGCTCGGAAAGCGGAGTTATTGTCGGCGACGGCTCGGGCTACGGGATTGAAAAAGCTCCGATTTTAGTCGATATGTGGAAACCGCTTATTCAAAGCGGAGATGAGAGTGAATTTGTGCGTACATTGGGGCTGGAAAACACTTTTGTTGAGGACATGCTGTACGATATCGGAAAAATGCTCGGAATTACACCGTCTGTTATGACTTGGTGTTATGACGAATTTGAGGAAGAGATTGGACAGGACGGGAACGTGATTTCACTTTCGTTCAGAAAAGCAGCGGAGAAAAAACTCTCGCTTAACGCGGCGTTCAAGCAAGTGTTCGGAGAGGCTCTTGAGCCGCTTGGGTTTAAGCTGATCAAGAGCAAGTATCCTTATTTCGTAAAGGTTGTTAGCGATGAGATCATTCATTGTGTGACAATCGCTAATGAGAGAGCTGATGGCAGAGGATATAACGGTGTAATATACAAGTGCTTTGATGTGTTTTGCGGTGTATCGACTGTGTACAATTCCGGAATTGACTTCGATACCGAACCAAAAAGATTCCATGGCTCGTTTGATAGTGTCAGCGAGATTTACACCAAAACCCATTGGCGTGATTGTGATATGGAATATCGTGCTTCAATTATGGGTTTTTATTATAATCCAACAAGTGCGGCAGAATTGATCAAGGTTTTAAAAAAGGCTCTTAATGTTACCTGTGAAATTGCTATACCTGTAATAGATCCGATAGTGACTCTTGAGAGATGTATGGATTATTTCGAATTGATGAGGCACTGGATTTATCCAACCGTGGGCGACAGCGGTGAAAGCATTTTATGTACAAGATTGTTTTCGGCAGATGAATATGTTATGTTCTGTGACAGAAATTGTGAACGTGAACTTGAACGATGTCATCGCGAACACAACGAAGAAAGAATAAAATATCTTGCGGAAACACGCGAGGAGGAAAAGAAAAAATTCTATAAATTTTTCACCAATCCGGAGTTGCAGGAATGGGCTCCTGCCGAGTTAGAGCGGCGAAAAAAAGAGAACACCGAAAAGTTAAGGGAGTATGGATTGAATATTTAATATTGGGCAAGCAATTCTATGAAAGGTGCTTTTTGCTTACCCTTTCCGGTCGGTATTTACGGTTCTCAATACTGATGGATACAATATACGAAAGGAAGTACTGCTATGTATAATAGTAAATTCAACAAATTTGTTGCTCTCTTTATGAGCTTGGTTTTTTCATTTAGCATTTTGTCAACGGACGTCTTTTCAATAAAAGGTTATGCAGCAGACAATCCCAAAGCAATTGCACATAACCAAAATTTGGAAGAGGCATATGACGAGGGAAAAGCAGAAAGTCAAATACAGGATAATGGAACTCAACTTCCACCCACTGTGTTTGTTGGAAAAACAGATCCAATAAGTCTGGGAAATAATGGTCAAAATCCTTATCTATTAAAAAGCGATAATAATTGGTGGCTTTTGCACAACTATGATCATCTTGAATACAATGTTATACATATTATGGTTCAAGATGCCATAACCAAACAGAACAATGGTATTAAAAAGGAATTGTATCTCAAATACAATCATCCTGATCCGAATTACCCGAACGGGAAAAAAACCGGTAGTGCCGATTTGTACCTTGATCATGATTCTAATCAATATTTGTGGGAAGTAAAACCTAAGTCTTATCTCGATGTTAATAAGGCTAAAGGTGAAAAACAACTTAATGAATATATAAATCGCACAAAATTGAAAGTTGGTGATGAGGCTAATGCGAATATTATTAATTCGATGACTTTCATGCAAGGTGAAACTAATGGTGTTTCCATTGGAAATGGTAATCTTTACTTCTTCGTGTATGTTGTTTCACCGAAATGCGATGAAGGATATGTTGAGGAAATTCGTTATGATGTTCACTATGAAGCGCAGAGCAATGGCTTGATAATATATACTTTTAGGCGAACGTCCAATGGTATAAAATCACGCAGGCAGGAACAGGAGCAAGAGCAGGAACAGGAACAGAAGCAGGAGGAGAAGGATGATGATAAGGAGAAAGACGAAGACAAAACTGGACAGACAACTGGACAAGAATTACCTGTCTATGTTTGGAGCAATGGATCGATTGTGCGTCGTGCTACAGGAGAAGTCATAATATATAAAATATATATTTGGGAAATTCTGATGCTGGCAAAATGTTTGCAAATAATGTGTAATGAGCAAGGAAATCTAAACCAATACCACGGAGGCGGTGTGGTTTCACCATATAAGTGTGTTGCTGCTGCGGCGGGAAGTGCAGTTGAAGTTTTATCTCCAGCAAATATTGGTAACGAATTGTCAGCCGATCCTGCAATGAATGCAATAAGAAGCCTGAGAGAAACGGTGATTTTTTTTGCGGAAACATTAGCTGTTGTTATGGGTAAAACAATAACAGACAGAAGCCATTGCCGAAGTGAATGGTATGTTCCCACATGCTGGATAACTTGTGAATGTGATCGCGATACTTCAGATCCCAATCAGAAAACCGGCGATAATGCTGAAGATGCGTTTAACTCTGCAGGTGATGCTCCTGCTCCGCGAGATCCGCTGGTAATCGATTTGAACAGCATTGGAATTTTGCTTACCTCTATTGACAATGGCGTCTATTTTGACCTTGACAATAACGGCTTTGCCGAAAAGACCGCTTGGGTAGGACCGGAAGATGGCTTCCTAGTTCTTGACCGCAATGGAAATGGCGCAATAGACAATGGCGGTGAACTTTTTGGAGATCAAGTACAGCTAAGAAACGGTTTGAAGTCCTCATCTGGATTTGAAGCATTGTCAGAACTTGATGACAATGGTGATATGAACATTGATTCTAACGACAGCTCGTTTTATGATTTAAAAGTCTGGGTAGATAGAAATCAAAACGGCATATCTGAGTCGAATGAATTGATTTCACTCATCGAATTGGGGATTAGTTCAATTTCACTGGATTACCAAGAAATTGGTAATGTTGATGATGTGACAGGAACAATTGTGTCGTTGGAATCAGAAGTTACTTTCCAAGAAGGAACTACCAGAATTATTAGTGAACACTGGTTTAAGGTTAATTCTCGAGACAGTCAGGATCTTCACGATTATGGCGAAGGAGTGGTCGTGACTTCCGTTGAGTCTTTCGGTAATATTATGAGTTTAAATAATGCTATTTTATCAGATAAAACCGGAGAGCTTGGGAATATGGTTGATGCATTTAAAACATCACTTGATTATGCTGAGAAACGAGTGTTGATTAAGCGTATTCTTTACTTTATCACCGGTGCCTCGGATATTGCTTCTAATTCGCGCGGTGGAAACATTGACGCTCGTGATCTTCACGTTGTTGAACAATTTATGGGACGAGGTTTTATTGGCGTTGATGGTGGAACAAGTCCAAATGTTAATGCGGCTGTGTTCTTGAAAAGTGCATATTCAATGATTGAGAATATGTATTTTAATCAATTAAATAAAGAAACAGTCTGTGGCTGTTACCTCAACTTCATTTTTGAAGATAAGATTGTGGACAATGATGGAGAAGTTGCTGAGCGTACCCTTGACTTGTCTTGGCTTTCAAATATTATTTTCAAAGATGATGAGATTGCCTATAATAACAATGTTATAAGCGGAATTGCATCTTGGTTACTACAATATGATTCTGCTTTTGGAACAGATGCTTTTAGCGAATTCAAGACAGGGTATCCGGAATATGCATCCGTATTTGATATGGTTAAAAACGGCAATGTAATAATCTGTTCTAATAACGATAAGATTTTTTATGGAACATCTGGTCTTGATCTGATGTGGTGTTCGGCAAATGATATTTCTTTGGTCGGACAATCAGGGAATGACATATTATATGGTGGCAACGGCAACGATATTCTCGACGGCGGAGTGGGCAACGACGTTCTCAAAGGCGGTTCTGGCAACGACACCTACATATTCGCGAAAGGCTACGGCAGCGACACAATAATCGACACTAACGGTGTGAATACGCTCCGTTTCAAGGGACTCAACCCCAACGATATTTCTGTAAACGGCATAGGCGAGTACGATGCAACCATCACAATCAAGGGAACTAATGACAAACTTGTTATCAAGGATTTCCACAAGGGCGAAGCATACGCGAATTATGACCTTGAGTTTGATGGCGTAAAAATGAACGTTACCGACAAGGGCAGTCCGTTCAAGCATATTTTCGGCGGAAACGGCGATGATGTTCTCAAGGCTGTTGTTGACGACTCCATTATGCATGCTTTCGGCGGCAATGATACTGTTTACGGCAGTGACGGAAACGACATAATCTATGGTAACGATGGCAATGACGCTATCTATGCCGGAATAGGCAACGACATTACTTACGGTGGAGATGGTAACGATATCCTTGACGGCGGTGAGGGTGATGATTTTCTTTGCGGAGGCGAGGGAAACGATACATACATCTTTGGTAGAAATTACGGAACGGATATTATCAGCGACAGCGAGGGCGTTTCCACGATAAAAATGGCTGAAGGCATTTCTCTCGATGAGCTTGATATAGTCTCTGTTGGAGAGGATGTTGTTATCACAATCAAAGGCAGCGGGGACAAGCTTATTATAAACGGTTTCGCGGAAAATCCCGACAATTACATTCTCGATATCGGCGGCGAGAGCGTTTCGCTTAAGAACAGCATAACCGCTGACGAAAGCGAGTTCCTTTCCGGCTCTGAAGAAAATGATTATATCGTCAACGAGGGCAGCTTCATTATAGCGGGCGGCAGCGGCGACGATCGCATAATCGGCACTGACAATGACGAAATAGTATTTGGTGACAGCGGCAACGATCAATTGCTGACAGGCGATGCCGATGACATTATCTTTGGCGGCAGCGGTGATGATTATGTCAATGGCGGCAATGGAAACGATATGATAGACGGTGGTTCGGGCAACGACTTCATTGACGGCGGCGCAGGCGATGACACCTACTTCTTCAATCCCGGCTACGGAAATGATTCAATCAAGGACAGCGAGGGTACAAACGCCATTATGTTCGCTGACGGCTTTACGGCATCGGGCATTAAAGCGTATCGATCTAACTGGAACGATCTGCTCATAACATTTGACGGTTTCGAGGACACCTTGACGATTAAGAACTATTGCATTGATAAGAATGCAAGAAACTTTACGCTTGTATTCGCGGATGGCACCGTAGTTGAAGCGGCGGCAAAGGACAGTCCGCTCAGAAAAATCTACGGTACTGACGGCAGCGAGTATATGGAATCAATCTATGATGACGGCATTGTAAATGACGCGCAGGAATCCAACGACCAGATAGTCGGAAGCGACGGCAATGATATGCTTTACGGCGGCGACGGCGACGAGCGTATCACCGGCAAGGCAGGCGACGATATTCTCGATGGTGGCATGGGCAACGATTATCTCAACGGCGGTTCAGGCAACGACACCTACACCTTCAACAAGGGCTACGGTGTTGATACCATAAGCGACTGCGAAGGTCTGAACACGATCAATATCTACGGATATTCGGCGAATCAGATCAAGGCATACCGTACTAATTGGAACAATATAACGATTACGTTTGCGGACTCCGATGACCAAATCGTGATTGAAGGCTTCTTTAATTCCGAGGCAAACAGGAATTTCTATCTTACATTCAACGGTGGAGGAAAAATCCACGCAACCGCATCTAACAGTCCTCTGAGAACAATTTACGGCACAGACGGCGATGAATACATTGCTGCTATGGATGACAGAGGTGTAACCTTGCACGGTGAGAACGGTGCGGACAACCTTAACGGTGGAAGCGGCTCTGACAGACTGTACGGCGGTATTGGTAACGACCAACTGTACGGAAACGGTGGCAGCGATACTCTTGACGGCGGCGAGGGCGACGATATGCTTTACGGAGGCGCGGGAAACGATACATATATCTTCAATGTCGGCAGCGGCACAGATACAATTGTTGACAGCGAGGGTGTCAATACAATATCGTTCGGCGCAGGTCTGACCGAGGAAGCCATGACCGCTTACAGACATAACTGGAACGACCTTATGATCACATTCGAGGGCGTTGAGGACAAGCTGATAATTCAGGGATACTTCGGCTCCGAAAGTAACCGAAATTTTGAAGTCAGATTAGCAAACGGAAAACGTTATGCTTATAACAGCGCGGAGAATCCTATAAAGCAGATTCACGCGACCGAGTATGACGATTGGATGACCGCATGGAGCGATAACGGTATTGCGCTGCACGGCGACGCCGGCAACGACAATCTTACAGGCGGTGCGGGCGACGATATGTTATTTGGCGGTATCGGAAACGATACGCTTACCGGAAATGATGGTAACGATATTCTCGATGGCGGCGTGGGCAACGACTTCCTATTCGGCGGCTTGGGTAACGATACTTACAGATTCGGTATTGGTTACGGTTCGGGTATTATTGAGGACAACGACGGCGATAATAAGATAGCGCTTGTCGGAATCAGTTCAGACGCTGTTTTGTTTGAGATGACAGATGGCGGAGAGTTGGTTATCACAATAATTGAGAGCGGCGACGTTTTGACAATTCGTAGCTTTGACAGCGAACGCTTTACCTTTGTGTTCGCCGATGAAGTATCCGGCACGTTCAATATTGAAACCGGCTTGTTTGAGAGAATTCTATCTGAGGAAGAACTTGTAGCTATTGATGCGGCTAAGACCGAGGACGAACTTGCTCAGGCAAATGCAGATATTCTTGACACGCTTTACGCAGAGGATACTTCCGTTTCCAATCTGATCACAGATAGTGACAACAATGTTATCTCCGATATCACCGATAGTGCTGCAGTTGACGAGAATGAAAACACATCGGGACAGATTGATGTTCAGGTGATGATACTGACCGAAAATATGGCGGCATTCTCGAACGAAAGCAATATTTCCGACAGTATGAATATGCAGAGCAGCACAGACAGTCTTGCGTTTGCTGACCAGCTTCTAATTGGCACTCAAGCATCATAAAAGAATTTTGGCATAAATTCATTCAACGCGGCAGCTTTAAATGCTGCCGCGTATTTTCTAAAGAAGGAGGTCGAAAAATGGAGAAGACTCTGGACAGTGGGCTTACTTGCTTTATGTCGGTATCGGGAAAGTTTACGTTTATGACTTGTTTTGGGGCTTGCGAAAAATTATGTTTTCACGCACACCACCAATCGAATAGACGTTATACTGAGCTTTAAATTATTTCGGAATTTTCTCACGGGCACTCCCCTGTCCTCAATCCAATACAAAGGCGCAGTACAGCTTACAGGTGAATTCCAATATTTCAGATATCAACAGTAAGATTGACGAGATAAATACAAATCTTGAAAAGTATAGACTGTCGAAAGAATATCAGAATATTATCGCGCCCGTCAGCGGACATGTAAATAGCGTTGGAGTGAACACTCTCGGTGAAACAGTGACCTCGGCGCAGCAACTTGTGACAATAGTTCCTAACAATACTCCAAATGAAATGATTTGCTATGTTAAGAATACGGATATAGCAGACGTTAAACTCGGAATGGAGGCTGAAGTCAAATTGGAGGCTTATCCATACAACAAATACGGAACGGTTAAGGGGACGGTGAAGTACATAAGCCCAAGTTCATTCACGAATGAACAGCTTGGCAGCGTTTATATTGTCAAGCTGGAGCTTGATAGCGACAACAAAAATATCCGCATTATTTCGGGCCTTTCGGGTTCGGTCGAAATTAAGACGGACAAGCGGACTGTTATGGATTATTTCCTTGAACCAATTGTAAAGGGGTTCGGGGAGAGTTTGAAAGAAAAATAAAAGCAGACATTTGATATGACTGTATTATACTTACGAGGTGATTCTACAATGAAATCAGAAAAGAGAATTATGAAGTGGCTTAAGGAATATGGTCCTTCGATATTAGTTACAGCTATTATTGCGGTGTTAGTTTTTTTATCTCAGCTTCCTTATTTGGCGGGTATAATATCCTACGTTACAGTGGATGGTATATTGGGATATTGGTATAGAAGTAAAATTATAAGCGAGAAAGCTAAGTTAAAATTGAATGCAGACAAAAAACAAACTGAGCCATTTAATTCGGATTATTTTGATTTATATCATGAATATAGTTATAATCAGTGGATGGTTTCTCTCAAGGCAGCTTGTCTTGCATTTTCACTTTGTCCGATAATACATAATTATATGAATGACGAGTTCTCATATATCACTATAGGAATGGGGTTGGCGATCATATTTTTTTCAGTGGCTATTATAGGTTCGACCGCTGGGAAAAGAAACAAAACCTTGGCAAACCTGCGCAAAGAAAGAAAAGAAAAATGGTTTGGCGAATATACGAAAAAAGAAATTGCTATACTCTGTCAATTAGAAGACCGCGGTGAAAAGGCAATTAACAAATAAAGTTCCGCGCAATTATATAAGCTGAAATTAAGCGGCAGCAAATAGGGGTTGATTATCATAGTCGGTGAATTCCAAGCAGTCTATGGAATCAAGTGGTTGTTTGGCGGGAACGGTACACCATCGAAAAGTCAATCGACTTATTTGAATAGCATTCATTCCGAGGCGAACCACCGCCTCGGATATTTTTTTGCCCAAAATCGGATAACACCCCGCAGCAGGTCGCCTCCGGATTTAGATTTTTTACTCAAAACAAAATCTAAATTACAGGAGGGACGAAAATGTCCAAGAAATATATTTTGAAGAACGGCACAGCCGTCGAGGTTTCCGAGGAAATCTACACTTACCTGAAGCGTTCCGATTGGAACAACGATTATGCGCAAATCAAGCGAAAGCGCGAGAAAATTATTATCAATCCCAAATCGCAAACCGTGAAAATTATCCCGAGCAAGGAGATTTCGCTTGACAGGCTGATGGCGCTGGGAATTGAAATTCCGGATAATTCGGAACCATTTGAAGATACTGTAATCAGAAACATATTGCTTAACCAAGCGCTCGCGCAGCTTACCGCTGACGAGCGCTTTATTATTTTCGAGCTTTATTTCGGTAACAAAACCGAACGCGAGCTTGCCGAGAAAATGCACAAGACTCAGCAAAACATCAACAAAATGAAACGAAAAATTTTGTGCAAGTTGTATGAGATTTTGAAATAATCGGATTTTTTGGTTGTCAAAACCCTTGTTAATTTCCGAATATTATGAGAGGAAATTTTTCTCTCGAGTTCATTGAAAATCGAATAGCAGTATTTCAGATACTTTCCCTCGCGCAGCCTGACAAGGAGAAAGCGGCAGGCTCGACACGATGTCGAGGGGGTCACGCCAAAAGCGCCGCAGGACGCGGCACAATTAAGCGTGACCTCAGCCTCGAGCCAAGACGTTTACTGTATCAAAAATCGGACAAGCCCGGCGTTTAGTCTAACGAGAAAACTCGTCAAAATTCCGTAAATTGATACAAAACCGAGCGATAAAGAGCAGCTCCCGAAACTTGCGTGGCAGCAAGTGCGCGATGACCTGCGCGAGGGGACAATGATACTTCCGTCCAGCCACAGTTCGACGCAATGGGGGCGGCTTCATGAGAACCATGTTGAGGTGAAAGACCTATGACGATGCAAGGCTAAGCAGCGGTCTGAAATACTCCCATATAGTCGGGGACGCGGGGCAAATACGACAATTTTTACAGGCAAACAGCGGAGAAATCCGCTTTAACATAAGTTTCGGCTCTGTATTTCGCAGAGCCGAGATTTTACATAATGGGAGAAGAAAAATGAACGAAAAAAGAATAAAGCGCGCGGAAATCTACCTCGCAAATCTTGAACCAAAAATCGGCAGCGAACAGGGCGGCTTTCGTCCGGTGGTGATTTTGCAAAACAATGTTGGCAACAAGCACAGTCCGACTACAATCGCCGCGCCAATCACCACAAAACGCATTCCGAACAGGCTTCCCGTGCACGTTTTCACGTTTGCGGGGAGTTCGGGCTTGCCGCAAAATTCGAGCATAATGCTTGAGCAAATCCGCGTTCTCGACAAATCGCGCTTGACCGATTATATCGGTAAAATTAACGATTTCACAATGGACGAGGTTGACCGCGCGCTGAAAATAAGCGTGGGCTTAAACTCAAAATACAACTGAGGTGAAGAATGGATAACGAGGCAATTATCAAATACAAATTCTACTTGTGCAGAATTTTTCTGGACAAGATTTTAGCCGAAAACTTGATTACAAAAACGCAGAGAGCAAGCCTTGAAAACGCTGTTATAAAGCGGTTTGCGGGACTTTGAACTGCTGACGTTTTTGTCAATTTTGATGCAAAAATCCGCAGATATTTCGTTCGGTTTGGTTATAGATTAAGCGAAAATTTTTCGGTATAATGTGTTGCGAAAGGAGTTGAAAAAATGGCTGAAATCACGATAATTCCGGCGAAAAATCAGTCTTTGGAAATTGTCCGAACTGCCGCTTACGCGCGAGTTTCAAGCGACAGCGAAGACCAGCTGAACTCGTTCGCAGCGCAGATTCGCTACTACACCGAGCTGCTCAAAAACAGCACCGACGCGGTGCTCGTGGATATGTACGCGGACGAGGGAATTACAGGAACTTCCGCGGCGAAACGTCCGGATTTTCAGCGGCTTATGAGCGATTGCCGCAAGGGAAAAATCGACCGAATTCTCACAAAATCCGTGTCAAGATTTGCGCGAAACACGACCGAATGTCTTGCGGCTGTACGCGAGCTGAAAGCGCTTGGAATAAGCGTTTACTTCGAAAAAGAGGACATCGAAACCGCCGAAATCAGCACGGAAATGCTGCTGACTTTGTACAGCCAATTCGCGCAGGAAGAGTCGATTTCAATATCGAAAAATGTGCGAATGGGTATCCAAAAGCGTATGCAGGACGGCACATATGTTCCCAGTTCAAAGCCTTTCGGTTATGTCAAAGGCGATAACGGCTTGGAAATCAACGAGGCAAAAGCCGAGGTTGTTCAAGCTGTCTTTGCAGACTTCCTTCATGGCGCAAGTGAAGCAACAATATCCGTTCGCTACGGAATAGGGATAGCCACTGTCAAATACATTCTGCGAAATGAGAAATATACGGGCGACTCCATGTTCCACAAGTGGTACACCACCGACACACTTCCGTTCAAATGCGTGCAGAATAACGGTGAGCGGGAGATGTACCTTGCACAGGGAACACACCAAGCCATTATATCAAAAGACGATTTCCAAAAGGCGCAGGAACTGTTGGAACAGAAGGGCAGACAGCACAGGGGCAAATCCACGGTCAGCTGTCCGTTACGAAAGAAGATTTTCTGTGGCGTTTGCGGCACACTATTTAAACGCAAGGAGCGAGGGAATCGGACTTGCTGGGTGTGCAGAAATCATGACCAATCCACAAATCTATGCCCAGTAAAGCAGATTGATGAAACCGAGTTTGAGCTTGCATTTATCGCCTTATTCAATAATCTGAAATTGCATTGCGCAGAAATAATTTCGCCGATGTACCGCCAGCTTCAGCGGTTGGCGGATCTTGGTGAATCGGCTAACACGCAAGTCGCAGAGATACGGCGTGAAATCGCGGATCAAAAGGAACAAAGCTACCTGCTGGCACAGCTCAATTCACAGGGCATTATCGAACCAGTGTACTTTGCGGCGCGGTCGCAGGAACTGGACAGAAATCTGGTGCAGCTTCAGAATCGGCTTCACTCAATGCTTGACGGGGAAGATGATGATCGGCTGGACAACCTGCGAAAGCTGATTTCCGTGCTTGAAAAAGCGGAGCTGATTACCGGGTTCGACGAGGATAAATTCGGCAGTATCGTGGAGAAAATCACGGTTCTGTCCGAAAGCGAAATCCGATTTGAGCTGTTCGGCGGTGTCGGTTTTAACGAGCAGATTCAGAGGAAAGGGCGGTGAGATAATGCTGAAAAACAGAAATATCCCGTTCGGCTACTGCATGAAAAACGGCGCATTCACCTTGAACGAACCTGAAGCTGAAGCTGTGAAACAGATTTTCGCTCAATACATAGGCGGGGATTCCATTAAAACCATTGCAGCGCAGATGACCGTTCCGTACAATTCCTGTAAACCGAGGTGGAATAAGAACATGGTCAGCCGAATCCTTGAAAACCGCAGATACATTGGTGAAAACGGTTATCCGGCAATTATTACGCAGGAAGATTTCCGCACGGCGAATGCGATAAAATCCACGCGCTACATAAAATCCTCAAAGGTAAAAGTGGCGGCAGAACCACAGAGAGTGGTTTGTAAAACTGTATATGAGCCGACCATTGAAATCCTGCAAATAACTAATGAGATTAACCGAAACCTTGAAAATGCGGGTGTGGATAAGAATAAGGTTATGGAAATGATTGTACAATGCGCTGAGATGAAATATGCCGCACTAAAACCTGACGGAGGTGAAACCAATGCCTGATGCCGAAAAGAAAGTTGTTGTTATTCCGGCAAAGCCCGCTTCGGAAATGCGCCAGACCAAGCGGCTAAATGTTGCAGCATACTGCCGTGTTTCCACCGATGAGGAAGAACAGGAAACCAGTTATGAATCACAGATTAGCTACTATACTGACAAAATCAACGGCAATCCCGAATGGAACATGGCGGGGATTTTCGCCGATGAGGGCATTACCGGAACACAGGCAAAAAAACGGCCGGAATTCCTGCGCATGATACAATTGTGTCGAAAAGGGAAAATTGATGTAATTCTCACCAAGTCACTGTCACGATTCGCTCGGAACACGGTTGACAGCCTGAATTACATACGAGAGCTGAAGCTGCTAAATGTTGCGGTTATCTTTGAAAAAGAGAATATAAATACGCTTACTTCCGAGAGCGAAATGTTGACAACAATTATGAGCTGCTTTGCACAGGCAGAATCAGAATCCATCAGCAAGAATGTTTCCTGGGGAATCCGTCAGAGTTTTAAGAACGGTAACGTCCCGATGCATTACAATACAATGCTGGGCTACCGCAAGGGAGAGAACGGAAAGCCGGAAATCGTACCGGAAGAAGCGGAGATCGTGCGGGATATTTTTGAGGGTTACCTGTTTGGGATGAGCCTACAGCAGGTTGCCGACTCCCTTAATTCAAGAGGGCTGGTGACAAAGTTTGGCAAGAAACCGTGGACAGGCGCAAACATTCAGCTTATACTCAAAAACGAGAAGTACACAGGTGACGCGCTTCTGCAAAAGACCTACATCACCGATTGCATATCAAAGAAAACTCGCAAGAATAACGGTGACTTGCCGATGTATTTTGTCAAGAACCACCATGAGGGAATTATTTCGAGGGAGCAGTTTAATCGGGTGCAGGAAGAAATGGCGCGGCGCAGTAGCAAGCGCCGCGTTGCTAATAAGTACTGCAAGACAGAACAGGGTAAATACAGCGCTAAGTTCGCGCTCACAGAGTTACTGATATGCGGCGAGTGCGGTGCGCATTACCGCAGGGTGACTTGGACCGCAAAGGGTTTCAAGGAAATAAAATGGCGGTGCATAAACCGCCTGCAATATGGTAAAAAGGTGTGCAAGTGTTCGCCGACAATAGATGAAGAATCGCTTCACAAAGCCATTGTTGCGGCAATAAATCAGTTCTGTGATGTTAAAGGCGATGTTGCTGAGATACTCCGGCAGAGCGTGTCAGAGGTGCTTGACCCTAACCAGAATGGCATCGTCCTTGCGGCGCAGCAGCGGCTCGATGAACTGAGCCGCAACATGGACGAGCTGCTTCGGCTGGCTACCGTTCCTGAAAGCAGCGCTTCGGCAATGTCTCATATACAGCGATTCAGCGAGGAAATGAAAGACCTGCGGGAGTTCATTGAGGGCGAGAAAGCAAAGGTATCTTCCTCGGAGAAGGCCACTGAGCAGATGCAGGCTGTGCTGGAACGGCTGGAGCAGGAGAACTTCTCGCTGTCGGAGTATGATGATGTTATTGTGCGGCAGATCGTGGAGTTGGTTCGGATCGTGGATAAGCAGACGATTAGCATACGGTTTCTTGGCGGGATTGAAGTGAGTCCTATTATGCTCTTTAGCTAAACGCATAGATAATTTGAGTTCATCAAAGAGAATATATGCATTATTTTTATCAAATGAAAGTTTTGAAAAGTACTTTATGATTGCTTTTGCAACACTGCTGAAACTAATGGTCGATGATTGTTTTACTCCTATTTCTAGTTATAGGTTCTATCCCAAATTCTGCGTAAACCACAAACGTGCATTAAGTGAAAGCTGTAAGCTCTGCGATGCCTGCGGCTTACGCTCGCACTCTTGCTTGCATATTTTTAGTTTGGAGCAAATTGAAACTGATTTCTTAATCAATAATCTACCATTTGCGTCAAACTTGCATATTACCCAAAAACTCCTTAACAGGCATGGTTTCCCCCAGCAAGAGAGTGTGTCCGAGCGATGGATTCGCCTTACACCTTAAGTGACAGAGGGGTTGTCTGACAGACCAGCCCGCATGCATCGTGTGTTCGGTTTGAATACTATTCACTCCCGCCGAACACCGCAAGTTGTACAATCTGACGAAAATCGAGTTTAGCAATCCAAACTTAGCGCAATATTGCTCAACTAGCGGCGCAATCGCACGACAATAATTGTGCGGTGTTGCCATAATTATAGCATGAATTGAACAATATGTCAATCTTTTTTGCCACTTTTTAGATTGTTACATTTGATGCTGGATAAATGTCAAATAAATTGTGAACTCATTTTTGAAACCACCAAAATATTGCTTTTTAATAAAATATGTGATATAATATATTTTGTAGGATGAATTTGGCACGGAATTTATACTATTACCTGTTTAGAACATTAAGGTGAAGCATTTTTAAATTACTAAAATAGCAGTTATATTGTTTAGATGGGGGTTAAATAATGGGTTATAGAAGTTCGTTCACGGGAGAGAATAGAACACAACTTGAAAATATTGTATATGAATTAAGAAACTTTCAGATATTTGATCTTCTGGCTAGAATTTCGTCGTTAAATCTTTTGCCAGATAATCAAAATAAAAGTGTGGTTCTTGATGCACTTACCAATTCTTTGTTAAAAAGAGAAAAGGACGAATATGGTGTTAATATAATTAGTAATTCTAGATTTAAGCGTATTATCCAACAATGTATGAATACTGGTTTATCAATGAGAATTGACCCCGCAGAACAACCTTTCGTTCAGCGCGTTAGATTTTTTGGTAACCATTGGCTGTTAAATGGTATCAATAATGATCTGACGTATAATTTGCAGGTCTTTATTGACATTTTGTTTTTACATAACAATGGTTTTCCGAAAGATTTTCTAAATCGGTGTAATGGAATCGTTGATGCTTTATTAAAAATTTCAACTTCATGTTGTGAGAGATTGGGATATAGCAATGATTCTGTGTGCAGCAATAAAATAGATGAAGTTTTAATCCCGGATGCTAATGATTTTAAGAAGCTAATTAGCTGTGTAATTGTTGATTCTGCCACTTTAGAAGCAAAAATATCTGATGAAGATATTCCATATCTTTATTCTGATTTTGGTGCAGAAAATAATACGAAAGATGATCCTAATAACTATTCTTTTTTCTATCACCCTTTCATTAAAATTGATACAAATACTTCGCTTATACTTAATCCAACCATGTTAGGAGTATATATAATTAGTTCGATTATCAGAATTGCAAAAGAGTATCATATATTTGACAGGCTAATTAGAGAGTACAATAATTGCTCTTGGAATAATTGCAGGGAGTATCTTTCTCGTTTAGGTCACTATCCGATTAAAACCGATTTATTTGGCTTTTTTCCTATGGATAAACCGGACTATAAAGAGTCAGTTTTAAATGTAGGAAATGATAGTCTTCTTGTCGTTCAGTATTTATGTGATGATGGCTCAAACTATACATTGGATAACTTTTTTGATTTATACTGTGGAAATGTAGATTGTTATGAAGATAGAGCGGAGTTGTTGATTACGAAAAGTCGTTGCCCGTCAGATAAAGTTTTCCAGATAGTTATTTTAAGCTCTTTTGGAAGGGGAATATATGTTGGGTTTAGAACTAAACAGTGTAAAAAATCTATGAGCATTTCGCCGTTTGGTTTACAGTGTATATCAATTAATGAAAGAAATCATAAGAATTTTCTGCCCAGATATATGAATGCAAAAGTAATATATGGAAAGAATGAATTTATGCCTTACCCTGATATTAATTTGATTTCTATGTATGTTTCCTACGATTATTCATTTTATTTTGATGATACAGTAAATATCAGAAATGTGATGTTACTTCCTGATTTCTCATATACAATGGACTATATCATCAGAGCAATAAATAAAGAAGATAGACAACTTTTCTGCGCAGCTGATGAAATTTATTTCAGAGAGGCTATACTTGTGGACTCTTTTAGAAAGATTTATTCCTCTGATATGAAGAAGGGGTTAATGCTCATAAATCATTTCGCAAATATTGATATATTTGTGTGCGTCAAAGAAATTGACACTATCCCTTCAATGCAAGCGGCTACATCTATTGTTGATATGCTTACTTATTGGCTTGGTGAATGCAAAGAGTTAATAGAAAAATCAAGTTTTGTTTGTGATTCTATTGAAATCAGCATCGCTATTCCTAAAACAATATCACCGGTAGTATCTGATATAGATATTTCAAATAAGTCAGTACAAGAATTGCTTTCAGTTGAGATATTGGGCAACACAATTTATGTGTCGTGGAGTGATAACGTGTTTCAGTCCATTGCAGTAAGTGAAAATTCACTAGAATATGAAATAATCTCTTTTTTTATAGAAAAGTTATCTTACTTTACATATATGCCTATGGATGTTAATGCTGTAAAAGATATATTTACGAATCCCCTGAAAACAAAGATTTATAAACAGGATTTAACAGCAAATCCAGAACTGGTTCCGTCGAATTTGTCGTTGAGAAGAATATCCGCTGAATGCGAAAACCTAATTTTGGATGAAATTGGACAAATATTTACAGAGGATTCCGAAAAACGTGCTCTGATTGATAATAAGAAAAATTCGGAGGTATGTAATACTATTGTAGATTATTTATATGAAAAATTGAAAACAGCAATATTCCCTTTTGATATTACAGGTGTTATTGAGACAATATATAGAGACATTGAATCTCAATCATACTGGTTTGCCCTTCATCAAGAAAGATATTCATACAATATTTCGTGCTATCCTGAAAAAAGGAGCGAAATAGAGAATGAATTTATTGAAATAAACCAATTCCTTGTATCTGCTAAATTTCTGATTGAATATTTAATTGCTGTTCCGCCGGCCGGTAAGAAGCTGTTGGGCGAATTAGACTATGAATATTTGTTAGCCATTTGTGCGCAAATAATTGAGTGGGCGCATCGTGGTGACTTGTTTTACTATAAAATTATCAATAATGAAATTCGGTTGCTGGGTTCGGGACGCGTGAGTTTTAATAAAACCCAATATAATCAACTAAGAGATGAAACTCATAGAGCACACATCAAGAGAATGGAAATTGGTTCTGACCCGTCTTCAAAAAAATATTTACCTAAAAAAATTATAGATAATATTACTCAAGAGCTTGATCGGGCATTTCGAAGTGATTATGGATATACTTATTCTCAACTGTATTTATTCCATTTTGCTGTAATTCAATATGGAAATGAATTAAAAGATGAAGTGAAGTGTTCGGGAAAGGACTTGTTTTATGCTCGTATTACTACCTTGACAGGAATTGAGAAATCTGTAATTGACCTAATATTAAATGATTTTTCGATTAAGCCAAGAGATGATTTTCTAAAACCGGATAAGCCCTTTTCCTCTAATGATGTATACCCCTGGAAGAATAATAGAGCTTTATCACTTAATCGTCGTCCTTTTGTTGTAAGAGATTATGAGATAATTTGGGGCAACAGGCAACTTTCCAATTGCATTAATCTGCTATATAATAATATATTGAATGGGACCTATAAACCTAAAAGTGGCAAAATAGGAATGGTAGTTGGAAGAATAGCTAATGCTCGCGGGAATGACTTTAATGAGATGGTTGCAGATAGACTAAAAGCATTTCAGGGTCTTTTGATTGATTCAAAGGTGAAAAAAATCAATGGCAGGTCCATTGAGCTTTTAAAAGGTCAAACCCTAGGTGATATAGATGTTCTTATAATCAACGAGAAGAAGAAAAGAATCGTTGTGTGCGAAGTAAAAGATTTCTCTGTGACAAAAAGCCCATATGAGATGTATCAAGAGTATCTTGAAGTATTTTGCGATAAAGGTGATAGACTGTGTTATGTTTCCAAGCATAAAAGACGAGTTGCTTGGATAAAAGAACATATTTCAGATGTTATTTCTCATTACGGTTTAGAGAATGGTACATGGAGCGTTGGTGAAGTCATGATCGTTAATGAGATTATTGTGAGCAATGAGTATTATCACAAGCATCAAAAGATTGTTCTTTTTTCGGACATAACCGAAAAGCTAATCAAGAGCTTGTGATGTCTTGGAAAAGCGTCGCGGATTTCTCCGTGGCGCTTAAGTCTATAATTCAGACCTATCCTCCCGACCTACCAAGCACAGCCTCCCCCGCAACAACACCTCACCCAAACCGCTCTTTTGAGCAGGGAGATGGGGAGCCTTTCGAGTGCCTCGACACGCATTTTTGCGCGTTGAGGCATTTTTGTTTTCTGGGTTTTCTCCCACGAAAATATAATATAGCCAATTGCGAATTCGACTCTAGTTTCTTCTAGAGGCGAATTTTTTGCCTGAAGATGAAAAATCTATTTCATATAGCATAGCCAAAGAGGACGGTTCTACGAACCGTCCTCTTCTGCGTTTTTTGAGATTTTGCACAAGTAAAAAATCTCAAAAAGCCGCTGTTTGTACGTATAACTTAATTTGCAATCGTCCAATTTCGCCTCTGGTTTTTTCTAGAGGCGATTTTTTATGCCCGAAGATGAAAAATCAATGTAAAAAACTGATTTCTTCCTGAATTATCAACGCGATAATCTTTCATTTTATTCAATAAATTTGCTATAATATATATATATAGAAACAAAGGCGTTTTGGGTTTTTTCGAGCGCCTTTTCTTTTTTATAAAGGAAAGAGATGAATTTTTATGAACACACCAATTGCAGACGCAGGTGCAATCAATGATCTGCTTGCACGATACGGAGTTAAATTTGGTATTTACAAAAACGGTTCGTTTAAGGAGCAGCTTTTCCCGTTTGACGCAATCCCGCGTGTGATAACCGCAAAGGATTTCTCCGCAATGGAAAAAGGGCTTGTGCAGCGTGTTGACGCTCTGAATTTGTTTTTACAGGACATCTATTCTGACGGCAAAATAATCAGGGACGGCATTATTCCGGAGGATTTTGTCTACATATCAAAGGGTTTTCTGGCACCGTGCACGGGAATAAAACCACCGAAGTCGATTTACAGTCATATTTCCGGTATTGACCTTGTTCAGGCAAAGGACGGAGAGTGGTATATTCTTGAAGATAATCTGCGTATTCCGTCGGGTGCAAGCTATCCGCTGATTGCGCGTGAACTTTGTCGAATGGCAAGTCCGTACACCTTTGAAAACAGTCATATTGTGGATAATCGAAACTACGCGGCACTCTTACGCGGTGTTATGGATTATGTAAATTGCGGCGGTATAAACGTAATTCTTACGCCTGGAAGGTTCAACGCGGCATATTTCGAGCACAGCTATTTCGCGGAGAAAACGGGAGCTGTTCTTGTGCAGAATACCGACCTTTTTGTTGAGGAGAACATTCTGTATATGAAGGACTATCAGGGCGGAAAAACGCGTGTTGGCGCTGTTTAGAGGTGAATTTCGTTGAAACGATTGCGGTTTGAATACAAAACAAGTCTTGAATTTTCGGAAAATGTGACAGGTCATTGCTTTGCGCTTCGGTGTATACCGTTTTCCGATGAACGACAGACAATTACCGAGGATTTTTGCGAGATAACTCCGAATATGGGTAAACTATGGCACAGCCGCGACAGCTTTGGGAATTTGCTCGTCTGCGGAAGAATGGATTTTCCGCACGACAATTTCTCGTTTAAGGTAAGCGGTGTGGCAAATATTGTAAATTCCGGTGAAACGGTCGGAGAAGCCGCGCCGTATTATCGGTTCTTTACACCGCTGTCGACTGCGGGAGAAAGAATTACGGCATTTTACGAGTGCTGCAAGCCTTCTTCAACGGGAATGCTTTCCCGTGCAATGGAAATCTCGGAAATCCTGTATAACTCAATGACCTATGTTAGAGGCGTCACTGGAACACAAACAACGGCAGAGCAGGCTATGACTCAGCTTAGCGGTGTATGTCAGGACTATGCGCATATTCTTCTTTCTCTTTTGCGGATTGAGAAGATACCTTGCCGTTATGTTTCGGGACTTGCTTTTGAGAGCGGGGAAACACACGCTTGGGTTGAAGTGTTTGAAGACGGGCGCTGGACGGGAATTGACCCGACGCAAAACCGTCTTATCGGCGACAGCTATATTAAGCTTTGTCACGGTCGCGATTACTCGGATTGCCCGATTGAACGAGGAATATACATAGGAAACGCGCAAAGCGTTCAGACAGTTTTTTCTAAAATGACAGAAATATAAAGGAGCGGTAAAAATGACAACGGTTATAGCAAGCGCAGGTCTTGCGGTAAACGAACGGATTGAGATACGCAGAAACAGGATTACGGGGAAAAGTGCCGAAACCCCGTCGGGAAAGCGTGTTTGCATTGTCACGGGAACTCACGGCGACGAGCTTGAAGGGCAGTATGTCTGCGCGGAGCTTGCGAGAATTCTGAGCGAAAATTTACAGCAGCTTAACGGCATTGTGGATATTTACCCCGCAATAAATCCGCTTGGAATTGACAGCATAACGCGAGGTATCCCGCTTTTTGACCTTGATATGAACAGAATTTTCCCGGGAACAGCGGAAGGCACAATGGCTGAGTGTCTTGCAGCGGACATTATTTCGGATATAAGCGGTGCGGATATCTGCATTGACATTCATTCGAGCAATATCTATCTGAAAGAAATCCCGCAAATCCGAATAAACGAAATCAGTGCCGACGAACTTGTCCCTTACGCGAAAATGCTCAACTGTGACTTTATCTGGATACATTCCGCGGCAACCGTTCTTGAAAGCACGCTTGCTTACAGCTTAAACGTTACGGGTACAAAGACGCTTGTTGTTGAAATGGGCGTTGGAATGAGGATTACAAAGGAATATTGCCGTCAGCTTACCGCGGGCATTTTCAACCTGCTGAAAAATCTCGGAATGTGGACGGGCGATGTAGAAAAGGTTCGCGAGCCGATTGTTTCGGGAGAAGGTACGGTTGAATTTGTAAACAGCGACGCAGACGGAATTTTCGTACCTTGCGTTGAACATTGGGTTGATATAGAAAAAGGCGAACACATCGGTGATGTAATCAACCCGATAACAGGCGAAACCGTTGAACGGGTGACAGCACCCTGCCGTGGAAAAATCTTCACCTTACGCGAATTTCCGATAGTTTACGGCGGTTCGTTGATTGCAAGAATTCTTGGAGGTGAGGGAAATGAATAAGCAGGTTGTTTACTCAATTCAGTCACCTTATCGTCAGCCGATGGACGTTATCGGATTTAAGTTCGGAAAAGGTGAAAAAGCGCTTTGCGTTGTCGGAGCAATGCGAGGAAACGAGGTTCAGCAGATGTATGTTTGCTCTCAGCTTGTGAGCAGGCTGAAAGAGCTGGAGCGCGACGGGTGTATCTGCGAGGGCAAGGAGATTATGATAATTCCGTGCGTGAATTACTACTCAATGAACATCGGCAAGCGTTTCTGGACAATGGACAACACCGACATCAACCGAATGTTTCCGGGCTATGAACTCGGAGAAACAACCCAGCGCATTGCCGACGGTCTTTTCAAAGAGCTTCAGGGATACACCTACGGTGTGCAGCTTGCAAGTTTTTATCAGCAGGGTGATTTTTTGCCTCACGTCAAGCTGATGAAAACAGGCTTTACAAGTAACGAGCTGATGAAAGATTTTGGCTTGCCGTATGCGTTTGTGAGAACTCCGCGTCCTTACGATACAACAACGCTGAACTACAATTGGCAGGTTTGGGGAACAAACGCGTTTTCGCTTTATACAAACGCTACGGATAATCCCGATGAAAATTCCGCAAAAACCGCGGTTGACGCGATAATCAGATTTATGGTAAAGCGAGGGATATTGAAAACTCGCGTCGGAAGCGGATATTTGACCGAGGTTATCAGCGAGGACAGGCTTTATCAGATACAATCGGCTTCTGCGGGCATTTGCAGGAGCTTTGTCAAAACGGGCGACGAGGTAAAATGCGGAGATTTGCTCTGCGAGTTAACCGACCCGTTGGAAGGGTGTGTAATTGCGAAGATTTTTTCTCCCGTAAACGGAATTGTGTTTTTCCGCTTTAACCGACCGTTGGAGTATGAAAAAAGCGTATTATACAAGATAATACGCTTGTGAAAAAGTTCAGACCGACGATTTCTCGACGGTCTGATGATAGATTATAACCTTATAATCTCATCGGCAAGCTGTTCACACTCGGACAAATCGTGCGTCACGAGAACAACAGTCTTGCCTTTGATTTTTTTCTTTGTATAATCGATAACAATTTGTTTTGTATCGTTGTCAAGACCTTTAAACGGCTCGTCGAGAAACAGAATATCATAATCCGCGAGAAGTGCTCGTACAAGAGCTGTTCTTCGCTTCATACCGCCCGAAAGCGTTCTTGCGGGTTTTTCTTCACACTCACCCAAGCCGACCGCGCAAAGCTCCTCATAAACCTGCCTTTTTGTCAGTCGCTTTCCTGTGACAAGCCGGATATTTGCCGAAACCGTGAGGTTTTCGCAAAGTCTGTTCTCCTGAAAAACCGCGCTGATTTTGTCGCTTTCACGGATTATTTCTCCGCTGTCCGGCTCCAAAAGCCCCATAAGAATATTGAGCAGCGTGCTTTTTCCGCAGCCCGAGGCTCCGATAATTGCTGTAGTTTTACCTTGCATAAAATCGTGCGAAAAATCCGTGAGAACTTTGTTTTCGCCGAATGATTTGCAGATTTTTTCAGCTTTCATCTCGTCACCTCACATCTTCTCAACACGCTTTTGAACAAGCTTCACCGCGAAAATAAACAGCTTCTCACACAAAAAGCTGAGCAAAATTACAACAAGCGTCCACGCGAACAAATCCGCGGTTTCGAGGTAAATCTTTGACATAAAAAGCCGTTCACCGATTGAGCCGTCGGGAATTCCGATGACCTCTGCGGCAACGCCTGATTTCCACGAAAGACCGATTGCAAGCCGAGAAGCCGAGCGAAAATAGGGAAGAAGCTGCGAGAGGTAAACACCCGCGAAGCGCCGTCCGACGGGGATTTTGAAAACATTTGCCATTTCGCCGAGCTTTTTGTCGAGGTTGTCGATACCTTCGAGCATATTCGAGCAGACAATCGGAACGCAAATCAAAATCGAAACAAGTACAGACAAGTTTTCCGAGCCCACCCAGAAAAGCGCAAGAATTGTAAACGAGGCAACGGGAATTGACTTCATCGCGGAAATCAAGGGTGAGAAAAGCGTTCTGATAATTGCGAATTTTCCCGAGAGAACCGCGAGCGCTGTTCCGATAACAAGTCCGAGCAAAAATCCTATCAGAATTCTTGCCATTGAGAATAAAATGCTGCTCCAGAAATCGGTTGACGGCAAAAGTTCCCATAACCGACAAACCGTGTCAATCGGCGAAACCAGAAGAATTTTGCTGTTTACGCAGACGGAAATTATCTGCCAGACAATCAGCCAGAACAGAATGCTTGCAGTTGTTATCAGAGCCTTTTTCACGGTTTCACCTCCCGAAAAGCCGCGTTTTCCCCCGTGTGATAACGGGGGAATGCGATTTTAATTACTTTGTGTAGTAGAAATCATCTGCGGGCATTGCTCCGCCGACAGAAGCGGGAAGCTGATCAAAAAGCACCTGCAAATAGCCCGAGAGCATTGTTTTCATTTCATCACCCGAAATGCAGACGATATGGCAGTTCGGGATAGCTTTCTTGGCAACGGCTGCGGGAACGATATCATATTTTCCGACAAGCTCGGCAGCCTCGTCAATATTTTCGTTCACAAACTTAACCGAAGCCGCATAGCGGTTTAAAAACTCCTTTGTTGCTTCGGGATAATTCTCTGCGAATTCTTTTCTTACAACTACAATTCCCGTGAGAAGGCTGCTTGAAAGGTTCAAATCATCCCAAGCGTCGTTGAGGTCGATTGCAACGCGAACACCTTCGTTTTTCATCTGAGCGGTTGTAACAAACGGCTGCGGAAGCATAGCAACGCTGTTTTCGTTTGCAAGGAGAGCGGCAAGACACTCAGCGTGCTCGCTCTTCCACTCTATGTTCACATCGTTTTCAAGACCGTTGCTCTTGATGATAAAATTAAGAGCGTATTCGGGAGTTGCACCCTTGCCTGCGGAGTAGATTGTCTTGCCTTTGAGGTCAGCTATTGACTTGACAGTATCGCCGTTTTCGCAGAGATAGAGCACTCCGAGCGTATTTACGGCAAGAGCGCTGATTTTGCCTTCGGTTTTCTTGTAGAGAACAGCACCGAGGTTTGCGGGAACGCAAGCGATATCAACCTTGCCCTGCGCGATAAGCGGAGAAAGCTCATCGGCAGCAGCTGCGATTGTGAACTCGTATGGAAGATTTTCCTTCTCGTCATCGTCCATCAGCTTTGTCATACCCATAGCGGTCGGACCTTTGAGAGCGGCAACCTTGATAGCTTCGGGCTGCTTGATTTCAAGAGCAGAGGAGCTTTCTTCGGAAGAGGTTGTGCTTTCGGTTGAAGAGCTGCTCTCCGAGGAGCTTTCGGTTGTCGAGGAACTTGTCGAGCTTGACGAAGAGCTTGTAGAGCTGCCCGAGCAAGCGCTGAATGTGAGCGCGCACATTGCCGCCATTAAAACGGCACTCAATCTTTTTTTGATATTCATAGAATATCTCCTTTCCTTTGGGGTTTAACCCGTTTTTTCCTTTGAATATACCGATTTCGAGGTGACGCCTCTGAGCCTGCCGAGTTTTCCTGAAATTGTGGAAATTGTATCGGCGGGCGCGTCTACGACAACGCTGATAATATTAAGACCGCGTTCGCGATAAGGAAGACCCATTCGTCCCTGAATAAATTTTCCGTATTCGTGTAAAATAGCGTTCACTGCGGGCACGCTTTCTTCATCGCTGATTATCATTGAAATAATAGCAACACGGTTTTCCTGTTCCATAACCTGTCCTTTCAAACAAAAAGCGCGTCCCGAAAGACGCGCAATTTCACACGAAACAATCCGTCAGCAAGACGAACCGTAAAATATCGTAAAAGGCAAAGTCTTTCGGTTTGATAAATCTCACCGTCAGTTTTTTTGATAGCGTTCCGTTGAATAAATCTCGGGTTCGGTAAATCATAATTATATTATACAGCTTTTTCCCGATTTTGTCAATAGGGAATTATTCATCGTCATCATTACGATTAGAAATCTTCTCGTGAAGCTCCTTGACCTTATCGCGAAGACGTTTTTTGCGGGGTTTTTCTTCAACAGGCTCGGGCTTCTCCTCAAAAATGGGCTCGGGCTCCTCGCAAACGTAATCGGGAGTTATATAGTCGACATTCCCGACATAAGACGAGGTATGCTGCGGAAGTTTTCGTTTTCTGAGACGATTTTCGATGAACTCCTTGACGAGCATATAAATAACCGCGCAGACCGGCACACCGAGCAGCATTCCCATAACTCCGAAAAATCCGCCGCCGATGATAATTGCA
Organism: Oscillospiraceae bacterium; assembly: GCA_017847835.1. GTDB lineage: Bacteria > Bacillota > Clostridia > Oscillospirales > Ruminococcaceae > CAG-115. The sequence goes on from JAGASH010000005.1 coordinate 36,408, forward strand.
ATCAAAATCCATACAGCCGGCAGACCTGTCTGGTCACCGAGTATCCAGGGAGCGATGATATTTCCGTCAATGGTCTGAAGAATTACTATGAAAATAACAAACCACAGCGCTTTTATCGGCGCGTCACTGAGCAAAAGCAGCAGGCAGCAGGGAATTGCACCGATAGTCGGACCGATAAACGGTATAAGATTGAACACGAACATAATCACGGCAATCAGCGGCGAGAACGGAATGTTCATACATACGCAGCCGACAAAGCAGAGCATAGCGACGATAATTGCCTCGATGATTTTTCCAATGATAGAGCCGAGGAACTTTTCGGAAGCGTCGCGGCAAACACCAAGCAGGCGCTGAGCGCGCTCGGGCTTAACAAACGCAAACATCAGCTTCTTTGTCTGACCTACAAACATTTCTTTTCTTGCGAGCAGGTAAATTGAAAGCGTAAGACCGATGAATACGTTTTTCAGCACGTCAAGAACAGACCAGATACCCGAAGCAACGTTCTGAGCAAATCCGAGAAGCTGGTTTGAATACTGGTCCCAGATACCCTTAATAAATTTGTTGAAGTCATTGAGCGGTGTATCGAGGAATTGCGCAAAAGCGGGATAGTCCTCGGAAATATCGGTGAGGAAATTTCGGATTGTGGCGATATAGCCGTCCATATTGTTGAAAATCACGATAATGTTCGTGACAAGCTGCGGGATAACGAGCATAATTATCATCGTCAGAAATGCAAGGATAATAAGCATTGTGATGACAAGCGATAATATTCTCGCGCGGCTTTTCAGACGTTTTTCGGTTGAATGCGACCATTTCCTGAAAATGCCGTTTTCCAGCTTCATCATAAGCGGGTTGAGCAGATAAGCGCAGAAAATACCTATTATAATAGGCGTTGCGACCGCGGCAAAGCCCGACATTTTGTTGGCGAAATCATCAAAGTTGAAAATCAGCAAAATAGCAAGCTCGCTTGCAACGATTGTGCAAAGCGCGTAAAAAGCTATCGTGAAATATTTCGAGTTCCAGTTAATTTTCATAGGCAAGCTCCGTTAAATAAACAAACTACTCCACTTTGATTTTACCACACATTTGGGAAAAAGTCAAGAGTTTTCTCCCAGAAGCCGAAGCGCGTTTTTATATAAAATCAAGGATTTTTCCTCATCGGAAATCGGGATTTTGTCGAAACGTTCAAGTTCTTCCTTTGAGCTCCACATCGGGTAATCCGTGCCCCAGATTACCCTGTCCGCTCCGAATTTCGAGATTAGCTCGGCGGCACGCTCGGCAGAGAGCATATAAAGCGAGCTGGAGCAGTCTGTGTAAATTCCCGTGCCTTCGAGAGCGGAAACGGCTCTGTCCCACATCGACCAGCCCGCGAAATGCGCGCCGATAACCGTGAGCTTCGGAAATCGCTTTACAACTCGCAGCAGCCTCTCGGGAGCAGAGAAATCATATCTCGTGTCACCCATATGAAACAAAATCGGCAAACGACCTTCGGCGGCTTCATAAATGGGAAAAGCGCGTTCGTCGTCGAGATTGAACCGCTGAAAATCGCTGTGGATTTTAATACCCCTCAACCCGAGGGAAATAATTCGGTCAATTTCTCCCGCAATATCGGGATAATCGGGGTGAATTGCCCCGAAACCAATCAGCTTGTCGGGATAAGCCGCGACGCTGGCTGCGATAAAATTGTTGATTGATTGAACCTGCTCGGGGACTGTTGCCACGGACTGCACGATAATCCGTGAAACGCCTGCTTCTTCGCTGTCTTTCAGCAGATTTGAAAGCGTGCCGTTAAATCTGACGTCGATATTGTAAAAATCCGCGATACCTCCGACAGCTCGTTCTGCGATTTTATCGGGATAAATATGCGCGTGAGCGTTGATAATCATAGAAACACTTCCTTAAAAGATAGCGGTGCAGTCGCCGAAGGAGAAGAAGCGATATTTCTCCTCAATCGCAACCTTGTACGCGTTGAGCGTCTTTTCACGCCCAAGAAAAGCCGAAACAAGCATTATCAGCGTACTTTCGGGCAGATGAAAATTCGTAATCAGCCCGTCCACGCACTTGAATTCATAGCCGGGATATATGAAAATTCCCGTGTCGTCGGTGAGTTTACCGCTTTGCGCTGCGCTTTCAAGGGTACGGCAGGAGGTTGTCCCGACCGCGATAACCCGACCTCCGCGAGCCTTTGTCTGCTTGATTTTCTCGGCGGTTTCTTCGGGGATTGAGTAGTGCTCGACGTGCATTTTGTGTTCGAGGATATTGTCCTCCTTGACGGGACGGAAAGTTCCAAGCCCGACGTGAAGCGTGACAAAAGCTGTGTCTACACCCATTTCGTGCGCCTCTGAAAGCTCCTTTTCAGTAAAATGCAGTCCTGCTGTCGGAGCTGCGGCAGAGCCTGTTTCACGGCAGTAAATCGTGTTATAGCGGTCTTTGTCCTTTAGCTTTTCCGTGATATAGGGCGGAAGTGGCATTTGTCCTATTCTGTCGAGAATATCGAAGAAATCTCCCTCAAAAGAGAACCGCACAAGACGATTTCCACCGTCCTCGTTTCCGATAACCTCTGCGGAAAGTCCTTCGGGAAAATCCACGACAGCGCCCGGTTTCAAACGTCTGCCGGGTTTTACCATAGTTTCCCAGTCTGTCAGACTTTTCCTGTTCAGCAGAAGAAATTCGACGGGAACACCGGTTTCGCGCTTTGTGCCGTAAATTCTCGCGGGAAAGACCTTGCTGTCGTTCATCACGAGCAGGTCACCTTTTTTCAGGTATTTGCATATATTGAAGAAACGGTCGTGAGTAATTTCACCCGTTTCCCTTGAAATAACCATAAGCCGAGAGCTGTCGCGGGGCTCGGCGGGAGTCTGAGCGATAAGCTCGGGCGGCAAATCATAGTAAAAATCACTTTTTAGCATTTTTTTAACCTCTTTATTTTAATATCTTTATTATTTTAACACTTTTCACAAATTTTGTCAACCTTAGACGTGCAATGTTTATAAAAAAATTGCGCAAAAGTATTGACAAATGCGAAAAGTTGTGGTAAAATTAGATAAGTTCAGCATAGCACCGGAAATTTGATTTTTCGGCTTGTGTTGAATTTATATATCCGGTAGAGGTGCGGTGATGATTAGTAGCGACTATTATGCTTGTCGGAAAGCAGTCGTGAAAGGCAAAACCGCCGAGGAGCGCGTAATCCGATGTGCGCGTTATCCGGTTGTGCGTTGAATAAGCGTACGACTGTCATCGAGTTGCTTGATGGAGCGCTGCCGCAAAATAGTATTGTTTTGCAGTATTTGTTGCATAAGAGCAGACCGATGACGTAAATATCATCGGTATTTTTATTATAAAAAGGAAGGTTACGACAATGAAAGAAAAGTACAATGTGGGAATTATCGGCGCAACGGGAATGGTAGGACAGCGTTTTGCTATTCTTCTTGAAAATCACCCGTGGTTTAATGTGAAGGTGCTTGCAGCTTCCTCTCGTTCTGCGGGAAAGACCTATAAAGAGGCTGTCGGAGAGCGTTGGTTTATGGACGTTCCGATGCCCAAGAGTATGGAAAATATTGTAATCAAGGACGCAGAAGCAGATGTTAATGAAATCGCTTCCGAGGTTGATTTCGTGTTCTGCGCTGTTAATATGAAGAAGGACGAAATCAAGGCTCTCGAGGAGAAATACGCAAAGGCAGAGTGCCCCGTAATGTCGAACAACTCGGCAAACCGTGGTGTTGCTGATGTTCCGATGATTATTCCCGAGGTAAACGCAGACCACGCGGCTGTTATCGAAACGCAGAAAAAGCGTCTTGGCACAAAGCGCGGTTTCATCTCGGTAAAGTCAAACTGCTCCATTCAGAGCTATGTTCCGGCTCTTTCTCCGCTGAGAAAGTTTGGAATTACGGAAATTCTCGCGTGCACCTATCAGGCAATTTCCGGCGCTGGCAAGACGTTTGCGACTTGGCCCGAAATGGTTGACAACATTATCCCTTATATCGGCGGTGAGGAAGAAAAGTCCGAGCAGGAGCCGCTCAAGGTTTGGGGACGCATCGAAAACGGCGTTATCGTAAACGCTGAAAAGCCCTCTATCACAACTCAGTGCCTTCGTGTACCCGTATCAAACGGTCACTTTGCAGCTGTTTTCGTAAGATTTGAGAACAAGCCCTCTATGGAAGAAATCAAGAAGATTTGGGCTGAATATTCCGCAGAGCCGCAGGAACTGAACCTGCCGTCTGCACCCAAGCAGTTCCTGCACTATTTCGAGGAAGACAATATGCCGCAGACTACGCTTCACCGCAATCTTGAAGGCGGTATGGCTGTATCTATCGGCAGACTTCGTCCCGACACTCAGTTTGACTACAAGTTTGTCTGCCTGTCGCACAACACTCTGAGAGGAGCAGCAGGCGGCGCTGTTGAAATGGCAGAGCTTCTTGCGGCAAAGGGTTATCTTGACTAATAGCTTTTCGATATATCAAGAAAGGTGATTTTATGAGCAATACTATCTTCACGGGCTGCGCTACTGCGATAGCAACGCCTATGAATTCGGACGGAAGTATAAATTACGAAGAATTTGGCAGACTTATCGACTGGCAGATTGACAACAAAATCGACGCTCTTGTAATCTGCGGAACAACAGGCGAGAGCGCGACAATGACCGACGAGGAGCATATCGAGGTAATTCGTTACGGTATTAAGCGCGTTGCGGGACGTGTTCCCGTAATCGCGGGTGCCGGCTCGAATGATACGGCTTATGCTGTCGAGCTGTCAAAGGAAGCCGAAAAAGCGGGCGCAGACGCTCTGCTTCAGGTTACACCTTATTACAATAAGGCTTCACAGCGCGGTCTTGTAAAGCATTTTACGGCAATCGCAGACGCTGTGAATATACCGATAATGCTGTACAACGTGCCGTCAAGAACGGGCTGCAATATCGCGGTTGATACATACATCGAGCTTGCAAAGCACCCGAATATCACGGCTGTCAAAGAGGCAAGCGGCAAGATGGAAACCGTAATGGGCATTGCCGTGAACACCGACCTTGACGTTTATTCCGGCAATGACGACGAGGCTCTTTGCTGTCTGGCTCTCGGCGGAAAGGGACTTATCTCGGTTACGTCAAACGTTGCTCCGCTGATGAAGCACAACGAGATTTCCCTTTATCTTGACGGCAAGAGGGAAGAAGCGCTTGAAGTCGCGAAGAAACTCTTTGCGCTCGACAAGGCAATGTTTATGGACGTAAACCCCATTCCTGTCAAGGAAGCGCTTAATCTTGCGGGATTTAAGGCGGGCGAGTGCAGACTGCCGCTTTGCTCTATGAGCGAAGATATGAAGACAAAGCTGAAGGCTGAAATGGAAAAAGTCGGGCTTTTGAACATTGTCTGATTTTAGAAGGAGCGTAAAATGACAAGGATTTCAATTTCCGGCGCGAGCGGAAGAATGGGACGCGTAATCGCGGCTCTGGCAAAGGAACGCGCCGATTGTGAAATTATTTCGGGAATTGACAAAATCACGGAAAAATACGATGAATTTCCGATTGTCGGGAGCGTGTTTGACCTGCCCGAAAAGCCCGATGTAATTATCGATTTTTCGCACCCGTCAACGCTTGATGATTTGCTGTCGTACTGCAAGATGAACAGCGTGCCGCTGGTTATCGCGACAACAGGCTACACCGACGAGGAGCGCTCGAAGATAACGGCTGCGGCTGCGCAGACTCCGATTTTCTTCACGTTCAATATGTCGCTTGGAATAAACCTGCTTGCGGAGCTTGCTCGTAAAGCTGCGCAGGTTTTGGGCTCGCAGTTTGACATTGAGATTGTTGAAAAGCACCACAATCAGAAGAAAGACGCGCCTTCGGGAACAGCGATTATGCTTGCGGAAGCTATAAACGAGGAACTTGGCAACAGCAAGCGTTATATCTACGACAGACATTCCGTTCGTCAGCCGCGCGGCAAGGACGAAATCGGAATGCACTCGGTTCGCGGGGGAACGATTGTCGGTGAGCACGACATAATTTTCGCGGGACACGACGAGGTGATAACCCTGTCGCATTCTGCGCAGTCGAGAGAGGTTTTCGCGGCGGGCGCGGTAAACGCGGCGGTGTTCCTTGCGGGAAAACCCGCGGGACTTTACGCTATGAGTGATTTGATTAAGGAGGGCTGAAAATGAAGCTTGATGTTACAGAAAACGTATCTGCGGTTTCTTTCTACAACGTTCCGCTTGACAGAACGATTATGGAGGATACTCTGAAAATTGTTGCTGAGGCGGGAATAAATGTTGATATGATTTCAATGACTGCTCCTACGTCCGAGATTTTCAGCTTTGGCTTTACTGTAAAGGACGATGATATCCCGAAGCTGCTTGGAATTGTAAAAGTGCTGCGTGAAAAGGACTGCGTTGCTCCGATGATTAACAGCGGAAACCGCAAAATCGTAATCAAAACAGGCACAATGACAAATACAGTCGGCTTTGCGGCGAGAGTATTCGAGATTTTGAACGGTCTTTCGGCAATGATTTTGATGATAACAACAGGTGTGGACGAAATTTCCGTTCTTATCAGAAATGCTGACGCGGACGCTGTTTGCTCGGCATTTGAAAAGGAGTTTCAATGATTTTGGCAGCAAATCTGGTTTCGGAAGAAGCCGCGTCAACGAGCAGTTCGATTGACGAGGCATTCCCCAACCTTTCGGGAAACCCCGAGGAAACGCTTACTGCGCTCGGCAAGTTTTTCAATAATATCTGGGAAGCGTTTTTGCGCGCTATCCCGTCAATTCTTCTGGCAATCGCGATTTTGGTTGTCGGGATAATTCTGACGAAAATCTGCGTAAAGCTGATGTCAAAGGGGCTTTCAAAGACAAAGCTCGACCTGACGGTTGTGAAATTCACCACGCAGGTGACGAAAATTCTGCTTTACGTTTTGCTTTTGACTGTGGTTTTGAGTATGGTCGGAATTCCTGCAACATCGATTATCACGGTAATCGGCACAGCGGGAGTTGCAATCGGTCTTGCCTTGCAAAACTCTCTGTCGAATGTTGCGGGCGGATTTTTGCTGATGATAACGAAGCCGTTCAAAATCGGCGACTACATAATCTCAAACGGCGTCGAGGGCACGGTTTCGCAGATTTCTATACTTCACACGCGGCTTGATTCCGTGACAAATCAAGCGATTTTCATACCGAACGGACTTGCGGTGAATGCGGTTGTTGTCAACAATTCGCAGAATGCCGAGCGCCGTGTTGATTTGGACTTTTCGATATCTTATAAGGACGATTTCGAGCTTGCCCGTCAAACCATAACCGATATTATCAAAGCGCACGACAAGGTTAATCAGAAGCAGGAAATCTTTGTTCGTATGAGCGACCACGGCGAGAGCGCGATTATCATCACATCTCGCTGCTGGTGCAAAAGCGCCGACTACTGGCAGGTGCATTTTGATTTAATTGAGCAGGTTCGCGCGGCATTTATCGAGAAGAATATCGAGATACCGTTCAAGCAAATCGATATCAATATCAACGCACTTCCCGAACAGAAATCCGAATAAAACTAAATCCGAGGTGAGAGCCTCGGATTTTTGTTTACTTTATTGCTTGAAGCGCTTCTTCGTCAAATTCGCGGTTCTTGAAATAGAATTTTTTGTCCTCATCGGTAATTTCCCTGATAACCCGACAGGGATTTCCCGCAGCGATTACATTCGGGGGAATATCCTTTGTAACAACCGCACCCGCGCCGATAACCGAGCCTTCTCCGATATTCACGCCGGGGCAAATCACTACATTTCCGCCAATCCAACAGTTGTCGCCGATTGTGATGGGAATACCGTATTCCAGCATAGTGTTTCTCATCTCAAAGTGAACAGGGTGACCTGCCGTATAGATTGCCACATTCGGTGCTACAAACACGTTATTTCCGATTGTAACCTTTGCAACATCAAGCACAACAAAATTATAGTTCGCGAAAAAGTTGTCGCCGACCTCGATGTTTTTGCCGTAATCGCAGTGAAACGGCTGCAATATTGTGATATTTTTTCCCGCTTTTCCGAGAATATCCCGCAAAAGTTCGTCAAGCCTTTTTACATCGCGCGGATTTGTGTTGTTGAACTCGTAAATTTTACAGCGGTTTTCCAGCATAAGTTCAAAGCATTCATCATCGGCAATGTAAGGCAGCCCGCTGTTTTTTCTTGAAACGTTATCCATAAAATCTCCTTTATCAAACGTCCGCCGATTTTGCTCGGCGGACTTGGTTTTATTCTGTTCTGAGAGCCTCGACAGGGTCTTTCTTCGCTGCAATTGTCGCAGGGAAAAGTCCCGCGATAAATGTAAGCAGCATACTGATAACCACGAGGATAACTCCGCCTTGCCACGGGAGCTGTGACATTCCCGAAATGCCCGTGAGATACTCGATGATGATGTTAATCGGGATATTCAGCAGCAGCGTCACTCCGATACCGATAGCGCCCGCCGCAAATCCAACGATAAGCGTTTCCGCATTGAAGACGTTGGAGATATCGCGCTTTGAAGCACCGATTGCGCGCAGGATACCGATTTCCTTGGTTCTTTCAAGTACCGAAATGTAGGTGATAATTCCAATCATAATCGATGATACAACAAGAGAAATCGCGACAAACGCAATCAAAATGTACGAAATCGAGTCAATAATCGTCGAAACGGACGAAATCATCAATCCGATGTAATCGGTGTAATTTATAACGTCCTCTTTCTTGTCCTCGGCAGTTTTTCTGTCGTTATAGTCCTTGATAAACTGCGTGATTTTTTCCTTGCCGTCAAAATCCTTTGCATAAATTGCGATTGACGAAGGCTCTGCAAGGTCGGCAAGACCGAGCTTTTGCATATTTCCGTCATAGGTTGCCTCGGTTGTTTCGGGCTCTTGCATAAGCTTCATCATTTCTTGGATTTGCGAGGTTGTGAGAACGCTCATCATTGCTCTGGAAATAACAGAGGGAGTTGCCATTCCGAAAAGAGCGGTCTGCTGCTGCTCGGGAGGAAGCTGAGCAAGCTGTGCTAATTGTTCCTGAGAAAGGGAAGCGGTAACCATTTCTGCGAGCTTTTGCTGCTGTCCCTCGGACATCATCTGCATAACTCTCGCAAACGCTTCTTCCTGCGTCATAGGCTGCTTTTCAACACCGTCAACGGTAAATTCAATTCCCGTGAACACGTCAACCTTGGGATTTTCAAGCTGCTTTTTAACAAGCTCGCTTTCATTTGTACGCTCAATCATATATTCCGTGAGCGCGTGAGTATAGCCGATACCGCCGCTGTTTGTTGAACTCAGCAGGCTGTCGCCGTCGGGACGGATTATTCCTACAACCTTGATTTCGGGAGCTTTTTCAAGAACGCTGTTCATATAGTCCTTGTCGCCGCTCATATCGTCATATCCGCCCTTGTCGTTTGCCTTGTACAAATCCGAGGTTGTGAGAAGACGGAAGGACATCGACATAAGCTTATCGTAGGTGAATGTGAGGTCGCCGGTATCAAGCTCAATGCTTTCGCCCGCCATAAATTTTGTCATCATATCGGAAAGCTCTTGCTGGTCGCGCAAACCGAGTGCATAAAGGGCAACGTCAGACAACTCATTGTGCTCGTTTACGATGAAAACAACCTCATTATAGCTTTCGGGCAGGCGTCCTGCAAGAATTTCATATTGTTCCTCTGTTGTTTTGTTGTTGAGAAGCTCGTGCCAGAAATTTGCTGAACTCATATTTCCCGAACCGCCGAACATAGAAGAATATGTGCCGCTCATCTGGTTGATAGTACCCGACATTTCCGTGCCGAGCATCGCTTCCATAACGGTCGAGGGATTTACTCTGATGATGTTTTCATTCAAATCCTTGCTGTAAATAAGCAGCTTGGGTGAGTAGCTGTATTGGATTTCGGTTATGCTGTCCTTGATATTGTCGGGATTTGACTCGAGATACTCCTTGAAACCCTTGAGATTGTTTGTAGTGATTTCCGAGAGCATACTCTTGACCATTTCCGTGGAAATATCGTTTGTATAAATAAGGTCGGGTTCGCGATTTTCACGATTTGTGTGGTTCTGACCCATCATCGACTCCATCAGACTTGTGTAGTCCATTGTTTCCTGCTGAATGGAAATCGGATAGGAAGCGAGAGTTGAGTGCTCGACGCTGTTTATGTACTGCTGTACACCGTTAGACAGCGACAGAATAAGCGCGATACCGATGATACCGATACTTCCCGCAAAGGACGTGAGGAAAGTTCTGCCCTTTTTCGTGAGGAGATTGTTGCGGGAAAGCGCAAGAGCCGTTGCGAAGGACATAGAGGTTTTTTTTGAGCTTTTGGCTTTCTTTTCCTTGACGGGCTCGTTTCCGTCATAAGGCATTGAGTCGCTCTTTATTTTACCGTCAACCAGCTTTACAATTCTCGTTGCGTACTGTTCGGCAAGGTCGGGGTTATGCGTAACCATAATAACCAGCCTGTCTGCGGCGATTTCCTTTATCAAATCCATAATCTGAACCGAGGTTTCGCTGTCGAGAGCGCCGGTCGGCTCATCGGCAAGAAGGATATCGGGGTCGTTTACAAGAGCGCGCGCAATAGCAACTCTCTGCATTTGACCGCCAGACATCTGATTGGGACGTTTGTGTATCTGGTCGCCCAAGCCGACTTTTTCGAGAGCCTCTTTTGCGCGTTTTCTGCGTTCCGCCTTGGAAACACCCGAAAGCGTGAGCGCAAGCTCAACATTTGACAGAACGGATTGGTGCGGGATTAGGTTATAGCTCTGGAAAATGAAGCCGACCGAGTGGTTTCTGTAAGTGTCCCAGTCGCGGTTTTTGAACTTCTTTGTGGACTTTCCGTTGATGATAAGGTCACCCGTGGTGTAAGAGTCCAAGCCGCCGATGATATTCAGCAGTGTTGTTTTACCGCAGCCCGAGTGTCCGAGAACAGCGACAAGCTCGCTTTCACGGAAACTGATTGACACGTCTTTGAGCGCGTGAACGGTTTCGCTGCCTGTGACGTAATCCTTAAATATGTTCTTTATTTCAAGCATTTGTTATCTCCTTTCGTTTACGACCTTGCTTAATGACCGAATAAACCTGTTCTGAAGCTCGAACATAAGCTCGGTTTCTTCGTCGGTAAAGTCTTTCAGTGCTTGGTCTATCATAATAAATGCTTCGTATACAAAATTATCCAAAAGCCGTTTACCCTTATCGGTTACGGCAATGTGAACGTTTCGACGGTCATTTTTGTCATTTTTACGCTCAACCAAATCCTTTTCAAGCAAACCGCCAAGAGTTCTTGAAATGGAAGAAGAGGTGACTTCAAGCATTTCCGCAGCGTCTGCTACGGTGATATAAGCCCCGTTATGCGTGCAGGTATAGTCCATTGCTTGTGCCAGAAGCATAAATTCGGAACGTGAAACCTCTTTGATGATTGAACTGAAAGCGTCCAGATGTATAAATTCAATTGAAGTTTTGAGTATTCCCTGATATTTTTCTTTGGGAAGACGGAATTTATAATCCGAATTACTGTTTACTTCGTTCAAAAATGCTCCTCCTTATTTATTTAACTGATGTATATATTTTACATCTGTTATATATTTTTGTCAATAGTAAATAAAACATTTCGTTGTTTTGCATAAATATTACAAACAAGTTAAAAATAATATGGCAAAAAATCTCAAAATGTGGTATAAATGAAGAATTACAATCTGTTTTTTGTGTTAAATACGGTATTTCTCGCAATTTTCGTGCTGATTATTATCGCGATTGAAAATGATATTACACAAATAATTCTTTTTTCAATCGGGTTTTTATCGGCAATTATATGGGATTTTCATTTTTTTACGATAAAATACGAGATAAGCGACAACATTCTGACAATAAAAAGCGGGATAATTTTCAAAAAAACGAAAACTATCCCGCTTGAAAAAGCAGTATTAAAAAGCGTCTATTCCGTCGGGAAAACCGTTTTTCTTACGATAATCCGAACGGCAGGCTCTTTTGCAGTGGTTTTCGGAGAGCTTTAGTCACGCTCGATAAGCAGCTTTATCGCTTCAATCGCGCAGGTTATGGCTCTCTCGCTGGAATTGCAGTAGGTATCGGGAAGATTTTGTTTTGCGCGCTCAGCGTTCCACAGAGCTGTCAAAACCGCTCCGCAGCGTATTTTTCTTTCCTGAGAAGAGCGCACAAGTCCCACGGAATAAATCGCGGCACATTCCATTTCGCTCGTCAGACAGCCGCATTTCACATAGCTGTTCCAGCGGCTGATGATGTTTTCACTGACGCCGGATTGTTCGGGATTTGTTTCACCGTAGAAGCTGTCCTTTGAGTGAACGACGCCGACGTGAAAACGCTTTCCGTTCTCGTTTTCGGACAATTTCTGAGCAGCCTCGGCAAGCGCAGACGTAACCGTAAAATCAGCGACTGCGGGATAACCGTTCGGCATATACTCGTAGGAAGTGCCCTCGGCACGAATAGCAGCCTCAGCAATAATCAAATCACCGCCGAAAACCGACAAGTCAATACCGCCGCTTGTTCCTACGCGAATAAAGGTATCAGCACCGCTGTTGATAAGCTCTTCAACGGCAATTGCCGCGGACGGACCGCCTATTCCCGTACTGCAAACGCTCACTTTAACCCCGCAAAGCTCTCCGGTGTAGATGTTATACTCGCGGTTTTGCGCAACCTGAACTGCGTTGTCAAGCCGCTCTGCAATCAGAGGAACTCTTCCGGGGTCGCCGGGCAGAATTACATATCTTCCGACGTCGCCGTTTCTGATTTTCAGATGAAACCTTACATTTTCGTCAATAATTCCTGCCATAAAAAACACCTCCCGTTATTTGTCACCGAGAATACTCGGTGCTTTTTCGTTCTTTTTGATTTTCCTTTTCGGTAAATTTATCAAGAGCGTGATAATTACCGTGAGTACCGTAATAGCAAGACACGGCATATACAGCCACACTGGTGCGTTATTGTCGGGAACGTCCTTGAAAAGCTCCATATAGCGGAAAAACGTGACGAGCGTACCTGCCGAAGCTATAACGTGTATTGCCGCGGCAATTTTTGAGTTTCCAAGCATCAGCACGAAAATTCCCAGAGTGTACAGTATTGATGAAATCAGCCAGACTATCGTTGAAAAATCGCCTGCATATTCGGGGTCTTCAGTTCCGAGCATAATGCAAAGAGGTGCAAAAATCCCCAGACAAAGCGCAAAAATTGCAGTAAGAATAACCGCAAGTACTCGCAAAAGCATTATTATCGGAACATATTTTTCGAGCGGCTTTTCCTTGCCGAAAATCGAAAAACTCCCGAAAAGCGTGTTGTTTTTCTTTTTCTTATTTCCCATATTTTACCTTATTCTTTATATCCCCAGCGGTCGATACCCGCTTTTCTCATAGCACCGAAAATGCGTTCCTTTGTTCCTTTGTTATCGTGTTCAAGCGAGCGCAGAAGCTCTTTTGTCCATTGACGGCGGGTTGTTTTGTCGGCAGGACACTTGCTTTTCACGATTTCCAGATTGTTCCTGTTTGCGCAAGCTATTACAGCGTGCTCGGGAGCAAAAACCAGAGGACGAATAACCGTGATATCCTTGCGCGAGAGGTAAGAAATCGGCGCGAAACAGCCTATTCTGCCTTCGTTAAGCAGGTTCATCACAAATGTTTCGATAGCGTCGTCGTTGTTGTGACCGAGCGCGAGTTTATTGCAGCCCATTGACTTTGCCGCGTCGTGAAGGGCACCGCGCCTCATTTTCGCGCAAAGCGAGCAAGGGTTCGGCTCTTTTCGTATATCGAAAACAATCTCTCCGATATCCGTCCTCACAAGCTTAAACGGCACGTCAAGCTTCTCGCAGAGCCGTTCAACAGGGGAGTAGTCGGTTTCTTGACCGCCGAAACGAGGGTCTAGGGTTATCGCGCAGACCTCGTATTTCTTCTCGTAAAATCTTCGCATAAGAGCAAGCCCGCAGAGTAAAACAAGGCTGTCCTTGCCGCCGGAAACCCCGACTGCGATTTTGTCGCCGTCTTCAATCAGGTCAAATTCCTGACAGGCGCGCCGCATATATCCGAGTATTTTTTGCATAAATACCTCTCTTAATTATACCACAAGAAAATAAAATCGTCAATATTTTTATAAATATCTGTCAAGCTCGGTCTGAACGCCGTTTTCAATGTAAATTCTCGGAACGCGCGTTCCAACGGCACAGAGCAGCTCGTAATTTATCGTGCCGGTTTTCTCGGCGGCAGCAGTAAAGGAATTTCCGCCTTCAAGCTCGTCTGAATAAACTGTGACAACATCGCCGATTTCAACCTCGGGAATATCCGTCACATCAACAAGCGTCTGGTCCATACAAATTCGTCCGCAGACGGGAGCTTTTTTGCCGCGGATTGTGACAAACCATTGTCCCGAAAGCCGCCTGTTGAAGCCGTCGGCATAGCCGCAAGGAATAAGCGCAAGACGAATATCCTTTTCGGCCTTGAAGGTTCTGCCGTAACTCACGGTATCTCCCGCGTGAATAGTTTTGAGCTGGCTTACCACGCTTTTCATGCACATCACGGGCTTAATTCCCTTGGGCACGGGAAAACGCGGGTCGGGCTTCTGACCGTACATTATTATACCCGCGCGGACAAAATCTCCCTCAAAATCTTTGTGATAGATAATTCCGCCGCTGTTCTGAGTATGTATTTTCAAACCTTTGTCACGGCAAATCGAGAAAATTTTCTCTTGCTGTCTGTTTGTGAACTCGATATCCTTTTCATCTAGGCTGTCCGCAACAGCAAAATGCGTGTAAGCGGCACGACACTCCAACCCGCTCATAGCGAGAATTTTATCAAGCTGTTCTTCTTCGGTTATCCCGACGCGGCTCATTCCCGTATCTATTTTAATATGTACAGGAACTTTCACACCGCGTTTTTGCGCCTCATTTGATACTTTTTCGGCGTAATCCACATCACCGACGGTAAAAATAAAATTCTTGTCAAGATTTTCAAAAATTTCTTCAATTCGACAATAACCGAAAATCAGAATTTTTCCGGAAATTTTGTGCTCAAAAAGCCGCTGCGCTTCCCATAAATTGGAAACGGTAAAGTGCGAAATTCCGCATTTGTTGAGTGTCTTTGCGCAAAAAACATCACCGTGACCGTAAGCGTTGGCTTTAACAACGGCTGCGAGCTGTTTCCCATTGGAAATTCCTTTCAGAATTTCGATATTATTCCTTAAAACGTCAAGATTTACCTCTGCCCAGGTTCTTCCATAAAAAATATTCATAAGGTATACCTCTATGCTTGAAATTTTCATAAAAATATGTTATACTATTTATATGCGGAAAAGAAAAATAAAAACTTCCGCAGTACATACATTATTTATTATATCATAAATTCGTTAAAAATCAATATATTTTTCCAAAAAGAAAGGACAATCGTAAAATGTCTGTTAAAAGAAAAAGCAATTGGTATATCTATTTTATTGCATTCGGTATTACAATAGCGTTTGTGGTTGCGGCGATTTTTTCGTTTCGCTGGTTTCTTTTCCCCGATAAAACCGAGTCTGTGGGAATTAACGATAACGGCGAGCTTGCCGACGATTTCAAGCCCACGACAGCGCACAATTTTGTAATGTTGGCAATGCTTTCTGACGCTTCCTCGGACAATCCCGAGCTTTTTTCAATTATTTCCTATAATGCCGTAAGCAACGAGGCTTGTTTAATTCCTCTGCCGGTGGGACTGAGCATTGAGCATACGGGAAGAACGCTTTCAAACATTTATTATACTCAGGGCGGTGAAGAAGCTGTAAAAGCTATTGAGGAAGCTGTCGGGGTAAGATGTGAGAGCTTTGTGAAAATGGACAGGGAAGCGTTTGTTTCACTTGCCACGGCTTTCGGAAACGTTGAATACAATGTCGGCAAAACTACTATCATAAATGACGGAAACACGGTTGAAACGATAAATTCGGGTGAGCAGATGTTCACAGCCGAAAAGCTGTTCGGATATATTATGAAAGCGGATTTCGGCGATGAGCTTAACCGTTTGAACAACGCTGCCGATATTTTGTCGGAGCTTATAAATCAGAATTTCCGTAATCTTGACAGCTCAATTCTTGATGTGTATTATGAAATGATTGTCGGAAGCGCCGATACAAATATGACCGAGGAACAGTATAAATCGCGCAAGGCTGCGCTTTTGAACACCGTCGAATACGGAAACGAGCCCGTGGGATATTACATTCCATACGGCGAGTACACCGAGGACGGCGGCTTCAAGATTTCCGAAAATTCTATTATTTCAATAAAACAGAGAACGGGACTTATGTGATTTCGTTCGTCAAAGGAGGATTTATGGACGCAAAGATTGAAAAAACTATGGAGGCTCTTCGGCTGAACAAAATGAAGCCGTTTTATGCGGAAAACCGCGAGGAGCTGCTCGAAATAATCCGCGAGCTTATCAAGGACGACAAGCTGATAACAGCGGGCGGTTCGATGACGCTCAAAGAAAGCGGAGTTACCGAAATGCTTATGAACGAGTACCCGAACGTTTATCTTGACCGCTCCACAGGCAAAAATCCCGAGGAAGTCGGCGAGATTTTCAGAAAAGCGTTTGTTTCGGATACGTTCTTTTCTAGCTCAAACGCAATCACCGAGGACGGCGAACTGTACAATGTTGACGGCAACGGAAACCGTGTTTCCGCGATGATTTTCGGACCGAAGCAGGTGATTATTGTCGCGGGTGTAAACAAGATTGTCAAAAATCTCGAAGAAGCACAGCTTCGCGTTCAGAAAATCACTGCTCCCAAAAACACCGTACGTCTGAACTGCGCGACGCCCTGCGCGAAAACAGGCGAGTGCGAGCGGCTTCGCAGCGGTTCACCGTGCAAAAGCGACGCAAGAATTTGCTGCTCGTATGTAACCCTCGGTCAGCAGCGTATTCCCGACAGAATTAAAGTTATCATAGTAAATGAAAATCTCGGCTATTAATTACATAAAACTCACTTTTAAAGGAGGTATTTATGGCATATTACATAGGAGTTGACGTTGGCGGCTCGAATATTGCTTGCGCAGTTGTCAACGAGGAATGCGAGATTATTTCGCGCTCAAAGGCGAAAACTCACGGCAAAACAGGAGCAATCGACTATACCGAGGTTCTTGACATTATTATAAGAACGGTAAATCTTGCTTGCGAGGCTGCCGGAATTAAGCCCTCGGACGCTGCTTCAATAGGAATAGGCTGTCCGGGTATCTGCAACAGCGATATGGGAATTGTCGAGTACACAAACAATCTCGGTTTCCGAAATGTCCCGCTGAAAACCGATGTTGAGGACGAGTTCAAAATCCCCGTTTACCTAGACAATGACGCAAACGCTGCCGCTTTCGGCGAGTATATCGCGGGTGCTGCAATGGGCGCGAAAAACGCTGTTGTGATAACGCTCGGCACGGGTGTTGGCTCGGGAATTATCATCAACGGAAAGGTCTACCGCGGCACAAATTTTGCTGCGGGTGAAATCGGACACACGGTAATTGTTGCGGACGGGCTGCCTTGCTCCTGCGGAAGAAAAGGCTGCTTTGAAGCGTATTCCTCGGCAACAGGTCTTGTGAATATGACAAAGAAAGCTGCTGAAAAACACCCCGAAAGCCTGATAAACAAGCTGATTAAAGAGGACGGAAAGGCAAGCGCGCGAACTGCCTATAAAGCGGCAAAGCTCGGCGACGAGGTCGGAAAAGCGGTGACTGAGGAGTATGTGAAATATCTTGCCGTGGGAATTGCAAATGTTATCAACACATTTCAGCCCGATATTCTTTGTATCGGTGGCGGTGTGTGCAACGAGGGCAGCTTGCTCCTGAACCCGCTCAGAGAGGCGGTTTACAGGGAAATCTACTCCCGCGATAGCAAGAAAACGACAAAACTTGCTATCTGTACCTTGGGCAACGACGCGGGAATTATCGGCGCGGCTATGCTCCATAAAGCGTAAAAAACGGGTTACCCGTAATATAGAAAGGACAAAACAAAATGAGAAGTGATTTGATTAAAAAGGGTGTTGAGAAAACACCTCACAGAGCGGTTCTGAAGTCGCTCGGAGTTATCGACAGCGAGATGAACAAGCCGTTTATCGCGGTTGTGTGCGCGGCAAGCGATTACGTTCCCGGTCATCAGCACCTGCACGAAATTTCGCGCTACGTTAAGGACGGTATCAGAAACGCAGGCGGTGTGCCGTTTGAGTTCTTCACAATCGGCGTTTGCGACGGTCTTGCTATGAACCACAAGGGAATGAGATACTCTCTTGCTTCGCGTGAGCTTATCGCGGACAGCATTGAGGTAATGCTCACGGCTCACCCTCTCGACGGTGTTGTTTTCATTCCGAACTGTGATAAAATCGTTCCCGGAATGGTAATGGCAGCGGCTCGTATGAACCTGCCGTCTATTTTCGTAAGCGGTGGACCTATGCTTCCCGGCTGCGTTCAGAACAAGAGAGTCGGTTATTCCGAGATTTACGAGGCAATCGGTCAGTATTCCAACGGTGAAATCGGCGACGACGTTATCAAGGATTACGAGGATAACGCTTGCCCGTCGTGCGGCTCCTGCTCGGGAATGTACACGGCAAACTCGATGAACTGCCTCAACGAAAGTATCGGTATGTCGCTTCCTTACGGCGGCACAGAGCCTGCGGTTACATCTGCCCGCAGACGTATCGCAAAGGAAACAGGCGAGCGCGTTGTTGAGCTTGTAAAGCAGAATATTCGTCCGCTTGATATCCTCACCAAGAAAAATATGGAAAATGCGCTTGCTGTTGAAATGGCAATCGGCGCTTCTTCAAACACCGTTTTGCATCTGCTTGCAATCGCTCACGAGGCAAAGGTTGATATAAGTCTGGACGATATCGACCAGATGAGCAGAAAAACTCCGCAGCTTGCGAAGCTTAATCCCGCGTCCAGCGTTTTCATCACCGATTTGAACGCTGTCGGCGGTATCCAGACGGTTATCAAGGAGCTTGCCAAGGGCGGTCATATTCACGAGGACGTGCTCACGGTAAGCGGCACTCAGGGCGACAGAATTAAGGCTGCGCGCGAGGCTGACGGTGAGATTATACATAAGCTCGACAACCCGTTCAGACAGGACGGCGGTATCGCAATTCTTTCGGGCAATCTCGCAGTAAACGGCTCGGTTGTAAAGCAGGGTGCGGTTAAGCCCGAGATGATGGACTTCACGGGTACCGCAAGAGTTTTCGACGGCGAACAGCCTGCGTGTGACGCAATTCTCGGCGGTCAGATTAAGGCGGGCGATGTAGTTGTAATTCGCTATGAAGGACCGAAGGGCGGCCCCGGAATGCCCGAAATGCTCGCTCCTACGGCGGCTATTGTCGGCAAGGGACTTGACGGAAATGTTGCGCTTATCACGGACGGTCGCTTCAGCGGAGCTTCTCGCGGCGCGGCAATCGGTCACGTTTCACCCGAGGCAGCCGAGGGCGGTCTTATCGCGTTTGTTGAGGACGGCGACAAAATCCACATTGATATCCCGAACCGCTCGCTCACGCTGCTTGTTGACGACGCGGTTCTTGAGGAGCGCAAGAAGAAAGGAATTCTTCCTCCGAAGGAGCTTGACGGTTATCTCAAGCGCTATGCGAAAATGGTTACTTCTTCCAATACGGGAGCGGTTTTCGAGGATTAATCACATAAAACAATGCCGGCTGCGAAAAACAGTCGGCGTTATTTTTATGCAGTTTATGTAGCGGAAAATCAAAGTTCCTTGATGATTTCGCCCATAAGATTCGGAGTTGCGCTGATAGCGTTTGCTTCATCGGTGTCGATGTGCATAGCGTCAGCGAACTTGTCGCTTACTCTTACAACAACATCGCCGAGAATAGCAGCTCTGCCGTTGGTGTTGCACTTAACCCAAACAACGTCCTTGTTCTGAACGCCAAGCTTTTCAGCGGTCTCGGGAGTGAGGTGAATGTGGCGCTTTGCAACGATAACGCCTTCCTTGATTGTAACCTCGCCTGCGGGACCTCTGAGGGTGCAGCCGGGAGTGCCTGCGGTATCGCCGCTCTCACGGATAACGATGTCAACACCGATAGAGCGAGCGTCTGTTGCCGAAAGCTCAACCTGGTCAGCGGGACGGCACGGACCGAGAATAGAAACGTTTGCAAGCTCCTTCTTGGGGCCTACAACGGTAACTCTCTGCTCGCTTGCATACTGTCCGGGCTGGGACAAATCCTTCTTCTTGGTGAGCTCAGCGCCCTTGCCGAAAAGGATTTCGAGCGTTTCCTGTGTAACGTGAATGTGTCTTGCTGATGTTTCAATAAGAATTTCCATAAAGAAATACCTCCAAAAAATATTTTACCTTATAATTATACAACTTTTCTCAAAAAAAATCAAGTAACCTATTGCAATTTTCTCAGAAATATGTTATAATTTGAAATTGAGAGTGAAAATCATTTTCAAATTGAAGGGAAATCGGTTCAAAATGGACAGGAACAACTACAACACAAAGCAGCGCGATGAAATCGTGGAGTTTTTCTCACGGCACCGCGGGAAATGCTTTTCTGCAAAAGATATAATCAGAAGCGGTGAAATCAAGTCGGGAGAAGCGACGGTTTACAGAACGCTCTCAAAACTTGCCGAAAACGGTATCTTGAAGCGTTATACGGACGGTTCTGCGGGCGCTTGCTATCAGCTCGCGGAAAGCTCGGAGTGCGACAAGCATTTTCATCTGAAATGCGAAAAATGCGGAAAGCTGATACACGTTGACTGCGGATTTATGGCTGAAATAAAACAGCACATCGAGTCCGACCACGATTTTTTCGTTGACCTCGGAAAAACTGTATTTTACGGTTTGTGCGGTGAGTGTTCAAAAGGAGAAGTAAATGTTTAAGAAAATTTGTGCGGCGCTGCTGGCTTTTGGCACGATAATGCTCTGCGGCTGTCAAAATCAGAGTAAAACCGAAAATCCGAGCGGAAAGCTGAAAATTGTCACGACGATTTTTCCCGCGTATGATTTTGCGAAAAACGTTTTCGGAGATACAGCCGAGGTTACTATGCTGCTGAAACCGGGAATGGAGAGTCATTCTTTTGACCCGTCGGCAAAGGACGTTGTGAAAATCGACGAGTGCGATTTGTTTATCTATAACGGCGGAGAGTCGGACGAGTGGGTTGAAAATATCCTCAAATCAACCGAAAATGTGAAATCTCTGAAAATGGTTGACGCGGTTGAGGTTCTCGGAGAGGAGCACACCGACGGTATGACTGCCGAGGAGCACGACGAACACGAGCACGACGAAGAAGAGTACGACGAGCACGTATGGACATCTCCGAAAAACGCAGCTTTGATTACCGCGAGTATTCGCGATAAGGCAAAGGAGATTTCACCCGAAAATTCCTCGGTTTACGAGAAAAACGCCGAGAATTACATTGCAAAAATTGAAGACCTTGACAAACGTTTTGCCGAACTTTTGGCAGGTGAGAAGCGGTATTTTGTGTTCGGGGACAGGTTCCCGCTGCTGTACTTTTTCAAGGAATACGGGCTGAACTATTATGCGGCATTTCCCGGCTGCGCGTCCGAAACAGAGCCTTCTGCGCAGACAATTTCGTTTTTGTCGAAGAAATTGAAGGAAACGGACGCAGTAAAAACGGTATTTTACATTGAGCTGTCTAATCACAAGCTCGCGGACAATCTCGCTTCGGAAAGCAATCTCCCGACAGCGGAATTTCACACCTGCCACAACATAACTTCAAGCGATTTTGAGGCGGGAGAAACCTACATTTCGCTTATGGAGCGGAATTATCAGACGCTCAAAACCGCGCTCGGAAAATAATCGGAGGTGTTTTTTACGGCACTTATTAAAATAGAAAATCTCACGCTGTCGTACGAAAATATGACGGTTATCGAGAATATGAGCTTCGAGGTCGCGGACGGCGATTATCTTTGCATTGTCGGCGAAAACGGCTCGGGCAAAAGCACTCTTGTAAAGGCACTGTTGTCATTGAAAAAGCCCGATAAAGGCACGATTGATTTCGGCGAGGGCTTGAAAAAGAACGAAATCGGTTATCTTCCGCAGCAGACTATGGCGCAAAAGGATTTTCCCGCAAGCGTTTATGAGGTTGTGATGTCGGGCTGCCTTAATTCGCGCGGTATTCGTCCGTTTTATTCGGCAAAGGAACGCAAAAAGGCTCTTGAAACAATGGAGCTTCTCGGGATAACCGATTTGAAAAAGCGCAGTTATCGCGACCTTTCGGGCGGTCAGCAGCAAAGAGTGCTGCTCAGCCGTGCTCTTTGCGCAACGAAAAAGCTGATTTTGCTTGACGAGCCCGTCGCGGGACTTGACCCGATTGTAACTGCGGAATTGTACGAATTAATCGAAAAAATCAACAAAAGCGGCGTAACTGTCATTATGGTAACGCACGACTTATCGGCAGCGATAAATTGCTCAAAGCATATCCTTTGTATGACCGAAGCAGACTGGTTTTTCGGTAGCAGGGAAGAGTTTCTGAAGAGTAAATTCGCGGACTTTATGAGGGGAAGTGAAACGGGTGATTGAGGTTTTCTCTGAAATTTTTTCCTCGCCGATATTGGTAAGAGCGTTGATTGTGGGAGTTCTGGTTTCGCTTTGCGCTGCGCTTCTCGGAGTAAGCCTCGTACTGAAGCGTTTTTCTATGATAGGCGACGGACTTTCACACGTCGGCTTCGGCGCGCTTGCAATTGCCGCGGTGATGAATTTAGCGCCGATGGCTGTTGCAATTCCTGTGGTACTGATTGCTGCATTTTTGCTTTTGCGATTGTCAAATAACGGCAAAATCAAAGGCGACGCAGCGATTGCAATGATTTCGACAGGCGCGCTCGGAATTGGAGTTATGGCTGTTTCGATGTCAAAAGGAATGAACATCGACCTCAACAGCTACCTTTTCGGCAGCATAATGTCGGTAAGCCCCGAGGACGTTGTGATAAGCGTAATTCTTGCGGTAATCGTACTGTTTATGTTCGTGTTTTTCTACACGAAAATCTTCGCGATAACCTTTGACGAGAGTTTTGCAAAAGCAACGGGAACAGCTGCAAATATATACAATATGCTGATTGCTCTGCTCACTGCGATGACGATTGTTATCGGAATGCGTCTTATGGGAAGTATGCTGATTTCCAGCCTGATTATTTTCCCGGCACTTAGCTCAATGCGTGTTTTCAAGAGCTTCAAATCCGTGACGATTTGCTCGGGAATTATCTCAATTGTGACTTTCCTTGCGGGAATGGTGATTTCGTATGTTGCGGAAACTCCCTGCGGAGCAAGCATTGTTTGCGTGAACACGCTTTCTTTTCTGGTGTTTTATATCGTCGGCAAAATCAGAAAAACCGCATAAAAAAAGCTCCGAGTTAAATCGGAGCCTTTTTGTTATTCAATTAAATCAGAAAATGCTTCCAAGAGCGAGAGCAGCGGGAATATTACCGTTTGCGTTGAGAGCACCCGAAGCGATTGCATTTGCGAGGGTGAGTTTTCCGTTCAGGAACTGAAGCATATTGTCGTAGCTGATATATGCCTCAAAAGAAGCAGCATTGTACTCAAAAGGCGAAATAGTGAGAGCGCCGTCTTTGATTTCGATATAGAGGTGACGGTCGGTTTCATCAGCCCAGCCCCAAACCTTTACATCAACTGCAACATTAGCCTTTACAGCGGCAGCCTTTTTCTTGTCAACCAGCTTTTCAAGCTTTTTGCACATTTCATCAATGCCGACAACCTTTGCCTTTTTAACAGCAGGCTTTGCTGCCTTAACAGCCTTTGCGGGAGCTTTCTTTGCAGCGGTTTTCTTAGCAGCGGGTTTTGCAGCCGTTTTCTTTGCGGCGGGCTTTGCTGCTTTAACAGCCGGAGCCTTTACTGTCTTTTCAGCAGCAGGCACAGCAGCCTTTACAGTCTTTTCAGCGGCAGGTTTTTTTGCTGCTGTTTTCTTTTCGGCAGCTTTTGCAGTTCCTTTAGTCATAACAAAATTCCTTTCTCAATTTCTCCCGTTTTCACGGCAGTTAAGTTTATAAATTAATAATAACATATATTTCAAAATTTTTCAACTGTTTTTTCAACATTTTTTTGAAAAATGTAACAATTTTTTAAAAAAAGAAAAAGCGCTCCGAAAAAACGAAGCGCGATTTTCTTAAATTACTTTTCGGGAGCCATCAGGCGAACCATAACTGCCTTCTGAGCGTGCAGACGGTTTTCAGCCTCGTCGAAAATTTCTTTTGCGTGCTGCTCGAAAACCTTTGCAGTGATTTCTTCTTCACGGTGAGCAGGGAGGCAGTGCATAACGATTGCGTCTGACTTTGCGGAAGCCATTACCTCGTCGTTAATCTGATATCCCTTGAATGCAAGCTTGCGCTGCTCTGCTTCGCCTTCCTGTCCCATAGAAGCCCAGACGTCCGTGTACAGAACATCAGCGTTTGCGGCAGCTTCAACAGGATTGTTTACCAGCTTGAAATTCGCGTAATCCTTTGTGAAATCTAAAATCTGCTTGTCGGGATAATAACCCTCGGGACAAGCCAGCGTTACGTTCATTCCAACTTTCAGACAGCCGACGGTGAGCGAGTTTGCCATATTGTTTCCGTCGCCGATATAGCAGAAATTCAGACCTTCGAACTTGTTTTTGTACTCACGGATTGTCTGCAAATCAGCGAGAACCTGACACGGATGACAGAAATCGGTAAGACCGTTGATAACGGGAATTGTGCCGAATTCTGCGAGATTTTCAACCTCAGCCTGCTCAAATGTGCGTATCATAATACCGTTGAGGTAACGCGAGAGTACGCGTGCGGTATCCTGAACGGGTTCACCGCGGCCTATCTGCAGCTCCTTTGACGACAGGAAGAGCGCGTTTCCGCCAAGCTGGTACATACCCGTTTCAAACGAAACGCGAGTACGCGTGGACGCTTTCTGGAAAATCATTCCGAGCGTCATACCTTTCAGAATGTTGTGGGGGATACCGTGTTTTTGCTCGTATTTGAGCTGGTCCGCGAGGTTCAGAATGTCGATGATTTCCTCGGTGCTCAAATCAAGCAGCTTCAGTAAATGTTTCATAGCAAATTTTCCTTTCAGATATTGTTTTCTTCAATAATAATGAAATAATTTAAATAGGGTTTCATTTTTCGTGAGAGTTTTATCTCACGCTTTCGTTGTCTGGAGAATAAAAAACGTGTAAACAGCAGGGAAGAGAAGCACCAGAATATCGCCGATATTAAATCCGTGTCCAAAGCTGAAAAACAGCGAAACCAGTGCGAGAAGCGTTACGCATACTCCTGAAATAAACGCGGGCTTGCGAGCCTTTTCCTTGTTCAAAATTGTGAGCGCAACGCCGAACCAGCCCATTGCCGCAAATGCAAGCGCGGTTACGATAAGTCCGATAAGATTGCCGATAAATCCGAGCATATCACCGCTTCTGATTGTCGAGAAAATCGCAAATCTTATGAAATAACCCTTGCCGAAAAGCACCTGAAAATTCAGAATAATCGTCATTACCGCGATAAGAAGGCTTATCACCGAGATAATCTGCGTAATACGTTTCATTTCTGCTCCTTTCAGCTTTCAAGCAAACCGATAAGAATATCAAGTCCCCTGTCAAGCTCATCGTAGGTTATCGTAAGCGGCGGAAGAAGTCTGACTTTCGTTTTAGCCGTCAGCACCAGCAAACCGTTTTCAAGGCAAGCCTTTGCGATATCGGCAGCTTTTTTCGTTTTCAGTTCAATGCCTATCATAAGTCCTATTCCCGAAACCGACTGCACTTCGCTGCAATTTGCGAGCTTTTCGCGGATATACTCGCTCTTTTTTACAGCCTCGTCAAGAAATCCCTCGGAGTTTACCTTGTTCAAAACGGCAAGTCCGCCTGCGCAAGCAAGGGGATTTCCGCCGAAGGTTGAGCCGTGAGTGCCGGGAGTGAGTACATTCGCGCACTTTTCACCCGACAGACAAACTCCGATAGGAACACCGCCCGCAAGACCTTTTGCAAGCGTTGTCAAATCAGCCCTGTGACCGAAATGTTCACCGCAAAGGAATTTTCCTGTTCTGCCAACGCCTGTCTGAACCTCGTCGGCAATCGTCAAAACGTCCTTTTCAGCGCAGAGCTTGAAAATCTCGTCCACGAATGCTTTATCAAGAGCGCAGACGCCGCCCTCGCCCTGAATGTACTCGAACATAACCGCGCAAACGGTATCGTCGAGCTTCTCGCGCAAATCCGCGATATTGTTAGCTTCAACGTTTACAAATCCCTCAACAAACGGGAAAAAGTAGTTGTGGAAAACGTCCTGACCTGTCGCGGAAAGCGTGCAAATCGTTCTTCCGTGGAAGGAATTTTTGAGGGTGATTATGTTGTGACGACCTTTTCCGTACTTGTCGAAGCTGTATTTTCTCGCAATTTTAATCGCACATTCGTTTGCTTCAGCACCCGAGTTTCCGAAAAACATATCGGTATAACCCGTGGTTTCACAGAGCGCTTTCGCAAAATCCGCCTGAACCTTTGTGTAGTAGTAATTCGATGTGTGCTGAATTTTTCTCGCCTGATTACAAACCGCTTCAACCCATTCGTCGTTGCAGTAGCCGAGAGAATTTACTCCTATACCCGAGCCAAAATCGATATATTCTTTTCCGTTTTCGTCAACGGAAACCTCCTGCTCACCGCTTTCCATAACCAAATCATAGCGGCCGTAGGAGTGCATTATGTATTTGTTGAATTGCTCAATAGTTCCCAAAAAATCACCTTCTTATGCTATAATCATTGTACCTGCACCGAGGTCTGTAAGCAGTTCAATCAGAATTGAGTGGGGAATACGTCCGTCGATGATATTTGCCTGCTTAACACCGCGTCTTACCGCTTCAACGCAGCAGTCGATTTTCGGTATCATACCGCCCGAAATAATGCCCTGTTTTTTGAGATACGGCACTTCGCTAACGCCGACTGTTCTGATAAGCGTATTTTCGTCGTCCTTGTCTTCAAGCAGACCTTTGATATCGGTGAGGAGAATAAGGCTTGGAGCTTTCATTTCCGCGGCAATTCTCGCAGCAGCGGTATCTGCGTTTATATTGTAAACGGTTCCGTCCTCGCCGCGACCGATTGTCGAGATAACGGGAATGTAACCGTTATCCAGCGCCGTCTGAATAATCTCGGGATTAACCGAAGTAATCTCGCCGACATAGCCGAGCTCGGGATTTAAGCACTTTGCTTCAATCATATTCCCGTCAAGACCGCAAAGTCCGATTGCCTTTCCGTCGTGGCTTTCAAGCATTGAAACAAGGTCTTTGTTGACCTTGCCCGCGAGCACCATCTGAACGATATCTATAGTTTCCTCATCGGTATAGCGCAGACCGTTCACGAACTTGCTTTCCTTGCCGATTTTGCCGAGCATCGTGTTGATTTCGGGACCGCCGCCGTGAACGAGAACAACCTTAATTCCCACAATCGACAGCATAACCACATCGCGCATAACCGCCTGCTTCAGACGCTCGTTTGTCATAGCGTTTCCACCGTACTTGATAACAACAACCTTGCCGTTGTATTTCTGAAGATAGGGCAGAGCCTCTATCATTATATTTGCCCGAATATCGTAATCAATTTCCATATTTACCCCTTATTATCACAAAAATTAAGTTCTGTATTCCGCGTTGATTTTAACGTATTCAAATGTCAAATCGCAGCCCCAAGCAATTGCGCTTTCGTTTCCGTCGTGCAAATCAACAAGAATTTTGATTTCTTCCTCGGAGAGAATTTCCTTTGCGGTTTCCTCGGAGAAGTCAACTCCCGCGCCGTTTCTGCAAACGGGAATTGTGCCCTTTACACTTGCCAAATCAACCGAAACCTTTTCGATATCGAAATCCGCGTCCGCGTAGCCGATTGCACACAAAATTCTGCCCCAGTTTGCGTCTGCTGCGAAAAGTGCCGCCTTAACCAAGCTTGACGAGATAACCGACTTTGCGACTGTTTTTGCGATTTCTTCGGTTTTCGCGCCTTCAACAACGCACTCGATAAGCTTTGTTGCGCCTTCGCCGTCACGCGCGGTTTCACGCGCAAGGTTCATCATTACCGCGTAAAGCGCGTTTTCAAAAATCTCATAGTTCTTGCCCTCGCAGATAATTTCATCATTTCCCGCAAGTCCCGATGACATCAGGAAAAGCGTGTCGTTTGTCGAGGTGTCGCCGTCAACGCTGACCATATTATAGGTAAGCGAATTAACCTTTCTGAGCGCCTTTGCGAGCAGCTCACCGTTTATTGCAACATCTGTTGTGATAAATGCAAGCATTGTCGCCATATTCGGGTTAATCATACCGCTGCCCTTGGAAATACCGCCGAGGTGACATTTCTTCCCGTCAATCGTGAACTCAACGGCAATTTCTTTCTTGCGGGTATCGGTTGTCATAATTGCCTCGCAGGCAAGAGTGCTGTTCTTTTCGGAAAGCCCGCTCAAAAGCGCAGGCATTGCCGCTTTTATCGGGTCGATGCTGAGTTTTTGTCCGATAACGCCCGTCGAGCCGACGAGAATATCCTCGTGATTAATATCGAGTCCCTCGGCAGCCAGAGCGCACATCTGCTCGGCAATTTCGATACCGTTAGCGTTGCAGGTGTTTGCATTGCCGCTGTTTACGATAACAGCCTGCGCGAAGCCGTCCTGCAAGTGCTCGCGCGAAACAATAATGGGAGCACCCTTTACCTTGTTTGTGGTAAAAAGCGCGGCAGCCTTGCAGCGTACATCGCACGAAATCAGCGCCAAATCACGCTTTGTGGTGTTTCCCGCCTTAATTCCCGCGATAACACCCGAAGCCTTAAATCCATTTGCGGCACAAACGCCGCCGTCTGTAAATTCATATCCTTCAAATTTAACCATAATTATCCCTCTTTATAATAAACCGTCAAACATTTGTTCCACAATAATAGCCCAGAAATTGTTCTCGCTCGAAAAAGCGTCCTCGTCGAGTTTTTTGATTTCCTCGGCAAATTGTTCAACGCTTTCGCGGGGCTCTTGTGTGTTTTCCTCGGGCAAATCCCTGTATTTTTTCAGCTGACGTGCGAAAACCGCAAGCGCGCTTGACGCATATCGGACAATGTTGTTCTCGGGTTCAAGAATATAAATCTTCCCGTCAGAGCCGAAGCCGACAAGCTCCCCTGAAATCTCGGCTGCTATTATATAGGGAAGTCCCTTGAACTGATGAACATAAAATTTCTCGTGTTTGAGAAACTTTATTCCGAGAATTTCCTCATCGGGAACCCATACGCGAATATCCTTGTAATACATCAGATTAACCCCGTTTTTTCGTCAATCCCCATCATTATGTTGAGGCACTGTACGGCTGCTCCCGAAGCGCCCTTGCCGAGATTGTCCAGACGTGAGCAGAGAATAAGCCGCTCGTCGTTGCCGTTTACGAAAATCTGCATATTATTTGTACCGCTTATGTTGTTTGCTCCGATAAAGCCGTCTTCGGGCTCGCCCTCGGGCATTACCTTTACAAAATAAGCGTCCTCATAAAACTCCGCGAGAGCCTTTCGGATATCGTCGGGAGTGTATTTTTTTGTAAGAAGCCTTGTGAAAATCGGAACCGATACAACCATTCCGCTGAAATAATCGCAGACAAGCGGGTTAAATGCCGGAGCATACGAAAGACCGCAGATTTTCTGCATTTCGGGAAGGTGCTTGTGCTGCTGAGTGAGAGCGTACTGTCGCGGTGTATCGAAATCAGCGGGACGGTTTTCACCCTCGTATACAGCGATTGCCTTTTTTCCCGCACCGCTGTAACCCGAAACCGCGTGGCAGGTCACGGGATAATCCACGGGCATAATTCCGAGCTTAATCAACGGATAAACCATCGAAACAAAGCCGCTTGCATAGCAGCCGGGAACTGCTGTTCTGCTGCTGTTTTCGATTTTGCTGCGGAAATCCTTGCCGAGCTCGGGAAAACCGTAAGCCCATTCGGGATTTGTTCTGTGAGCGGTAGAAGCGTCGATAATTCTCACCTTATCTCCCGCCATAGCCACAGCCTCTTTCGCAGCCGCGTCGGGCAGGCAGAGGAACGTAAAATCCGAAGAATTTATCATTTTTTTGCGCTCGTCGTTATCCTTGCGCTTGTCCTCGTCAATTCTGAGCAGCTCTATATCGTTTCTGTCCTTGAAACGCTCGAGTATTTTCAGTCCCGTTGTGCCTTCCTGTCCGTCAATATAAACCTTAACCATTGCAAAGCTCCTCTAAATTCTTCCTTACCGTTTTTATCTGCAAAAG
This sequence comes from Oscillospiraceae bacterium, assembly GCA_017847835.1. Lineage (GTDB taxonomy): Bacteria > Bacillota > Clostridia > Oscillospirales > Ruminococcaceae > CAG-115. The sequence continues at coordinate 66,567 of JAGASH010000005.1, forward strand.
AACGCTCTCGGGCGAAGGACCGCCGAACGATTTGCGTTCTTTAACGCAGGTATCGAGATTTATTGCATTAAATACATCATTATCAAAAAGTTCGCTTGCTTGCTTGTATTCATCAAGCGGAAGCTCTTCAAGAGTAGTGTTTTTGCTGATGCAAAGCGCCACAAGCCCGCCTGTGATTTTGTAAGCTGTTCTGAACGGCATACCCTTTTTCACGAGATAATCCGCGCAGTCTGTTGCATTTATAAAGCCCTTTGCGGCGGCTTTTCGCATATTTTCCCTGATAACCGTCATTGTGGCAAGCATCGGGATAAATGTCGATAAGCATAGCTTGATATTGTCAACCGCGTCGAAAATCGCTTCCTTATCTTCCTGCATATCCTTATTATAAGCAAGCGGAAGACCTTTCATCATTGTGAGAAGCGTCATATTATCGCCGATAACGCGCGCTGTTTTTCCGCGGATAAGCTCGGTTACGTCGGGATTTTTCTTCTGCGGCATAATGCTCGAACCCGTTGAAAACGCGTCGTCAAGCTCGATGAACTTGAATTCCCACGAGCACCACAGAATAATCTCCTCGGAAAAACGCGACAGGTGAACCATACAAATCGAGAGTGCCGAAGCAAGCTCCAGACAGAAATCGCGGTCTGAAACACCGTCAAGCGAGTTTGCCATAGGTTCTGTCATTCCAAGCAGGGAAGAAGTGCGCGAGCGGTCGATATTATATGTTGTGCCTGCGAGCGCGCAGCTTCCGAGCGGATTTACGTTCATTCGCTTGAAGGTATCGTCAAGCCGTCCGATATCACGCAAAAGCATCTGCGCATAAGCCATAATGTGGTGACCGAAGGTAATGGGCTGAGCGCGTTGCAAATGAGTATAGCCGGGCATAATTACGTCATAGTTTTTCTCGGCAATGTCGCAGAGTGTTTCGACAAGCTTTACAATCAGTACACGGATTTCCTTGATTTCATCGCGCAGATAAAGCCTGATATCAAGAGCGACCTGGTCGTTTCTCGAACGCGAAGTGTGAAGACGTTTTCCCACATCACCAAGGCGCTTTGTAAGCTCCGCCTCGATAAACATATGAATATCTTCCGCGTTCGGGTCAAAAACGAGCTTTCCGCTGTCGATATCGCTGAGAATTTCTTTAAGACCGCCGATTATTTCAAGGCTGTCGCTCATACTTATAATGCCCTGTTCACCGAGCATTGTCGCGTGAGCTATGCTGCCCGCAATATCCTGCTTATACATTCTCGCGTCGAATGAAATTGACGAGTTGAACGCGTTTACTCCCTCGTCAACCTCTTTGGAAAATCTTCCTGCCCACATTGCCATAGTATTTTCTCCTGTCTTAAAAGACGCAAAGCGGGAAAATCTCCCGCCTTGCGGTAATTTTGTTTATCGGTGCAAAAGTATCGATAAATTACTTTCTGTTCTCGTCAAGCAGAGCCTTGACCTTAATCGGCAGACCGAACAGGTTGATAAATCCTGCGCTGTCCTTCTGGTCGTATACGTCGTCCTCACCGAACGAAGCGAAGTCCTCGCTGTAAAGGGTGTAGGGAGAGGTTACGCCTGCATTGATGATGTTGCCCTTGTAGAGCTTGAGCTTAACGTCGCCGGTAACGGTTTCCTGAGTCTTGTCAACGAAAGCGTCCATAGCCTCGCGCAGAGGAGTATACCACTGTCCGTTGTAAACCAAATCAGCGTACTTCTGAGCAAGACCGTACTTGTAGTGCTGGGTTTCCTTGTCGAGGCAGATAGTTTCGAGAACCTCGTGAGCGTGATACAGAATAGTACCGCCGGGGGTTTCGTAAACACCGCGCGACTTCATACCAACAAGTCTGTTCTCAACAACATCGAACAAACCGATACCGTTTTCACCGCCGATTTTGTTCAAGGTCTTGATGAGCTTAACGCCGTCCATTTTCTCACCGTTGAGAGAAACGGGAACACCCTTTTCAAAGTGAATGGTGATGTAAGTGGGTTTGTCGGGAGCCTGCTCGGGAGAAACACCGAGTTCAAGGAAACCTTCCTTATTATATTGAGGCTCGTTCGCAGGGTCCTCGAGGTCAAGTCCCTCGTGAGAGAGGTGCCAGAGGTTCATATCCTTGGAGTAGTTTGTTTCGCGGGTGAGCTTTATCGGAACGTTATGAGCCTCGGCATAGTCGATTTCCTGGTCGCGGGACTTCAGGTTCCATATTCTCCACGGAGCTATGATAGGCATATTCGGAGCGAGTGCCTTGATTGTGAGCTCAAAACGAACCTGGTCGTTGCCCTTGCCGGTACAGCCGTGGCAGATAGCGTCAGCGCCCTCTTTCTTTGCGATTTCAACAATTCTCTTCGCAATGGGAGGACGTGCAAAGGAAGTACCGAGCAGATATCCCTCGTACTTTGCGCCCGCTTTGAGGGTGGGGAATACGAAGTCGTTTACAAACTCGTCCTGAATGTCCTCAATGTACAGCTTGGAAGCACCTGTTTTCTTGGCTCTTTCCTCAAGACCTTCGATTTCTGCGTCCTGACCTACGTTTCCTGCAACGCAGATAACCTCGCAGCCCGGATATGTTTCCTTCAGCCACGGGATAATAATAGAGGTATCAAGTCCTCCGGAATAAGCCAGAACAACTTTTTTGATTTCTTTTGCCATAGTTAAAAACTCCTTTATAAAAATATTTCAATTTAATTATACTCTTTTTTTACAATTTGTCAAGTACAAATATTCATAATTTTGAATATAATCATAAAATATTCAATAATTTTCACGAAAATTAAATAAATTTTTAAATTTACGCGAATAATATTCATAAAAATAAATATTTTTTATCCGATTGACAAAAAGATAGTTTGCTGTTATAATAGAATTATAAAATCATTTAGGAGGTTAATTATTATGAAGATGAACGAAAAACTTGATATATTGCTGAGCCGTCGTCATATGAAGAGAGTGGAGTTTGCGCAGAGCGTGGGAATAACCTATCGCGCATTTGCTTATTATATGACCGGAAGCCGCAAGCCCCGCAAGAGCGTTCTTGAAAAAATGGCGGCAAAGCTTGAAGTTTCGCCCGAATTTTTGCTTGATGACAGCATTGATATGGAGCTTTCAATCGAAGAAAAGTTCCTTACAGGTATTTCAAGCAACGGCGGAAGCACAACCGACGCTGTGAAATTCCTTGCTCAGTCGAGAGGACTGTTTGCGGGCAACGCTCTTTCGGACAAGGATAAAGAAAATCTGCTTGCTTGTCTTAACGAGATTTATCTTGACGCTCGTAAAAACAGCAAGAATGAAAAATAATGCAATATATTCTTGAAAGTGCGAAAAACGTTCTTGAAGAATTCGGCGGCAGAGATGTTTTTGAAACTGCCGAAAACGCGGGAGTAAACGTCTGGTTTCGTACTCTGGGAAGTCTGAAAGGCTTTTACATATTTGAGAATAATTGCAGATACATTGTGATAAACGAAGACCTCGACGATGTTACTAAAAGCGTAGTCTGCGCTCACGAGCTGGGTCACGATATGCTTCACCGTAAGATGTCCGTCGGGGGAATTCGTGAAAACACGCTGTTTCTTGCCAATAACAAAACCGAACGAGAGGCAAATCTTTTTGCGTCCGAGATACTTATTTCAGATAATGATATTCTGTCGCTGCTTTCAGAATGTGACAGTATAAAACGTTTGTCTGCGCAGCTCGGCTTTCCGTCCGAGCTGATACGGTACAAGCTGGAGGCAATGAACTTGAAAGGGTATCATTTCAGATTGAACGACGTGAAAAATGATTTTCTGAAGTAATCGGGGTGAAATTTTGGATATCAAAGAAGTATTAAAAGCGCTTACCGCGGAAACAGGGGTTTCGGGAGAAGAATTTCCCGCGTCAAAACGAGCGGCTGATTTTCTTGGTGAATATGCCGAAAATGTGCAAATTGACGCGTTCGGCAATGTCACGGGCTGTGTAAAGTCGGAAAATCCCTCTGCGAAAACGCTTATGCTTGACGCTCATATTGACAGAGTCGGTTTCATCGTTACTTTTATCGATGAGAGCGGCTTTATTGGTGTTGGAAAATGCGGCTCGCCGGATATGAAAACGCTTCTCGCGCAGTCGGTCACGGTTCACGGAAAAAAGGACGTGCTGGGTGTTGTTTCGACACTCCCGCCGCACGTTTCAAAGGAAAAGGGAGTGCCCGAGGTCGGAGATGTGTGGATTGACGTCGGTTTATCAAAGGAGCAAGCTGAGGAGGTAATCTCGCTAGGCGATAAAATCACGGTTAATTCGGCGTTTCGGGAGCTTGTTGGCAGGAGGATTTCTGCTCCTGCAGTTGACGACAGAAGCGGAGTTTGCGCGATTTTAGCGGCTCTCGATATGCTGAAAGGGAAAAAGCTCGCGTATAATCTTGTCGTCAGCTTTTCTTCGGGAGAGGAAGTCGGAGAACGCGGCGCGAAAATGACCGCTTTTTCCATTCAGCCCGACGAGGCAATTGCCGTTGACGTGTCCTTCGGCAGAACACCCGACAGCTCCCCGAAAGAAACGGCAGTTCTCGGGAGCGGTGTTATGATAGGCTTTTCGGCGGCTCTTGACAAGGAAATGTCGAACAAGCTCTGCAAAATCGCAGAAAAGAACAAAATTCCATATACCCGCGAGATTATGCCGTCGTCCACGGGAACAAACGCGGACGCTATCGGTATAAGCGGAAAAGGTGTAAAGTGCTGTACGCTGTCCTTTCCTATCAGATATATGCACACTCCCGTGGAAACGGTTGATTTGAGCGATATCGAGGCAACGGCACGGCTGATTTGCGAATATGCGGGAGGGTGCGAATGAACGAGTTGAAGAATTTGTGCCTTCTGAACGGCGCTTCGGGCGATGAGAGCAAAGTTCGAGAGTATATCCGCGATTATATTAAATCAAGAGTTACTCCCGATGAGCTGTACACCGACAACCTCGGGAATTTGATTGTGTTCAAAAAGGGCAAAAAGCGCCCGAAAAACAAGATTATGTTCTCGGCGCACATGGACGAGGTCGGGTTTATGATAACCCACATCAACGAAGACAGATTTCTGAGCTTCGGCGAAGTTGGCGGGATAAATCCGTCGGTTGTTATCGGTCGCGGAGTACGCTTGGAGAGCGGAGTTTCGGGAGTTATCGGGACAAAGGCCATTCACCAGCAGTCTGCCGACGAGAGGAAAACGCTTCCCGAAATCAAGGAGCTTTATATCGATATCGGCGCTTCTTCGCGTGATGAAGCTGAAATGTACGCGCCGCTCGGAAGTTACGCTTATTTTGATGATGACTTTTTCACTTTCGGCGACGGTTTTGTCAAGGGCAAGGCTATCGATGACCGCGCAGGCTGTCTTATAATGATGGATATGATTTGCGGCGAGCCCGAATATGACGCTTGGTACGTTTTCACGGTTCAGGAAGAAATCGGAACTCGCGGTGCGGCTGCTGCGGCATTTGTGGTTGCTCCGGACATTGCTTTTGTGCTTGAAGCAACGACAGCGTGCGATATCGCGGGAGTTTCGGGCGCTAAGAAGGTATGCGATCTTGGAAATGGTGCGGTTGTGTCATATATGGACAACGGCGCGATTTATGACCGTGAGCTGTACAATCTTGCAATGAAAACCGCCTGTGAAAACAACATTCCCGTTCAGACGAAAACTTTGATTGCGGGCGGAAACGACAGCCGTTCAATTCACATTTCGCGCGGCGGAATACGCACTTGTGCGATTTCCGTGCCGTGCCGTTATCTGCACTCTCCGTCCTGCGTGATTAAGGAAAGCGATTTCGCTGCGGTAAAATCTCTTGCCGAGAAAATGCTTTCCGCAGCCGCTGAACTATGATAAAACAAGCGAAAAGTCCCGAGGAGCTCAAAAATCTTCCAGAAACGGGAGTTGAGGCTCTGAAAATTCGCTCGCTTTTGCTGGCTTATGGGACAGATTACGATTTCTGCCGCTTTTTCACGGGAGAAAACGTTGTTCTGGCGCAGCTTAACGGGGATTTTATTATAAGCGATTTCGGTGAAACCGATGTTGAGGAATTGTCGGAATTTCTCAATTTCAGCGGGTTTTCGGAGATTTTCTGCTCGGAGTATCTCGGGCAAGCGTTGGAGAAGCGACTTGATGTTAAGCTGGAAAACGTGAAATTAATGCGGTTTTTCGGTGTTCCCGAAAAAAATGAGCTTGAAATACTCACCCCGTTGGACGCTTATCAAATCATAAAGACAGGCTTCGGTTTTGATTTCGAGCCGTGGTATCTCGATATGTCGCATCGTGTAAGACACGGGATTTCACAGCTTTACGGACTTGACGGAGCTGCACTTGCGGTACAGTATAATCTTAACGGCGAAGCTTTGATTTCACAGGTAGCGACTCTTCCCGAAAAACGCGGAAAAGGCTGCGCGAAACGGCTTATTTCGGCGGTTTGCGCGGAATTGGGTGAGAGCAATGTTTTTGTGCTTTGCGAGGACAAATTGCTTGGTTTTTACGGGAAAATCGGTTTTGTTACCGAGGGAACAAAGTGTTGTTTAAGAAAATAGTCCCTGATTTTTATCAGGGATTTTTTGTTTATTTGAGAAAAATTGAAGTATAGATATTGACTAAATTATAAATATGTGGTACAATATATGTGTGTATATTGAAAAAGGCGGTGCGTTATGAAAAAGGGAAAATTGATTGTGCTGGACGGTCTGGACGGCTGCGGAAAATCAACTCAGCTCGAACTTGCGGCAAGTTTTCTTGCGTCTTCGGGTGTAAAAAGCCGCGCCATTAGTTTCCCAAATTACGAAACGCTGAGCGGGCAGCTTGTCGAGTGCTATCTGAAAGGCATAATTCCCTGCGAGGGAAGAAACGGCGGATATTCCGCTTCAACGCTGTATGCGGTTGACAGATATGTGAGCTATGTGACCGATTGGAAGGAATTTTACGAGAGCGGCGGTACAATTATTGCAGGTCGCTACACGACATCAAATGCGATTTACCAGCTCTCTAAAATGCCTCCTCGTGAATACGGCGATTATCTGAACTGGCTGTTTGACTTCGAGTATAACAAGCTGGGGCTTCCCGAGCCCGACGCTGTGATTTTTCTGGATATGCCCAACGAGGTTTCTCAGAAGCTTCTCAGTGCGCGCTATAACGGTGACGAAAGTAAAAAAGATATTCACGAGAGCAATCTTGAATTTATGAATAAGTGCCGTGAATGTGCATTATATTGCGCAAAAATATACTCGTGGATTATTGTAAACTGCTCGGAGAACGGTGTTCCGCTGCCGATTGAAGATATATATCTGAAAATCTGCGAGCATTTAAGGACGATTTTGAATGTGTGAACTAAAGTTTCGGAGAATTGAATTATCCGATAAAAACCGCGCACGGGAGTTTCTTGAAAAATCCGGCTTTCGTGGGTGTGAATATACCTTTGGAAACAATTTTGTATGGCGAGATGTGTATAAGGTTGAGGTTTGTTTTTTCGAGGAATTCTATTTCGTGAAGCAGCTTGACGGCGATGATACGCGTTTTCTTTATCCTGCTGGAACGGGAAGCGCTGAAAGAGCGGTCGGGCTGATATCGGAGTATTGTCGGGAAAACGGCTTGAAACCGAGAATTTTAGCTAATAAGGATAAAGCCGAAGAAATAACTGCGATTTTTACGGATTTTTCTGCTGAAGCTATGCGGGACTATTTCGATTACGTTTATCTCGCAGAGGACCTCGCAAATCTGAAGGGCAAGAAATACCACGCTAAGCGAAATCATCTCAATCGCTTTTACGAGAACAACTGGAGCTTCGAGCCGATAACTGCGGATAATTTAGCCGAGTGTGCCGAGCTCAACGCGCGCTGGTGTGAGGAAAACCTTGACGTTGACGATGAGGGAAAGCTTGAAGAACAGCTTGTCGTTCAGCAAAGCTTTGAGCATTACGAAGAGCTCGGTTATTACGGCGGATTAATTCGCGTTGACGGTGTTTGCGAGGCATTTTCATTCGGAGAACGCTCGGCAGAGAACACTTTTGTGGTTCACGTCGAGAAGGCAAGCCGAAAATTTCAGGGCGCTTATGCTGCGATAAACCGCGAGCTTGTAAACTCGCTTGGCGGGAAATTTTTGTATATAAACCGCGAGGACGACGCGGGCTCGGATAATCTCCGAAAAGCAAAGCTGTCGTATTATCCCGCGTTTTTGGAAGAAAAATTTTATGTTACACGGAGGTAAGAATTATGATTTATGTTTTTCTTGCGGAGGGCTTTGAGGAAACCGAGGCAATTGCACCGATTGATATGCTGCGCCGTGCAAAATGTGATGTTGTTACGGTTGGCTTGACAAACGACAGCGCGAAAAGCTCTCACGGAATTCTGGTTTTGTGCGATATGACTGATTTTCAGGTTGAGCTTGACGAGCGGCTTGAAATGATTGTTCTGCCGGGAGGAACGTTCGGTACGGCAAATCTGGAGAAAAACCCCGTTGTACAGGCAAGTATCGACTATTGCGTGAAGAACAGCATTCCTATCGGTGCAATTTGCGCTGCACCGTCAATTCTCGGAAAAAAAGGACTGCTCAAAGGCAAAAAGGCAACCGCTTATCCCGATTACAGAAAATATCTTGAAGGTGCGGAAATTGCCGATAAAAATGTTGTTACCGATGGAATTTTCACAACGGCAGCGGGCGCGGGAGTTTCCGTGGAATTTGGTCTGGAGCTTGTGCGCGTGCTGAAAGGTGAGGAAACCGCAAAGACAATTCGCGATACAATACAATGCGAGAAATAAAAAAGGCGCTGCGTAAAGAGCTGATATGCCGTCGAAAAGCAATGGACTTAGCTGAAAAATTGCTTGCGGACGCGGATATTTTCGAGCAGCTCAAACCGCTTGTTGATAAGGCTGGAGCGGTTTTTACCTACGCTTCAACCGAGATTGAGGTTGATACAAGAAGGCTTATAAAGTATTGCCTTGATAACAAAATTCCCGTTGCTTTGCCCGTGAGCGGAGATGAAGAACTTGAATTTTTCTTCATAAACAGCTTGGACGAGCTTCAAAAGGGAAGATACAATATCGACGAACCGCCGAAGAATTTTCCTGCAAAGCCCGATGAAAACACGATTTGCATTGTCCCCGCACTTTGCGCGGACGGATACGGTCTGCGGCTTGGCTATGGAAAAGGCTATTATGACAGGTTTCTTCGGAATTTTACGGGAGTTTCTGTGATAATCTGTTATGATGATTTTAAGCGCGATGTTCCCGCAGAGCCGCACGATGTTAGAGCCGATTATACTTTTTTTAACAGAAAGACGGTAAATAATGGACGAGAAAAATCTTAACGAAAACGAAATTAACGAGGATTTTGCTGAAGAAGACCTTGGCAAAACTCAGGAAATCGACAGCATTTTCCCCGAAACAGACTCGCATTCGATTACTCCGAGAGAGGAGTTTATTGAGCTGAATTCTGCCGATGATATGTCGAAAACTCTGCTCATGGACTCAATGCCGGGAGATAACGTGCAGGCTGTTCAATATGAGGATATTCCCGAGGAAAACCGCGTGAAGCGCCGCAAAAAGAAGCCGAAGAAGCAGATAAATCACGCTCGTACAATGGGACAGGTTTTTCTTGGCGTGGTAATCGCAGTTGCTTCAATGGCTCTTGGCGTCGTTTTGTCGATAAATGTGATTAAAGCGCTTCGGGATATCACGGGAATGGCAAAACCCATAAAAGAAGCCGAGATTGAGATATATAATGATATGAGCGTCGATGAAATCGTTGACAGCCTGCATAAAGGCGGAGTAATCGAAGTTCCTTCGCTGATGAAAATGTATATCAATATCACCGACAAGAAAGACTCTGAAGACTATCGTCCCTTCCTTGAAGGCACTTATACCATTTACTCGAATATGTCTTACAGCAGTATTATTGATACTCTCAAAACCAAGAAGACATATACCGAAACGGTTACTGTTATGATACCCGAGGGTATCACGGCTCTTGAAATCGGACAAATTCTCGAAGAAAACTATGTCTGCCGTGCGGTTGATTTTGAGAAATACTACAAGAGCAAGCTCAATAAGTATGACTTTGAGGAGCAAATTGAGAATAATCCTTACCGTTTAAATATGCTTGAAGGATATCTGTTCCCGGATACCTATGATTTCTATGTTATCGACGACCTGAAGAAAAACCCGAATTTCGATACAACGGACAATGCAAAGGTTGTTGCCGAAACGATGTACAAAAACTTCGAGAGCAAGATTTCAAAGAGTATGAAGGCTCGTATGAAAGAGCTTGGTATGACTCTTGACGAGGTTGTCAGACTTGCTTCTATCGTACAGTGGGAAGGTAACGACGAGGACAACTGGGCAAAGATTTCCTCTGTTTTCCACAACCGTCTTAATGACCCCGAAACTTTCCCGAAATTGGAATCTGACGCTACCGACACATATATTGCTATGTGCATTACACCAAAGATTACCGCTTCAAACAAGGATAGAATGCAGTCAATCACGGATGCATACGACACCTACAATTGCACCGGACTTCCTGCGGGCGCTATCTGCAATCCCGGTCTTGACACGATTAACGCTGTGCTTTATCCCGCAGAAACCAGCTACTACTATTTCCTTGCAAGCAAGGAGGGTGACTTCTACTACGCGCAGACTATCGAACAGCACGAACAGAATATTATCGACGCGGGACTTGAGCCGCCCGAGCGAAACGATGAAGGAGTATCGCAGTGAATATAAAACCCGAGCTTCTTGCTCCCGCGGGCGATGAAGAAAGCCTGCTCTGTGCGCTGGATTACGGTGCAGACGCGGTTTATCTTGCCGGAAAAACCTTCGGTATGAGAGCCGCAGCAAAGAATTTTGATGAACAGGGACTTGTTTGGGCTGTGCAGACTGCTCACGAAAAAGGAGCAAAGGTCTACATCACCTGCAACATCGTTCCAAATAACGATGAAACCGACGCTTTTCCCGAGTTTATAGAAAAAGTAGAAAAAGCGGGAGTTGACGCAGTTATCGCGGCTGATATCGGTGTTATTTCGATGATTAAGGAGTACGCTCCGAGCCTTGAAATCCACGCGTCAACTCAGACAGGCGTCGTGAATTACAGAACAGCTCTTGAACTGTATAAAATGGGCGTAAAGCGTGTTGTTCTTGCGCGTGAGGTTGACCTTGAAAACATAAAGCTGATAAGGGAGAAAATCCCCGAGGATATGGAAATCGAGGTTTTTGTTCACGGAGCAATGTGCGTGTCATTCTCGGGAAGATGTCTGATTTCCGAATATCTTACGGGAAGAAACGCAAACCGCGGACAATGCGCGCAGTCCTGCCGCTGGGAATACTATCTTATGGAGCAAAAGCGCCCCGGAGAGTTTTACAAGGTGTTTGAGGACGAACGCGGCTCGTTCATACTGAACGCGCGCGATATGTGTATGATTGAACATCTTGACGACTTGATAAAAGCGGGCGTCACGAGCTTCAAAATCGAGGGCAGAGCAAAGTCGGCATATTACACAGCGCTCACCACAAACGCATATCGAACTGCTATTGACAGCGTTTTGAACGGTGAAAAACCGCCCGCGTGGGCAATTTCCGAAGTTGATAAAATCAGTCACCGTCCATATTGCACGGGATTTTTCTACGGCTCTCCGCAGGCGGGAAGCGGTACTCAAAATCCCGAAATCACCACAAACGGCGGTCAGTATTTTGCAGACAGCAACTATGTCAGAAAGTATGATTTCTGCGCGGCTGTTGACTATTGCGAAAACGGTGTTATGCACCTTACAGTGAGAAATTACTTTACGCTTACCGACGAGCTTGAACTTGTTATTCCGCATCAGGAGCCGATAAAGTTTGCTCCGGAAATAATGTATTCGGATAACGGGGAAGAAATCGATACGGCTCGCCACCCTATGGAAAAAATTACGGTTTTGACGGATATTGAAGCACCTGCCCGTTCGCTTATCAGAAAAAAGATATAGTATTTTAAGGAGGAAATTATGCCGAAGTATAAGTTTCAGGACACCTCGCTTTCTGTTGACGAGCGTGTAAATGCGCTTTTGGAAGAGATGACTCTTGATGAAAAATTGCAGCTTCTGACATCGGTTCAGAGGGAAATTCCGCGGCTTGGCATAAAACGCTTTAAAATAGGAACGGAAGCTGCAAGAGGCTTAATGGTGCGTCCCGACAGATTTGACGAGGTGAAATATCCCGAGGCTCCGACAACCGTATTTCCCGAGCCTTTCAGCCTTTCGGCTACATTTGACGCGGGACTTATGGAGGAAATCGGCGCAATAGCTGCAACTGAAGCCAGAATTTACAATAAAGAAGGAAAGTCCTCGCTTTGTCTTTGGGCACCTACCGTTGACCTTGAACGCGACCCTCGCTGGGGAAGAACCGAGGAAGGCTACGGCGAAGACCCCGAGCTTACGGGAAAAATGGCAGCTGCTCTTACAAAAGGTATGCTGGGAAACGATGAAAAGTATTATCGCGTTATCCCAACTCTGAAACATTTCTATGCAAATAATAATGAAGAAGACAGAACTGCAGATAATTCATCAATCCCCGCTGTCCTGAAACACAACTATTATCTCAAATCATTTGAGCAGCCGATTAAAAACGGCGGCGCAAAGAGCGTTATGACCTCTTATAATATGGTGAACGGCATTGAACAAATCTGCAATCCCGAGGTAACGGAACTTTGTAAAAAAGATTGGGGAATGTTGTTCTCGGTTTCGGACGCTTGGGATTTTGTCGAAAATGTTACGCGCCACAAAACCGATATTTCTCACACGGAAACCATTGAAAGAATTATCAAAAACGGCGGTGCAGATATCATTACCGATGAACAGGACGTTGTTGAAACCGCAACGCGAAACGCTCTTGCTCAAAAGCTGATAAACGAAAGCGATATTGACAAATCGCTGTTCGGAGTATTAAAAGCGCGTTTTCTGCTGGGTGAATTTGACTCTGACTGCCCGTATAATAAGGTTGACAAAAGCCTGCTTTTATGCGATAATTTCCGTAAAACTGCGTCAAAAGCTGCCGAGGAGTCGATTATTCTTCTCAGAAATCGTCATATGACGCTTCCTCTTCGTGAAAGAGATAAGATTGCAGTTATCGGTGTTCATTCCGATATGAATTTCCGCGATTGGTACACGGGCTACTCCGAGAAAAATCCGACAATTCTCGATGCAATTTTCGCAAGAGTAGGCAGAGAGAATGTTACCTATGAAATGGGCAATGATATTATTGCCATAAGAAACGGTGAAACAGGTTTTTATTTTTCTGTTTCCGAGGACGGTACATTCGCCTGCGACAGCGCGACGATAAACGAAAGCTGCCTTTTGGAGGTCTTTGATTGGGGAAACGGAGATGTTTCGTTTAAATCTAAGTATAACGGAAAATTCCTTCGTGATACTGGATTTCTTACCGATAACGGTGTGATGAAATGCGTTTCTGATGAGCCATACGGTTGGTTTGTAAAGGAACAGTTTACTGTTGAGGAATGTGACAAGAAATGCCGGCTGAAAAACTGGCAGGGAAGATATCTGTTTATCAATGATGAAGGACAGGTTGAGGTTACCGATAAAATCAAGCCAAAAGCAAATTCGATGTTCAGCATTGAGCTGTTTTCATCGGGATTTGACAGGGTAAAAAAGACTGTTACCGAGGCGCATAATGTTCTGTTGGTTCTCGGAAATCACCCGCTTATCGGGTCGAGAGAAAATGTTGACAGAAAAACGCTCAGCGTATCGGAGCGACAGCAAAAGCTATCCGATTTAATTCTTTCGCTTAACGATAATGCAGTGCTTTTGTTTGTTTCCGGCTATCCATATACATTTGACAAGCGATTTAACTCTGTTTTGCACACGGGTCACAACGGTCCCGAAATGGGAACTGCTGTTGCAAAGGTTTTGTTCGGTGATATTTCACCTGCGGGCCGCTGCCCGATGACATGGTATTCTTCCGAAAACGAGCTCGGCAGCATAAAGGACTATAATATCATCAGAACCGAGAGTACATACCGTTATTATCGCGGAGAGCCTGTTTTCCCGTTCGGACACGGACTCAGCTATACAGCTTTCCGATATACCGCTCTGAAACCGAACAAAAAGGTCTTTGAGCCGGACGAACGGTTTGAGGTTTCTTTTGAAATAAAGAATATCGGTATTTTTGACTCGGACGAGGTGGTTCAGCTTTATGTTAAATCACCCGAGTTTTCGAGCGCTGTCCCGATAAAGGAACTCAAAGCTTTCAAGAGAGTTTTTGTTCCGACAGAAAAATCTGTTCCGATAACGCTTTCTTTTGATATCGCTGACCTTGCAATGTGGGATTTGAACAAGAACTGTCGAACTGTTTACGCGGGAACCTATGAAATAATGGTTGGTTCTTCGTCAGAGGAAATTTTCAGAACGGTTGAAATAAGAGTTCACGGTGAGAATTATCAGGGACTTGACATAAAGCAGCCGATTTCTGCGTCTGCTTCGTGGGAGTATACGGGAGTTGAATTCCTCACGGACAAACAGCTCAATGAATATGCGCTTCTTGAAACCGCACAGAGCTCGATTTCGTTTGAAAACTGCGCTATGAAAGGCGAGAAGAACATAGAGATTATCGTATCAAATCCGTCGACAAAGAACAAGATATTCTTGCTTGAAGCCGATAAAAACGAGGTTCTTGCCGAGATAGATGTACCGACAACGGGAAGTCTGTCGAATTTCGCGTCATTTACCGCGAAGATTAATCCGATTTCGGGCAAGCACAAGCTGAAAATCAAAGCCGGCGGCATTATGTCGCTGAAATCATTCAGACTGTTTTGAGGTAGAATTATGAACAATTCCGAGATTTTCCCGCATATTGACCACACTTTGCTTAAACCCACGGCAACAAAAGCCGAAATCGACGCGCTTTGCCAGGAAGCTATGATTTATAAAACCGCGTCGGTTTGCATTCCCGCTTGTTATGTGGAGTATGCTGCTGTCAGCTTTCCGGAGCTTAATATCTGCACGGTTGTCGGCTTTCCGCTCGGCTACTCGACAACCGCGATAAAGTGTTCGGAAGCTGTCAGTGCAATTAACAGCGGTGCTTCCGAAATTGATATGGTGGTAAATCTCACAGATGTCAAAAACGGTAATTTTGACGCGGTTACAAGTGAGATAAAGGCGCTGAAATACGTCTGCGGGCAGAAGATTTTGAAGGTTATCGTTGAAACGTGTTATCTTACCGAGGACGAAAAAATCAAGCTCTGCAAATGTGTGACCGAAGCGGGCGCTGATTATATCAAGACTTCGACCGGTTTTGGCACGGCGGGCGCTGATATTGAGGATATACGTCTGTTTAAAAAGCACATTGGAAAGAACGTCAAAATCAAGGCTGCGGGCGGTATTAAGACAAAGGAGCAGCTCGAAATGTTTCTGAACGAGGGCTGCGACAGAATTGGTACAAGCTCGGCGGTAAAGCTGCTGACAGGCGGTAAATAAGAGGGTGATTTAATGGCAAAGCGAGTTTTTCTGATAGTTCTGGACAGCTTTGGTGTTGGGGAAATGCCCGACGCTGCGGATTTCGGCGACAAGGGCGCGAACACTCTGCGCTCGTGTTTTAACACGGGAAAGCTGAATGTCCCGAATATGGCGAAAATGGGGCTTTTCAACATCGACGGGATTGATGTCGGCGAGAAGGTAACCGCTCCCGAGGGGGCTTTTCTGCGGCTGTCCGAGCTTTCAAAGGGCAAGGACACGACCACCGGCCACTGGGAAATTGCCGGACTTGTCAGCGAAAAAGCGTTTCCGACATTTCCGAACGGTTTTCCGAGTGAGATTATCGGTGAGTTTGAACGCAGAACAGGCAGGAAAACCCTCTGCAACAAGCCGTATTCAGGAACAAAAGTTATCGCGGATTACGGCGAGGAACACATAAAAACAGGCGCGCTGATTGTCTACACGTCTGCGGACAGCGTTTTTCAGATTGCCGCGCACGAGGACGTTGTTCCGGTGGAGGAGCTGTACAAATACTGCGAAATCGCACGCGAGATACTTCAAGGCGATTTTGCCGTGGGTAGAGTTATTGCAAGACCCTTCGAGGGCAAACACCCGTTTAAGAGAACTTCCCGCAGGCACGATTTTTCGCTTGTTCCGCCTAAGAACACGATGTTTGACGTGCTGAAAGAAAATGGTCTTGATACAATCGGCGTGGGCAAGATTTTCGATATTTTCGCGGGAAAAAGCGTTTCTGACTGCGACAGGAGAATAGGAAACGCGGTTGATATGGAAATCACGTCCGATTATCAACAGAAGGATTTTCACGGGCTTTGCTTTACAAATCTTGTGGATTTTGATATGCAGTTCGGTCACCGCCGTGACGCTCTAGGATATGCAAACGCGTTGAACGAGTTTGACGAGTGGCTCGGGAAATTCAAGACGAAAATGCTTCCCGACGACGTTCTTATCATCACCGCTGACCACGGATGCGACCCTTGTCATAGCGGCACCGACCACACGCGCGAGTATATTCCCGTGCTGATTTACGGCAGCGGGATAAAGCCCGTAAATCTCGGCACAAGAGCAGGTTTTTGCGATATCGCAGCAACTGTGCTCGGACTTCTCGGAGTAAAAGGCGAGATAAACGGAAATGGCTTTGCAGATGAAATTCGGGGTTGATTATGTATAATTTTACAGTCAGACCTGCGACAATCAAAGACGCGGAAGCGATTTGCAAGTACAATAAAACTCACGGCAGAAGCGCGCTTTCATTTGATGAAACCGAAGCCGCTCTGCGGGAAATAATAAGCGACGGCACAAATAAGGTGCTTTTGGCAATTCATTCCGGACACATCGCCGGTTATGTTTTTGCACGAGAGGTAACAAGTCTGTCCGAGCCACGATATATCGAGATAATTGATTGGGCAATAAGCGATTACTACCGAAAAGCAGGAGCCGGAAAAGTTCTTGTCGGAGCGATAAGACAATGGGCAGAGCAGATGATTGCCGAAAAAATTGTTTTCTCGGCAAAGGTCTATGATATGGAAAAGTACTCTGCATTTGAAGAAGATAATTACATAAAAGACGAGCGTTCTCTGACTTTTTTCAGAAAATTGTGAGTTTTTATGTTAATAAAACATAAACCGAAAGGAAGATAAAAATGAGCGAATGTACACACGATTGTTCGAGCTGCTCGGAAAGCTGTGCTGAGCGCGACCCTAAGAGTTTTCTTGAAAAACCGCACGAGCTGTCGAACATCAAAAAGGTTATCGGAGTTGTAAGCGGCAAGGGCGGAGTAGGAAAATCCCTCGTCACTTGTATGAGCGCTGTTCTGATGAACAGACGCGGCTTCAACACCGCAGTTCTTGACGCGGATATCACAGGTCCGTCCGTTCCGAAGGCTTTTGGTATCAAGGAAAAGGCAACAGGCGACCAGAATGCGATTTTCCCCGTAAAGTCCAAAAAGGGAATTAAGGTAATGAGCGTAAATCTGCTTTTGCCCGATGAAACCGCTCCTGTTGTCTGGAGAGGTCCGATTATTGCGGGAACTGTAAAGCAGTTCTGGACAGACGTTATCTGGGACGATGTTGACTATATGTTTGTCGATATGCCTCCCGGAACAGGCGATGTTCCGCTCACTGTTTTCCAGTCGCTTCCGCTTGACGGAATAATTGTTGTAACCTCTCCGCAGGACTTGGTTTCGATGATTGTCGGAAAAGCACTTAAAATGGCAGAGATGATGAATGTTCCGATTATCGGTCTTGTCGAGAATATGAGCTACGCTGTTTGTCCCGACTGCGGAAAGCATATAAATGTTTTCGGTGAAAGTCACATTGATGAAATCGCGAAAAACTTCAATCTCAAAGTTCTTGCAAAGCTTCCGATTGACCCCGAAGTTGCAAAACTTGTTGACAGCGGAATGTTGGAGCTTATGGAAAGTGAAGCTGCTGACCCGATTGCAGACGCTGTGGAGGAATTCTGCAAATGAGCAGGGGAGATAAGGCTTACGAGTTCTTCACAAACGGTTACAACTGCTCGCAGGCGGTAACGCTCGCTTATTCCGACCTTTTCGGAATGGAACCCGAACAGCTTGCTAAGATTTCGGGCGGCTTCGGCGGCGGAATGGGCAGAATGAGAGAGGTTTGCGGGTGCTTTTCGGGAATTGTTATGGTTTTGAGCCAAGTTTATGGTTATAATGACCCTAAAGATACCGAAGCAAAAAAAGCGCTTTACGAGAAAATCCGTGCTGCTGCCGAGCAATTTAAAAAGGATAACGGCAGCATAATCTGCAAGGAACTTCTCGGTATTGAAAAGCCCGAAAAATCAGCTCAGCCCGAGGCAAGAACTCCCGAGTATTATCAGAAACGTCCGTGCCCGTTGCTTTGCAAATACGCGGCGGAGCTTGCTGAAAAAATGCTTGAAGAATAAAAGAAACGGCAGCTTGAAAACTGCCGTTTTTTATTTGAAATAGTTGTCAAGATAAGTCTTGAAGCCTTTGGGGTCTTGTTTAATTTTGCTCTTTATGAAATCCGCATTTTCATTATTTTCGGCGGCAATTTCGAGGTAATATTTCGGCTGAGCCGTAACCTCGTCCATAATCGTAACGCCGAGAGTACAAGTCCCGTCGGGATTTGTAATGTACCTGACAGCAAGAAACGAGCTGTTTTTCTTCATTGCGTCGCGGGTGTAAACACGGACAGCTTCCTTGAACATTTTGTCGCGAACGGACAGCGGAAGCGCAGCACCAAGGTCTTTTGCTGCTTTAATTCCCATTGGAGTGTTTGAGTAGACAAGCTCTCCATCAACGTCTGTAACATTCAGCAGGTGTCCCGAAGCCTTTTCAAGCGCGGCTGTCAGATTAAAGTAGTTCACCGCGTCTTCAAGAGAGGTAATTTCAATAAGCTCGTCCTTTGACAGCGGACAGCCGAGCGAATAAATCAGATGACAAATCAAAACGCAGATATCGTCAATTTCTGACACGCGTATTCTTGGAACTTCCACAAAATTCTCCTTTCAGATTTTCGGATTTTCAATCAGCGCGGACAGCAAAGCGATATTCATCGCGCTCTCAACGCACGGAACCGCTCTCGG
This sequence comes from Oscillospiraceae bacterium, assembly GCA_017847835.1. GTDB lineage: Bacteria > Bacillota > Clostridia > Oscillospirales > Ruminococcaceae > CAG-115. The sequence continues at coordinate 85,594 of JAGASH010000005.1, forward strand.
AACAACACACGGGTCATGCCTGCCCTTTATAACAAGCTCTGTGTCGCGTTTTTCCTTGAAATCCACGGTTTTCTGCGGCTGAGAAATAGACGGCGTCGGCTTGAACGCAGCTCTGAAAATAATCGGCATTCCAGAGCTTATTCCGCCGAGAATTCCGCCGTGATTGTTTGTTTTTGTGAGAATTTTTTCGTCCTGAACGTAAAACTCGTCGTTATTTTCGCTGCCGAACAAATCCGTGCAGTTGAAGCCGTTTCCGAATTCAATGCCTTTAACAGCGGGAATTGCAAAAACCAAGCGCGAGATGATATTTTCCAGACCGTCAAGCATAGGTGAGCCTACACCCGCAGGAAATCCAACAGCCGCGCACTCGATAATTCCGCCGACGCTGTTCAAGTTCATTCTGGCATTGTTTATTACTTCACGCATTTTCGCTTCTGCTTCATCTGAGGTAACGGGAAAAGCGCGCGTTTTTACTGAGTTCAATTGCTCAGCAGTAACGTTTACAGGGTCGAAACGCTCGTCTATCACGTCTTTGATTTTGATGATATGCGCGCCTGTTGTAATTCCTCGATTTTCCAGAATTTGCGCGCAGACAGCTCCCGCAAAACAAAGCGGTGCAGTTATTCTACCCGAAAAATGCCCGCCTCCGCGAGGGTCGTTTGCGCCGTTATAGCGCAGATATCCCGTGTAATCCGCGTGAGCAGGACGTGCTGTGCTGATAAGATTGCCGTAATCTCCCGAGTGCTGGTCGGAGTTGTAAATCACAGCGGCAAGCGGTGTTCCCGTAGTTTTTCCTTCGTAAAGTCCGGAAAGAATTTCGGGAATGTCTTTTTCATTGCGCATTGTCGAGGTGCCGTCCTTTTTGGGAGCGCGACGCGCCATAAATTCCCCGATTTTTTCAAGGTCAATCGGCTCGCCCGCAGGCAGATTGTCGAGAACAACGCCTATTCCTTTTCCGTGACTTTCGCCGAAAAGCGAGAATTTAACCCCGCCGTTAAAACTAGATGACATAACAAACTCCTATATTTTATCAGATTTCTTCAAAAACTCCGCCGAGCGCTCTGTAAACCTCGAAAAAATTCGGGAAAGACTTTGAAACACACTCAGCTCCGCGTAGAATAAGCGGATTTTCACATCTTGTTGCGGCAATTGCCATCGACATTGCAATTCTGTGGTCATTGAAACAGCCGACTTCTCCGCCTTTAAATGTTCCTACACCCTCAATTTCAAGCGTATCAGCGGTAGATTTCACTTTACCGCCTATTTTGTTCAGACAGTCTTCCATTGCCGCTAAACGGTCGCACTCCTTTATTCTGAGCCGAGCTGCGTTTATTATACGGCTTTTCCCGTTACAAAAACAACCGAGCACAGACATAATCGGCACTAAATCCGGAATATCCGAGCAATCGATTTCAAACGCTTTGCATCCGACTGCATTTTTGCAGATTTCAACAATTGCTTTGTCGCCTTGCAAAGAGTTTTCGTTCAATCCGTTGATTTCAATTGTTGAACCGAGCGAATTTGCCACATAAAAGAACGCCGACTGCGAATAATCGCCCTCAACAGCTCCCGAAAAAGGCACAAGCCGCTGATTTCCCTTGACAAGAAATCCCGTGTTTGTTTCGGATATCTCACAGCCGAAATCCCGCAGAACACCGATTGTGATATCAACGTAGGGCTTTGATTGCAGGGGAGAGGTTAGCACGATTTCGCTGTCCTCGTTCAGCAATGACAGTGCAAAAAGCAATCCTGTGATAAACTGCGATGAAATTCCCCCGTCAACCTCAAATCTGCCGCCTGTCAGCTTTCCGGAAACCCTGCAAGGCAGATTGTCGCCGTTTTTCGGTAGTTCAAAAGAAATCCCGTGTTTCGGAAGCTCGTCAAGAAACGGTGTAATCGGTCGTTGCGGGAGTTTTCCTCTGCCGATAAACTCCGCGTCCACTCCAAGCGCGCACGCAACCGGTATCAGAAATCTCAGCGTTGAGCCGGACTCGCAGCAATCCAAAACGGCTTTATCGGGAGAATTTTTTATTCCTTCAATCACCGCTGTGTTATTGCTAAAACTGATTTTCGCTCCGAGAGCTTTCATACAGTCCATTGTTGCCGTTATATCAACGGAAGGGAAGAGGTTAGAAATCGTGGAAATCCCGTCCGAGAGCGCAGCTGCAATTATCATTCGGTGAGCAACACTTTTAGACGGCGGCACAACAACCTTTCCCGACAATTTTGCCGGTGTAATTCTTAAATCCATATCAGCTCTCCAAAAAATCCTTGTATTCTTCAACCGACATCTTCACGACCTCGCTTTTGCCGATATCCGAGCAGATAACGATGTTCATACCGCTTGACAGGTGCTTTTTATCGCGAAGCGAAAGCGTGTACAGCTCTTCAAGAGGCGCTTTGTCGGTAATCGGCAAGCCGCATTTTAAGAGCAGCTTGTCCAGTTTGTCGGCAACTCCCGCCTTGCACATGCCTTTGCGCTCGGCAATATGCGTGAAAACGCTCATTCCGACGGCAACCGCGTGACCGTGAGCAATTCCCGTGTAGTTGTAGTATTTTTCAAGCGCGTGAGCAAGAGTGTGTCCGAAATTCAGAAGCATACGCTCACCTTTTTCACGCTCGTCTGCTTCGACAACCTTTCCCTTAATCGAAACGTTTCGCTTCATTATATCAACCATATTTTCCGTGATATCCTTTGTCGAGAGAATATCAAACAACTCAGGCGACTTAATAATACCGTGCTTGATAACCTCAGCCATACCATCCGAGAAAAACTCGTGAGTGAGCGTTTTGAGGGTATCTGTATCGCAGATTACAAGCCGCGGCTGGTGAAAAGCGCCGACAAGATTTTTGCCTGCATTGATATTTACAGCGGTTTTTCCGCCGACAGAGCTGTCCGATTGACTGACAACCGTTGTAGGAATTTGCACAAAATCAATTCCGCGCATAAAGGTTGCCGCAGCATATCCAGCAGTATCTCCGACAACTCCGCCTCCGAGCGCTATTATAAAATCCGAGCGCGTGAAATTGTTCTCCGCGAGAAATTCATAAATTCCTGTAAGCGTTGTGTGATTTTTTGACGCTTCACCGTGCGGGAAAATGTATTTTTTCGCGGAAATTCCCGCATTTTCAAGCGATTTCATCAGTCTTTCGCCGTAAAGGCGGTCAACATTATCGTCTGTCACAACGCACGCTTTTTTTGATTTCATTACCGAAGAAATATATTCTCCCGCATTATCAAGAATTCCTTTATCAATCAATATTTCATAAGAAGTACTTGCTTTTACCAAAACTTTTTCCATATAATCCTCCGAAAAAAATTACTATATTTATTTTACATTAAAACGGACAAAATGTCAAGTATAAAACGGCTGAAACGTATAATTCAGCCGTCAAGTCTTTATTTTTTAGGTTTAACAGCAGAAAGCGGGTTTTTGTTCATTGCATTTTGCATTTGCGAGTTTGAAACGTGCGTGTAAATCTGTGTGGTATTAAGGTTTTCGTGACCTAGAACGTCTTTAAGCACACGAACGTCAACACCGTTTTGATACATCAGAGTTGCAGCTGTATGGCGCAGCTTGTGTACAGACAATCCCATATTATCAAGACCGCTTGTTTTAAGACATTCCTCGACAATCTGCTGAACGCGGCGATTTGATATTCGTGTTCGGCGCTTGCTCAAAAACAGCGCGTTTGTGGGAGCTGTCATATCACGCATTCCCGCAGTAAGACGTTCTTCGTTATCGGTAACTTCAGGATTTACATATTCTTTGTAAGCGTTTACACAAGCCTCGTTCAGATAAACCACTCGTTCCTTGCTTCCTTTACCGAGAACTTTAAGAGAATATACGACATTACCGTCATTATCGTGAGTTTCACGGATATCATTCAGATTAATCCCGACAAGTTCCGACAAACGCATTCCACAGTTCAGAAAGAACGTGATAATACAATAATCGCGCTTTTTGTCCGGTGTATCAACGTTCACAAGCAGCTCCAGCGACTGTTCAAGCGTTAGAAATTTCGGGAGCGCGGGCTTTGGGCTTGGAAGCTCCAGATTAGCCACGGGACTGACTTCAAACATATTCTTGTTGTTAGTGAGGAATTTGTAGAATTGCCGCAAAGAAACAGCCTTGCGGTAACGCGCTTTTTGCTCGTTGTTTTTCTGCGTTTTCATATAAACAAGAAATTCCTGCGCAAGCGTCAAATCAACCGACTTGATATCATCATCGGTTATATCAGAAATATCAATTTTAGAAAAATCTTCTTCGGACGCATTTTTTCTTCGGATTTTGTAGTATCTGAAAAACGTGCGCAAATCATTATAATAATTTTTTACAGTAAGCTCGGAGCGACCTTTGACAATCTGTTCGTAATAAATAAAATCACGGATTGATTGCGGCGCGCTATCATAGATTTTTGTATTTACCATATTTCCCTCGTTTTCGCCCCTCTTCATTGCGTAAAATTTCTATTTTACGCAATTGCTCATATTTCTCAAAATAGTCCCCTACAACAAATTATATCATAAATTCGTCCAAACGTCAACACTTCATCAGATTTTTAACTAAAAGAAAAACCCCGGAAAAAACCGAGGTTTTACAATATTTATTTCTTATTAATTTTGATTTCCAACTTATGCTTAGCTTTAGGTTCTTCGGCAACAGCTTCGTTGACATATTCGGGCGCTTCAAACCAGAATTTACTTCCTTGACCGAGATTGCTCTCAGCGCCAAATGCAAAACCGTGCTGTTCCAGAACGCTTTTAACAATGGATAAGCCGATACCGCTGCCCATTTTTGCACGTTTGTGAGTAGCTGAACGCTCGCTTACTTTGTAATATCTGTCCCAGATATACGGAAGATTTTCGGGAGAAATTCCCTCACCGTGGTCCTCAACCTCAAAACGGATTTTTCTGTCACCCGTTCTGTAAAGCCGCACAATAACCATATTATCATCGCCTGCGTAAATCACGGCATTGTTAATAAGATTATAGACAACCTGTTCAATTTTCGTCTTATCAGCAAACAGAAGAATATCGTCCTGCGACTCCAAATCAATACAAATACCTTGATTTTCCTTGATGATATCAAATCTTGAAATTACCGAGGAAAGCCTCTGTGAGAAATTGAACATCTCTCTGTGAAGCTCGGCAACACCTGCCTGCAGCTTCGACAAATCAAGAATATCGGTTACAAGCGAGGAAAGTCGGTCTGTTTCGTCAATAATGACTTTGAGGTGACGTTCACGTTTTTCGGGGTTATCACCCGACAAATCGCGTATCATCTCCGCATACGCTTTTATCATCGTAAGAGGAGTTCTCAAATCGTGAGAAATATTTGCCATCAGCTCGCGCCTCAAATCATCTGATTTCGCGATTTCCTTTGAAGCTGTGCTGAGCGTAGATGAAAGCTGTTTAATTTCATCAAAGTCGTTTTTCTCGATTTTCGCGTCAAATTTTCCCTGCGGCAAATCCTTGGCTGAATTGTTTATTCGTATAATCGGCTCAGAGATTTTTGCCGAGAAAAACGCCGACATAAATACCGTCAAAATCATCATAATTATCCCGACAATGAAAAATTGTCGGACAAATATGCTGACGGTTGTGCCTATCGGTTCAAGGTAGTTGCAAATGAAAACATACGCTTCGGGATTGCGTCGGTCTGAGCCGATATAGCTTCCCATCATAAGCACGGAATTGTTTTCCTGGTCGTCACGGAAATTCTTGTAAATCTTGCCGTTTTTTGACTCGTTTATGCCTTTGATAAATCCGCTTTTAGCAAGAACTGCAAGAGAAAGACTTCCGCCAAGCTTGTTTGCCGTATATGAGTAGTCTGAATTGGGAAAGTTTATCTCAATGTACATTTTCTTTTCGGCAGCTTGTTGGTTTATTATTTCAAAGACATTATAGCTATACTCGTTTGACCAGTTTGAACGGATTTTTACAAAGGTTTCCTCGATTTCATAGGTTTTCATCCAGCTGTAAAAGCTTGGAAACAGCGCTATCAGAAAAACGTAGGTAAACGCAAGAATTGCCATTACGACAATCTCAAAGCGCAGCCAGACGCGTACTTTAATACTGCGAAAAAAACTCATCTCACGCCTCGAATTTATATCCCAGACCGCGAAGTGTTACAATAAACTTGCGGTATGGTCCAAGATTATTTCTGAGCATTTTTATATGCGTGTCAATAGTTCTGTCATCTCCGAAAAAGTCATAGCCCCAGACCTCTTCCAGCAGCTTGTTTCTTGTAAGCGCGATATTCTTATTCCTCACGAGATAAAACAGCAAATCGTATTCCTTTGGAGTAAGGTTTGCCTTTTCCCCGTCAATAAATACATCGCGCGATACAAAGTTTATCTCCAGTCCCTCAAATTTTTCAACATCGGAAGAAGCCGGAGCGGGTGCAGCAGACGCTGCATTACGCTTTACAATCGCGTTTACCCTTGCCATAACTTCTTTCGGAGAGAACGGTTTTACAACATAATCGTCAATTCCGAGCTCAAATCCGAACAGCTTGTCGTATTCCTCACCGCGTGCCGAAAGCATAAGTACGGGAGTTTGCTTGAACTTGCGGATTTCCTTGCAGGCAAGGTATCCGTCAAGCTTCGGCATCATTATGTCCATAATTATGATATCGTAGTCGGTCTCCTTTGCCTTTTCAACAGCTTCCATTCCGTCGCACGCCTCGTCAACCTCGTGCCCTTCAAACTCCGCGTATTCTCGGATTACCTCGCGGATATTCTCTTCATCGTCAACAACAAGAATTTTATACATATTAAACCTCCATTTTTTGCTATTTTTGCTGTAAAAAACGGGCGTTCTCAAAATATATCAAGAACGCCCCAAGCTAAACAATTCACAGTGAGGAAATTATGAACATTGCCGTCAAGCAGCCGTTATGACTGCCTGACTATACAATTATAACTTACAAATATGATAATAACGTGAAAAAATGCTGAATGTTTTGTAAATCGGGCTGTTAATTGTTCCCAAAAAAGTCAACAACTTCAAACATCTTCAAATCGACAATATCGGGAATACCCGTATCATAATATGTGTACTCGCTCTGTTCAAGCAGAAGCTCACCTGTTTTCTCGCTTACGATTATTGGAATTCTGAGAGTTACCGTCATAATTCCGTTCGTTTCTTCCATATTGAACAAACCGCCTGTTTCTTCGGCAAATCGTTTTATTATAGGTATTCCGCAGCCTATTCTCTGACAGGAAAAGTTTAAATCCGAAGAGCTCTCCCCTTCCGACAAACGAACATTACACTTGTTTTTTACCTGCAAAACTGCGTAAGGCGCGTCTTCAATAACCGAGCGAGAAAGCGTTACCGTCGGACAGCAATCAACCGGCGAATACAAAAGCGCGTTTTGCAAAGCGTTTATCAGCGCGGTTACACAGTGACGCTGATTTGCACGGATAAAGTAATCGTTTTTGTCTGCGAAAAACTCAATCCTTCTGCAGCAGCCCTCCAAGGTTTCATTGCAGCGTTTGATAACACCCTCGACAAGCGCATAAGTATCGATTTTCTTGTAAGTCGCCTTAGGATAGAACATATTCGCATATTCAAAGATATTCTTCCCCGAAGCGTTGAGATACATTGTGCTTTTTCTGATATCTGCGAGCTGCTTTATATCGTCAAAGCGCTCTTCAACTTCAAGCTTTTTCATAAGGGCGGAAATAGAGCTCCACATCACCGCGATATTATGCTCAAAGCTGTTGATAAATGGGAGAATTTTTTCATAGATGTCGGATTTGTCAGCAATTGAAAGCAGGTCCTCTGAACTGAAAAGCTCGCAGAGATATAATTCACCGTGAACCGAAACCCTTGAACAATACTGTTTTCCGTTTGCAGCTATCAGAAAATCCTCGCCTTTTTTCAGCTTTTCAATTTCACTTTCTGTGATAATCTGAGCGAGTGATTTTGAATTTACAAGGCTTTTTCTGTTGCAGTAAACGATGTTCCATTCCTTGTCAAACAAAATAACGGGGTTTTCAAATCCACTGCAAAATTCAACAATTTTTTCAAGATGGTTTAGTTCCAAAACGGTCACCGCCTTTTAATCTTCGAGTAAGCTTTCCATTTCATCAAGAAGCTTTGCAAACAGGTTGAGAGCGTTTTCAACAGCTGATTTTGACGTCATATCAACACCCGCGCCCTTTAACAGAGAAATCGGGTCTTTCGAGCATCCGCCGCTCAAAAAGCTGATGTAATCACGAACAGCCGGCTCACCCTCGTTTAGGATTTTCTGAGAAAGCGCGATTGCCGCAGAAAATCCCGTCGCGTACTGATAGACGTAATAATCGTTGTAGAAATGCGGAATTCTTGCCCATTCCATATCAAGTTCTTTGTCAACAACCAAATCCTCGCCGTAATATTCGACGTTAAGATTGTGGTAAATTTCGCATAGATTTTCAGCAGTAAGGCTCTCACCGCGTTCGGCTTTTTCGTTAATCATCAGCTCAAATTCAGCGAACATTGTCTGACGATAAAGCGTTGTGCGGAATTGCTCCAGAAAATAATTCACAAGATAAGCGCGACGCTTTTTGTCTGTGCAGGTTTTCAGGAGGTGCTGCATAAGCAGGCTTTCATTGCACGTTGACGCAACCTCTGCAACAAAAATCACATAGTCCGAATAAGCCACGGGCTGATTTTTGTTAGACAGATAAGAGTGGATTGCGTGTCCCATTTCGTGAGCCAACGTAAACTCGCAGTTGAGCGTGTCCTTGTGGTTCAGCAGAATAAACGGGTGAACGCGACAGCCCGCCGAATAACCGCCGCTTCTTTTGCCCTCGTTTTCATAAACGTCAATCCAGCGCTCGTCAATTCCCTTCTTGAAAATCGCGCGGTAATCCTCGCCCATAGGTGCCAGCGACTCGTAAACCTCGGCTTTTGCCTGCTCGAAGTCAATTTTATCGTCAACACCGCTTACAATCGGCACATATAAATCATACGGGTGCAGCTCGGACAATCCGAGAGCTTTTTTGCGGATTTTCACATAGCGGTGCATAAGCCCCATATTTTCGTGAACCGCTTCAATAAGGCGGTGATAAACCGCGGTATCAACCTCGTTTCTCGATAAAGACGCGTCAAGAGTTGATTTGTACTTCTTTGCGCGCGCGTGGAAAATCAGCGCCTTAATCTGTCCGGAAAGCATTGCCGCAGAGGTGTTTTTAAAGCTCTCGTAGGTGTGATAAAGACCGTCAAAAGCCGATTTGCGAAGCGTTCTGTCCTCACTTCTCATAAGCGGAATAAAGCTCTCGTGCGTTATCTGATAAGATTTGCCGTCTTTGTCAATTGCGTCGGGGAATTTCAAATCCGCGTCATTAAACATCGAGAAAATGTTGTCGGGAGAATTTACAATTTCACCCGTAAGAGCGATGATTTTCTCCTCGTTTTCCGAGAGGATATGCTCGCGCTGAACGCGAATTTTATCCAGCGCACGGCGGTAAAGCTCTAAATCGGGACAGTCTGCGTAGAATTTCTCCAGTGTTTCATCGCTGATTGAAAGCAGCTCGGGTGTTACAAATGCCGAAGCTCCGTCAATCGAAACCATAAGAATTTCAAGACGATTTGACATATCCTGATACTTTGAAACGCGCGTGTCCTCGTCGCGTTTGCAAAGAGCGTAATATACAAGACTGTCGAAAAGCACGGCAAGCTCGTCGTTCATTATGAAATATTCCAGCAGCTTATCCGCGCTTTCGGAGAGCTTTCCCTTGAACGAACCGATTTTCTCTGCATAAGACTGCGCTTTTTTATAGTCGGATTCCCATAAGTCGTCGCTCTTGTAAATATCCTCAACCGACCATTTATATTCCGATGAAATTTCCGAACGCTCGGGTACTCTTTCAGACATAATTTCTCTCCTATTTCATTCTCTTTTTAATTTTTGGCAAAAGTAATTTTTCGTAAAACGGTTTTAAAAGACCGAGGAAAATATCGTAAATCACAAACGAAACTGCACCAAGTCCCAGCAAAAACAACGACGTGTATTTGCCAAACTCATTCAGCCCGTCGAAAAGGTGGGTCATTCCGAAAAGATATATCAGCAGCATATAGCAGCTGACAGCCGCTGCCGTGTAGATACATAGTTTTACAAGCCACCTCAGCGGTTTGATTTTAATTTTCTGAAGGAACTCGCGCAGTATCGGGTAATATCCGAGCAAAAAAAGAAACATCATTGCCGCTTCATAGTTTGAAGTGATAAGCATACATAAAATTCCCACGGCAATATAGCTCACAATGCCGTATTTTACTCCGAGCTGCTCTCTTATCACCCATATCAGTATTCCCGCAACAGCAGGTGTAAAATACTCGAAAAACGGCACAAAGCCCAGCAGGAACATCAGCGCCAGAGCAAGCCCGCACATTATTCCGCAAAGAGAAACAATATATCCGATATGTGGTTTGTTATTGCCCGACACACCAAGCGCTCCTTACTTTTTCCGCTCCTGTCCGTAGAACTCCATACTCTTTTCCTTGCGCTCACGACCGACTTTCAGAAGCGCTCTGAGCGTATCGATATCATCGTTGACCATAGCGTCACGATACGCTGAAAGCGAGTTTATTATATTGTTTATCTCAAACAAAAGCGGCTCTTTGTTACACAAAAACAGCCCCGACCACATTTCCTCGTTAAGATAAGCAACTCTTGTCAAATCAAGGAAGCTGCCCGCCGAGAAACCGTCCGCGTTGAACAGCGACGGACTCTTGACATAAGCATTTGACACAACGTGAGCAAGCTGCGAGGTGTAAGCGATATTTCTGTCGTGCTGTTCGGGAGTTGCGATAACAACCTTTCCGAAATTCATACAAGCTCCGAGAGTCGACACCAAGTCAATTGCAATCTGCGGGGTGTTTTCGGTCGGCGTTATGATAAAGCTTGCCTTTCTGAACAAATCGCCGTCCGAGTAATCAAAGCCAGAGTGCTCCGTACCTGCCATCGGATGAGTTCCGATGAAGATTACACCTCTCTCTTCGAGAACGGGTGTGCAGTTGTTCACGATATAGCTCTTGATACCGCAGATATCCATTACTATCGAGCCTTTTTTGAACCTGTCCGCATTCGACTTTACAAAATCTACAATAGCCATCGGGTAAAGCGCAACAATTGTCAGATTCGCCTCACCGAGCTTCTCAACTGAAATTTCCTCGTCAATTGCGCCCGAAGCAAGTGCTTTTCTGATTGTTTCCTTATCCGAGTCTATGCCCATAATGTGGTGGAAAGTGTTGGCTTTGAGTGCCTTACAGATTGAACCGCCAATAAGTCCTAATCCTACTACCGCTATATTCATTTGCATTTCTCCTATATACAATATATTGTTATTATATCACATTTTTGTATAAAATGCAAGGGCTTTTTGTTAATAACTGCCAAAAAAATAAAAGGGACGCCGAAACGCCCCTTTTTGTTATATTTTCATAGATTAAGCCTTGCCGACAGAACCGAACAGCTCCATCTTCTCCTTAACGGTAGCCTTGATTGCCTCAGCACCGGGAGCGAGAAGCTTTCTCGGGTCAAAGCCCTTGCCCTGCTGGTCCTTGCCCTCTTCGATATACTTTCTGGTAGCCTCAGCAAAGGAGAGCTGGCACTCAGTGTTTACGTTAATCTTAGCAACGCCAAGAGAAATTGCCTTCTTAATCATATCAGCGGGGATACCTGTACCGCCGTGAAGAACGAGCGGCATATCGCCGACTTCCTTCTTAACTGCTTCAAGAGTTTCAAATGAAAGACCGGGCCAGTTTGCGGGATATTTACCGTGAATGTTGCCGATACCTGCAGCGAGCATTGTTACACCGAGGTCTGCGATAGCCTTGCACTCCTTGGGGTCAGCGCACTCGCCAAGACCAACAACGCCGTCCTCTTCGCCGCCGATAGAACCAACCTCAGCCTCAATGGAAATACCGAGAACGTTGCAAGCGTCAACGAGAATTTTTGTCTTTTCGATGTTCTCGTCAATCGGATAGTGAGAGCCGTCGAACATAATCGAGGAGAAGCCTGCTCTGATGCACTTCTGTGCGCCCTCAAAAGAACCGTGGTCGAGGTGAAGAGCAACAGGAACGGTAATGTTCATTTCTTCAATCATACCGTTTACCATACCAACGATAGTCTTATAGCCTGTCATATACTTGCCCGCACCCTCGGATACACCGAGAATAACCGGCGATTTGAGTTCCTCAGCAACAGTGAGAATAGACTTTGTCCACTCAAGGTTGTTGATGTTGAACTGACCAACCGCATACTTGCCTTCGCGAGCCTTGTTAAGCATTTCCTTTGCCGAAACCAACATAAAAAAATCTCCTTTAAATTAAATTCGGATTAAATCCACAAAATTATTATAACACACTTGTCCGAAAAAAGCAATAATTTTCGGAAAATTTTTCAAAAAAGCAAAAATTTTATGTATTATGGTCGCTTGTGTGGAATTGTTTCAGATTGCCGATTTTCTTTGCTCTTTCGCTCATAATCTCGTCAACCTCTTCCACGGAAAGCCCGCGTTCCGCCATAAGAACCGCAACGTGATAGAACAAATCGTTTATCTCGTTTGCAAGCTCATCGTTGTCGGCATTTTTGGCAGCTATAACCATTTCCGTACATTCCTCGCCGCATTTTTTGAGAATTTTGTCCAGCCCCTTTTCAAAAAGGTAGCAGGTGTAGCTTCCCTCCTGCGGGTTTTCTCTGCGGTTGAGAATTACCTCGTACATTTTCTTGAATGCGTCTGTCATTGTATAACCTCCTGTGTTGTTTGCTCGTCCAAGACGAAATATTAATCCATAAACTACCTCACTTTATTCTGTTGAAAAAGCAAGTTCTGTTTCCCGTGTGACAAGCTGCACCCGTCTGTATTACCTTAACCAAAAGCGTGTCGTCGTCGCAGTCGCCGTATATCTCGACAACCTTCTGCAAGTGTCCCGAGGTTGCGCCCTTGTTCCAGAGTTCCTGTCTTGAGCGGCTCCAGAACCAAGTGTAGCCCGTTTCAAGCGTCTTTTTGAGGCTCTCCTCATTCATATATGCGAGCATAAGCACCTCGCCGTTTTCCGCGTCCTGTACAACCGCAGGGATAAGCTCGCCCTTTTTGAAATATTTCTTCAAATCCATATTACTCTCCATCATCAAAGCAGTACAAAATTACCCGGTCGGGTTCATCGTCACAGCCAAGACACTCCTTGTCAACACGGAAAGCCTTGGTTTCATCGTTTACCATATCTTCCGCATAGAGCACCATTCTGCCGTTTTTGTCCTTGCCCTTAATCATATAAGCTCCGAGAATTGCTCCCTCTTTCTGACACCAGAAGAACATCACATCTCCCTCTTTTGCATATTTCGGGAGCGTAACCGTTCTGTCAGCGTTTGTATTTACGGAATGTGCAGAGCCAAGTCCCGAAGACATAAGCTGAAACAGCAAAGAAGTGTTGTTCGGGAAAGAAATCGAAATATCTCCCGCAGTAAGGCAAGCAGACAAGTGCTGTGCACCATATACTCCTATGCCGTCCTCGATGTGGTTTTTCGCATATTCAACCGCCTTTTCGCGGTTATATTTCTCGTCAAGCTTCCAGCTGTTGCTGCGGCAAAGCAGAACGTTGCTGTCATTCCGAACTGCTTCGGGGAATTTTGAGGGGTCGTCGCTTTCCTGATAGAAATGGAACAGAAATACCTCTTTCAAATCCGTGTAACAGTCGTAGCACTCCTCGTCGGTGATGAAAGCGTATTCGCCGTTGTTTCTCATATTGCGGCAAATAACGCGCATATGTCCCTTTTCGTCATCTCCTACATAGAGAAGCGAGTGCAGCATAAGTCCTTCATAAGGGCAAAATGTCTGCACAACATCACCGGGACGAGCGTAATCGGGAAGAGTAACCGTCTGGTCCTCGTTTATCGGGAGAAACTCGCCGAAACCAAGTCCCGAGCTCAAAAGCTGTAGGCAAAGTCCCGTGGAGCTTGTGGAATTTGCCGAAAGCCCTCCTGCTTCCATACACATTGCCACAAAAGGCGCACAAAGCATTGTTCCGACATTCCAGTTTGCACGAGCGCAAGCAATCGCGCTCTCGATATCGTAGGTTTCCGTGGGAGTTTTCTGCGGTGCGTACCACATAACCGAGGGCTTGTCCGTGAGCTTTACAAGGTTATTTTCAAATATGTAATCACGGTTGTAATCGGTGTATATTCCGTTATTGTTGTAGATTTCGTTTGAGTATTCAACGAAATGGTTTCCGATATAATAACCCGTATCGGTATAATGCGTTTGTGAATAGTCCGGCACAAATCCGTCGGGACCGATGATTTCACCGTAAGAGATGTCGGGCTCGTCGATTATTTCACTGCTTTCGTCTGAGCTAGAACTGTCAGTACTGCTTGTATCGGAACTGTTTCCGACTGAAATATCTGAGCTAGTTTTCAAATCAGACGAGCTGTTTGATGTCTTTTCGTTATTTGTTCCGCAGGCGGTCATAGATAAAACGGAAATTGCAAGTATTATCGATAAAACTCTTTTTTTCATAATGCTCCTTATTTCAAAAAAATGCTTAACAATTTATTTTATCACGAAATCGGAATTTTTTCAAGACTTTTTGCAAAATTTAGTCGATAAGGTCAGAAATATGTTATAAAATCAGCTCAAAATTGTCGATATCGCGGAATGAACCGTTTTTGAAACCGACTTCCCGTAAAGTTCCGCAGTATTTGAAATCAAAAGCCTTGTGGAGCTTTTCGCTTGCTTCATTTCCGCTTGTAATTACGGAAACCACGGTATGAAGGGATTTGTCTTTTCGTGCAATTTCAAGTATTTCGCGCATAAGCGCCTTTGCAATTCCCTGCCGTCTGAACTCAGCACCAACATAAATTGACAGCTCAACCGTAGATTTATACGCTTCTTTTTCGCGATAAGGCGATAAAGAAGCATAGCCGCCGATTTTTCCGTCAATTTCGGCGACTATTATTATATGGCTTCCCGTGTGCTTGTGAAACCAGTATTCTCTGTCTTGAAGCGTTTTTTCGTGTAAATCAAGAGTTGCGACGCCGTTCAGAACTTCATAGTTATATATTTCGAGAATTTCCGGCAAATCGCGCTCTTCTGCTTTTCTGATAATCATTTTACGTCCTCACGGAAATATTGTGCGTTTTGAGGTGCGCTTTCACCTCGTCAACAGTAAGTTCTCTGAAATGGAAAAGCGAAGCTGCCAGCGCTGCCGAGGAGTTTGTTTTCTCAAAAACCTCGGAGAAGTGCTCGATTTTTCCGCAGCCGCCGCTTGCAATAACGGGAATATTAACACGCTCGCAAACGAAGTTCAGCATATCAAGGTCAAAACCGCCGCGCACTCCGTCTGTATCAATGGAATTGAGGCAGATTTCTCCCGCACCGCGCTCGGAAATCTCCTTTACCCAATCACCGAGGTCAAGGTTCATATCAACGCGGCCGCCGTTTATAAACACGGAGTAGCCGCCCTTGTCGTTTCTCTTTGCGTCAATTCCTACAACAACGCACTGCGAGCCGAAAATCTCAGCCGCGTCGCTGATAAGCTTCGGATTTTTGACCGCCTGTGAGTTTACGGAAACCTTATCTGCACCCGCTCTCAGAGTATCGCGGAAATCCTCGATTGAGGAAATTCCGCCTCCAACGCAAAGAGGCACGAAAACCTGCTCTGCTGTGCGTTTTACCACGTCAAGCATAACTCCGCGGCCTTCGTATGAAGCGGTTATATCGTAAAACACAAGCTCGTCCGCACCCTGCTTGTTGTACTCAATGGCAAGTTCAACGGGGTCGCCGATGTCTTTCACACCCTCAAAATTCACGCCCTTTACAACCTTGCCGTTTCTCACGTCAAGACAGGGAATAATTCTCTTTGCAAGCATAGTTTTCTCCTTTAATTACCCGCAGTTTTTACCGCTTCAGCCAAATCAAGACTGCCCGAATAAATTGATTTTCCGCAGATTGTTCCGTAAAGTCCGAGATTTTTGCAGATTTTTATATCCTCAATCGTGTGAACGCCACCGCTTGCAATAATATTTGCCTTGCAGCACTTGTTTATCTCGTCGAGCTGCTGGGCGTTTACACCCGAAAGCGTGCCGTCTTTTGAAATATCCGTGAAAATAATGTACTCAACACCGACGTCGCTCATTGCTTTTGCCAGCTGCGTAAAATGAACGTTTGAGGTTTCAAGCCAGCCTTCTGTTGCCACAAATCCGTTTTTCGCGTCAATTCCCACGGCAATCCTCTCGCCGTATTCCTTCACCGCGTCCTTGACAAGCTGCGGATTTTTCACGGCAGCAGAGCCGATTATCACACGCGAAATCCCGCTTTTGAGATACATTTCAACGGTATCCATAGAGCGTATTCCTCCGCCGACTTCAACCTTCAGCTTTGTGTTTTTTGCGACATCGAGGAAAATGTCCTTGTTCTGCTGAGTTGCGTCTTTTGCGCCGTCAAGGTCAACCATATGTATCCACTCCGCGCCCGCATTTTCAAAAGCTCTCGCGGTATCCATATAGTTGTCAGCAACCTTCTGTACAGTCGCGTAATCACCTTTGTACAGCCGCACGCACTGCCCGTCTTTTATATCGATTGCTGGTAAAATAACCATAATACTGTCCCCTTTTACAAATTGTTCGTATCAATCGAGAATTATTGCGTAAAAGTTTTCTTTTGCGCAGTTAACTTACAACTGAGAAAACTTTCTTAGCATTTCAAGTCCCGTTTCACCGCTCTTTTCGGGGTGAAACTGAGCGCCGTAAACATTGCCGTTAAATACAAGCGCAGGCACTTTCATTCCGTAATCGCAGTAAGCCGCAACATTTTCGCTCGGACAATCTGCCGCATAAGAGTGTACGAAATAGACGTATTCCCCCCCTTTTTCAAGCAGCTTGCATGGCTTGTTCAACTCCAGCTCATTCCAGCCGATATGCGGAACAGCAAGATTTTCGGGCGTCATCAGCTTAACGCTGCCCTTTATCAGACCAAGCCCGTCTGTTTCCTCAAACTCGTAACCCTTTTCAAAGAGCATTTGCATACCGAGGCAAATGCCCAGAAGCGGTTTTTTCTGAACCTCTTCCTTGATAACTCCGACAAGACCGCTCTCGTTAAGCATTCTCATAGCGTCGGGAAAAGCGCCCACTCCCGGAAGAATAAGTCTGTCAGCAGCGCGCAAATCCTCGGCATTTTTTGTTATCTTATTTTCAATTCCGAGATAATCCAGCGCATTTTTTACGCTGAATAGATTTCCTGCGCCATAATCAATTATTGCTGTCATATCAATTTTCCTTTCGTAAGGAATATTTTGTCATAATTCAGCTTGACGTGCTCCATTATGTGACCGATATTTCCCTCGCCCGCATACTCGCGCATATCAAAGAAATCACAGTCAAGTCTGCTCCAGAAAAGCGGATTTTCCTCACCTTTTATCGATACATCAAATTTCAGCTGT
Organism: Oscillospiraceae bacterium; assembly: GCA_017847835.1. GTDB lineage: Bacteria > Bacillota > Clostridia > Oscillospirales > Ruminococcaceae > CAG-115. The sequence continues at coordinate 103,025 of JAGASH010000005.1, forward strand.
CCCGCATAAACCTCAACATAGCAAGGGTCAAGCGGATAAGTGAAATCCATAAGATGAACCAGCCCGATATTATCGCGGGTTATTCCCGTTTCCTCAAACAGCTCGCGATAAGCAGCGTCAATGCCATTTTCGCAGCTCTCAATCTTCCCGCCGACAAAGTTTTTCAGCCCTTTATACGGGTCTTTTATTCGCTCACACATAAGCATACTCTCGCCGTCAGCCGAGAAAACGACAATAAGGTTATACCCCTGCATTAAAGAACACCCTTTGTCGATACAATCTCGCCCGAATTTTGACGTGTTGCCGTTTTAAGAGCGTAAGCAAGCGCCTTGAAAAGAGCTTCTGCCTTGTGGTGGTCGTTTTTGCCGTACTCACAGCGCAGGTGAAGCGTAATTCCCGCGTTAAACGCAAACGCTCTCATAAACTCCTCGATAAGACAAGTGTCAAGCTCGCCGATTTTCTCGTTTGTGAACTCCGCGTTGAACACGAGAAAAGGTCTGCCGCTGATATCAACCGCGCAGAAGCCAAGTGCTTCGTCCATAGGAATATAAGCGCTTCCGTATCGCACAATCCCGCCTTTATCACCGAGCGCCTCGCAAAACGCTTTTCCGAGGACAATTCCCACGTCCTCGGCTGTGTGATGACCGTCAACTTCAAGGTCGCCTTTGGCTGCGAGCGTAAGCCCGAACCCTCCGTGAACCCCAAGCGCTGTCAGCATATGGTCGAGAAAACCTATTCCCGTATTGATTTTCACTTCCCCGCCGTCAAGATTGAGCGACGCGGAAATTACGGTTTCCTTTGTTTTTCTGGTAATTTCTGCTTTTCTCATAGTTTTCCTCAATTTTCCTCTTTTCTCACAGCAATGGAATTTGCGTGAGCGGTAAGCTGTTCGCGATTTGCAATCAGGATAATATCGTCCGCTGCTTCAAGAAGCGCGTCCTTTGTGTAGCAAATGTAACTCGAACGCTTCACAAAGCTGTCAACACCGAGCGGCGAGTAAAATCTTGCTGTACCGCCCGTAGGAAGAACGTGGTTCGGTCCTGCGTAATAGTCGCCGAGAGGCTCGGGAGAGTGATTTCCGAGGAACAGCGAGCCTACGTTGTCGAGCTTGCCGATATATTCCATAGGGTTCGCGCAGCATACTTCAAGGTGCTCGGGAGCAATCTGATTTGCAATCTCAATCGCGTAATCCATATCATCGCAGACGATAATCGCGCCGTAATTTTTAAGCGACTCCTCGATGATTTCTTTTCTCGAAAGATACTGTATCTGACGTTCGATTTCAGTCTTTGTCTTTTCGGCAATTTCACGGCTTGTAGTTATCATAATCGCGCTTGCAAGCCTGTCGTGTTCAGCCTGTGACATCAAATCAGCTGCGAGATACACGGGATTTGCCGTTTCGTCTGCAAGAACAAGAATTTCGCTCGGTCCCGCAACCATATCGATATCAACGTTACCGTAAACCAGCTTTTTCGCGGTTGCAACGAAAATATTGCCGGGACCTACAATTTTCGATACGCGCGGGATTTCCTCGGTACCGTAAGCGAGCGCTGCAACAGCCTGTGCGCCGCCTGTGAGATAAATTCTGTCGACACCGCAAAGCGCTGCCGCAACAAGAATATCCTTATTCACAGAGCCGTCTTTAAGCGGCGGTGTTACCATAATTACCTCTTTAACTCCGGCAATTTTCGCGGGAATTGCGTTCATCAGCACCGACGACGGATAAGCCGCCGTGCCGCCGGGAACGTACAGTCCAACCTTATCAAGACCCCGAACGCGCTGTCCCATAATAACGCCGTTTTCCTCGGTTACGCAAAAGCCCTCGCGCTTTTGCTTCGTGTGAAAAGCAGTAATGTTCTCGACTGCGTTTAACATAGCCTCTACAAATTCGGGCGAGTTCTCGTTTGCCTCGGTGAGCGCGTCCTGAATAGCCTCGTCGGGAACACGATAGTATTTCGCATTCGGGCAGTCAAATTTCGCTGTGTATGCCTTGACAGCCTTGTCACCGTTTTGCTTGACGTCCTCGAGAATTGCCTTTACGGTTTTCTCAACCTCTGCGCCGACTTCTCCCGCACGTTTTTCGGTTTCGGCGAGAAACTTTTTTTCATCGCCGTTTGCTTCGATAATTCTAATCATTATAAATTCTCCTTAATCAGATTAACAATCTCCAGAATTCGTTCCTGTTTGAGCTTAATGCTGACGGTATTTGTAATAAGTCTTGCAGATACGGGAGCAACGTCCTCGACAACCTCAAGTCCGTTTTCCTTGAGAGTTGTTCCCGTTTCGACGATATCCACAATTCCGTCCGAAAGACCAACCAGCGGTGCCAGCTCAACCGAGCCTTCGATTTTCACGATATCCACGTCAATTCCCTTGTTTTCAAAGAAATTTCTCGTAACCTCGGGGTATTTCGTAGCAACGGTTTTCACTCCGTAACCGCTGTAAAAATCCGTTCCTTTTTTAACAGCAAGCGCGAATTTACATTTGCCGAAGCCCAAATCCGCGATTTCGTAGAATTTCCCGCCGTGCTCCATAATTGTGTCTTTTCCGACAACACCAAGGTCGCAGACGCCGTGCTCAACGTATGTAATAACATCAGCCGCTTTTGCAAGAACTACCTCGATATTCTCGTTCGGGATTGTCAGAATAAGACGTCTTCCCTTTTCGCGAAGGTCTGTGACATCGTAGCCACTCTTTTCCAGCAAGTCAACAGCCTTGTTTTCAATTCTTCCCTTTGTAAGCGCAATTCTGATTTTTTTCTTCTCCACGGTCACACCTCCCTGCTTTCAATTTCACCGTTTTCGTTTATTATTTCAAGCTTATGTATACCGTGAGATTTCGCAAATTTTTCCGCGCACTTCGGGCAAACACCGTTGAAATTACGCGCGGTCAAGCCCTCGGAAATCAGCTTCTCGCAATGTTTGAGAGCCGCGATTTTGTTCTTCGAGAACACAAGCACATCTGCTGTTTTCGTGAGCGTCTTGCCTTTGTTTTTTAGGTAAACCTTTGCTGCTGCTTCGATGTTTACGGCAAAACCAACTGCCTTTGCGTCCGTACCGCCGAATTCCCCGATAAGCGAGTCATAGCGGCCGCCCGACAAAACAGGCTGTCCGTAACCCTCGACATATCCCTTGAAAATAATGCCCGTGTAGTAATTTTTCTTGTTAACAAGTCCCAAATCAACGCGGATTTTCTCCTCGGGAACAATCTTGGAAAGCGCTCTGCAAAGCGTTTCAAGACGTTCGAGTTTTTGTTCGAGCGCTTCTCCATGGAGATATTTTCTCGCTTCTTCAAAAACTTCAAATCCGCCGAAAAGTCTGGGAAGCATTCTCAGGGCTTCAGTTGACTTGTTCTGTTCATTTTCAAGCAAGAAATCAAGCGCAGGATAATTTTTGTTCTCGATAATCTGACGAAGATTGTCAATCTGAACCTCGTCTGAAAAATCGGACTGCGAAAGAAGCTCGCTGAAAATACCGCTGTCGCCTATTTCCAGACGGTAATCCTCGTCGCACTCCCGAAGCGCCTTTGCCGCAAGAAACAGCGCTTCGTAATCCGAGTCCTCATTTTCGCCGCCGATAATCTCAATTCCGCTCTGCTCAAATTCGTCGTCGCGTCCGCTGTCTTTCGGATTTACCATAAAAATGCTCTGATTGTAGAACAGCTTCAGCGGGAGCTCTTCCCCGCGAAGTCTTGTCGAGCAAAGTCTTGCAATCGGCATTGTTGTATCGGGTCGAAGCACCATAAGTCGGTTTTTCCCGTCAACGAGCTTGTACATCGTTTCGGGCGAAAAATGCCGCGTTTTCCCGTTAAATACATCATAAAACTCAATTCCCGGAGTTATCACCTCGGAATAGCCGTAGCTCTCGAAAATTCCGGTAATTCTCTCTTCAAGCAGCCTTTTTGCGGCACATTCCTCAAAGAGCAAGTCCCTTGTTCCCTCGGGTGTAAGCCAATCGTTTCTTCTCATATTTCCCTCTCGTTTCCTTCGCTTTAGCGTGATAACGTGCTATTATATTATCACATCACTATAATATAATAGCACATTAATCACTTTTTGTCAAGTAAAGCTGATTTTTTCGCCAAATTGACTATAAATTTTTAACAAAGTTGAAATTTACATATCAAAAAGTGTGAATTGAGCTGACTGCTGGAAGCCATTGAACACTCCCATATCCTTCAGTTTTTCAATAACTGTGCTGTTTACACCGCTCATAGACTGAATTTCGTCAATACTCAGAGCTTCGCCGCTGTCAATTACCTCTTTGAGCTTAATCGCTGCTGTTTCACCGCAGCCCGAAACCGCCATAAACGGCATTCTGAGCTTTCCGTCCTCGACAACATAAGTGACCGCGTTGGACTTTTTCGCGTCCACGGGCAGCACGTCAATTCCGCGTGCCATCATCTCGTAAACCAGCAGCAGCGCGTCAAGAGTACCCTCTTCCTTTGCTGTGGGCTTGGGATTGTTGCGGATATCCTGAATACGCTGTTTTACGGCTTCCTTACCCCTAACAATAACGTCAAGCTCCATATTTTCCGTGTGCTTTGTAAGCGTTGCAGCGTAAAACTCGCAGGGCTTGTGTATCTTGAACCACGCAAGCTTTACAGCAGCTGTTACATAAGCCGCCGCGTGCGCTTTCGGGAACATATACTTGATTTTTTTACAGCTTTCAACATACCATTCGGGGACGTTGTTGTCCTCAAATGCTTTGTAAATTTCATCGTTAAACAGCTTCTTAGCGTTGCCCTTACGCGTGATTTCCATTATCTTGAACGCAAGTCCCGGCTCAACACCCTTGTGCATAAGGTAAACCATTATGCTGTCACGCGTTCCAATAACGTCGGAAATCGTACAAGTGCCGTTTTTAATCAAATCCTGCGCGTTGCCGAGCCAAACGTCCGTACCATGGGAAAGTCCCGAAATCTGCAGCAAATCCGAGAAATTCTTCGGCTGCGCGTCTTGCAGCATCTGCATAGCAAAGCCCGTGCCGAATTCGGGTATTCCGAAAGTTCCGCTCTTGACGCCGATATCCTCTTGCAGATTGAGCGGCTCGGTTGATACGAACAGCTTGTACACTAGCGGGTCAGATGTCGGCACATCGGCAATCTTCATTCCCGTCATATCTTCGAGATGCTTGTAGAGCGTAGGCACATCGTGTCCAAGCTCGTCGAGCTTCAAAATCGTGTCGTGGAGCGCGTGGAAGTCGAAGTGCGTGGTTATCATATCGCTTTCGGTTTTGTCGGCGGGGTGCTGAACAGGTGTGAAATCATACACCTCGTAATCATTCGGCACGACAACCATTCCTCCGGGGTGCTGAGAAGTTGTTCTCTTAACTCCCGTGCAGCCGATTGTCAAGCGCTCGATTTCCGCGTCATTATAGGAAAGTCCGTGTTCTTCGCAGTACTTTTTGACAAATCCGAATGCAGTTTTATCCTTGACAGCGGAGATTGTTCCCGCTTTGAAGACGTGGTCTTTACCGAACAATTCTTCCGTGTATCGGTGAACCTTGCCCTGAACCTCGCCCGAGAAATTCAAGTCGATATCGGGCGCTTTATCTCCCTTGAAGCCAAGGAACGTTTCAAACGGAATATCGTGACCGTCGCGTATCATATCGATACCGCAGTTCGGACAGTTTTTCGGCGGCAGGTCAAATCCCGAGCCAACCGAACCGTCCGTGACAAACTCGCTGTGACGGCATTTCGGGCAGCGATAGTGCGGTGCAAGCGGGTTTACCTCGGATATTCCCGACATTATCGCGACAAACGACGAACCGACAGAACCACGCGAACCGACGAGGTAACCGTTGTCCTCAGAGTATTTTACGAGCTTTTGAGCAATCATATAAAGCACCGAGAAGCCGTATTTGATAATAGACTCAAGCTCGCGTTTCAAGCGGCTTTCAACGATTTCGGGAAGCTCTTTTCCGTCTTCTTTGTACCAAGCGTTTGCACGTCCCCAGCACAAATCCTGAAGCTCCTGCTCTGCTCCCTCAATTGACGGTGTAAACGTGCCTTTGGGTATCGGTCTGATATCTCCGTCAATCATATCCGCGATTTTATTCGTGTTTGTCACAACAACCTCAAATGCTTTTTCTTCGCCGAGATACGCAAATTCTTCAAGCATTTCATCGGTTGTCCTGAAATACAAATCCGCTTGATTGTCAGCGTCCTTGAAACCCTGTCCCGCTTGTAAAATCTTGCGGAAAATACCGTCTTCCTTGTCCTTGAAATGAACGTCGCAGGTTGCTACGCAGAGCTTTCCGTGCTTTTCGGCAAGCTTTACAATTTTGCGGTTCAGCATACGCAGAGCCTCTTCATCGGGTACTCTTCCCTCGCGTACAAGGAACCTGTTATTACTAATCGGCTGAATTTCGTAGTAATCGTAAATCGACGCAATTTCATCGATTTCCTCAGGTGATTTCTCGTCGAGAATTGCCTTGAAAAGCTCTCCCGCTTCACACGCAGAACCGATTATCAGACCTTCGCGGTGCTTTTGCAGCTCTGACAGCGGTATACGCGGCTTTTTGTAGAAGTATTCAAGGTTGGACAGCGAAATCAGCTTGTACAGATTTTTCAGACCGACTTTGTTCTGCGCGAGGATTATCATATGATATGTCGGGAGCTTTTTCGCGTCAACACCGCCGAAAAGGTCGTTCAAATCGCCGAGCTTTTCAAGTTTTCCGAGCTTTTCTGCGTCGGCAAGCAGACACTGAAAAATCTTTGCCAACATTCTCGCGTCGTCAACGGCACGGTGATGATTGAAATCTCCGAGCTTGTACTCCTTGGCAACTGTATCGAGCTTGTGGTTTTTCAGACGCGGCAAAGCTGCACGGCATATTCCCACGGTATCAACAAAGTTGAATTTGTAGTCGACATTCTGCCTTGCGCAAGCAGCTCTGATAAACGATGTATCAAAATTCGCGTTATGAGCGACAAGCACGCCGTTTCCTGCAAATTTTATAAACTCTTCGAGCGCGTCCTTTTCTGCGGGCGCATTTTCAACCATTTCATCGGTAATTCCCGTAATCTCGGTAATCTGCGCGGGAATAGGCATTTCGGGATTTACAAAAGTTCCGAACTCGTCGATAATCTCACGGTTTTTTACCTTGATTGCACCGATTTCGGTTATCCTGTCGGATTTTGAAGAAAGACCTGTTGTTTCAAGGTCGAAAACGATAATTTCATCGTCAACCGAATAATCGCAGCAGCCCGCTACCAGTGCCGAGCTGTCGTTTACGAAATACGCTTCAACACCGTAAATCATCTTCATTTCCGAGCCGTCTTTTTGCAGCTTTTCAATGGTGTTCATAGCTTCGGGATAGCTCTGGAGGTTGCCGTGGTCGGTTATGGCAACGGCACGGTGCCCCCAAGCGTTTGCCTGTTTTACAAGCTCGCCTGCGGGAGTTGTCGCGTCCATATCGGACATATTCGTGTGCATATGCAGCTCTACTCGCTTTTGCTCGGCTTTGTCCTCACGGCTTTTCAGCTTTATCGAAGCCATAGAGTCAGGACGGAAATTCAGGCTTTTCGTAAACTGGTCGAACTCAAATTTTCCGCTTACAATAATTGCTTTTCCGTCCGAAATATTTGCTTTTACTAACTCCTCATTTTTCGCTTCGGTTATGATTTTCAGTATTTGCGAGGAGGTCTTGTCGGAGAAATACGCCGTGAAAATCAGCGTGTTTTTATCTCTCGACAGCTTGTCCTCGGTCTTGAATACTTTTCCCCAAAGGGTTGCCGTATCCTGCTCGGAGAACGGCTCTGACATCGGAACAGGCGCTTCAAAATTGCTTTTTCCGAAGAACAGCTTTACCTTTTGGTCAAAATGCGGATTCTCAAATGTAAGCAGTGTTTCCTCGGGTTCTTCAAGGAACTGCGGACGTCTTCCGCGTGAACCGCCGCTGACATACTTCGGTTTCGCTTGCTTAGGCGCTTCATTTGTCACCGAAACCTTTTCAACGGGCGCTGCAACCTCTCGGTTAACATATTCTTCGACATCAAGCTCATTTTCGGAAGAAATGATAACTTCAATATTTTTGTCAAAAATTCCCTTGACGTAGTTTTCGATTTTCTTGTCAATTCCCATTCCCAAAAGCATAGATTTTCCGCCGCTTTTGAGAGTAATCTCGAACTTTTGTCCGTCATCGTCAATTGAAGCGTCGTCGAAATAGCCGTTTATGCCGACAAATTTCTTCTTCAATAGCTCGATTATCTCATATAAGTAATCCGAGTTCAGCAGCTCGGGGAAATATTTCGGGTAAATTGCGGTATCTGCACCGAGCTTTTTTGAGATTATTTCCGCAGCCGAAAACAGCTCCTTCATCGGAATAAGCTCGGAAAAACTGACGTTAAAATTAATCTCATTCTTGGCTTTGTTATGGGCAATTTTTAGTACTTGTCCATTGGAAATAACCTCCGGAAGCTCCAAATCGTCAAACAAATCTTTTATCGCAGCCGACATATTTCTTCCTTTCACAGCAAATCAATTTCTTTTTTAAGCTCCGACAAGAGCATATTTTCGGGAACTTTTCTCAGAATTTCTCCCTTTTTGAAAATCAGTCCTTCTCTGTCGCCGCCCGCAATCCCAATATCTGCTTCACGAGCTTCACCCGGACCGTTTACCACGCAGCCCATTACGGCAACCTTAATCGGCTTCTTCACGTCAGAAAGCAGTTTTTCAACCTCGTTTGCAAGTGAGATAAGGTCGATTTTAGTTCTGCCGCAGGTCGGACAAGATACAATTTCTGCGCCCTCGTACAGCCCGCAGGCTTTCAGAATATCCTTTGCCGCGTACACCTCTTTAATCGGGTCAGCAGTAAGCGAAACGCGGATTGTAGAGCCAATTCCGTCGCACAAAAGCGAACCTATTCCTACTGCCGATTTAATGATACCCATTCGTTCAGTTCCAGCCTCGGTTACACCGAGATGCAACGGATAATCGGTCTTTTTTGAAAGCAGCCGATACGCTTCAATCATCAGCTTTACATTTGAAGATTTTATGCTGATAACAATATCGTCAAAATCAAATCTGTTCAGCAGTTTTGCGTGTTCCAGAGCGCTTTCAACCAACGCTTCCGGAGTGGGACTGCCGTATTTTTCAAGCAGCTTTTTTTCCAGCGAGCCGGAGTTTACACCTATTCTAATCGGGATATTTTTCGCTCTGCAAGCGTCCGCGACAGTTTCCACACCGTCTTCGGAACCAATATTTCCGGGGTTAAGACGAATTTTGTCAACCCCGCGTTCAATGCACGCAAGCGCGATTTTATAATCGAAATGAATATCTGCGACAATCGGTACATTTACGGAATTTTTCAACGCTTCGATAAGTGACGCGTTCTCGATTTTCGGGACAGCTGCACGAATTATCTCGCAGCCCGCTTTTTCCAGCTCTACCGCTTGTTTTACGCTGTTTTCGATATCATCGGCGGGAATGTTCAGCATTGACTGAATATAGATTTTTTTACTTCCGAGAACGCAGTTTCCTACCTTTACCTGTTTCAATCAAATCACCTCATAGCCAGCTTTGAAATATCGTTAAACGAAATCATTATCAGCAAAATCAGCAAAAGCGCCATTCCGATAAAGTGTATCATTCCCTCGACCTGCGGTTTTACGGGCTTTCTGCGGAACAGCTCAACTATCAGGAAAATCAAGCGTGCTCCGTCAAGTCCGGGAATGGGAAGAAGGTTGAAAATACCGACATTTATCGACAAAAGAGCCATAACGCTCATAAAATCGGAAAATGTGTAGGTTTTTACAGCTTCTGTGATAACTGAGCCTACTCCGATAGGTCCCGAGAGGTCGTTCAAGCCGTATTTGCCTTTTATCAAGTCAACCACCGTTAGCAAAATCACGCGCGCTGTTGAACAGCTTTCGCGAAATGCCTCGGTTACAACATTTCCGAAGTTCTTTTCAAGCCGATATACGAAAAAGTCAAAATAAATACCGCTCGAGCCGTCCTCTCTCGGAATTGTCAAGAATTCAACGTCTTTGAGTGTGACAGTTTCGCCTTTTCTTTTTACTGTTATATCAAATACAAGATTACCCGCCTCGTTTTTACGGTCGCTTGACTGAATTTTATAAGTTATATCTGAAGCCGAGAATATAGGCAAGCCTTCAATATTCAGAATTTCATCGTTTACCATAAGCTGAGAGCTGCTCACGCTTTGCTCTCTGAACTCACAGATTGTTGTAGAAGCAATCGCGTCCGATGTGCAAAGCGAAATCAGCACAACAAAATAACCCAGAATTAAATTCATCAGCGGTCCGCAGATAAGCACAATCATTCTCTGCCAGACAGGTTTTCTGTTAAATGCGCGAGGATTAGGCTCGGTTGTTTCTCCCGTTTCCTCATCAAATTCTTCGATATCCGTTTCAAATTCACAAAATCCGCCCACGGGAAACGCACGGACAACATACTCGGTTTCTTTACCTTTTTTCTTGAAAATCGCGGGTCCCATACCGAAAGCAAACTGTTTTACATAAATTCCGCAAGCTTTTGCCGCAAGAAAATGACCCAACTCGTGAACGAGAACGATAAACAAAAATACCAGAATAGCAACCAAAATCGGTATTATATTCATAAAAATATCGTTCGCGAAAAAGTATAGCAAAACTAAAACTCCCGCGAAAGTGAACAAAACCGCAAGTGAAATTATCCGTTTTAAAGCCGTTGACATATTTCCTCCATTAAAAACCCGAAAGAATATATTCCTCCGTTACAATCTGTGTATTCAGAATATCCGAAAGCACAGGATTTTGTATGTATTTCACATTGGAAAGAGCGTCGTTTACAAGCTCACCGATTTGATTAAAGCCGATTTTTTCTTCAAGGAACAGCGAAACCGCAGCTTCATTTGCGCAGTTAATTATACAGGGTGCGTTTCCGCCCATTTCAATCGCTTTTTTTGCAGCCGAAAGACAGGTGAAAACGCTTTCGTCGGGTTTCTCAAAAGTGAGCGTGCCGATTTCCGTGAGCGAGAGCTTTTTCGCAGGACAAACAAACCTTTTCGGCGCAGTAAGCGCAAACTGTATCGGAATACGCATATCGGCGCTTCCGAGCTGACCGATAATCGCGCCATCTTCAAATTCAACAGCCGAGTGCAGAATACTCTGCCGATGAACCGTAATTTCAACCTGTTTCGGAGATACGCCAAACAGCCAAACAGCCTCGATAAGTTCCAGACCTTTGTTCATCATCGTTGCGCTGTCAACGGTTACTTTTGCACCCATATTCCAATTCGGGTGATTGAGCGCCTGTTCCCTTGTGATATTTTCAAGCTCTGCGCGGGTTTTCCCGAAAAAAGGCCCGCCCGAAGCTGTGAGAATTATCTTGGAAATCTTATTGTCACCCGCACCTAGAAGGCATTGATAAATAGCAGAATGTTCGCTGTCAATCGGAGTAATTGTCACGTTTTTTTCGCGTGCCGCATTCATCACAAGTTCTCCGCCCGCAACAAGCGTTTCCTTGTTTGCAAGCGCGATATTGTTCCCAACGCTGATTGCCGCGAGAGTAGGCAAAAGTCCCGCCATTCCTACAACCGCGTTTACAACCTTATCGCAGGAAAGTGCCGCAAGCTCGCAGAGCCCGTCGCTTCCCGCAAGAATTCTTATATTTGTATCGGAAAGGCGGCTCTTTATTTCACCGAAATTGCTTTCATCGGAAACGGCAATATATTCGGGCAAAAACTCTCTTGCCTGTTTTTCAAGCAGGTCAAGACTGCTGCGCGCGGACAAAGCCTTTACCTTGATATTATGCGCGCGGCAGACATCTAATGTCTGAGTTCCAATCGAACCCGTTGAGCCTAAAAGCACAATTTCCATAATTACTCCTTTAAAATCTTAAAGGGAGAAAACTTTTGTTTCCTCCCCTTTGCAGAGAAATTTTATTGCATTAACGGCGAAACAAAGCTGTAAACGACGTAAATAAACGGCGCAACAAAAAGGACGCTGTCGAAACGGTCAAGAATTCCGCCGTGACCGGGCATTACATTTCCGAAGTCCTTTACGTCATACTGACGTTTTATGACAGACATTGACAAATCACCAAGTACTCCCGCAACGCTTGCAACCATTCCCACGGGAATAATCAGCGCATAGTTCATTTTGAACATCTCGGGACTTGGCAGGAGCAGATTATATACAAGACATTGAATTGTGACAACAATTCCGACCGTTACAATTCCGCCGATAAAACCCTCGACCGTCTTTTTCGGACTGATATCGGGACAAAGCTTGTGTTTGCCCAAAAAAGTACCGACAAAATATGCACCCGAGTCGCCAATCCAAGCACAGAACAAAAGATATACAATCATAAATACGCCGGGATAATAACCGCCGTCAGCGTACCACGACAGATTTCTCACAAAAATAATGCAGCTGAGCGATATCGGTAATGCCAGTGCCGAACCGCCGCAGGCAGCCACTTCAGCGAACTTAATCGTTTTGTGCTGCGCAAGCAGTATCAGCAGCAAAATTATAATATACACAAGGCAAGCCATCACCCAAAACGACCTCAAAACAGAAAAAGTCAGAATTGACGGCACACCGAGTGAAAAAATCACACAAAAACAGGTGAGAAATTTATGGTTATGACACTTAATTGCGCGGATAAGCTCAAATGTTCCAATCGCGCTGAAAAGCGATAACAAGACCAGATAAACTATCAAATTGTCTATTATTAGCGCGGAAATACCGATAACCATCGCAACCAGCGCTGAAAGTATTCGTTTAAGCATAAACAGCCTTTCCGGTCATATACGTCAAATTCCGCCGAACCTGCGGTTTCTTCCCGCATATTCTGCGATAGCGTACTCCAAATCTTTTTTACTGAAATCGGGCCAAAGCACGTCCATAAAAACAAACTCAGCGTAAGCTGCCTGCCAAATCAGAAAATTCGACAGACGCTTTTCCCCGCTCGGTCTGATAATCAAATCAAGCGGCGGCATTTCGCTTGTATAAAGGTGTTTTTCAACAAGCTCCTCGCTGATATCATCGGGAGAAATCTTTCCCGAAACACAATCCTGCGATATCTGCTTCACTGCTCTCACAAGCTCCGGTCTTCCGCCATAATTAAGAGCAATTCCCACGATAAAGCGAGTGTTGTTCTTTGAGATTTCCTGCAAGTCAATCAGGTCGTTTCGGATATCCTCGTCCAGCCGTGAAATATCCCCGAGAATAATAATTCGGTTCTCTTTTTCGACAGTATCCCTGATATCCTTAATATACCGCCTCAGCAGGTTCATTATTCCTTGAATTTCATCATCGGGACGGCTCCAGTTCTCGGTTGAAAATGCGTAAAAGGTCGCGCACCGTATGCCAAGCTCCTTGCACCAATCAATGCACTTCTTGAACACGTCCGCGCCCTTTGAATGACCATAGTTTCTCGGCATAAGACGCTTTTTTGCCCAGCGACCGTTTCCGTCCATAATGAAACCGATGTGAGCGGGAATTTGATTTTTTTCCATTAAATCGACATTATTTCCTTGTTCTTTTCTTCGCCGATTTTGTCAATCTGCTCGATGAATTTGTCGGTGATTTTCTGGATATCCTTCTCGGCTTCCTTAACATCGTCCTCGGTGATTTCATTTGCCTTTTTCTTAGCCTTGATTTTATCCATACCGTCACGACGAACATTTCTTACGGCAACCTTGCTCTCCTCACAGGTCTTGCTTACGGTTTTGCAGAGCTCTTTTCTGCGCTCCTCGGTAAGCTGCGGGAAGGTAATTCTCAGAACAGTACCGTCGTTTGTGGGGTTAATTCCGAGCTCGGAAGCCTGAATTGCCTTTTCGATAGCTTTAAGCTGAGATTTATCGTAGGGAGAAACCACGAGAATTCTTGCTTCAGCTACCGAAATTGAAGCCATCTGATTAATAGGCGTATCTGCTCCATAGTAGCTTACAGTAATTCTGTCAAGAACAGCGGGATTTGCTCTTCCTGCACGGATTGAAGCAAGCTCGCTCTGAAGAGCGTTTATGGATTTCTCCATTTTTTGTTTGGTATTGTCGATAATTTCTTTCATTATATTTGCTCCCTTCGGTATTTTACAGTTTATTAACAACAAGCGTACCTACGCTCTTACCCATAGCAGCGTCAAGAATATTGTCGGGTCTGTCAAGATTGAACACGATAATCGGGATATTGTTCTCGGTGCAGATAGCTGCCGCAGCGCTATCCATTACTTTGAGCTTCTTTACCAGAATATCGTGGTGAGTGATTACGTCAAATTTTACTGCGTCGGGATATTTCTTCGGGTCTTTGTCGTAAATTCCGTCAACCATTGTCGCTTTGAGAATGATATCCGCTTTCAGCTCGGCAGCTCTCAATGAAGCCGCGCTGTCGGTTGAAAAGAACGGATTTCCCGTGCCGCAGCCGAAAATTACAATTCTTCCCTTTTCAAAATGACGAAGCGCTTTGCCGAGAATAAACGGCTCGGCAACCTGCTGCATTGTAATAGCGGTCTGTACTCTGACCGTGCAGCCCAAGCCCTCCAGAACGTCAGCAACAGCAAGAGCGTTCATTGTAGTAGCAAGCATACCGATATGGTCGGCGCGCGCTCTGTCAGAACCCTTGCAGTCACGTCCTCTCCAGAAATTTCCGCCTCCGACAACAATTCCGATTTCAGCACCCGCGTCAGCGGTCTTTTTAATGCTTTGACAGATTTTCTCAACAGTCGGAAAATCAAGTCCCTGTCCCTTATCGCCGGCAAGCGCCTCTCCGCTCAATTTAAGCAAAATGCGCTTATATTTAAGCCCCGAGTTATCACTCATAAAAATCCTCCCCGTTATTGAAAAATAATCAATAATCCAGAACTCTCAGTCTTCCGAGGACCTCAGCGCCCTCGGAAATCTCATCAAGAGCGTCCACAGCCGCTTTTTCGGTCATAATACCCGTGACAAACGCAAGCTCGTTTTCAGCTTTATTCTTCGATGTGAGATATTCAACATCGCCGAAAGCTTTCTTGACGGCAGCTTTTGTTTCCTCGGGATTTTTCGCAAGAAGTCTGATGTAATTTCCGCAGGTGAACTGCTCAAAGGGTCTGATAAAGGACTGCTCGCTGTCCGCCCATTCAAGAGAGCGGCTTGTTGTGGTGTGCTTAACCGCAGAAACGATATCCGAAACCACTGCGCTTGCTGTCGGGAGCTTTCCCGCGCCCTTTCCGTAGAACACAACATCACCTGTTGCGTCACCGCGAACAAGAATTGCGTTGAATACGTCGCTTACACCGCTTAACTGGCTCTCGTCCTTGATAACCGCAGGGAAAACACCGATTGAAATCTCGTTGTTCTCCTCACGGCGAGCGCAGCCGATGAGCTTTATTTTCGCGTTGTAGCTGTCAACATATTCAACATCTTCGGGAGTAACCTTTGTAATACCCTCTGTGTGAACATTTTCGGGATAAACATGTCTGCCAAACGAAAGTGACGCGAGAATACAGATTTTTCTGCAAGCGTCCATTCCTTCAACGTCAGCCGCAGGATTTCTCTCGGCATAACCAAGTTCCTGAGCAATTTTCAGAGCCTCGTCAAATGCCATTCCGTCGCGGAACATTTTTGTGAGAATAAAGTTTGTCGTTCCGTTAAGAATACCTGCGATTTCCTTTATTTCATTTGCTTCCAGACAAGCGTGAATAGGCTTGATAATCGGAATACCGCCGCCTACGCTTGCCTCAAAGAAGAAGTTTACATTCTTTTCACGGGCAATTGTGAGAAGCTCTGCGCCTTTTTTTGCGACAAGCTCCTTATTTGATGTGACAACGCTCTTTCCTGCCAGAAGCGAAGATTTAACAAAATCATAAGACGGTGTAATTCCGCCGATAACCTCTGTTACAACGGTAACTTCGGGGTCGTTCAGAATTACATTGAAGTCCTTTGTGAACTTATCCGCATACGGGCTGTCGGGAAAATCGCGAAGGTCGAGAATATACTTTATATCAAGCGGTTCTCCCGCTTTCTTTTCCAGATTTTCCCTGTTTTTGTAGAATACCTCAACGGTACCCGAACCAACAACGCCGTATCCTAAAACGGCAATTTTTGCCATAAATAACATCCTTTCCGATGATTTTTTTCTATCTTATATAGTATATCACATTTCGGAATATTTTTCAAGTGTTTTTTGATTATTAGTTTACATACTTTTTTAAAAAGAACAAAAAACCGCGCCCGAAACTCTCCGGACGCGGTTGTTATTTGCAGGAAACATTGATTATTCGCCGCAAAGCTCCTTGTATAAACCAATGTACAGCTTAGCGGAAGTATCCCAGCTGAAATCAGCCTTCATAGCGCGAGTTACAAGCTTGCTCCACTCGGTCTTATTCTTGTACGCTTCTCTTGCACGCTTGATTGCGCCAAGCATATCACCTGCATTATAGCTCTGGAACGTGTAACCGATACCGTTGTCGCCGGCGTCGATGATACTGTCGCGAAGACCGCCCGTAGACCTTACAATCGGAACAGTTCCGTATCTTGCAGCAATCATCTGCGCAAGTCCGCAAGGCTCGCTCTTTGACGGCATAAGGAACATATCCGCACCCGCGTAAATTTTCTTCGCGAGAGTAGGATTGTAACCGCGATAGAAGCCAACCTTGTCGGGATAACGCCAGTGCATTTCCTGGAAGAAGTCCTCGTACTGCTTTTCACCGGAGCCGAGAATAATTACCTGCATATCCTGAGCAACAATTTCATCAAATACATATCTTACCAAGTCAAAGCCCTTGTGGTCGGCAAAACGTGAAATCATCGCAATTGTCGGGATATCGTACTTCGGCATTCCGAATTCCTCGAAAATAGCAGCCTTGCAAGCGTCCTTACCCTTGTGATTCTTTGCAGAGAACTTGCTTGCGATAGTCGGGTCGGTTTCGGGATTGTACAAATCTACGTCGATACCATTCAGGAAGCCCGTGGTCTTGTACTGCTTTGTGCGGAGAATTCTGTCCAGACCGTGACCGAACCACGGGTCGAGAATTTCTCTTGCATAGGTCGGAGAAACGGTTGTAACCTTGTCCGACATCTCGATTGCACCCTTCATAAAGTTAATGTCGTGGTCGTATTCAATGATATTAACATTGCGCGGAGGTATACCTACGATATCCTTTACCAGGTCAAGACCGTACTGTCCCTGATAGCCGATATTGTGGATTGTGAAAACGTTCTTGATATCGCCGAAGCCCCACTCGTTCTTGTAGAACAGGTTGTGGTAAACGGGAATAAGAGCGCACTGCCAGTCGTTTGAGTTGATTATCTGCGGGTGGAAGTCGATATGACGGAGCATTTCAAGTACAGCTCTGCTGAAGAAAACGTATCTTTCAGCGTCGTCATAGTAGCCGTAAAGACCATTGTCGCGCTTGAAATAATACTCGTTGTCAAGGAAGTAATATGTAACACCGTTTACTTCCTGCGTGAAAACTCCGCAGTACTGATGACGCCAGCCAACGGGAACTGTAAAGTTCGTGATAAAGCGCATTTTTTCCTTTTGCTCGGGTTTTACCGTGTTGACATAATAAGGCATAACAACACGAGCGTCGTGTCCTGCCTTTACGAGAGCCTTCGGAAGAGAACCTGCTACATCTGCCAGACCTCCGCTCGCTGCGAAAGGCAGCGCTTCGCTTGCTGCATACAAAATATTCATAGACAAAACCTCCACAAAATTTCATTTATTTGCATAAATATAATATACCACAATTCGTTAAAAATTTCAAGTGCATTTTTACAATTTTTCCCGAAATATAAAAAAATAATAAAATTCCCGCAGAAATTTGCGGGAAAATTATTATAAACTTTTTAAGTATTTACAATCGAAAGCGAAGCAGCAAGCTGGTTCTTGGGCATCGTCTGGAGATAGATTTTACCGGGGCCGGTAACAACGGTGTTAAAGAAGCCTTCGCCGCCGAAAAGTGAGTTTCCGATACCGCCGACTTTTCTGAAATCCATTGTACAGGTTCCCGACATTGCTGCAAGATAACCGGTATCGATAATCATTTCCTGACCTGCCTGAAGGTCATACTGAACAACATAGCCGTCAATCTCCGCAAAAGCCATACCATTTCCGTGCAGACGCTGCATAATAAAGCCCTCGCCGCCGAAAAAGCCCGCGCCGATTTTTTTCTGGAATGCAATGGAGAACTCAACGGACATTTCAGACGCGAGATATCCGCCCTTCTGAACAATCATATCACCCTGACTGATATCGAAAGGAATAATTGAACCGGGAACGCTTGCGGCAAAAGCAATCATACCGGGGCCGCCCTGAGCGGTGTATGTATTCTGGAACATAGATTCACCCGAGAACATCTTGCCGAATGCTTTTCCTATGCCGCCTGTACCGGTAGACATAGTCATATTCGGCGTCATCCAGCTCATTGCGCCCTTCTGGCACATCATTGACTCTCCCGCGTCAAGATAAGCAATCAGCACGGGAAGCGGCTCACCCTTAATTTCGTATCTCATAGCAATTCTCCTTAAAAATATTTGCACAATTGTGCTCAAATAAATTATACAACATTAATTTCCATTTGTCAAGACAAAGTTTATCTGTTTTTCAATCCAACCGAAGCTAGAAGATATACAATTGTTGTCAGCAGCGTAAATGACGTTCCCCCGCCGAATAAAATCATAAATACAACGCTTATGACTGTCGAAACGACTGCGGCTGTTATCAAAATTCTATCGACATTTTCAGCTTTGCAGTGTCTGATAACGTAATCCTTCAGCAAAACAGCGCCATCGTATTCTCCGACAGGAAGAAGATTGAAAATCCCTGTAAACAGATTTATCAGAGCTGCGATTTTTTCTCCCGAAATCCACAGAATTGCTGCGAAAATAAAATTCCCTGCGCTTCCCGCAAACAGCACTATATTTCGTTTATTTCGCGGCGCTTGCTCGATTTTATCGGACGAAATCCTGATACCTGCGCCGTAAAATGTAATCATATCGACGGGAATGGAGAAAACTATCATCATAATTAGATGTGACATTTCGTGAAGCGCACAGGCAATAATTGCCGAAAAGCCGAAAGCCCCGCCGTCCGAAAGCATAAAAAACGCAATTACCGCAAAAAAGGTAAAATCAAAGCGTACCTGCGTGTTTCTAATATTAATCTGTATCATACAACATTTCTATTCCGAAGATGTCCCGAAAAGAACAAAACGCTCCGCAAATCATCACGGAGCGTTGATATCAATGTTTGCCTGAAATCCCCGAAATAATATCGTCGATTTCATAGCGGTTTTTATCGCGCTTGTCGTCTTCGTCTTTCATAAGGTCTTCAACACGCTTGTTTGCAATAATCTGTGAACTGCGCTTTGTTGACGCTCTTGACGGGAAAGCAGCGTTTTTATCGTCCTCGGGTTCTTCCACGGCAGCCTGCGGCTTCTTAGCAAGATACTTGCCAATCTGCGGCACTTTTGATTGCGTGAAAAATGCGTCGCTTGTGTCGTCTTTTTGAAAAATCGGAAGCTCTTCGGTTTTTGCTGCCTTTTTTGCCGCGCCTTCGGTTCCTTTTTTTCTTGTGACGATATTGTCTGACGGTATTTCAACCTTGAACGATTTCACGTCGTCTTCGGCAATCGGCTTTACAACGGGAGCACGCTTTTGTTCAACGGGCTCGCTTGTCTTTTTATCGGTAAGCGGAATAATCGGACGCTGTTCCCTTTCGACCTTCTTCTGTCTTGCCGCATAGGAAAACAGAACATCGTCGGGAGCTTTGCCTGTTTTTGTCGAATTTCGCGAATATGTACCCTTTCCGTCAGATGTAACCGAAATCCCCGAACGGCTCGGTATATCTTCCTCGGGCATATTTTTCACTTGCGGAACGACCTCGGGCGGAGGCAGTTTTGCGGCAAATGCCTTGATAATATCGTACAGTATCAAAGCTATGCAAGGCAGAACAGCTATACAAAACATTCCAAACGGAGATTTTACAAAGAGGATTATTGAGCCAAGAATAACACTGCAATAATCTGCTCTTCCGACAAGGTCGCTTTCGGGAAGGGTATAATCCGCTTCCTTTTCCATAACCTTGATGTAATAAACACCGTCCTCTGCGTAATATTCTCTGGCATATCCCATTGTCGGTGTTTTATCCTCGCCCTTTGTGTAAAGAAGCAGTTTTCCTTTGATAACATCGCTCAGTTCGCATTTTTGAACAATTACCGCGCTGTTTCTCGGAGCTGTCTGAATATCGTCCGACTGCACCATAAATATATTAAACCCGAAAACATTAACTACATCGGACGACCTGAAAGCTGCGGCAGTTACTATCAAAAGTATACATATCGCCAGCATAAGTCCGCAGAAAACGTATCCGATAATGCGCGCGACCTTTTTTCCCAAGTATTTTCACCTCTTTGATTTTCGATTAAAGTCCTTTCGCGGAAGAAAGCGTAATTCCGTTTACTCCGAGCGGAATTGCGTGGTCAAGACCGACAAATTTTCCGCTTTCCTGCCACAAAACCTCTTTAACGAAGTTATATTTCTCGGTGTCCCACGTCTTGAAATCATCAAGTACAAGTCCGCCCGTATCGCCGGAATTTGCGTTAAAGCACCAGAATGTGTGGTTCAAATGGAAATTCTTGATAAGTGTGCGCATACAGGTCATCCACGTCAGATTAGGCTCTCTCATAAATCCGCCCCATTCACCGATAAGAAGCGGAGCGATATTCTCCTTCTGAATAAAGAGCCAGTTGTCGTTCCAGCAATCCCTCATAAGGCTGTTATAATCATATCCGCCCTTGAACCACGGCTGCTCGTAAACCGTAGGTCCGTAATCGTGAGGTGAATACACAAGCTTATCCTGATATTTTCCGAGATTAATCGGATAATCGCGAACACCGCGAAGATTTCCTCCCCACCAGTTGAAATAGTAATCCTTCTCGTTTGTGGATTTATAATCGGAATTTGACTTGTCTTTGGGATAAATCTCCGTTCCTTCAACCATAATCAGCACATTCGGATTAATCGCAAGAATTTTCTTAGCAGCGGTTTCAGCCGTGTACTTCCAGTTGTTGATGTCGGTTGAGTCGTTCCAGATTGCCTTGTTTGTTTCGTGAGGCTTACCGTGAGGCTCGTTTTTGATATCGATTGCGATAATCGTATCGTTGTTCTTATATCGCGAAGCAAGCCATTCGAGTGAGCGGTAATAATCGTTTACGGTAACCTTGTCGGTGTACCAGAGATTAACGTTATGACCCATAGCGTCGGTTTCCGCACAGTGAATATCGGGCATTACCTTCAAGCCGTTTTCCTCGGCAAGCTTTAAGAAATACTCGAAAATTTCAAGGCTGTTCATATTATTCAGCTCGGGATTGTACGCGTTATTATAGTTTGCTTTCGGGAACTCGCCCGACGCCCATTGATTGATGAGCTGCGCCGACATAGGAACTCTGATAAGATTAAAGCCGTGGTCAGCAATTGCCTTTACAGTCGGAGCGAGCTGGCTGTTCCAAAGGCCGTCGAAGGTGTTTGTACCGGTGTTATAGCCGAACCAGTTTACACCCGTGAGCCAGACCTGTTTGCCGTTTTTATCAAGAATTTTATTTCCGTCGGTGTGAAGCCAGTCGTCACCCTGCACAGCGTTATCGGAACGTTTCAGAAGCTCTTTCACATCAGAAGAAGTCGGTGTGTAATTAGTGTTGTTATTGTTATTCTGACTTGAACTCTGATGGTTGTTCTGATTATTGTTGTTGTTTGAGCTGCTTGACGGAGTACCGCTTCCCGAGCCGCCCGAAGAATTGAGCGCGGACGGCGAGCTGTAATTAAATCCTACCGAAACAGAGCCGTTTGCGGGAATATTTCCGTTATATTCAACGTTTGACACGGTAACTGTCGTTCCGTTTACAGAGAAGTTTCCACCCCAGGAAGTTGTGATTTTGAAGCCGCTTGGAACGGTAAAACTTACTTTCCAGCTTCCCACAGCGCTGCTTGAATTGTTTCTTACAATAACCTCAGCAGTTCCGCACTTATTTCCGCCTTCTTCCCAAGTGCTTCCCGCATTAACCTCACAGGAAATTCCTCCCGAAGGAACGCTGCTTGACGAACTTGATGAAGATGATGAACTTGAAGATGAGCTGGAGGAGCTTGACGAGCTTTCCTGAGGATTTTCAGGCTGCTGTGACGATGAAGAAATCTCTGCGCTCGAAGAACTTTCCGAGCTTGACACGCTGTTCTCGGAGGAATTTTCACTTTCCGAGGGATATGTACTTTCACCGCCCACGGGAGCACCGCCTGCGTTATATTCGCTTGAATTGTCCGACGAGGACAAGCCGCCTTCCGAAACGGAGCTGCTTATCGACGAACCGCTTTCACCCTCTTTGACGGTGTTTCCCGCACAGCCCGTTGTTAATATTACTGCGGCAAAAATCAAAGCCGCGGTTTTTTTGAAATTTTTGTTCATAATTTCCTCCCGCAAAGCAATTTACAAGTGAAAAATATCCATATTTAATATATTATAACATATAATCTGTTAAATTGTCAAGTATGCTTATAAAATAATCCCCCGGACTATTGCCCGAGGGATTGCTTCCGGTCGGATAAATCTCTTACTGAGCGTTCTGCTCGTAGGACTCAATCATCTTTTTAACCATCATACCGCCGATAGAACCTGCCTGTCTTGCGGTAAGGTCGCCGTTATAGCCGTTGTTGAGGGTAACGCCTACTTCGTTGGCAGCCTGCATCTTGATGTTGTTAAGATTTGCCTTAGACTGTTTGTTAGACATAATAATTCTCCTTGATATCAATAATATGCAAAGGACTTTTTCGATAAAAACGATAAATGTGTGATTGCCTTTGCGATAATATTATTTTCACACTCCGTAAAAATATTAAAGGGAATTGTTGCGCAAAAAGTTATAAATTGTTTTTAATAAATTAATTTGACAATAAGTCTTAATCTTATCACAATTCCCTTCCTCCCGTTTTGATATAAAGAAGCTCCCGGCTTAAAACCGAGAGCTTTTTTATTATGTCTTTTCTTTTCTTCCTGCGTATAGCAGACCGCGAATGATATTGCTTCCGACAAGATTTCCCGCAATCAGAACAGGCAGAACAATAAAATCTTCAGCTTTATATATTCCCGAAGCGCCGTAATAGAACAAATCCGCAACGGTGTGGTCGAAACCGCAGAGAACAAACACGGGAATTGAGAAAATTATTCCGATATAGTTTCCTGTTTTTTTGTAAAAATCAACGCCGAGATATATCAGAATTCCGCAGAATATTGCCGAAACAAACAACCATAAAAGATTATTTGCAAGCCTTGCCGCGCAAACCTCGACTGCCTTTTCCCTGACTGCCGGATTAAACGAGCCTAAAACTCCGAAGCCAAATGCAAAAACACTGTTCACAGCGGTTACAGCAACAAATTCCAGAGCATTTTTCTTGTTGATATATCCCGCCATTCCCGTGAAAAGGCTCATCGAATATCGGCAAACAACAATCAGTCCGAATGCGAAAAGCACCGCTCCTACATACTTGTTTCCGCTAATCAAATTACAGTAGGATACGATTGAAATCATCATAGCCGCACTGATTGCATTTATTATCACTTTTTTCATAATATCCCCGCCGAAAATCAGATATACTCGGCAATTTTATCGCCCATTCCCGAGCAGGAAACAAGCGTCATACCGTCGCTCATAATATCGCCCGTGCGGAAACCATTTTCAAGAGCCTTGTTTACAGCGTTTTCAACAGCGTCCGCTTCCTTGTCCATCTTGAACGAATAGCGAA
This sequence comes from Oscillospiraceae bacterium, assembly GCA_017847835.1. Lineage (GTDB taxonomy): Bacteria > Bacillota > Clostridia > Oscillospirales > Ruminococcaceae > CAG-115. The sequence continues at coordinate 126,742 of JAGASH010000005.1, forward strand.
GCATCATTGCCGCAGAAAGGATTGTTGCAATCGGGTTTGCCTTGTTCTGACCGGCAATATCGGGTGCAGAACCGCCGCTCGGCTCATAAAGACCGAAGCTCGTTTCGTTCATCGAAGCGGAAGCAAGCATTCCGATTGAACCGGTAATCATAGAAGCCTCGTCCGACAAAATATCGCCGAACATATTCTCGGTCACCATAACGTCGAACTGCGCGGGGTCTTTAACGAGCTGCATAGCGCTGTTATCGACAAGCATATGTTCGAGTGTTACCTCGGGATAATCCTTTGCTACTTCTTCAACGACTTTTCTCCACAAGCGAGAGCTGTCAAGAACATTCGCCTTATCAACGCTTGTAACCTTTTTTCTGCGCTGCATAGCAACATCGAACGCTTTTATCGCAATTCTGCGGATTTCGTTCTCGTTATAGGAAAGCGTATCAACAGCAGTCATCACACCGTTTACTTCCTCGGTTTTGCGCTCACCGAAGTAAAGTCCGCCCGTGAGTTCGCGCATTATCAGCATATCGAAGCCTTTTTCGGCGATTTCCTTTTTCAGCGGACAAGCCTCGGAAAGCTGCTTATACAGAACGCACGGACGAAGATTTGCAAACAGTCCGAGCGACTTTCTGAGTTTCAGCAAGCCTGCCTCGGGACGAAGATTTGCAGGGAGCTTGTACCACGGAGAGGTTGTCGTGTTACCGCCGATTGAGCCCATCAGAACTGCGTCCGCATCCTTGCAGCGCTCGATTGTTTCATCGGTAAGCGGAACACCGTTTGCGTCTATCGAGCAGCCTCCCATTAAAAGCTGCTCATAGTTGAACTTGTGACCGAATTTATCTGCAACCTTATCGAGCACCTTCATCGCTTCTGTCACGATTTCGGGACCGATACCGTCGCCCTTGATTACCGCTATGTTCTTTTCCATTGTAATTATCCTTTCTTAAAGCTCCCGCAAATATTCGCGGGAACATTTTTAGACAAAAAGCCGCTTAAAACTCGATTTTATAGGTAACGTAATCCACGCCGTCATAATTTCTCGCAGCAAATTTCTGTTCCTCAAAACCAAACTGCTCGTAGAATTTTCTTGCGTTTGCGTTCATTACGGCTGTTTCGAGAACCGCGCTTTTGAAGCCCTTTTTCCGCATTTCCCGCAAGGAGTGCATAAGGAGCTTTTTGCCGTAACCCTTGTGCTGCTTTTCGGGAGCGACATAAAGCAGAATAATCTTCACGCACCCGTCAAACGGTCTTTCTTCGCAGTATTCACCCGTACAAACCGCTGAAATTTCCCCGTCAACAAGAAGAACGTAGATATACTTCCCGTCAACCAGCAGCTTTGTAAAGCTGTTTCGGCGTGCTTCACCCGTATAGCGCTCGATTTGCTCGGGAGTGAAAACCTCCCTGTAATTCTCCCGCCAGCAGCTGTCCACAACCCTGCTCATTCCCTCAACATCGGGTATCTGCGCAGGTCTTATATCAATTCTCATTTCTTTAAGGAGTTGAGTAGACCGCCCTTGTTGATGATTTCTTTGATAAACTCAGGAAACGGCTGTGCCTTGTAGGTTTTGCCCTTTGTTATGTTTGTGATAATACCGCTGTCAAAGTCGATTTCAACCTCGTTTCCGTCGTCGATATCCTTCGCAGCCTCGTCACATTCAAGAATAGGCAGACCGATATTAATTGAATTGCGATAGAATATTCTTGCAAAGGTTGACGCGATTACACAGCCTATTCCGCTTGCCTTAATTGCAATCGGAGCGTGCTCACGCGAGCTTCCGCAGCCGAAATTCATATTCGCAACCATAATATCGCCCTCTTTTACCGTCTTGACAAAATCCTTGTCAATGTCCTCCATACAGTGTGAAGCAAGCTCCTTGTGGTCGGAGGTGTTCAGATAACGCGCAGGGATAATTACGTCCGTATCAACGTTATCGCCGTATTTATGTACAATTCCGTGTGCTTTCATAAAAAATTCTCCTTATATTTCAAAATCAACGCATTTTCTTTCCGCAACGAACGGTCTTACACGCTCGTCCGCTACTTTGACGTGCTCGGGATGAACAGCGTACGCTTTCAGCGATTTCTCGTCAGCAAACGTACTGTCCAGCATTAAATCCCCGCTTGACGACGGCAAAAGCTCAGTTATAACCTTGATTTCAGCCAGACCGTCAATCTTCCCTTTCAGCCCTTCAAGTCCCTCTTTAATAAGCATTTTATGCTCGGACTTTTCGGTTTCGGGCATATCTTTCAGTTTCCAGATAATAACGTGTTTAACCATTACTCAAACTCTCCCGAAATGTAACCTTTCAGCGCGCTTGCCGCAGCAACAGCGGGACTTGCGAGATAAACCTCGGAGGTTGTGTCGCCCATTCTGCCGACAAAGTTGCGGTTTGTTGTGGAAATCGCTCTCTCGTGCGGAGCGAGAATACCCATATGACCGCCCAGACAAGGACCGCAAGTAGGTGCAGAAACAACCATTCCCGCTTCAACAAATATTTCGAGCAAGCCGTTTTTCAGCGCGTCCATATAAATCTGCTGAGTTGCGGGAATTACGATTGCGCGAACTCCCTTTGCTACTTTCTTGCCCTTAACAACAGCCGCAGCAGCTTCAAGGTCGCTGTAACGTCCGTTTGTGCACGAACCGATAACCACTTGGTCGATTTTGATATTCAGTTTCTCCGCCTCGTCGATTGTCTTGGTGTTCTCGGGCAAATGCGGGAAAGAAACCGTCGGCTTGATTGTGCTCAAATCGATATCAATAACGCGGTTATACTGCGCGTCCTCGTCAGCCTTGAAAATTTCGGGCTTTCGATCGGTTCTGCCCTTAATGTAATCGAGAGTAACCTCGTCAACCTCGAAAATACCGTTCTTTGCACCTGCTTCGATTGCCATATTAGCCATACAAAGTCTGTCGTCCATAGACAGGCTCTTCAAGCCCTCGCCCGTGAACTCCATCGACTGATAAAGCGCGCCGTCAACACCTATCATTCCGATAATGTGAAGAATAACGTCCTTGCCGCTTACCCACTTGTTGAGCTTGCCGGTGAGGTTGAACTTAATCGCGGACGGAACCTTGAACCAAGCCTCTCCTGTTGCCATTCCCGCAGCCATATCGGTTGAACCGACGCCCGTGGAAAAAGCTCCGAGCGCGCCGTATGTACAGGTGTGGCTGTCTGCGCCGATTACGCAGTCACCCGAGATAACCAGACCTTTTTCAGGCAGAAGCGCGTGCTCAACACCTACTTCACCGACGTCATAGAAGTTCAGGATATCATACTTGTCCGCGAAATTGCGGCACTGCTGGCACTGAATAGCCGCTTTGATATCCTTGTTCGGTGTGAAGTGGTCCATTACCAGCGAGATTTTTGTCTTGTCGAAAACTTCCGTAAAGCCGTTCTTGTTGAACTCGTTGATTGCAACAGGGCTTGTGATATCGTTTCCGAGGACCATATCCAGTTTTGCCTTAATCAGCTGTCCCTCGACAACCGACTCCAGCCCCGCGTGCTTTGCCAGAATTTTCTGCGTCATTGTCATTCCCATTTTTATTCCTCCTGATTTTCTGTCATTTTAATGAATTCTTCTTCATTTATAACCGTAATTCCAAGCTCGTTTGCCTTGTCGAGCTTTGAGCCTGCCTCTTCTCCCGCGAGAACATAGCTTGTCTTTTTGGAAACCGAGCCCGAGCACTTTCCGCCGAGCTTTTCTATCATTTCCTTTGCCTGTTCGCGTTTAAGCGTGGGAAGTGTTCCCGTGAGAACGAAAGTAAGTCCCGCGAACTTGTCCGAAGTTTTCGCACTTTCGTAGGTCATATTCAACCCGAGCTGTTTTAGTCGGGAGATAAGCTCAATTCTATGCGGTTCGCGCATTGACTTGTACACCGATTTCGCGAGAATACCGCCGAATTTCTCAATTTCAACGATTTCCTCTTCCGAAGCCGCCATAATGTTGTCCATATCGCCGAATTTCTCGCAAAGAAGCTTTGCCGAGCTGCTGCCGATACCCTTAATTCCGAGCGCGAAAATCAGCCTTGAAAGATTGTTTTTCTTGGAGTTTTCGATTGAATTAAGCAGATTTTCGGCAGACTTTTTTCCGAAACGCTCCAGAGCGGTCAAGTCCTGCAAATTCAGAGTATACAAATCGGCAACAGTTTTCACAAGTCCCTCGTCCACAAGCTGTTTTACAACTGCCTCTCCAAGACCTTCGATGTTCATTGCACCGCGCGAGGCAAAATGCTCGATTGAACGTAAAAGCTGCGCGGGACAGTCGATATTCTGACAGCGAATAACCGCCTCGTCTTCGTCACGAACAGCCTCAGCGCCGCACACGGGACATTTATTCGGGATAAAAAACGGCTCGGATTTTTCCTCGTGTGAAACACTCCGCACAACCTCGGGAATAATATCTCCTGCTTTTCTCACGACAATTCTGTCGCCTACACGGATATCTTTTTCGGCGATGTAATCCTGATTGTGCAAAACCGCGCGAGAAACTGTTGTTCCCGCTAGCTGAACAGGGTCGAAAACCGCAACCGGCGTGAGTGCGCCCGTTCTGCCGACGTTTATCTCAATCTCGTTCAGCGTTGTTTCCTTTTCCTCGGGCGGGTACTTGAAAGCAACCGCCCATTTCGGCACTTTCGCAGTCGCGCCGATTTCCTCGCGAAGCCGCAGGTTGTTCACCTTGACAACCGCACCGTCAATGTCAAACGGAAGCGAAGTCCGCATTTGTCCTATTTCGTCAATTCTCGCCAGAATTTCATCAATCGTTCTGCAAACACGGTAATCGGGAATTACCTTAAATCCCTGCTCCGTGAGAAATTCAAGGCTTTCCGAATGTGAGGAAAACTCTTTTCCCTCAACCTGCTGAATGTTGAAGCAAAAGATGTCGAGGGAGCGCTCTGCCGTGATTTTGCTGTCCTTTTGCCGAAGCGAGCCCGCAGCAGCATTTCTGGGATTTTTCGGGAGCGGCTCGCCGTTTTTCTCCTGAATTTCGCATAGTTTCGCAAAGCTCTGTTTCGGCATATAAACCTCGCCGCGAACTTCAAGAAGCGGGATTATTTCCTTCAGTTTCAGCGGAATTGCACGGATTGTTTTCAGATTTGCCGTGATATCCTCGCCGACAAAACCGTCGCCTCTTGTCGAACCGCGCACAAGTACACCGTTTTCATATTCAAGAGAAACCGATAGTCCGTCGATTTTCGGTTCAACGGTGAACTCCTCGGCACCCTGCTTTTGAACGCGCTCGAAAAATTCTCTCACTTCACTGTCGCTGAAAACGTCCTGCAAGCTCGCCATTTGAACCGCGTGCGGCACTTTTTCAAAAGTTGTCGCTGCTGTACCGCCAACTCTCTGCGACGGTGAACTCTCGCTCAAAAGCTCGGGGAACTCGGTTTCAAGCGCTCTGAGTTCTCGCATAAGCGCGTCATACTCGTCATCTTCCAGCGTCGGGCTGTCAAGGTCGTAGTAGTCGCGGTTTGCTTTTTCAAGCGTTTCGGTGAGCTGTTCCACTCGCTTTTTCGCGTCATTTATATCCATTTCATCATCTCCGATTTCATTCCGCCGCGCCATAATCGTTGAGGTAACCGTCAAGCGACTCGGAAGCCACAACGTGCGTGTACGCGTTCGGAACTCTTCCGACTATCACCGTTTCCGCGGCAACAATCGTTGTTTTCACGGGAACTCTCGTGGAGAAACCCGGAATAATCGCGTCAACATCAGCTTTTATCTCAATCACAATCCGATGAAGAGTCTGGTTTAATCCCGCATCGGAAAACTCGCTGATAATTGAAGCTGTCGCAAAACCCATCGGCTGAACCGTCATTCCCACGCTGAAGCCTTTTCCGTGGAGAAGCTGTATGCCGAGAAGCGTTCCTATCGGGATTTGAATATCCACCTCGGAAAGCCGCTCGATTTCGTGTTCAAGTCGCTGCGCAATGCGGGTTTTGAGCTTGTTAATGTTCATCACATTGCTTTCAAGCGAGATAACCTCGCCGTCTGCGTTTGTGGTTAGAGTAACAAGCTTAGTGTAATCCGCGCCCTCGTTTTCAAGCTCGGCTAAAACCGCGTCGTTTATCACACGGCTAACCATTTCGTGGCACTCGTAAGCGTTCACGGTTTCGATTATCGGGCGAAAGCTCAAATCCATAAGGACAAGCAGTCCCGTCAAAACCATTCCCACGGCAATCAGCTTCATTCCGAGCTTTTTCAAAAAGGTACGCGCCATAATTCACCACTCCCCCGATAATAATATGCGGGAAGTCGCGGTAAAGTGAATAGATTTGTCCTTTTATGCGTTTATAAACGCTTCAAATGCCTTATAAGCGGCATAAACGTCGGTTTTTGCCGTAATTTCATAGGGAGCGTGCATTGACATAACGGGAACACCCACGTCAATCGTGTCAACATTGAGGTTTGCGATATATTTTGCAACCGTTCCTCCGCCGCCGATATCAACCTTTCCAAGCTCGCCTGTCTGCCAGATAACACCCTTTTTGTCGAGAATTGCGCGAACCTCTCCGACAAATTCCGCGGAAGCGTCGGAAGTGCCGCTCTTTCCTCTTGAACCGGTGTATTTCGTCACGCAGACGCCGCCGTTGAGAACGCAGGAGTTGTTCTTTTCAAATGCGTCCGCAAAGGTCGGGTCAAATGCCGCGTTTACATCAGCCGAAAGGCACTTTGAATTCGACAGAACATCGCGCGCTCTTGCACCGAAAATTGCCGCTAAATCCGCGATAAAATATTTCAGATAAGCGGACTGAAGTCCCGTGTTTCCGTCGGAGCCGGTTTCTTCTTTGTCCGTGAGAATAGCAACAGCGGTCTTTTTGAGATTTTTTGCTTCGAGAATTGCCGAAAGTTCCGTATACGCGCAAACTCTGTCGTCCTGACCGTAAGCGCCGACAAGACTTCTGTCAAAACCGATATCGCGTGCCTTGAATGCAGGCACGGCTTCAAGCTCAGCCGACAAGAAATCGGCTTCGGTTATGCCGTATTTTTTATTGAGAAGCGCCATTAGATTGAGCTTGACTTTCTCGGAAACCTCGTCGTCCTTGAAAGGACGCGAGCCGATAATAAGGTTGAGCTCCTCGCCCTTTATAAGCTCGGGAGCAGGACGCTTCATCTGCGCGGAAGCAAGGTGTGGAAGCAAATCCGACACGCAGAAAACAGGGTCGTTTTCGTCCTCGCCGATTTTTACGATTACTTTCGAGCCGTCCGCTTTTACGATAACACCGTGAAGAGACATCGGAACGGTTGTCCACTGATATTTCTTTATTCCGCCGTAATAGTGCGATTTGAAATAGCCGACCTCGTCCTTTTCCATAAGCGGATTTTGCTTCATATCAAGCCGCGGTGAGTCGATGTGCGCAGCAAGAAGGTTTACACCGTTTTCAATAGGCTCCGAGCCGATTACCGCAAGGATTGCCGACTTTTCGCGGTTGATAAGATAAACCTTGTCGCCCGCCTTGTACTTCTTTTTCTTGTCGAATTTCACGAAACCCGCAGCCTTTGCCTCACGTTCGATATAGCCAGCAGCCTCGCGCTCGGTTTTTGCCTCGTCAAGAAAACGCTTGTATCCCTCGCAGAATTTGTCGCATTTCTTGATATCGCTGTCGCTCATACGAAGATAAGCGTTTTTCTTGTGCATAAAAAGCTTTTCTTTGAGCTGTTTTGCTTCATTTTCGATTTCTTTCTTTGCCATTTCTGTTTCCCTTTCTTTATTTTTCGTTATCGTACAGCTTTTTGTACGTTTTGTAAGCATTTGTGATTTTATCAACATAGTGCGCGGTATCCGAGGTAGGAATATTAATAAGGTGAACACCGTCCGATGAATAACGCTTGTCGGAAAGCCACTCGTTTACTGTGCCTCGTCCTGCGTGATAAGCCGCGGCAGCCGTTTCAATTGTGCCGAATTCATCATAAAGATATCCCAGAAGCCAGCAGCCGTAGTCGATATTTTTCTGCGCGTTGAACATATCGGAATAAACCGCGTCGTCATCGTCACGCTTGTATTTTATCCAATCAAAGGTTTCTTCCATAATCTGCATAAGCCCGCGAGCTCCTACATTTGAAACAGCGTCGGTCTTAAAGCCGCTTTCAGTCTTAATAACCGCATAAGCAAAATACTTGTCGATACCGTTTTGCGCAGAGTATTTTTCAACATAGCTCTGATATTTCAGCGGGTGCATTTCGATGATATACTGCCGATACCCGAAATAAGCCCCGACTCCCAAAAGTGCAGCTGCGACAATAATTATCGCCGCAATCAAGCCTGCGCGTTTCTTTTTACGCTTTTTATTTATCATTGTCTGCCTTTCATTTTGTCTATAATTCTCTGCGCTTTTTCGTAAAGCTCCTTTTCCGAGCCGTTATTTTCTATAACAAAATCCGAGTGTTCCCTGAAAAAATCAGCCCCGTGCTGCGAAGAAAGCCGTTCTTTTGCCTTTTCGAGAGTGATTTTGTCGCGCTTTGAAATTCTCTCAGCGCAAAGCTCAATATCCGCGATAACGCTGATTATCTCCGTGCAAAGCCCGTCAATTCCCGCTTCAAAAAGCGTCGGCGCGTCAAGCAGAACATCTTTGTCAAAGCGCTCGATTTGCCGCATTATATCGTAGGTTATATATGGGAATATTATCCCGCAGTACTCGACGTATTTCACCTTGTCGTTGTAAATCATCGCGGCGGTTTTCACGCGGTCAAGAGTGCCGTCTGCACTGAGAATTTCTCTGCCGAAGCGCTCCGATATCTCTTTCAGAAAAGCGTTCTTTGAAGCAATTTTACGGGCAACCACATCGCAGTCAATTACATCAAAGCCGTTTTCCTCAAAGACGTGCCGCACGGTTGATTTTCCTGCGCCGCTTTGTCCCGTAAGCCCGATTATTCTGATTTTCTGCGGTTTTTCCATAATTATACACCACACCGTTCAAATTCGGATTTTATATAAGTATAACGCGGATTTTTCTGTTTGTCAAGTGGTTTACGGCTCGATTATCCTGAAAGCCGCCGCGCGAAGCAAGCGATTGTACACCGCAAGCCCCACACCGTCCTTTGACGGAATTTCAACATACACCTTTTCCGCGCCTATTTCATCTGCGTACCGCAAAAGCGAAAACAGCCGATGTGCCTGAATTTCAGAGGTTTCGCCGTAATTCAAGCAGCCTTCTCGTTCACCGCAGGTAAGGAAAATTGTTTTCTCGGCGCTGTTTTGCTGACAAAAATCAGCAAAACAGTCACCGTGCGCGTTCACAATAAAAACGTCTGCTTTCGGGGAATAATGCTTGTATTTCATTCCTGGCGAAAGCACCTTTTCATCGGCTTTCGGCGCAGCTTCAACAGCTTTGTCAACCTCTGCCTGTGCAAATTCGGCAAGCATTTCGCGCGTTACCCCGCCCGGACGAAGAATGTGGATTTTGCCGTTCCTGAAGCAGATAACCGTGCTTTCCACTCCCACCGAACACTCACCGCCGTCAATAATCAGCGGGATTTTTCCGTTCATATCCTCGAAAACGTGAGCGGCGGTTGTGGGACTAGGTTTGCCCGAAGTGTTTGCAGAGGGAGCTGCCAGCGGAAATCCACATTTTTCGATAATTTCACGAGCGGCTTCATTAGCTGGCATTCTCACGGCAACGGTTGTCAGACCGCCGCTTGTTGCCTCGGGAATAAGTTCGGTTTTATCGAAAATCATCGTGAGTGGTCCGGGCCAGAAACGCTCTGCAAGCCGCTTTGCAAGGTCGGGTATTTCGGTCACAAGCGGCTTAATCATCTCGAAATTGCTTATATGCACGATAAGCGGGTTGTCCTGAGGTCTGCCCTTTGCCTCAAAAATACTGCGAACCGCGTTTTCATCAAGAGCGTTTGCCGCAAGCCCGTAAACCGTTTCCGTGGGAATTGCGACAATTCCGCCGTTTTTTAGAATTTCCGCGGCTTTCCCGACGCTTTCCCCGGAATATTTTTCAAGCTCCGTGAGCATTTTTTCACCCTCTTGTTCTCATTCAATCAGCCCGTACAGCCTGTACATCGCAAGCATATTCCCGAGCTGCATTTTCTCGGCAAAAAGCTGGCAATAGGTTGCGGTTTTCTCTTTGCCGGCACTTTTCAGCTCGGTAAGTTTGCTCGACTTTTCATCATATTGCTCCTGAACCGACAAAAGCATTTTTTCAAAGCTGTCAAGCCGTGATTTTTCGCTGTCTTTCATCATAATCAGCCCTCGTTCTTTGCAAGCAGAGCCGTTCTCTCAGCAAGCCGAAGCGCTTCAAAAATCTCGTCGCAGCCGCCGTTCATCATCTCGTCCAGCTTGTACAGCGTGAGCCCTATTCTGTGGTCGGTGACGCGCGACTGCGGGAAATTGTACGTTCTGATACGCTCGGAGCGGTCGCCCGTTCCCACTTGTCCGCGTCGTTCCTCGGCTATGGCGTTGTCGCGGGCTGTTTTCTCCGCCTCATAAAGCCTGCTGTACAGCATTTTCAGCGCCTTTTCCTTATTTTTCATCTGCGAGCGTTCTTCCTGACACTCAACAATCATTCCCGACGGGTGATGAATAATACGAACAGCAGACTCGGTTTTGTTGATGTGCTGACCGCCTGCGCCGCTTGAACGGAACGTCTGAACTGTCAAATCCGCAGGATTTATGTTCACGTCAACGTCTTCAACCTCGGGCAAAACCGCCACCGTTACCGTTGAAGTCTGAATTCTGCCTTGGCTTTCCGTTTCGGGAACACGCTGAACACGGTGAACTCCGCTCTCGTATTTCAGCTTTGCATACACACCTTCGCCCTCAACGCTGAACGAAATCTCCTTATACCCGCCGAGCTCTGTCGGATTTGCACCCATAATGTCAATTTTCCAGCCCTGACGCGCCGCGTACATTGAATACATTCTGAACATCGAATTTGCGAAAAGCGCAGCCTCTTCACCGCCGGCTCCCGCGCGAATTTCAACGATAACGCTCTTGTCATCGTCGGGGTCACGCGGAAGAAGCAGGATTTTCAGCTCCTCCTCGCATTTTTCAACAAGCGCTTTGTTCTCAATATAATCAAGCTCTGCAAGCTCGCGAAGCTCAGCTTCGGTTGTTATGTCATCAAGAAGAGCTTTTGCGTCAAGACAGGATTTCTCGGCACCGACGTATCTGTTGTACATCTCAACAATAGGCGTCAGGTTCTTGTATTCTTTCATCAGCTCCGCATAGAGCTTGTTGTCGGCGGCAGTTTTCGGGTCGGACAGCTTCGCGCTTATCTCATCATACCGCGCAATTATCATTTGTATTCTTTCTCGCATAGTTTACTCCGAAATCTGTTCTTCGTTGCGGACAATCGATTTTACGTTCTTTTCGCACTTTGAACGCGGCGTCATCACAACTCTCCCGCAGCCTTCGCAGCAAAGCCTGAAATCCGCTCCCGCACGAAGTACTTTCATACGAACGCTTCCGCAGACAGGGTGATTTTTCTTCATCACAAGAATATCTCCAACCTTAATATCCATCAAAATCACCCTCCTTTGATAATCTTTTCTGCATACATATATTAATTATATCACTTTTTCAGAATTTTTTCAAGCAGTAAAGCGATTATTTTCAAGAATTTGTATATTTTTTTAATTTTTTGCAAAAAACACTTGACAAAACAGAGGTTATCTGTTATAATAGATACGTTGCAGTTATGATCCACTAGCTCAGGCGGTAGAGCACCTGACTTTTAATCAGGGTGTCCCGGGTTCGATTCCCGGGTGGATCACCAACATAACGCCGAATCCTTGGGAGCAAGGATTCGGAGTTTTTTTAGAAAAATACACTTTATATCAGCGCCCGTAGCTCAGCTGGATAGAGCAATAGCCTCCGACGCTATGTGTCGTGCGTTCGAATCGCATCGGGCGTACCAAAAAATATTACCGGAGAGCGTTTTGCTCTCCATTTTTGTAAGGCTGGTTATCGAACACGATTTATGTTAGGAGTGCAGGTTATGTCAGAGAAATCCGAGCTTCACCAAGGTCATAGAAAACGAATGCTTGAAAAGTTTCTTGCGCGCGGCATAGACTGTTTTGAAGAACACGAAATCCTAGAAATACTTCTGTTTTCGATATTCACACGCTGCAACACAAACGAAATCAGCCACAAGCTCATTGATAAATTCGGCTCAATTTCAAATGTTCTGAGCGCTTCTAAAAATGATTTGCAGACAATCAGCGGTATAGGCGATAATGCCGCCGCTTTTATTTGTTTTCTGGGAGAATTTGTATCAAAATACCGCGATGAAGCGCTTGACAAAAAGAAACGGCTGAATTCTCCCGAAAAGCTTGCCGAATACGCGAAAACTCTTTTTGTAAATCCGCTTGAAGAGTCGGCTTATGTCGTTTTGCTTGACAGGTCGATGTGCCTTATCGGAGCGGAGAAAATCTCAGACGGCGCTCCCGACTCGTCCTGCTTTAACCCGAAAAGCGTTGTCGGAGCGGCTATTTCCCGCAAAAGCAGCAATATTGTTCTTGTTCACAATCACCCCGGCAGTACTGCAAATTTCTCTTCCGCAGACGTTTCCGCGACAAGACGATTGGTAAACCTTCTGAAAGAGCTTGATATCGAGCTCAACGACCATATTGTGATTTCCGGTGACAGCGTGGGTTCAATGCGGTCTGCGGGTGTTTTCACGGAATACTGGGGATAAATTAAATGTTCATATTGACAAATCAGACGTTCGCTTGTATAATATAAGTGAACGTTTTTGCGCAATGAGGTGTTTTATGGATAAATTTGAGCTTCACTCCGAATACAAGCCCACAGGTGACCAGCCCGAGGCAATTTCCGCGCTTTCCGAGGGTATTCTCAGAGGCGATAAGGAACAAACACTGCTCGGTGTAACGGGTTCGGGAAAGACCTTTACTATGGCTAATATTATCGCAAACGTCAACAAACCGACGCTTGTTCTCGCGCACAACAAAACGCTTGCAGCTCAGCTTTGCGCGGAGTTTCGCGAGTTTTTCCCGAAGAATGCCGTGGAGTTTTTCGTGAGCTACTACGATTACTATCAGCCCGAGGCATACATTCCCTCAACAGACGCTTATATCGAAAAAGACAGTTCAATAAACGACGAAATCGACCGCCTGCGTCACTCAGCGACGGCTTCGCTTGCCGAGCGACGCGATGTTATTATAGTAGCCAGCGTTTCGTGTATATACTCGCTCGGTTCACCCGAGGATTACCGCGCGAACACACTTTCTATTCGTCAGGGTATGGAAATCTCGCGAGAGGAAATTATAAGAAAGCTTGTCGATATGCAGTACGAGCGCAATGAGCTGAATTTTGTCCGCAACAAATTCCGCGTTAAGGGCGACACTCTCGAAATTTTTCCCGCGGGAAGCACAAACGAAACCGCTATCCGAGTTGAGTTTTTCGGCGATGAAATCGAGAGAATTTCACAATTTGAGGTTGTCACGGGCAACACAAAAGCTACGCTTTCTTACGAGATAATCTTCCCTGCTTCGCACTATATTATCGCACAGGACAAAAAAGAAGAAGCGCTCGCGGAGCTTGAAAAAGAGCTTGAAGAACGCGTGAAATTCTTCAAGGACAACAACAAGCTGATTGAAGCGCAGAGAATTGACCAGCGCACACGCTATGATATCGAAATGCTGCGTGAAATCGGTATCTGCAAGGGCGTTGAAAACTACTCGCGCGTGCTTGCGAGAAGACCGCCGGGAAGCACTCCGATTACTCTTCTCGACCACTTCCCCGAGGATTTTCTGCTGATGATTGACGAGAGCCACGTCACGCTCCCGCAGGTTCGCGGAATGTACGGCGGAGATGTCGCGCGAAAGAAAAATCTCGTTGACTACGGATTCAGACTGCCCTGCGCTTACGATAACCGACCGCTGAATTTTGATGAGTTCTATGATAAACTCAATCAGATTGTCTTCGTTTCGGCAACTCCCGGTGATTTTGAACGCGACAAATCTACGCAGATTGTCGAGCAGATTATTCGTCCGACAGGACTTCTTGACCCCGAAATCACCGTCAAGCCGACCGAGGGACAAATCGAGGATTTGATTTCCGAAATAAACCAAAGAACCGCGAAAAATCAGCGCGTTCTTGTGACAACGCTTACCAAGAAAATGGCAGAGGATTTGACCGCGTTCCTCGAAAAAGCGGGAATTAAAGTTCGCTATATGCACCACGATATCGACACGATGGAACGAATGGAGATAATAAGGGATTTGCGCGAGGGTGAATTTGACGTGCTAATCGGAATTAACCTGCTTCGTGAAGGCCTTGATATTCCCGAAGTGTCGCTTGTGGCAATTCTTGACGCGGACAAGGAGGGTTTCCTGCGCTCGGAAACGTCGCTTGTTCAGACAATCGGACGTGCAGCAAGAAACGCAGAGGGCACGGTTATTATGTATGCCGACGTTGTCACGAAATCAATGGAAACGGCTATCACAGAAACCCAGCGTCGTCGTGAAATTCAGCAGAAATACAACGAGGAGCACGGAATTGTCCCGAAAACCATTGTCAAGGATATCCGCGATGTTCTTGAAATCACAAAGAAAGAAACCAAGAAGATGAAAAAGAGCGATTACAGGAAGCTTCCGCGGCGCGAACGCGAACAGCTTATCGCTCAGTATACCACGGAAATGAAAAAAGCCGCAAAAATGCTTGACTTCGAGCACGCTGCGTTTCTTCGCGATAAAATCAAGGAAATCAAAGGAGAATAAACAATGGATATTTCGGATATAAACAAGATATCATCAAAAGAAGATTTTATGAGTTTTCTCGGCGGACTTGCCGAAAATTTCCGCGATAAGCCGAACGAATGGCAGGCTCTTACGGTTGACCTTTTTCTTGAAGCCTGCGCTTCGTGGATTATGGATTTTTCGGTGTGTCCGAAAAACGACATCGACTGGAACAGCGTCGATTACAAGACATTTGCAAAAATTTTGTTTATGGGAAAATACTACGAATAAACAGAAAGGAAACAGAATTTGGCTAACGATAAAATTATTATAAAAGGCGCGCGAGAGCATAATCTCAACAACATAGACGTCACAATCCCGCGCGACAAGCTGGTTGTTCTCACGGGAGTATCCGGCTCGGGAAAAAGCTCGCTTGCGTTTGACACGATTTTCGCAGACGGACAGCGCCGCTATATGGAGAGCCTTTCGAGCTACGCGAGAATGTTCCTCGGGCAAATGGAGAAGCCCGATGTTGACAGCATTGAGGGACTTTCTCCCGCCATTTCAATCGACCAGAAAACCACCTCAAAAAACCCGCGTTCCACTGTCGGAACAGTGACCGAAATCTATGACTATCTGCGACTGATGTACGCGAGAATTGGTATTCCCCACTGCCCTGTCTGCGGTCGGGAAATCCGTCAGCAGACCGTTGACGAAATTGTGGACAAGGTCCTTGAATTGCCCGAAAAGACAAAATTTCAGGTTCTCGCGCCGGTTGTCCGCGGAAGAAAAGGCGAACACAAAAAAGAATTCGAGAACGCAAGAAAAGCGGGTTTCGCGAGAGTTCGCGTTGACGGGATAACCTACGATTTGTCCGAGAAAATCTCGCTCGAAAAGAACATCAAGCACTCTATCGAAATAATCGTCGACCGCCTTGTGATAAAAGACGGCTTGAAGTCGCGTCTTTCCGAGAGTATTGAAACAGCGGGAAATCTCACGGGCGGTCTTATCTATATTGACGTGATTGACGGCGAGGAGCTGCACTTTTCGCAGAGCTACTCCTGCCCGGAACACGGAGTTTCCGTGGACGAGCTTGTGCCGAGAATGTTTTCGTTCAACAACCCGTTCGGTGCTTGTCCCGAGTGTACGGGACTTGGTGTATACCGCAGAATTGACCCTGCTCTGATTATGCCGAATATGGACTTGTCGATAAAGGACGGCGCGATTAAAGGCTCGGGCTGGACTTATGCCGAGGGCACGATTGCCGCGATGTATTTTGACTCGATTTGCGAGAAACACGGCTGCTCCGCCGAACAGCCTCTTTCCGAGCTGCCCGAAAAGGCAATAGACGAGCTTTTGTACGGTACTCACGGTGAGAAAATTCTTATAAAACGCTCGAAAAAGCAAGGCGGCGGTGAGTTCTACGCGGATTTCGAGGGTATTTGCAATAACCTTGAACGGCGCTATCGCGAGTCGGGAAGCTCCTATTCGCGCGATATTATCGAGGAATATATGAGCGATGTCGAGTGCCCGAAATGCCACGGTGAACGCTTGAATGACACCGCGCTTTCCGTCACCGTCGGCGGTATAAATATAATGGATTTCTGCAAAATGTCCGTGGTGAAAGCGCTTGAATTTGTCGATAATCTGGAGCTTTCAAAGCGAGATATGATGATTGCGGGACAAATCCTCAAAGAGATAAAATCAAGGCTTGGATTTTTGCGCTCGGTCGGATTGGAGTACCTCACTTTGTCGCGCTCTGCCGGAACTCTTTCGGGAGGCGAAAGTCAGCGAATTCGTCTGGCAACGCAGATAGGAAGCGCGCTCACGGGTGTTTTGTATATCCTCGACGAGCCTAGTATCGGGCTTCATCAGCGCGACAACGACAAGCTGATTGCCACGCTGAAAAAGCTGCGCGACCTCGGAAATACGCTGATTGTTGTCGAGCATGACGAGGACACAATGCGCGCTGCCGATTGGATTGTAGATATCGGACCAGCGGCGGGAGTTCACGGAGGAAATGTCGTTTACAGCGGTGATGTTGCGGGCATTCTGAAGTGCAAGGAGTCCGTCACGGGACAGTATCTGAGCGGCAAAAAGAAGATTGCCGTTCCCGAAAAGCGTCGCAAGCTCACGGGAAAATGGCTTGAAGTAACAGGCGCTTCCGAAAACAACCTCAAAAATATTGACGTAAATGTGCCGCTCGGCATTTTCACCTGCGTTACGGGTGTTTCGGGCAGCGGAAAAAGCTCGCTTGTGAACGAAATCATCTACAAAAATCTCTTCGGAAAACTCAACCGTGGGCGCGTTCGTGCGGGCAAATTCAAGGATATGAAAGGGCTGGAAAATCTCGACAAGGTTATTATGATTGACCAGTCGCCTATCGGAAGAACCCCGCGTTCAAATCCCGCGACTTATACGGGAGTTTTCACGGATATCCGCGACCTGTTTGCCAGAACAAACGACGCGAAAACGCGCGGTTATTCGGCGGGACGCTTCTCGTTTAACGTCAAAGGCGGGCGCTGCGAGGCTTGCGAGGGTGACGGAATTGTGCGTATTGAAATGCACTTTTTGCCCGATATTTTCGTGCCCTGCGAAGTCTGCAAAGGTCATCGCTATAACCGCGAAACGCTGGAAGTCAGGTACAAGGACAAAAATATCTACGATGTTCTGGAAATGACGGTTTCCGAGGGTGTTGACTTTTTCGAGAACATTCCAAAAATCTACAATAAGCTGAAAACTCTCGAAGAAGTCGGACTTGGCTATATCAAAATCGGTCAGAGCTCCACTACCCTTTCGGGCGGCGAAGCGCAGAGAATTAAACTTGCAACCGAACTTTCAAAGCGCTCTACGGGCAAAACAATTTATATACTCGATGAGCCGACCACGGGACTTCACTCCGCCGATGTCAAAAAACTTGTCGATATCCTGCAACGGCTCACAGACGCGGGAAATACCGTTCTTGTTATCGAACACAATCTTGACGTGATAAAATGCGCGGATTATATCATCGATATGGGTAAAGAGGGCGGCGACGGCGGCGGCACGGTCATCGCAAAGGGTACTCCCGAGGAAGTTGCGGCAAATCCAGAGAGCTACACGGGACAGTACCTCAAACGGTTATTGTAAAAAATCCGTGCAACCGCTTGACAAAATTCGCGTTTTGTGCTAAAATATTCTTGAAATAATTTTCGAAAGGAAGTCTATTATGAAAAAATTTTTTGAGGAATTCAAAACGTTTGCGCTAAAGGGCAACGTTATGAGTATGGCTGTCGGCGTTATTATCGGCGGCGCTTTTCAGGCAATCGTTTCTTCGCTTACCAACAGCTTTATCAACCCGCTTATCGCGCTTATCACGGGCGGTGTTGAAAAAGACCCCGAAACAGGTGCGCTGAAATACATCGGCGGCTATTTTGAGGTAAACGGTGTAAAATTCGACTACGGCGCTTTCCTGTCCGCTGTTATCAATTTCATCATTATGGCGCTTATTCTCTTCCTGCTGGTTAAGGGAATGAACAGCCTTATGGGACTTGGCAAGAAAAAGAAGGAAGAGGAAAAGCCTGCTGCTCCTCCCGAGCCTACAAAGGAAGAGGTTCTCCTCACCGAAATCCGCGATTTACTTAAAGAAAGCAAAAAAGACTGATAAAATACTTGACATTTTTCAGCAAACGTAATATAATATATTCAACAAAGGTGTTCCGTATGGAGCACCTTTATTTTTTTATTTAGGGTGATTTCCATGAATAAACCGAAAAAAATACCCGCAATCGGCGCAAGAATTCTGAAATCTGCGGCGGGAGTTTTCCTTTGTTATATTGTGTTCATTTTTCGCGGGCAGCAAGGTATCCCGTTTTACTCTATGCTTGCGGTATTGCAGTGCATTCAGCCGTACACCGGCAAAACGCTTTCAATGGCTGTTCAACGAGCAACAGGAACATTTGTAGGAGCGGTTTTCGGGCTGATTGTTATACTGCTTGAAATATATACTTTCAATATCTACAACACTATCGCGGGATTTGCTTTAACTGCCGTTATGATAATTCCCGTGATTTACGTCACGCTGCTGCTTCACAAGCAAAACGCGGCTTATTTCTCATGTGTGGTTTTTCTCAGCATTACCGTAAACCATATCACCGACAGCAACCCGTATCTGTTTGTGCTGAACCGTGTGTTTGACACAATTATCGGCATAGTCATAGGAATTCTGATAAACGAGATAAAACTTCCGCGAAAAAAGAACAAAAACACACTGTTTATCACGGAGCTTGACGATATGCTCACTCCATACAGCGAGCAGCTCACTCCTTTCTCAAAGGTGGAAATCAACCGAATGCTGGACGACGGGCTGAAGCTCACGATTGCAACGATGAGAACTCCCGCATCGCTTATGAAGCCGCTTGAAGACGTGAGGATAAAGCTGCCCGTGATTGTAATGGACGGCGCAGCGCTCTATGATATCAAAGAAAAAACATATCTAAAAGCCTATGTTATATCAAGCGAAACCGTTGCCGAGCTTCGCGCGCTCTTTACTGAAAACAATCTGAATTGCTTTATCAACGCGCTTTGCGATGATATTCTGATAATTTATCACGGTGAGCTTGAAAATCCCGCAGAACGAAAGCTTTACGAGGATTTGCGTAAATCTCCTTACCGGAACTATATAAAACGCGAGCCAAACCCCGACGACGGGATAATTTACCTTACGCTGCTTGACGAGAGCAAGAAAATCGAAGCATTCAGAGAAAAACTTCGCGAAATGGGTTTTGACGAGAAGCTGAAAATACTCTGCTACCCGTCCTATGACTACCCCGGTTACAGCTACATCAAAATTTTCAACAAAAATGCCTGCCGTGAAAATATGCGTAAATATCTCGAAAATGACATAAATCCCGAACATTCTGTCACGGTCGGAGCACGTCCTGAATGCGATATCCGTGCCGACGATAACGTAAACAGCGTTGTAAAAGCGCTGAAATCCGGCTTTGAACCCACAATCTTTAAGAAAAACAGTAAATTGCACAAATAATATTATTACTCTTGCATAAAATTATGGTAAAATTGCAGAAATGGATAATTTTATAGATTTTTTGCAAGTTTTGTATTGACATCTTGCATTTTTTGAGCTATAATACAAACAGAAAGCGAGAGGGTGAATTTATGATAAGACTTGAAGACGTACATAAAAGCTTCGGTGATTTGGAGGTTCTGAAAGGAATTAATCTTCACGTTGCCGAGGGTGAAAAGCTGGTTATCATCGGACCGTCGGGCTCGGGAAAATCAACGTTAATACGCTGTATGAACTATCTCGAAGAACCGACCTCGGGCAAAGTATACATACACAACCACCTGATGAGCCACAAACGGCGCGCATTCATCAACAAAATCCACTCGTCAATGGTTTTCCAGCAGTTCAATTTGTACCCGCATCTGACAGTGCTTGATAATCTGACGCTTGCGCCGATTAAGCTGAAAAAAGTGCCGAGAAAAGAGGCAGAGGAAATCGCGATGATGTACCTCAAGCGCGTCGGACTTGAGGAAAAAGCGAACGTTTATCCCACTACCCTTTCGGGCGGTCAGCAGCAGAGAATTGCAATCGCGCGTGCCCTTACAATGCAAAACCGCGTGATTTTCTTTGATGAACCAACCTCGGCTCTTGACCCCGAAATGGTTCAGGAAGTGCTTGACGTTATGATTGAGTTGTCGCACGAGAAAAACTTCACAATGGTTGTCGTAACGCACGAAATGGGCTTTGCAAGAGAGGTTGCCGACAGAATAATTTTCGTTGACGGCGGAAATATACTCGAAGAAGGCACTCCCGAGCATTTCTTCACAAATCCCACAAACGAGCGCACAAAAGCATTTTTAAGTAAGATAATCCGCTGAGGCGGCTTATTTATAGAAAAAAGACAAAAGAGAGGTAACTATTATGAAATTCAAGAGAATTCTGGCAGCTGCTTTTGCAGGAATTATGGCTGTTTGCTGTGCGGGCTGTTCGGGCAGCAAGAGCGCTCCGCTCAAAGTCGGCGTAAAGAGCGACGTTATCGGCTTCGGCTTCAAGGACACTGTAACAAACGAGTATCAGGGACTTGAAATCGAGCTCGCAAAGAAGATTGCGACAGAGCTCGGATACAGCGATGTTGAGTTTACGGCTGTTACTGCCGCTACAAGAACTGAGCTTCTCGACTCCGGTGATTTGGACTGCGTTCTCGCAACGTTCACAATAACCGAGGAACGCAAGAAGAGCTGGGATTTCTCCACTCCTTACTTCACCGACGCAGTAACCGTTCTTGTTGAAAAGGCAGACGGTATCTCTGATTTGAGCGGTCTTGTCGGCAAGAAAATCGGCGTATCGACGGGTTCAACTTCCGCTTATAACCTTGCAAAGGCAATGAGCGAAAAGGGTCTGCTCGGTGACTATAAGGTTCCCGAGAGCTCCAAGGATTTTGACATCTCCTCGTTTGCTGAAAAAGGAACAAAGTTTGAGCAGTTCGGCGACTACCCCGCTATTTCAAACGCAATGGCCGCCGGCACTATTGACGCTTTCTGCGTAGATAAGTCCATTCTTGCCGCTTACAAAACCGACGACCGTGACTACATCACCGATACCTTTGCTCCTCAGAACTATGGTGTAGCTACCAAGAAGGGCTCGGAGCTTTCCGCAAAGATTGAAGAACTCATCGTTAAGTGGAAGGGCGATGGCACTATCGACAAGCTGATTGAACAGTTTGGTTTGAACTGATTGAGTTTTTCTGAAAAATAATTCGGCGGCAGTCGAGAAAGCTGCCGCCGAAGTTTTAAATTAAGGGAGTTGAGGAAATGTTTGACGCGAGCAAATGGGAGCTTGTCTGGACGCACAGACAGACGTTTATTGACGGCACACTCTCAACGCTGTTAATGGCGCTTTTCGGACTGCTGATTGCTCTGGCTCTCGGAGTAATCTTCGGACTTATGTCTACAAGCCGTTCAAAAGCCCCGAGAATTATCGCGAGAGTATATGTTGAATTTATTCAGAATACTCCGCTTATGCTGCAAGCGCTGTTTTTGTTTTACGCTGTGGTTTTCTCGGGAATTGAGGGATTTTCGGCGCTTCTCTGCGGTATCATCGCGCTCGGAATTTACCACGGCGCATACATCTCCGAGGTTATCCGCGCGGGAATAACCGCCGTTCCCAAGGGACAGCTTGAAGCGGCTTATTCACAGGGATTTTCACATATCTCAGCAATGTTCTATATCGTGCTTCCGCAGACAATCAAGATTATTCTCCCGCCTATGGTAAACCAAGTTGTGAACCTCATCAAGAATACGTCTTGTATGTTCCTTGCAGGAGGAGCGGTTGACCTGATTTCCCGCACAAACGCTTTTGCGGTCGGCGAGGGCACGGGCACGGCTGCCGGTCAGGGCTACATAATCGGCGGTGTGATTTTCTTCATCATCTGCTTCCCGCTGTCAATGCTGGCTTCACACTGGGAGAAAAAGCTCAAAATGCGCGATGTGGCAACGGTAAAAGCTCGCAAAAAGCCCGATGATATCTCGGACGCTGAGCTTGATATGATTATCGAGAACAAAGGAGGCGAAGGCAATGGACGCGTTGACGGGCAGTCTTAAAATGATAACCAACGGGAGTGTAATTACATATATTCTCAAAGGACTTGGATTTACAATCGGAATTGCATTTTTTGCGGTTGTTCTCGGAATAATCATCGGCACTATCCTCGCTCTTGTGCGCAATTACTGCAACAAGGGCGCTGCGAAAATTTTCAAATACATCGCAATCGCGTACATCGAGGTTTTCCGAAATACACCGCTTATGCTGTGGATTTTTATCGGACTAGTCTTCTTCCCTTCAATCGAGTTCCCAACCGAATTCACAAAGCTGTTTGAGCTTTCGAGAACCGAAATGGCGGTGTTGTTCAAGGCGATAATCGCGCTTGTACTCTTTACCTCGTCGGTTATCGCGGAAATCGTGCGCGGCGGCTTGAACTCAATCTCAAAAGGACAGTTTGAGGCGGCGTACTCGCAGGGCTTCAACCTCCCGCAGACTTTGCTTTTCATCATCATTCCGCAGACGTTCAAGAACATTGTCCCGACGCTGTTGAGCCAAGTCATCACAACGGTCAAGGACACATCTTATATCGCGAATATAGCTGTCGCGGAGCTTATGGGCAGAACGTTCCAGCTTATCCAGATTTCCCCGAGATATACGGGCTTTTCCACGCAGAATGTGTCCGATGTTTTCGTGCTTTGCGGGCTTGCCTGCGTGATGTACTTTGCGGTCAATTTCACAATTTCCTGCGTTGTCCGCAAAATGCAGAAGCCTAAGAAAATAAAACTACCCGCAAAGATTGAGGAAGTATAATGAAACTGTTTATTCAAGCGCCTTTTTCGGCGGAAAACCGCGAGTTTTTGCTGAACTCGATAAACGGCTGTGAGCTTTGCGAAAACGCTTCCGAAGCGGAAATTTTTGTCGGGGATTTGCCGGATAACACAGATTTTCCGAAACTGAAATTCTTACAGATTTGCTTTGCGGGAGCTGAAAAATACTGCCGCGGAAAAACCATCTCGGACGGCATTGTTATCGCAAATGTGACGGGCGCGTTCGGCGAGGTTATCTCGGAGTATATTCTCGGCGCTGTGCTTGCGGTGTATCGGAAATTTTTCGGCTACAAGAGTCTGCAAATCGAAAAGAATTGGCTCGATTTAGGTTCTGAACGTACAATTTTCGGCGAGAACGCGCTGATTTTAGGCTGCGGAAATATCGGCTCTCTCACGGCGAAAAAGCTCGGCGCTTTCGGGGCTCGGGTTGTCGGTATACGAAAAAATCCTCGTCCTACAGAGTTTTTCGACGAGGTTTACGGGATTGATAAACTTGAAGAACAGCTTCCCAAAGCTGATTTGGTGGTCTGCTGTCTGCCTGATACTCCGCTCACGGAAGGAATTTTCAGTAAGGAAAAAATCGCGCTGATGAAGCAAAACGCACTCTTTGTGAACGTCGGGCGCGGCTCTCTGGTTGATGAAGAAGCGCTTTCCGAGGCTCTCGAACAAAAGCGGATTTTCGGGGCAATTCTCGACGTTTTCCGCGAAGAACCGCTGCCGATAAGCTCACCGCTCTGGAGCTTGCCGAACGTTTTCGTAACCCCGCACATTTCGGGGAAATCTTTCAATCACTCCCCTGTTATTGAGCGGAAAATCGCTGAAATCTGTGTGGAAAACATCAACCGTTTCATTGACGGAAAACCGCCGAAAAATCTTATACGAAAAGAAATCGGCTACGCTGAAAATCTATAAAAAAATCCCGCTCGATTTGAGCGGGATTTTCTGTTAATTCTGCTTTCTGACCTTGATGTGAACCTCGCGAAGCTGCTGCTCGGTAACTTCGGTCGGTGCTCCGAGAAGCAAATCCTGCGCGTTTGAGTTGAGCGGGAACGCGATTATCTCACGAATGCTGTCCTCGCCCGTGAGAAGCATTATCATACGGTCAACGCCGGGTGCCATACCTGCGTGAGGCGGTGCGCCGAACTTGAACGCGTTGTACAGTGCGCCGAACTTCGAGGCAACGTCCTCCTCGGTGTAGCCAGCAATCTCAAATGCCTTAATCATAATGTCAAGGTCGTGGTTGCGGACAGCGCCGGACGAAAGCTCAACACCGTTGCACACGATATCGTACTGATACGCAAGAATATCAAGCGGATTTTTGTTAAGAAGTGCGTCAAGACCACCCTGCGGCATTGAGAACGGGTTGTGCGTGAAGATGATTTTGCCCGTTTCCTCGTCAAGCTCGTACATCGGGAAATCAACGATAAAGCACAGCTCAAAGCGGCTCTCGTCAATCAAATTCATACGTTTTGCAACCTCGGTGCGGATTTGTCCCGCAAACTTCGGTGCATTTTTCGGAGTATCCGCGATGAAGTACAGAACATCGCCGACTTCGAGCTCACAGCGCTTTGCAAGCTCTTTTCTCTGGTCGTCGTTGAGGAACTTGTCGATAGGTCCGTTGTACTTGAACATATCGCCCTCGCCCTCTTCAACCTTGAAGTAGCCGAGGCCCTTCATTCCTACTTCGTTTACCGCGAAATCTTCCATATTCTTGAAGAAAGTCTTGCTCTGCGAAGCCATTTTCGGCACGCGGATACCGCGAACGCACTTATTTGCAAACGGCTTGAAATCGCTGTCAACAAACAAATCCGACAGTTCCTTGATAACCAGCGGGTTGCGCAAATCGGGCTTGTCTGTACCGTAGGTCAGCATAGACTCCGCAAAAGTAATTCTTCTGAAAGGAGCCGCGCTCACCTGTTTGTCTGAGAACTCGCTGAATACCGCCGACAAAACTTCCTCGGCAACCGCAAAAACGTCCTCCTGAGTAGCAAAGCTCATCTCAAAGTCAAGCTGATAGAACTCGCCGGGAGAACGGTCAGCTCTTGCGTCCTCGTCGCGGAAGCACGGAGCAATCTGGAAATACTTGTCAAATCCAGACACCATATAAATCTGCTTGAAAATCTGCGGAGCCTGCGGCAGAGCGTAGAATTTACCGTGATGCTTGCGGCTCGGTATCAGGTAATCGCGCGCACCCTCGGGCGAAGAGGTCGACAAAATCGGCGTCTGAAGCTCAAGGAAGCCCATATTCTGCATTTTATTGCGCAAAAAGCTGATAATCTTCGAGCGAAGAATAATGTTGTCGTGCATTTTCTTGTTGCGCAAATCAAGGTAACGGTACTTCAGGCGAACGTCCTCGCGGGTTTCGCGGGAAGTCTGAATTTCAAACGGAAGCTGCTCGGTAACCTTGCCGAGAATTCTAACCTCTTCCGCCTCGATTTCGATTGTACCCGTTTCAATTTTATCGTTAAATGTGCTCTCGTCACGCTTCAAAACAGTGCCCGTAATCGAAACAGCGCACTCCTTGTGAATTCCCTCAAGCAGACCTTCGTTGTGAAAAACAACCTGCACAACGCCGTAATGGTCGCGAAGGTCAACGAACATTATTCCGCCGTGGTCGCGTATATTCTCAACCCAGCCCGCAGCACGAACCTTTTTTCCTATGTCATTTTCACCGAAACCGTTGCAGTAGGCGGTTCGATATTCATTTTCCATAAACATATCAATTCAGCCCTTTCGATATATTTTAACAATTTATTATACCACTTTATACCTCGTTTGTCAAGTAAAATTATGAAAAATAACTAATATTTTAATATAATATGTAATTTGTTCGGAAAAAACTCTTGACAATAGTGGAAAAGTATTCTATAATTATAATAATGTTGTTTTTTAAGGGGTATGATATTTTTGAAAGAAAAGAAAAAGGGCGGAAATAAAGTTAATCTGATAATATGCGGAATTGCATTTACCGTAATGCTGGTGTATCTTTTTGTTTTTGACAAGCCTGAAAAGGTGCTTGAAGCGTTACAGTCGCTTAACCCGCTGTATTTCATTTTGTGTGTTGTGTTTATGTTCGGATACTGGCTTTGCGAAGCGGCAACTGTTCATACAGTACTGAAAAGCCTTCACCCGAAAATGCGTTTTCGCGACACTTTCACAAACACAATCATCGGTCAGTATTTTAACTGCATTACCCCTTCTGCCTCGGGCGGACAGCCTATGCAGGCATATTACTTCGTTAAAATGGGCGTGCCGCTGGGCACAGGTCTTACCGCTCTTCTTTCAAGATTTATCGTATATCAGTTTGTCCTCACGCTTTACTCAATATTCACGCTTATCATAGGCTTCGGACAATTCGGCGACGAGCTTGCGGCAAAGGGACTTATGCCGTTTGTTTTCATCGGCTTTGGTGTAAACACAATCGTTATCATTTTCCTGCTCGGAATTGCAATCTGGAAAAACGCAACAATCAAGGTTTTGAACGGAATAATCACCCTTCTCGCAAAAATCAAAATCATTAAGCACCCGATGAAAATCCGCGTTTATCTCACACGCGAAATCAACAAGCTCCACGACAACTTTAATTTTCTGAAAAAGAATGTTCCGATTATCATTAAGTCGGTTATTTTCACATTTTTGCAGCTGACGCTTTATTTAAGCATTTCTTATGTGCTTTTCAGAGGCTTCGGTCTGGAGGGAGCAAGCCTTCTGAAAGTGATTTCCTATCAGGCATTCGTGCTGATGATTTCATCGTTTGTGCCGCTTCCCGGTGCTATGGGAGCCGCTGAGCTCGGCTATTCGGGATTTTTCAAGGATATGTTCGGCGATTACATAGGTGTTTCCACAATGCTCTGGAGAATTCTCACCTTCTATCTGCCGATTATCGTCGGAATGGGTTTTATGCTCACGCTCAAAAAGAAAGGTATAGAAGCTCCGACTAAACAAGACGTCAAAAATAATGTCTATGACGTTGAAGATACAAATGAAATTGATAATATAAACTAAAGAGGAAAGAAAATGTCCGATTACAAACACGAAATTGAACGACGCCGTACTTTTGCGATTATCTCTCACCCCGACGCAGGTAAAACAACACTTACGGAAAAGTTTCTCCTGTACGGAGGAGCTATCGCAATGGCAGGCGCCGTAAAAGGAAAGAAAAACACACGTCACGCGGTTTCCGACTGGATGGAAATCGAGAAACAGCGCGGTATCTCCGTAACATCTTCGGTTATGCAGTTCAACTACAACGGCTACTGCATTAACATTCTTGATACCCCCGGACATCAGGACTTCTCCGAGGATACTTACAGAACGCTTATGGCGGCGGACTCTGCGGTAATGGTTATCGACGCGGCAAAGGGCGTCGAAAACCAGACAAGAAAGCTCTTCAAGGTCTGCGTTATGCGAAATATCCCGATTTTCACGTTTATCAACAAAATGGACAGAGAGTCCCGCAATCCCTTTGACCTGCTCGAAGAAATCGAAAATGAGCTTGGTATTAAGACGTATCCCGTGAACTGGCCTATCGGCTCGGGAAAGGATTTCAAGGGAGTTTATGACCGCGAAAACCGCAGAATTATCTCGTTTGAGATGAACGATGGTATGAATTACGGCACAAAAGAAGTTGCCGCTACAGAAGTTGACCTCAACGACGAAAACCTTGCAAATGTAATCGGACAGTCAAACTACAACACCCTCAAAGATGATGTAGAGCTGCTTGACGGCGCTTCCGAGGAGTTTGACAGCGAGCTTGTAAACTGCGGAAAACTCTCGCCCGTGTTCTTCGGCTCGGCTCTCACGAATTTCGGTGTTGAACCGTTTTTGGAGAACTTCCTCAAAATGACGCCTCCTCCGCTCCCGAGAAATACCGAAAGCGGCTTGGTTGACCCGTTTGACGAGAATTTCTCTGCGTTTATCTTCAAAATCCAAGCTAATATGAATAAGGCTCACCGCGACAGAATTGCTTTTATGAGAATTGTCAGCGGCAAGTTCAACAAGGAAATGGAAGTCCTGCACGTCCAGAACAACCGCACAATGCGCCTCTCTCAACCGCAGCAGATTATGGCAAACGAGCGCGAGGTTATCGAGGAAGCATATGCGGGCGATATTATGGGTGTGTTTGACCCGGGTGTTTTCTCAATCGGCGACACGATTTGCGCGCCGTCGAAAAAGGTTTTGTTCGAGGGAATACCGACGTTTGCTCCCGAGCATTTCTCGCGTATCCGTCAAAAAGATACGCTCAAACGCAAGCAGTTCATCAAGGGCACAACGCAGATTGCACAAGAAGGTGCAATTCAGATTTTCTCAGAGCCGCAGAGCGGTTTTGAGGAGGTTATCGTGGGAGTTGTCGGAGTGCTTCAGTTTGACGTTCTCGAATATCGCTTGAAAAACGAGTATAATGTTGACATTATCCGTGAGGATTTGTCCTACGAATATATACGCTGGATTACGAGCGCGAAACATCTTGACGGAGGTCTGGACGAGCTGAAAAAGCTGGTGCTCACGTCCGATACAAAGCTGATACAGGACGTTCGCGGAAACTATCTGCTGATTTTCACGTCCGAGTGGAATATAAAGTGGGCGCTTGACAAAAACGAAGGTCTGGAGCTTGCGGAATTCAGCAGAAACTAATTAAATAAATGTAGCGCGGTGCTTTCGATTGAACACGGTTTCTTTCGGGCACCGCGTATTTTTTTTGCCCAAAAAATGTTTGTTTCGACAACCGATTATGACATATTTCAGATACGGTGTATTGTATAATTATAGTACAAGCGAGGTGATTTGCTTGACTGTTTACATTGATATTCTGATTATTCTCAATTTGTACATAAACTATTTTTTGCTGCGATGCTCGGCGCTTTTTCTGCGAAGAGCCGTTTCAAACCGAAGATTTTTTGCGGCGGCACTTCTGGGGTCGCTCGGCTCAATGATTATTCTGGCACCCGCGCTTCCCTTTTACATCACTCTTCCTTACAAAATCCTCCTTGGTGCAGCAATAGTACTTGTTGCTTTCGGAAAGCAAAAAATCAAGGATTTTCTGATTTGCGAGCTATTTTTCCTGCTTGTGGGATTTTTGTTCGGCGGTATTCTCACAGCAGTCTGGACGCTTTTTTCACCCGCGGGAATGCTTCTCAACAACGGCGTCTGCTTTTTTAATATTCCGATTGCGGCACTGGTTTCGTTTACTGCGGGAGCTTATTTCCTGATGAAGCTTGTAAAACTCCTTTCAGACAAGCACAAGCAAAGATTTTGCACGGTAAAAATAATGCAAAACCACACGGAAATCACGCTTCGCGGACTTTGTGACACGGGCTGTGAGATACGGGACGTTTTTTCGGGAAAGCCTGTCATTATCTGTGATTTTGTAAAAGCGGCAGAAATTCTCCCCGATGAAATTCTTGAATATCTTTCGGGAAGTACAAGTAACATCGAGAAAATCCGGCTTATTCCCTGCCGAACCGTTTCAAGCAGCGCAGCAATTCCCGTTTTCAAGGCGCAAAGCGTTATAGTTGACGGGAAACAAACCGAAGCAATGATTGGCGTAAGCAAAGAGCGTCTTGGTGATGATATTGACTGTATTTTCAATCCGAAGATTATTCCCATATAAAAATCTATCAAAGGAGAATTACAATGCTGAAGAGATTGATAAAGCAGCTGAAAGAAGCTGCAAAACGGCTTATACAGAAACGCGAGGACTTTTTCGTTCAATATCTCAACGGTCAGGAGCAGCTTCCCGCACCGCTCACAAAAGAAGAGGAAGAAGCCGCGTTCAGACTTATGGACACGGACTTTGACAAGGCTCGGGACACGCTTATTGTACATAATCTGCGGCTGGTTGTTTATATAGCGAAAAAGTTTGAAAACACGGGAATTTGGCTTGAAGACCTTGTTTCAATCGGCACGGTCGGGCTGATTAAGGCTGTCAGCACGTTCAGCAAGGAAAAGAATATAAAGCTTGCGACCTACGCTTCACGCTGTATTGAAAACGAAATTCTGATGTTTCTGCGGAAATACAGTCAGTACCGCTATGATGTTTCCATAGACGAGCCGCTGAATGTTGACTGGGACGGAAACGAGCTGCTCCTGTCGGACGTTCTCGGAACGGAAAACGACTGCGTAAATTCGCATATTGAGGAAGAAGTTGAAAAGCAGCTGCTTCACGACGCTGTTAATCGGCTGGGTGAACGTGAGCGGAAGATTATGGAAATGCGGTTTGGTCTGAACGGCTGCAAGGAAAAAACGCAAAAAGAGGTAGCTGATGAAATCGGAATTTCACAAAGCTATATTTCCCGCCTTGAAAAGCGCATTATAAAGCAGCTTCGCGAGGATTTGGAGAAAGTCTGCAACTAGCATTTCGTGTGCATTTCTAAATACAAAAAACGGGCGTATGCATAGAACATACACCCGTTTTATTCGTAAATTCAGTTTTAACTGCGAAGCTTGAACTCTGCGATAAGTCCCTTGAGCGTTTCCGCCTGTCCCGAAAGCTCCTCGGAAGCAGCAGCGGACTGCTCTGCCGTCGCGGAGTTGGTCTGAACAACGTTTGAAATCTGCTCAACGCCAGTGTTAATCTGGATAATAGAGTCGGCAGCCTCAGCAGAAGCACTTGAAATATCCGCATTCAGCTTTGCAACCTCGCCCGCAGAAAGAGCAACCTGCTCCATCATCTGAGCAACCTCGCCGACAAGGCCATTGCCATGTTCAACCGCTCTTACGGTGTTTTCAATAAGCTCGTTTGTGTTGTTTGCAGCCTCAGCGGACTTGGAAGCGAGGTTTCTTACCTCGTCGGCAACAACCGCAAAGCCCTTGCCTGCTTCACCTGCGCGAGCAGCTTCGATTGCCGCGTTAAGCGACAGAATATTGGTCTGGAAAGCGATATCTTCGATTGTCTTGATAATCTGGCTGATTTGGTTGGAGCGCGCCTTGATTTCTTCCATTGCAGAAACGAGCTCGTTCATCTTCTCGTTTGCGGAATTCATCGCGCTGCCTGCCTCGTTTGTCTTTTCACTTGCAGTCTTTGCAGCTTCGGCATTCTGATTAATCTGTCCTGCAATAATCTGAATTGTTGCAGCAAGTTCCTCAACGGAAGAAGCCTGCTCGGTTGCGCCCGAAGCAAGTGCCTGAGCACCCGCAGCAACCTGCTCCGAACCCGAAGCAACCTGCTCGGAAGCCTGATTGATGTTTACCATTACATCGTTTATTCTGAAAATAAAGTTCTTTTCGTTTTCATAAATGGACTTGTAAGCGCCGACATAAGCGGAAGGATTTTTGCTCGAAACGTCAAGATTACCCTGCGAAAGCTCGTCAAATGCGTCTTCAATATCTTCAATAACTTCCTTGGTTCTAGCGCAAAGTGTTCTCATATTATCGGAAAGCTGACCAAGTTCGTCCTTTGAAACATACTTGATTTGCGCGTCAAAATCACCGTTTGAAACTCTCTCCGCGGCAGTATGTACCTCTTTGATTGCGCCGGTGAGCTGCTTTGTGAGATAAAGCGCAAGAACAATCGAGATAACCGTCGCAAGAACGCCCATCGCCGCTACAACTATCATCAAGGTCATACTTGAAGATGTGCCGTCCTCGTAAACCTTATTCGCGTCTGTTACTGCCGCCTCATGAACTACGTCGATAGAGGTTTTTGCAGAAATCATATTCGGATAAACCTCGTTCATATAAAACTCATAAGCGCCGATTACATCGTGGTCCTTGCAGTGCTCGGAGTATTTCCGAAAACCATCAAGCGAGGCTTTTAAGTAATTTTCCGCCTCGGTAAGAGAAGTTGATTTTCCGCCGTACAATGCGTTCATATCCTGAACGGCTTTGAGGATTGCATTAAGTTCTTCCTCCGCAAGAGAAAGCTTTTCAAGCTTCTTTGTTTCATCGGGTTCAACAGCCGCCTGCATCATATCCTTTGCGGCAGTCTGAATGTTTTCTTTCATACTGTCAACTCTTTGTACACATAAAAAAGATGTATTGAAAGAATTTATATCACCCGAAACTCTCGAAAAACCGACAGCTGCAAACACAACCAGCACTATTGTCATCAAGACAATTATTCCGAATGACAGAAGCAGCTTTTTTGAAACCTTTAAATTCTTCATAAGAAAAGTCCTCTCATTCCCTTTTTTTGCCTTTTGGCTATAATTTAATTATATCACTTTATTATTACGCTGTCAAGATATTTATCATTATTTATAATACCATTTTCATCATTTGACGCAGTAAATTTCACTAAAACTAAAATTTATGAAAATATCTGTATTTCTCACCAAAACGACTGAAAAAACATATAATCAAACAGCGGGAATTATACCGCAAATCTGCAAGAAAGGAAGATTTTATGGAGACTAATAAAAACCCGAAACGTCCGGGTTATGCTTATGTGCCAAATCAGCGTATGGAAAAGGTCTATTCACCGTCAAAGGCGCTGAAAGCAGGCACAATTTTCCCCGAGCTCAATATCACTTTAGAGGAATACCAAAGGGGGCTTTATAATGGGAAATAATTATATGAACAAGCGCGGAAACGAAAATATCCGTGTTTCCCGTCAGAATACCGAAAATGTCGGCGGAAACTCTCCTGCCTGCGACGAGCTTCTGAGAGCAATAGCCGAAGCGTCATTTTTCGCGCTGGATTTACAGCTGTACCTCGACACTCACCCCGACGATACAAGAGCTATTGAAATGTTCCGCGAGGCTGTCAAGCAGTACAAAGCGTGCAAAGCGGCATTTGAGGACAGCTTCTACCCGCTCACGTCTATGAGCGCGGGCAAAGACGGCGACTGGGATTGGTTATGCGGAACATTCCCGCCGTTAAGTTAAGAAATCGAGGTGGCTTATGTTTATTTTTGAAAAAAGAACGCAAATTCCTATCTGCATAAAGAACAAAAATCCGAAGCTCGCGGGTATCATACTCAGTCAATACGGCGGTCCCGACGGCGAGCTCAGCGCTTCTCTGCGTTACCTCTCACAGCGCTTCACAATGCCCGACAACCGCGGCAAAGCGCTTCTCACGGACATCGGCACAGAGGAGCTCAGTCATCTTGAAATGGTAGGAAGCATTGTCGGACAGCTTACCGACGGCGAAGGTGCAAGGAGCTTCGACAAATACGGAAATGCCGATTACTACGTTGACCACGCAAACGCGGTTTATCCGGCAAGCGCAGCAGGTGTGCCGTTTACGGCGGCTTACATTCAGTCAAAGGCTGACCCGATTGCCGATATTGTGGAAGATTTAGCGGCCGAACAAAAGGCTCGCGCAACCTACGACAACATTCTGCGGCTTTCCGACGACCCCGATGTAAACGAAGTTATAAAGTTCCTTCGCGAGAGAGAAGTCGTGCATTTTCAGAGGTTCGGCGAGCTGCTCAATTACTATCAGGAGAAAATTCAGGATTGCAAGTATTAAAAAATGCCGCCTCGGAAATGACCGGGGCGGTTTTCGTCATAAATAACAAGACAAACTAATATACTTGTACAAAAACTCTGCGGAAAGGAAAAACTATGACCGAGAAAAAATTCATCAAAAACACCGCCATTCTGTTTGTTTCAATGGCTATAACAAAGGTTGTCGGAGCACTTTTCAAGATACCTCTCGCAAACCTGCTCGGCGGCACGGGAATGGGCTATTTTTCCTCGGCATACGGGCTGTATTCGCCGATTTTCGCGATAACCGCTGCGGGTATCCCTACCGTCATTATGCGGACAACAGCGCGCTGCTCCGCTTCTGGAAATCTTTGTCGTGCCGCAGCTGTCCGAAAATGCGCGCTTCTGATGTTCTCGGTAATCGGACTTTTCGGAACGTTTTGCGTTGCCGCTTTTGCAAAGCCGTTTTCTGAGTACATTGCCTGCTCGCCGCAGAGCCTCGCTTGTGTTTTGTGCATTTCACCCGCAGTTATGCTCTGCTGTATCGCAAGCGTTTTTCGCGGTTATCGCGAGGGGCTCGCAGACGTTGTGCCTTCCTCCGCTTCGGCAATCAGCGAGGCTGTTTCTAGGGCTGTATTCGGACTAGGACTGTCATACGCCGTGATAATTTATGCAAAAAATCGTTTTGCAAACGGGCTTGATGTTTTCGGAACCGCTTGTGCAACCGAGGAACAGGCTTATTCGGCTGCTCTTCCCTATGCCGCTGCGGGAGCTGTTCTCGCGGTATCATTAAGCGAGCTTGCGGGACTTG
Source organism: Oscillospiraceae bacterium (assembly GCA_017847835.1). Lineage (GTDB taxonomy): Bacteria > Bacillota > Clostridia > Oscillospirales > Ruminococcaceae > CAG-115. The sequence goes on from JAGASH010000005.1 coordinate 160,935, forward strand.
TCACTCTGATTATTATTGAAAAGCGCAGAAAAAACCGTATTGTAATGCCGAAACGCTGCGAGTACAGCAGAAAAGAAATCTGCACCTCTCTTCTGAAGGAAATCGCGCCGATTGCCGCGTCCGCGCTTGTTGTGAACTGCGTTTCATTTGTGGACTTGCTCACGGTCACACGAACTCTTTCATACTCCGCCGCAAGAAATCCCGAGTTTTTCAACAATGCTTTCGGTGATATTTTCGCAAGCTGCGGCGGAATTGACGGTTTGCCGAATTTTATGTACGGAAGCTACACGGGCATTGCAATGACGCTGTTTATGATAATCCCGTCGTTTGCGGGAATGACCTCAACCGCTGCTGCGCCCGAAATAGCCGCTGCGTGGGAAATCAGGGACAACGAACAGCTTTTACGGAAAATCCGGCTTCAGCTTCGTGCAGGCGCTATGATTGCCTGTCCTGCTTGTCTTGGAGCTGCCGCACTCGCTGAGCCTATTCTCAATATGCTGTACAAAACCCGCGCAGCCGAGGTTTCCGTCTGCATAAACTCTTTTGTAATCCTGTGCCTCGGTGGAATTTTTATGACAGCTTCTTCCGCGTTTTTCGGCATTTTTCAGTCAATCGGAAAAGCCCGCGTTCCGCTTATAATGATGACGGGCTCAATCGCTCTGAAATTTCTGCTAAATCCGCTTTTGATTTCGGTTCCCGAACTTAACATCGCGGGAGCGGCACTTTCAAGCGTAATCGGATACATCATAATGACAATCGGCGGGACAATTATGCTGAAAAAAGCGCTTCCCGCAAAAATCAGCGTATTCGGAGCGATTTTTCCGCCTTTTATCTGCGCTTGTGCCTGCGGAGTTACCGCATATTTTGTACAAAAATTTCTTGAAAATCAGATAAATTCAACTCTGAACGTTATTTTATCGACAATTTCAGGTGCTGTTATTTATGCAATATTACTGATTTTATCGGGTTGTTTTCGTACAAGTGGCATAAGAAAAGCAAAATTTTCAAAAAAAACCGAAAAACCCCTTGCAAAATAAGTTAAAATAGGGTATTATATAAAAGGTTATTTGATTTTTGCCTATTTTGATTGTAAAGGAGTTCCGGAAATGGATTTCGAGTTTAAGAGCCGTTATGACATTTCTGACCTTCTGATAATCATGAAAATTCTGCGCTCCGAAAATGGCTGTCCGTGGGATAAGGTTCAAACGCATGAGTCTATACGCACCGACCTTATCGAGGAAACCTACGAGGTCTGCGAGGGAATTGACGCCAACAATCCCGAAATGCTTCGGGAGGAGCTTGGTGATTTGCTTATGCAGGTCGTTTTTCATTCGGAGATTGAAACAGAAGCGGGAAATTTCGATTTCAACGATGTCTGCAATGATATTTGTCAAAAGCTCGTTTACCGTCACCCTCACGTTTTCGGTGAAATATCGGTAAAGGACGCGGACGAAGTTCTGAAAAACTGGGACGCATTAAAAAAAGCCGGAAAGCATCAGGATACTTACTCGGATACGCTTGAAAGCGTGCCCAAAACCTTCCCTGCTCTTCTCAGAGGTGAAAAGGTTTGCAAGCGCGCGGCAAGAGCAGGTGTTTCCGAAAACGACGCTAAAACAGTCGCTGAAAGTATCATTGAGGATATTCGGCAGCTTTGCTGTTGCGATTTTTCGGGTACGGTTGAACAAAATCAACAGAATATAGGCAAAATATTGTTGAAATTTTGTAATTTGAACAGAATTTTGAAAATTGACAGCGAAAAAGCCTTGACATATTCCACAAATAGGTTTATAATGAATTTCAGGGCTGTCGAAAATGAAATCATCGCAAGCGGAAAGTCTTTGGACGATATTTCGGACGAGGAGCTTAAAGCTGCGGCTGATAAAGTCCTCAACGGTTTTTGACCGTTAGATAATAGAATCAATATTTTTGGAGGTTTAATAACATGACAAAAGCAGAATTAGTTACAGAGGTTGCAGCTAAGTCCGGTCTTTCCAAGAAGGACACCGAGAAGGCTATCGCAGGCGTTATCGAGACTGTTACTGAAACTCTCGCAAAGGGTGAGTCCATTCAGCTCGTTGGTTTTGGTACTTTTGAGGTTCGTGAGCGTGCTGCTCGCAAGGGTATCAACCCCCGCACCAAGGAAGCTATCAATATCGCTGCTACCAAGGTTCCCGCTTTCAAGGCAGGCAGAGCTCTCAAGGAAGCTGTTAGCGCTCCCGCTCCCAAGGCAAAGGGCAAGAAGAAGTAATTCTATCTTTCAAATGTTATTAAGCGGCGGTTTTTCCGCCGCTTTTAGCTGTTTAAGGAGCAATTTATGCGTTTGGATAAGTTTTTGAAGGTTTCCAGATTAATCAAAAGAAGAACCGTTGCAAATGAAGCCTGCGACGCTGAAAAGGTTTCTGTAAACGGTAAGATAGCTCGCGCTTCTTATGAAGTTAAGACAGGCGATATTATTGAGATTAATATCGGAAAACCGCTGAAGGTTCGTGTGCTTGAAATAAAAGAGTTTACGAAAAAAGAAGAGGCAGCCGCGCTGTACGAGGTTGTCTGAAAAAGAATATTGCACTCCCCCGCTGAATATAGTATAGCAATAATTGTTTTGCCTGCTGTTCGGACGGGGGTGTTTTTATGCAGAACAATTCAATTTCCACACCGCAGAATATCGTAATGGAAAATCGGAAAAATCTGCGGGTTTCCGGTGTTAAAGACATCGACAGCTTCACCGAAACAAGAATTGTCCTCTCGACGATTATGGGAGAGCTTGTCATTAAGGGTGAGGATTTGCACGTTACAAATCTTGACGCGGAAACCGGTGATTTTTCTATGACGGGAAGCATTTCCTCCTGCTCGTACAGCCGAAAAAGCGTTATGGACGGTCCGATTAAAAAGCTGTTTCGTTAAGGCAAATGCTGATGAAAAACGGAGGAAAAAATGAGCGTTAGTATTCCCGATTGCTTTATGATTGCGTTTTTCGTGGGACTTGTTTTCGGGCTGGTCTACGAGGTGCTTCGGATTATCAGACTAATTTTGCGGTTTAGAGCTGCTGTTTTCGTGTGTGATGTGGTTTTTTTCGTTTTGGCGGCTTTTATTGTAATCAGGCTATCTGCAGCGCTCGGAAACTATGTCAGAATTTATACAATAATCGGCTTCGGAGCAGGTGTTTTTGCCTATATCGTAACCGTCGGACGACTGCTTAATCTTATCGAAAGCGCAGCTTCGGTTGCGTGGAGATTGACAATCTGGAAACTTTTGAAGAAAATCAGCGCTTTTTTGAAAAAATCGTTTGTTGGTATTTCACAGAAAGTAAAGTTTGGATTTGTAAAAGTATCCAAATATTTCACTAAACAGCCCGAAAAGCGCTTTAAACACTTGAAATCAACAGGCAAAAAAGTGTATAATAATAAGAGATTAGATAAAATTGGGGAAGGTGAAAATAATGTCATCAAGGCAAGCGTCAGGAGAGGTCTGCAATAGTCCGAAAAAGCACCGCCTTTTCAGAATTCTTGTGGGCGCAGCTCTTTTGGTAATTGCGTGTTTTGTTGTATATGTTCTGGTTTCCGATATGATGCAAATTCAAAAGGACAACGAAACCTACAACAAACTCGTTAATCAGACAAATGCTGTAAATGAGCAGAATGCGCAGATTGCAAACTATCTCGAAAACGACGAGAATTTGAAGGAATATATTGAAGAAATCGCGCGTGAAAAGCTGGATTATGCAAATCCGAACGAAAGGATTTATTATGTTGTTCCGGCTGCCGAATAAATAAAATCAGTCCCCTTTCGGGGACTTTTTTTGACTTTTTTTCCCGAAAATGTATATAATAAATAAGTCGCATTTTTTATTTTCGGGGTATGCTATGAGTAATCTTAAAAGACCGGCAAAAAAGCTGTTTAACAGAACCGCTGTTTGTGTTTTCGGGATTGCGGTTCAGATGGGATATTTTGCCTCGCTTTGTCTGGGACTTGGATTTTGCTATAACGCGTCTTTTCTGATTTTTCAGGCAATCGGTGTTGTTGTTTCAATGCTTATTGTAAATTCGGACATAAACCCAAGCTATAAAATCGCCTGGATTTTGGTTATTATGGCGTTTCCTATTTTCGGGGTGATGTTCTGTATTTTTCTCGGAAACAGCAGCTCAAATAACAAGCTGCGTAAAAAGCTGAGCCCGTATATTGAAAACGAGCGTTTTGCACTCTCTCAAAACGAGAAGATACTGAAAAAACTTGAAGAAACCGAGCTGTCTGTTTCAAGACAGGCTGAATATCTCACGAAAATCGGCGGCTGCGCGGTTTACGATAACACAAAATCTGTCTTTCTGCCAAACGGTGAGGATAAATTTGCGGCATTGCTCAAAGAACTCGAAAATGCTCATCTTTTCATCTATCTTGAATATTTCATCATTGCCGAAGGGAAAATGTGGAACACAATTCTTGAAATACTCGAAAGAAAAGCAAGCGAGGGTGTTGACGTTCGCGTGATTTATGACGACATCGGATGTCTGCTCACGCTTCCCGATAAGTATAACACTATGCTTGAAAGCAAAGGGATAAAGTGCCGTGTGTTCAACAAGTTCAAGCCGTTCCTCTCAAAGAAAATGAACAACCGCGACCACAGAAAAATCTTCATAATCGACGGGAAAACCGCTTTTACTGGTGGAATAAATCTAGCTGATGAATATATAAATGAAATTGAAAAACACGGTCACTGGAAAGACTCCGCAGTTATGATAAAAGGAGATGCCGCGCAAAGTTTTACCATGATGTTTCTCACAATGTGGAATTATCTTTCGGGCGAAAAGCCGACGGAATATCCGAGTTATCTGCAATTCAACGAAAATTCGGATTATTATGGTTCAAACGGCTTTGTTATCCCGTTTACCGACAGTCCGCTTGACGACGAGCCCGTCGGTGAAAACGTATATCTCAACATCATAAACAACGCGCAAAAATATGTATATATCACAACACCTTACCTTGTTATCGACAATGAAATGCAAAATGCGCTCACTCTCGCGGCTAAAAGCGGCGTTGACGTCAGAATTATCACTCCGCATATTCCCGATAAGTGGTACGTTCACTCTGTCACAAAAGCGCATTACAAAAGGCTTACTGGGCTTGGTGTGAAAATCTATGAATATATTCCGGGATTTATCCACTCGAAAACCTTTGTCAGCGACGACACAACCGCTGTTGTCGGGACAATTAATCTCGATTACCGCAGCTTTTATTTGCATTTTGAATGTGCCGTGTGGCTCTATAAAGCCGACTGTATCTCAAACATCAAAGAAGATTTCCTCAAAACGCTTGACGAGTGCGAAGAAGTAACCTATGACGACTGCCTGTCCGTGAATTTTTTTGTTCGCTTATTACGAGCCGTATTGAAGCTGTTTTCACCGCTGATGTGAATTTTTCCTTGCATATTACCGACGAGTGTTTCATATTTATTTAAATATAAAACGCTAGTGCAAAATTTCTGCTCGGAGGTAAAAAAATGCAAGAATATTTGCCTGAAGGATATCTGCTCACAACCGATGATAATATCGCTGCTATTTCCACGCGCTCTCTGCTTTATGAAGCAAAGAATTCGGGAAAAATCCTTGAAGCTCCCTGTCTTGTCTGCGACAGCAGGCATAACCTTATTGTCGGCTTAGGCTGTATGAAAGGTGTTATCCCAAGAGAAGAAGGCGCGCTCGGTATTTCCGAAGGCGCAACCAAGGATATCGCGCTTATTTCAAGAGTGAACAAACCCGTTTGTTTTGTTGTGACTGGTTTTTCCGTTGATGAAAACGGCTCGGAATACGCGGTTTTGTCGCGCCGTCTGGCACAGCAAAGGTGCAGGGAAAATTATCTGAACAAACTGAAAATGGGAGATGTTATCCCCGCAAAGGTCACGCATCTCGAACAATTCGGCTGTTTTGTTGATATAGGCTGCGGTATTCCCTCACTTATTCCTATTGATTTGATTTCTGTTTCGCGTATTTCTCACCCGTCGGACAGATTTTTTGTCGGACAGGAAATCAAAGCGATTGTGAAGATGTTTGACGGTGACAGAATTTGCCTTTCACACAAGGAACTTCTCGGTACCTGGGAAGAAAACGCTGCCCTTTTTGAACAAGGAGAAACCGTGACGGGAATTGTACGCTCGGTTGAGGAATACGGCATTTTCGTGGAGCTCGCGCCTAATCTTGCAGGACTTGCCGAGCCGAGAGCCGATATTTGCGTAAATCAGCGCGCGTCGGTGTACATAAAGGCGATTATTCCCGAAAAGATGAAAATAAAGCTCATCATCGTGAACGCTTCGGATACCGCGTTTCACAACAATGAGCCTAGATATTTTATAAATTCGGGGCATATCGACAAATGGGTTTACTCTTCCCCGCTCTGCCCGAAGCTTATCGAAACGGATTTTACTCTCCCTTGATTTTTTTCCGATACTCTTTCGCAGCGTTTTCCATTTTATTGTCGCCGAATTCGTAGTAAACCTTGTCTTTCAGCTTATCGGGGAGATACTGCTGCTTGACGTAATGGTTCGGATAATCGTGCGGGTAGAGATAGTGCTGTCCCTTAACGGCTGCGTCCTCGCCGTCGCAGTGCTTGTTCTGCAAATGACGCGGGAAATCTCCCGTAATTCCGTTTTGCACATCGGCAAGAGCCGCATTTATCGCATTATATGCGCTGTTTGATTTCGGTGAGGTTGCAAGCAGGACAATCGCGTTTGCAAGCGGAATTCTCGCTTCGGGAAGTCCGAGCTGCATTGCGCTGTCAACGCAGGCTTTTACTATCGGAATAGCCATAGGATACGCTAAACCAACGTCCTCGGCTGCTATCACAAGCAATCGTCTTGAAAGCGAGATTATATCTCCCGCGTCCATAAGCCTTGCAGCATAGTGTAATGCCGCGTTTTCGTCCGAGCCGCGAATTGACTTTTGAAGTGCCGACAACAGGTCGTAATGCTGGTCACCGTCGCGGTCATAGCGCATATTGCTGCGCTGGGTAAGCTCCTTTGCAAGCTCCTGAGTTACCCTGCCGTTATCGGCGGAAACCGCGCATAATTCCACGGTATTCAGGCATTTTCTCACATCTCCGCCGACGCCGTGACATATGTAATCAACTGCGTCCTCGTCAATAATCAGTTCTTCGCCGATTTCCGCTGAGATTTCGGCGAAGCCTCTTTTTACCGCTTTTTTCAGCTCCTCCGGCTCAACCGGCTTGAACTCAAACACCGTCGAGCGCGACAAAATCGCGTTATAGACGTAGAAATACGGGTTCTCGGTGGTTGAAGCAATCAGCGTTATCGAGCCGTTTTCGATGTATTCAAGCAGGCTTTGCTGCTGTTTTTTGTTGAGGTACTGGATTTCATCAAGGTAAAGCAAAATCCCGTTCGAGCCGAGAAACGTGTCGATTTCCGCGACAATTTCCTTGATATCCGCAGTCGAAGCGGACGTGCCGTTCAGCTTGTGAAGCCGCATATTCGCAGACTCCGCGATAATCCGCGCGACTGTGGTTTTACCCACTCCTGACGGTCCGTAGAAAATCATATTCGGAACTTTACCCGACTGTATAATTTTCAAAAGCGGTTTTCCCTCGCCGAGCAGATGAGTTTGTCCGACAACATCTTGGAGCGTTTTCGGACGGATTTTATCCGCAAGTGGCATTTTACAGTCCTCTGTGTTCCTGAAGAAGCGCGTTTATCTTCTCAATCGGGTCAATTACTGCGCTTACGGAAGTGTCGTGGTTAAGCGAAGCAATAAAGTATGCGAGATACTTTGAAACGTCAACCTCCTTGAACCACGGACGCTTTAACAGCTCGGGTGTGCGGTATGTAAGGTTTGTACCGAATACCGCGTCGAGCAGACCTTCTTCGTATGCCTTGTCAAACTGCTCCAGACCGTTTGTGAAAATGCTGTAGGTAGCGTAAGCGAAGAAACGCTTTGCCTTGCGCTTGTGAACTTCTCTCGCGATGTCGAGCATAGACTCGCCGCTCGAAATAATGTCATCGGCAACAAAAACTGTCTTTCCTTCAACGTCCGAGCCGAGATATTCATGAGCAACAATCGGGTTTCTGCCGTTTACAATCTGCGAATAATCGCGGCGCTTGTAGAACATTCCCATTTCAACTCCCAGAACAGACGCGTAGAACATATTTCTGTTCAGTGCGCCCTCGTCGGGGCTGATTACCATAAAGTTGTTCTTATTGATAACAAGGTCGGGGAACGCCTTGAACATCGTTTTCAGCACCTGATAAGACGGAATAACGTTGTCGAAGCCCATCAGCGGCACTGCGTTGCAGACACGCGGGTCGTGAGCGTCAACGGTGATTACATTTGCAACACCCATTGCGTGCAGCTCCTGAAGCATAACAGCACAGTCCAAGCTCTCGCGATAGGAACGTCTGTGCTGACGGCCGCCGTAAAGCAGCGGCATAATCACGTTTATTCTGTGAGGCTTGCCGCTTGCCGCCTGAATAATACGCTTCAAATCAGCGTAGTGGTCGTCGGGCGACATATAGTTTTCCTTGTCAAAAAGACGGTACTTACAATTGTAGTTGCCCACGTCAACGAGAATGAACAAATCCTTGCCGCGAACTGTGTTTTTGATAAGTCCCTTCGCGTCACCCGAAGAAAATCTCGGGCACTCTGCTTCAATCATAAACTCGCGCTGCGGTCTGCCGTTTCTGTCAGCCCAGCGTGTGAGATAGCCGTTAATACGCGCAGCAAGCTCCTCTGTACCGCGCATTGCAATCAATCCGATAGGAGCAACCTCGTTATACTCCTGATAAAGAACCTCAGTATTTTTTACAGTTGTCATCTGTTTTTCCTTCCTTTGCCCTACATTACTCGTAAAGCGGATACTTCTTCGTAAGCTCGGTTACCATTTCGCGAACCTTGTCCGCGGTACCGTTGAAATCCTTTGCGGTGAGGTAAATGCACTCGCCGATAACCTTCATATCCTCTTCCTTCAAGCCGCGTGTGGTAACTGCGGGAGTTCCTATTCTTACGCCGCTTGTGTAAGCAGGCTTCTGCGGGTCGTTCGGGATTGCGTTCTTGTTGACGGTGATATATACAGCGTCAAGGTTGGTTTCAAGCTCCTTGCCGGTGATGTTGAACGGACGAAGGTCAACGAGCATAAGGTGATTATCGGTGCCACCCGAAACAAGGTTGAAGCCCTTTTCGAGAAGCGTGTCAGCAAGAACCTTTGCGTTCTTGACAATCTGCTCGCCGTAAGCCTTGAACTCGGGTTTGAGCGCCTCTCCGAAGCAAACAGCCTTTGCTGCAATAACGTGCATAAGCGGTCCGCCCTGAAGTCCGGGGAAAATCGCGGAGTTAATCTTCTTTGCGATGTACTCGTTATTTGTGAGGATAAGACCGCCGCGAGGACCGCGAAGCGTCTTGTGAGTTGTTGTGGTTACAACATCTGCGTAAGGAACGGGGCTTTCGTGCTGACCAGCGGCAACAAGTCCCGCAATATGCGCCATATCAACCATAAGATATGCGCCGACTGCTCTTGCAATCGCCGACAGCTTCTTGAAGTCAATCGCTCTCGGATAAGCCGAAGCGCCTGCAACAATAAGCTTGGGCTTGCACTTGTTTGCCTGCTTGTAAAGCTCCTCGTAATCGATAAAGCCGTCATCGTTCGTGCCATAAGCTACAAAGTTGTACATCTTGCCCGACATATTTACGGGAGAACCGTGTGTGAGGTGACCGCCGTGAGCAAGGCTCATTCCCATAACGGTGTCGCCGGCGTTCAGAAGCGCGAGATAAACAGCCTCGTTTGCCTGAGCGCCCGAGTGAGCCTGTACATTCGCGAAATTCGCGCCGAACAGCTTCTTTGCACGCTCAATCGCAATGTTTTCAACAATATCAACGTCTTCGCAGCCGCCGTAATAACGCTTTCCGGGATAACCCTCGGCATATTTGTTCGTGAGAACGCTGCCCATTGCCGCCATTACCGCGGGAGAAACGATATTCTCGCTTGCAATAAGCTCGAGATTACGCTTCTGACGCTTGAGCTCAAGCCCCATTGCGTCGGCAACCTCGCTGTCATAACCGCCGAGAAAACCGATTGTATCCACCAAATCGTTGTACATAAGAAACTCCTTTCAAAAGAAAAAAATACTACAGATTAAGTTTACCACAAAACGCGACTTTTTTCAAGTGTTTTTGCAATTATTATATATAAAAAAAAGCCGCTTATCAACACGGCTTTTTGGTAATTTTTATATTTGCCCCGTAAAAAACTCAAATCCGAGCAAAAGCGCAAGAAAAGCGAAATTGTAAACGGTGAATTCCGCGAAAAATCTGCCTTTTTTCGCGTTTTCCGAGCGAGAGTATAACTTGAACGAAATCAGACTTGCAAGTGACGCGATAAGCGTGCCCATTCCGCCGATGTTTACTCCGAGAAGAAGCGCGTTTGAGTTTTCCGTGAAGCCCGAAAGCATAATTGCACACGGCACGTTGCTTATAATCTGCGACAAGCCACAGCCCAAAAGCAGTTCCCGTCCGCTTAAAATCGAGCTTATAAACGCCCTCACCTGCGGCACAGCCGAGATATTCCCCACGAACACGAAAAAGCACACAAATGTGAAAAGCAGCGCGTAATCGGGCTTCGCGAGGATTTTCCTGTCGAAAATCAACGCTGCCAGAAGCGTCACACCAAGCGTTATCCGGTAATCGAGGACGCGCGCGACCGTGCAGATACAAACCGAAAAAATCACAGCGTAAACGAAGAAATTCCGCGACGGCTTGAAAGAAACGGTTTTCTCGCTTTTTTGAACGCTCTCCGAGGGTATGAAAATCAGCGAAATTAAAATCAGCGCGAGGCTGACGCCGCTTATCGGGAGCATTACCGCGAAGAAATCCGCGGGATTATAGTTGTAGTGGGAATAGATGTAGAGGTTTTGCGGGTTGCCGATTGGGGTTACCATTGAGCCGAGATTTGCCGCTGCCGTTTCCAGAACGATACATCGGATTGTCACTCTTTCCCTGCCCTTGAACAGCAAAAGCGTCAGCGGGACAAATGTCAGAAGGCTCACGTCGTTTGTAATGAACATCGACATCACAAAACAAAGCACTACAAGCGCTGCCGATAGCGAACACGTGTTCTTGAAACGAGCGGTGAGCTTTGACGAGATAAAGTCAAAAAGCCCCGTTTTCCCGAAGCCCTGAACCGTTATCATCAAGCAAAACAAAATCCCCAACACCGAGAAATCTATGTAATCAATATATTTTGCGCTCGGCGGAGTAAGTATCATAGAGAGCGCCGCCAGCGCAAACGCTATGCAAAGCACGGTTTCGCGCTTTATGAAATTCAGAATTTTTGTCATTTTTCATCACCACCAAAATGATATTATATCACAAATGTTTTCATATATCAATATTTTTTTCAAAACATCTTGAAAATTCGCGCTTATTTTGATATAATTATAGGGAAAGAAAGGCAGGCGATTATTTTGCGATTTAATCACTTGATTGATATGGACGATTATTCCGTTTCGCAATGGAATGAAATCGTTGCTCTTGCCGAGAAAATAAAGGCAAATCCCGAGGAGTACTCGGAAAAATGCAAGGGAAAAATTATGGCAACGCTCTTCTATGAGCCGTCAACCCGCACGCAAATGAGCTTTCAGGCGGCGATGATTAGGCTCGGAGGAAGCATAATAGGCTTCGATAACCCCGGCAACTCCTCTGTTGCAAAGGGTGAAAACCTAAAAGATACCATCAAAATCGTAAGCACATATTCGGATATTCTCGTTATGCGGCATAATCAGGAGGGCTCGGCTAAGGCTGCGGCTCTCTGTGCTGACTGTCACGTCATAAACGCGGGCGACGGCGGTCACCTTCACCCGACGCAGACGCTCACCGACTTGCTCACGCTCAAAAGCGAGCTCGGACGTCTGGACAACCTTACCGTGGGACTTTGCGGTGACTTGAAATACGGAAGAACCGTACATTCGCTTGTGAAAGCGCTCTCCTGCTACCCGAACAACAAATTTGTGCTGATTTCAACCCCGACGCTTGCTCTGCCCTCTTATGTCAAGGATTTTATCGACGCGCACAAAAGCAGCTTTATCGAGGTCAAGACAATCGACGAGTGCATAGGTCAGCTTGATATGCTGTATATGACGAGAATTCAGCGCGAGCGTTTCGACAGCGACGAGGAATACGAGCGGCAGAAAAACGTCTACTGCCTCACAAAAGCGAAAATGGAATACGCGCGCAAGGATATGATTGTTATGCATCCGCTTCCGAGGGTGAACGAGATTGAGGTTGCCGTGGACGACGACCCGCGAGCGGCTTATTTCCGTCAGGCAAACAACGGAATGTACGTCAGAATGGCGCTTATCCTCACGACAATGCACCTCACTCCCAAAACAAAGCCGCTTCTTCTCGGAGAAATCCACAACAACGTCAGCTGCACAAACCCGAAATGCGTCACGCAGACCGAGAAATATCTCCCGCATAGCTTTGTGAGTTACGGTGATATTTTAATCTGTGAGTACTGCGACGAACGAATTTTACTTCACTGACAAAAAAATGCCCGAGAGCAAATCTCGGGCTGTTTTTTTTACTTTATTTCCCAAACAAAAGTCACCGTGTCGTTTGAACTTATGTCATCGGGCGTGAAATCGGGGATTGCCGCTTCTGCTTTCATCATTCTCGGAGCGGCAGCAAGCGCATAATTGCTCTGCGAGAACATCTGGATTTCGCCCCAATTATAGTCAACCGAAACCAGCTCTCCGAGCGTCTTTCCCGAGGCTTTGCACAAAACTTCAGCTTTTTTCCGAGCGTTTTCGGTTGCCGAAATCAACAATTCTTCCGCAACCTTATCCGGTTCTTTCACAGAAAATCCCACGGAAAACTCCGCGTCCGCGCCGCTGTTGGCAATCGCGGTAAGCGTTTTCGCAAGCGCTTCGGCAGTGAAATCAAAACCAAGCTTCAGATGATACGCGCAGATGTAACCCTTGAACTCCTGCTTTCCGCGGTCGTATGAATAGTTCGTATTCGCGCTGAAATTCAGCGTTTTCAAATCGTCCTTCGCGTATCCAACGGCAATAATCGCATTTTGCAGCTTTTCAATTTTTTCGTTTGCCTCGTTTACCGCAGCAACGTAATCCATATTTTTTCCGTTAAGATTGAGCGTTACCTCAACATAATCGGGCTTTGTTTTCGCTGTTCCTACACCCTTTACGGTAATTGTTCCCGACATAAAAAACTCCTTTCATTAAAGCAAAGGCAAGAAGTCGCTCCAGCCTTGAAGACGCCTCTTGCCTTTTTGTTTGTTTAACCCAAAACGCTGAGCAATACACCTGCAGCAACTGCCGAACCGATTACACCTGCAACGTTCGGACCCATTGCGTGCATAAGCAGGAAGTTTGACGGGTTGCTCTGCGCGCCGACTTTCTGAGAAACACGCGCTGCCATCGGTACCGCGGAAACACCGGCTGAACCGATAAGCGGGTTGATTTTCTTGCCGGAGATGATATACATCAGCTTGCCGAGCAGCACACCGCACGCTGTACCAACACAGAATGCAATCAAACCGAGCGCGATGATGAACAGAGTCTTCGGAGAGAGGAAGTTCTCAGCAACCGCTGTTGCACCAACTGTAATTCCGAGGAAAATCGTGATAATATTCATCAGCTCGTTCTGAGCGGTGTTTACAAGTCTTCCGCAAACGCCGGACTCCTTCATCAGGTTGCCGAACATCAATACACCAACCAGAGGTGCTGCCGAAGGTACAATAAGCGAAACTATTATAGTAACCGCAATCGGGAAAACGACCTTTTCAAGCTTCGATACCTCGCGGAGCTGTCCCATTTTGACCTGACGTTCCTTCTCCGTGGTAAGAGCCTTCATAATGGGCGGCTGAATTACAGGAACGAGCGCCATATACGAATACGCAGCAACCGCAATCGGGCCGAGAAGCTGAGGAGCAAGCTTTGAGGTGAGGTAAATAGCCGTAGGACCGTCTGCACCACCGATAATTGCAATCGAGCCTGCTTCTTTAAGCGTGAAGTCTGCAATACCCGTGAGGTTAAGCAGGCAAGCTCCGAGGAATGTAAAGAAGATACCGCCCTGAGCAGCAGCACCGAGCAGGAAACTCTTCGGGTTTGCAATCAGCGGGCCGAAGTCGGTCATCGCACCGATACCGAGGAAGATAATCGGCGGGTAAATTCCGAGCTTTACACCCAGATAAAGCATATCGAGTAGTCCGCCTTCGTGGAGAACTCGTCCATAATCAAGCGATGTATGTTTCGTAAACTCAACAATTACATTTGAGCCCTGCTCAATATACTCGGGAGCGAAATACGGGTTTGTCGCGGGGTCCCAGAGATACGAATGATAAAGTTCCGCATTAGGCAGGTTTGTCAGAAGCATACCGAATGCAATCGGGAGCATAAGCAGCGGCTCGTACTGCTTCTTAATAGCAAGATAAAACAGAACAAACGAAAGCAAAATCATAAGTCCGTTCTGCCACGTCAGCCCCATAAATCCGGACCCGTCTATGAGCCCTTTGACAGTGTTTGCAAATATTTCCATATATTGTTTTCCTTTCAGCCGTATCAGAACGGACGAGTGTTTTCGGTAATTCCGGCAGCGCTCCACGCAGAACGTGCGCGTTTGCCCTCGTGCTTTCTTACGCTCTTAATCGTAAAGCCCTCGTCATCGGTGTATGCAGCAATCGCCGCGCTTATAACAGCAATAAGCTCGCCGTCATCCTCGACCTCTGCCGCTTCCTCGACAACAGGCGCTTCAACCGCCTTCTGAACAGCTTCCTGTGCTTTTGCAGCCGCAGCCGCTTCCTGCTTCTTTTTCTTCGACTTGTCAACAGCCTTGAAAAGCGTTCCCATAAGCCAGAAGAAGAAAATCAGAATTGCAAGTATCAGGAAAACTACCAAAATACCCGTAACCGTAATAATTCCTACACTTCCCCAATAATCGGGGTCGGAAATCTGCTGTTGTGCAACGCTTTTTTCTGCGTCGCCGGTATACGACAGAAGTCTGTCGATTACGCTTGGCTCAGCGCTCTCCGACATTAAGTTCAGAAACAAATTCATAAATTATCTCCTTTTTCACTCGAAAAAACGAGTTATTTTCTTTAACAAACATTATAATTATACTATATTTTCCAAAATAATTCAATATCAATCCCGCAACTTGTGATAACGAGATTTTTCAACAATTTCGGCGCATTTTTATGCAAATCGACGAAATCAATAAAACCCGCCGTCAACACCAAGGATTTGCCCCGTTATAAAGCCATTTTCGACAATCGCGCGAACCGCTTTTGCAACCTCGCTTGCCTTCCCCAGACGACCGAGCGGTGTTTCATAGCAAAGCTCGGCAAGCTCTTCGGCACTCAGATGAGAGCTGTTCATCGGGCTGTCGATAACCCCGGGAGCAACCGCGTTTACCGTAATCCCCGACAAACCGAGTTCCTTCGCAAGTGCCTTTGTAAAGCCGATTTCTCCCGCTTTTGCCGCCGAGTAAGCGACCTCGCAGGATGCGCCGTGAACTCCCCAAACCGATGAAATGTTCACAACAGCGCCGTTTTTTCGGTTAATCATCTGCGGCACAACCGCTTTTGTTACCCGAAAACAACCCGTGAGGTTCACGGAAATCTGCTTTTCCCATTCCTCGTCCGTTGTGTCCGTGAACGGTTTGATAAGCGCAATTCCCGCGTTGTTCACCAGAATGTCAATCCTCGAAAACTCTTTCAGCACGTTTTCGACCGCCGCTTGCACGGATTTTCCGTCGGAGATGTCCATTTTAACGGGAAAGCTGCGGAATTTTGCCGAAAGCTCCCGAGCACGTTCCTCGTTATTGAAATAGGTGAAAGCAACATCGTCCGTTCTCGAAAATTCCTCGACAAGCGCCGAGCCGATTGCGCCAGTGCCGCCTGTTATCAGTATCACGCTCATTTCAGCTCAACCTTTATCTCGTCGTCCGAAGCCGTTATTTCAACCTTGCTGAACTGCTTTTCGCTGTTCTCAATAAACATTTCGGCGATTTTGTCCTCGATGTCCGAGCGAATTACTCTGCGGATATCGCGCCCGCCGAATTTTCCGCCGAACGCTTTCTTTGCAACTGCCGCGTAAACATCGTCCGAGATGTTCAAATCAAGCTTCTTTTCTGCGAGCGGTGAACGCAGCTCCTCGAGATTGAGCTTCGCGATTTTCGCGTAAGCTTCCTCGGAAAGCGGCTTGAACACAATCACCTCGTCCACGCGCGCCAGAAATTCCGGTCTGAGGAAGTCGCGAAGCCCTTTCATCGCGCGCTCTTTCGTGACATCGCTCTGCGTTTTCGCAAAGCCCACGCCGTTCATTCCGTTCGATGAGCCCGCGTTTGACGTCATCGCGATAATCGTGTTCTCGAAGCTGACGTTTCTGCCCTGAGAGTCGGTGATTTTGCCCTCGTCGAGAATTTGCAGCAGGATATTCATCACATCGGGGTGCGCTTTCTCGATTTCATCGAACAAAATCACGGAGTACGGCTTTCTGCGAACGCGCTCGGTGAGCTGTCCCGCTTCGTCATAGCCGACGTATCCTGGAGGCGAACCGATGATTTTGCTCACGCTGTGCTTTTCCATATACTCCGACATATCCAGCCGTATCAGCGGGTCAACGCTGTCAAACATCTCCTTTGCAAGCACCTTCACAAGCTCGGTTTTTCCCACGCCCGTCGGTCCTACAAAGATGAACGAAGCAGGTCTTCTGCGGTCGGAAAGCTGTACTCTCGAACGCTTAATCGCCTTTGCGACAAGCTCGCACGCTTCGTCCTGTCCGATGATTTTCGACTTCAGAGTGTCCTCGAGAACCGACATTCTCTTGTACTCGGTTTCGCGGATTTTGTTCGCGGGAATTCCCGTCCAAAGCTCGATTACCTTCGACAAATCGTCCACGGTAACTTCAACATTCTCGGCTTTCGGTTTGATTTCGGCAATTTTCTGCTCGGTCTGAGCAATCGTCGTTTTCAGCTCGGCAAGCCGCTCGTAGTCAATGTTTGAGTCGCCCGCAAGCTCGCTTTCCTCGCGGCGCTGCTCGGACAAATCGGTTTTCAGCTTCTCATATTCGGTGATATCAGCATTGCCCAAAGACGCGCAAGCGCACGCTTCGTCAAGCAGGTCAATTGCCTTGTCGGGCAAAAATCTGTCGTTGATATAACGCTCGGAAAGCGTCGCGCACATTTTCGCGATTTCGTCCGAAACGTGAACCTTGTGGTGCTCCTCATAGTACTGCTTAATACCGCCGAGCAGCTCTATCGTTTCCTCAATAGTCGGCTCGTTTACTGTAACAGGCTGGAAACGTCGCTCAAGCGCGCTGTCCTTTTCGATGTGCTTTCGGTACTCGGAGAAAGTTGTCGCGCCGATAACCTGAAGTTCACCTCTTGAAAGCGCGGGCTTGAAGATATTTGCCGCGTTCATCGAGCCCTCGGAGTCGCCGCCCGTGCCGACAAGATTGTGTACCTCGTCCACGAAAAGCATAACATTTCCCGCGTTTTTCACCTCGTCAATCAAGCTCTTAACGCGGCTCTCAAACTGCCCTCTGAACTGTGTTCCCGCAACAAGCGCCGTTAAATCAAGCAGGTACAGCTCTTTTCCGCGAAGTCTGAACGGAACGTCACCGCTTGCCAATTTAAGCGCAATTCCCTCGGCAATCGCGGTTTTACCAACTCCCGGCTCACCGATAAGGCAAGGATTGTTCTTCGTGCGTCTTGACAGGATTTGGAGCACGCGGTAAATCTCCTTCTCGCGCCCTATTATGCGGTCAATTTTGCCTTCCTTCGCACGTCTTGTCAAATTCGTGCAGTAGGTTTCAAGACACTTGCGCTTTTTGTCGGGTTTCTCGGGCTTCTTTTTCTGCTTCTTCTCGGTTTCACCATCGTTCTTGCTGTTGTCGGAAGAACCGCCGCCGAACAGATTTTTCAGGAAATTCGGCATTGTTCCCGCACCGCCGCGCTCGAAAAGATTGTCCTCTTCCTTGGGAGCGTCCTCATCGTCCTCGGGTTCGGGAAATTCATCGCCCATAGCTTCGTCATCATCTTTACCGTCAAGTCCCAGCTGTTTCAGAAAATCGCTGTCAAGCTCTCCGTTCTCGCCGAAAAGACTGTCGCAGGCATTTTCCAGCTCGTCCTCGGAAATGCCCATCTGCTTCAGATAATCGCTCACCTGCGGTAAACCGAGGTCCTTTGCGCATTGCAGACATAACCCCTCGCTCTTACGCTCTGTGCCGCTCATCGTTGATACAAACAGCACAGCAGGACGGGTTTTACATCTTGAACACATCATCATTGAAATCACCTTACCTTAGTTTAAAAGCTCAAGAAGTCAAGATTATAAATATGTTTGAACAGGAATGTTGAATTAATCGCGGTATCGTTGAACAAAATAACGTCACCGGCAAACATTGACGAAATAAGCTTCGTCATAAGACAAAAGACAACAATTATAATCGCCGCTTCAAGAAGTCCCGCTATACCGCCAAGTAAAGAGTTGATTTTTCCGATAACGGGAATTTTGTTGATAAAGCCAGAAGCACGCGCAATTATTCCAAAAACAAACGTAAACACGATAAACAGCAAAATCACAACAATCGACCTTATGATTATTGTACAAGCGGGAGAAATTATTCCGTCCATAAGAGCAGTTTTTGCCGATGATTTCGTGTCAATCATAGCCAGCACCACTGTTCTCACGGAAGAAACCGTCACGCTTTCTGTTCCTGCGTCGTTGAAAGCAATCGGTAGCGCTTTTTTCGCTGCGTCAATTACCCCGCCTATCGTTTCGGCTATGGGACTTTTTGCCATACAGGTTGCCAGATAATGCGCTGTTACCAGCTTTCCTATACCGTGTGTTTCAATATCTGTCATACTGAAATTTGCTGTTTTGGCATTTACCGACGAGAAATCCGAAGCTTTTACTCCGAAAAACGAAAGATTAAGCTTCTCAATTCCCGAACCCGTGAAATCAACATCGGACAAGTCCATAACAGCAGCACCCGTGCCCTCGTAATCGGGAACAATCTCGTTTACGGGAACATCGGATATCTTTATCTTGTCAAAATCCATATCGGTTTCGCCGAAAGGCTTGATTTCAACAAGCTGCTCCATTCCGCCGATTTTTTCATCAACAGCACTTTCAAGCGGTTTTTGTACAAACTCACTGTAAATACCGTTTGCAATAGGCTCGCTTATAAAGAACGCAAGCGCAAACGACAAAACAACCGTAAGCATTTCGATGATAATTCTTGCAAAGCCCTTTTTAATTCCCACAAATGTCATTCCGACCGCTGCCGCAATGATAATAATGTCAAATACAAAAGCAAACTCCTGACCCATTGTTGTCACCTCACAAATTCACACGCTGAACGGTGTTATATCCGAGCAGAAAAGCTCCTCCGTCCATAATCATTACATTGGAATAATCGTTGTCGAGCTGATAACTGTTTCGCTCAATCAGCTCCTTGTCATAAGCAGAGAGATTATCCTCGCTCAATACATAAAGCGTCTGTCCCTCTATATCAACCGAGTCTGCTTCTCCCAGCGAGAGAGAGGCTGAAGGCAACAGATTTTCATCGTAAACTACAGCCGTCACACCGTTCGAAGCAGAGTCGTGAAACAGCACAACCCGCATTTCCTTTGAATTGCACACTCCCGTAACCTGCTTTGTAAACGAGTTCTGCGCCTTGATTTCACCCGTTTCCCTGTCAAACAGATACGCTCCGTTTTCGGTTACCGTATAAATTCCGTCCGACGAGTAATCCAGCGTGTAGGAAACCGAACTTCCCGTAGAAGCCCGCCAGAGCTCGTTTTGTTCCTTTGTGATATCAAAACACAAGACCGCGCAGTTCAGCTCACCGTCTTTCTCACCGACAACCGACACATAGATAAACTGTCCGTTATCCGAGAAGCAAATGCCCATTATTTTCTCCTCGGGCGAAGCCCAGCGAAACTGCTGCTTTCCCTCGGAAGTGAAAATATATAGATAATTTGAATATCTGGTTGAAGTTGTGACAACAGCCGAACGGTCACCGCTCCCCATTTTCGAGAAAACAATCGCGTCGTCCATTGTCTTTGCAAAAATCTCCTCGGATTTAGAATAAACCCTGAAATCCTTGCCATTCTTGTCGTACACCAGCACTCGTCTGTCGGTTGACGATGACGCGGGACGGTTAAACCCGTGCTGTACGCTCTTGATTTCAGCACCGCTTCCCGTGTAAGTGTATAAATATGTATCGGTCAGCAGGTAGAAATTCCCGCCAAGCTCTCCCATATTATAAGCGGCACTTCCCGGAAGATTTACGGGAAAGCCCGCTTTTCCGACGGGAAGAAACATATCTCTCATCGGTGCAAAAATCGCCCGCCAATTTATGATAACAACAATAAGCGCCACGGCAATCACACCGAAGATAATCAATCCGACTGTTCGGCGCTTTCTTTTTTTCTTTTCGGCGGCTGTTGTCTTGCCGCTGACTTTTTTCAGTTGGTTTTTCTCGTCCATATTTCTTCCCTTACAGATATACGGTAATTTACTTATTATAACATATTTATATGCCAATAGTCAAGCGTCATAGAAAACTTCATTCAAATACAAGCCCTCGGGCGGAAGCGTCACTCCTCCGAAATCGCGGTTTCTCGTCATAAGCGCGGATTTTATGTCTTCTTCCGTGCGTTTTCCCTCGCTGATGTAAATAAGCGTTCCCGCTAAAATCCTCACCATATTGTACAAAAAGCCGTTTCCGCGGATTTTTATCTCCACAACACCCGCGTTTTCCGAGACCGTCACTTCGTAAATCGTCCGAACCGTTGACTTAACGCGCGCTTTTCCCTCGGCACGGCAAAATGCCCCGAAATCGTGTTCACCGACAAAAAGCTGTGCAGCGTGACGCATTTTTTCAATATCCAGCACATACGGGTAGTGATAAGCCAGATTTTGCAGAAAAACGTCACGATTTGGCTTGTTGTTGATTAAGTACACATATTCCTTGGATTTGGTGCAAAAACGCGCGTGAAAGTCCTCACTCTCGTCCTCGCACGAAAGCACCGCTATATCCGACGGCAAAATCGTGTTCATTCCCTTAACAAAGCCGTCGCACGGGATTTTCGAGTCGGTTTTGAAATTAAAGCAAAACCGCCTTGCGTGAACGCCCGCGTCAGTTCTCGAACAGCCGTAAATCACGGGCGGCTCGCATTTCAGCAGCTTTCCTATCGACTTTTCGACAACCTCCTGCACGGAAATCGCATTATCCTGCCGCTGAAAGCCGTGATAACCCGCGCCGTTGTACGCGATGAAAACCTTTAAGTTGCGCATTTTCGCTCCTTGACAATTTGCTTTGCAGTGATAATTGTATAGCTAAACGAATTTACCGTAATAACAGCATTTTTGGTTTCACAGTAAAAGTTCTTTCCCGTTTTGCTGATTTTACAGTTTTTGTCCGAAATAATCTCCCGACAAAATCCTACAACGTCCTCGCAGTCAATTTTCAGATTTTTCCTAATTCTTTCCGCACCGAGAGGAGTTGTGTGAAGTCGGTCGAGATTTGCCCTCAAAATTTCGCTGTTATCCATAATTCTCCTTTACGGGATAATCGGGAAGCAGTTCAGAACGATTATACCCGCAAATAACGTCAGCATTATCAGCGTCGCTATGATATCCCGCGCCGCAATTTTTAGCTGCCGCATACGCGTTCTGCCCTCGCCACCCTTATAGCAGCGACACTCCATTGCCGTGGCAAGTTCGTTCGCCCTCTTGAACGCCGACACAAACAGCGGGATTATTATCGGAACAAGCGATTTCGCTCGTTTCAAAAAGCCGCCCGAGTCAAGCTCCGCGCCTCTTGCCTTTTGAGCGGACATTATTTTGTCCGTTTCCTCAACAAGCGTCGGGATAAACCTAAGCGCAATCGTCATCATCATCGAAAGCTCGTGTACGGGAAAACGTATCTTTTTAAGCGGCGACATAAGCCGCTCGATTGCGTCCGTGAGCATAATCGGCGAGGTCGTGTAGGTCAGAAGCGACATTCCCACAATAAGCGAAACTATCCTCAAAAGCATAAAGCACGACATTCTTATGCCTTCGGGATAAATCGAGATTATCCACCACTGAAAAAGCGGCTTTTCTCCCGTAATAAACAGCATATTCAGAATTGCCGTGAAAATCATCAGCGGCAAAATCGGCTTCACGCTCTTTAAAATCATAACAAGCTTTATGTCGGCGATTATATAGCACATAACCATAAAAAACAGCCCGACCAAAAGCCCCGTGAAGCTCTGTGCCGTGAACAGCATTACCAGATAAACCAAGTCCAACAGCAGCTTCACGCGGCTGTCCATTCTGTGAATGGGTGATTTACCCGGAAAATACTGTCCGATTGTAATGTCCTTAATCATCAGTTTTTTCCTTGCTTATAATAACGAAAAAAGTCTGTCTGCGGCTCTTTCCGTTGTGTAAATATCGTTTCCTATCTCAATTCCGCTCTCTTTGAGCCTGTGTGAAAGCCGCGTTATCTGCGGAACGTCAAGTCCTATCGAAACAAGATTTTCCGTGTTCTTGAAAACATTGTCCGTGTAATCAAAGCAGAAAACCTTGCCCTTGTTCATCACAAGCACCTTTTCGGCAAATTTTACAATATCTTCCATAGAGTGCGAAATCAGAATTATCGTTTTGCCCGATTTCTCGCGGTAATCCTTAATAAGCCCAAGGATTTTGTTTCGTCCTTTCGGGTCAAGTCCTGCGGCAGGCTCATCGAGAATAAGCGTTTCGGGGTTCATCGCGAGCACTCCCGCGAGAGCAACTCGGCGCTGTTGACCTCCCGACAGCTCAAACGGAGATTTTTCAAGAAGGTGGGTTATCCCCATACTTTCCGCTGCTTCCTCAACGCGAACCTTGATTTCCTCGTCGGAAAGTCCCATATTTTTCGGACCATACGCGATATCCTTGGCAACGGTTTCCTCGAAAAGCTGGTGTTCGGAGTACTGGAAAACAATCCCCACTTTAAAGCGCACATCTCGGATTTTCACGTTCTTTGAGTGAATGTCCTCGCCGTCGATGAAAACCGTGCCGGAGGTCGGCTTGATAAGCCCGTTCAGGTGCTGAATTAACGTGGATTTACCGCTGCCCGTGTGACCGATTATCCCGATAAACTCGCCTTGATTTATCGACAAGCTAACATCGTCAACGGCGGTTTTCTCGAAAGGCGTGCCGACGCTGTACTTATACGTCACGTTCTCCAGACGAACGGTTTCTTCGGTTTTGTCGGCAAAATCGCGCGGCTTTTCCTCAGTAATATCGGCGGTTTTCTTTTTGAGGGGAAGCTCGGAAATCGCTTTTGCGCACTCGTCCTCGAAGATTATTTCCGTGGAAATATCAACGCCCTTTTCCCTCAGCATAAAGCAAAGCTCGGTTACCTGCGGCACGTCAAGTCCGACTGCCCGAAGTTCCTTTTCGCGCGCGAAAACCTTGTGCGGCTCGTCGTCCATTATAATTGCGCCCTTGTCCATTACGACAACTCTGTCCGCCTGCGCTGCTTCTTCCATATAATGCGTAATCAGAATTACGGTTATGCCGTGCTCCTTGTTGAGCTGCTTTATCGTCCGCATAACCTCTTTTCTGCCCTTCGGGTCAAGCATTGCCGTGGGTTCGTCCATTACAATACAACGCGGCTGCATTGCGATAATTCCCGCGATTGCCACACGCTGTTTTTGACCGCCGGAAAGCTGATGAGGAGCG
Source organism: Oscillospiraceae bacterium (assembly GCA_017847835.1). GTDB lineage: Bacteria > Bacillota > Clostridia > Oscillospirales > Ruminococcaceae > CAG-115. The sequence goes on from JAGASH010000005.1 coordinate 184,665, forward strand.
TGCTCGCGAAACTCATACATATCAACCTGCTTCAGCGCGTCGTCAACACGCTCGCGGATTTCCTTCGGCGGAACTCCGAGATTTTCGGGAGCAAAAGCCACGTCCTCCTCGACAATTGTCGCCACAAGCTGATTGTCGGGGTTCTGGAAAACCATTCCAACCGTTCTGCGAATATCAAAAATCCTGTCCTCGTCGGCGGTGTCAATCCCGTCAACAAAAACCTTTCCGGAAGTCGGTGTAAGGATTGCGTTGAAATGCTTGGCAAGAGTTGATTTTCCGCAGCCGTTGTGCCCGAGAACGGCAAGAAACTGTCCCTCGGGAACGGTAAGATTTACATTTATAAGAGCTGTGTTCTTTTCGGTCACGTTTCCGTCATCATCGGTCGTGACGTAATCATAGCACAGATTTTCGGTTCTTATTATATCCAAAATTATACACCTTTTCTTAAACGCAAAAATACATTATATATTATACCATAAACCGAGCAATAAAGTCAAGTGCTTTTTCATAAAAACAGCGGCAAAGCCTTTCGCCTTACCGCTTGGTTTTATTTGAATGTGACAACAGCCGTGCTTCCGCAAGGCAGCGGCATACCCGTTTGTTTCACAGGGATACCGATTTCCTCGGAGATTATGTCGATATCAAAGCGTTTTCCCACGGTCATCTGGAGCAGATAGCTCATAACCGAAGCCGAAAGTCCCGTTGTATAGCTGTTCAAAAGCAAAAACAGCGGCTTGTCCGACAGCAGCTCCGTGATGTCCTGCATAAGCCCGAAAATGCTGTCTTCGAGCTTCCACATCTCGCCGTTTGTGCCGCGCCCATAGCTCGGCGGGTCGAGAATAATCCCGTCATAGCGCGTTCCGCGGCGGATTTCGCGCTTGATGAACTTGTTCGCGTCGTCAACAATCCAGCGTATCGGCTTGTCCGACAAGCCCGACAGCTTCGCGTTTGTACGAGCCCAATCAACCATTCCCTTGACCGCGTCACAATGACAAACCGAAGCTCCCGCAGCCGCACAGGCAAGCGTTGCTCCGCCCGTGTAAGCAAAAAGGTTCAGCACGTTTATCGGGCGGTTTTCGCCTTTTATCAGCTCCGTGCAGTAGTCCCAATTCACCGCCTGCTCGGGGAAAAGTCCCGTGTGCTTGAAGCCCGTTGGCTTTACGAGAAACGTCAAGTCGCGGTATTTTATCTGCCAGCTTTCGGGCAGCTTTCTGCGGTAATCCCAGGCACCGCCACCCTTATCCGAGCGGATATATCGCGCGTGAGCCGTGTTCCATTCGGGAGCGAAATTACACTCTTTCCAGATAATCTGCGGGTCGGGACGTATCAAAATCACATCGCCCCAGCGTTCAAGCCGCTCACCGTCCGAGCAGTCAAGCAGCTCATAGTCCTTCCATTTGTCCGATAATCTCAATTTTATCTCCTATCCAAATCCATAAGCCAATACTCAACCATATCAAGCGGCACGTCCATTCTCGCGGCAATTTCATCTGCATTCATTCCGCTTGCCGAAAACCTCGAACAAACAGTTTGCAAGCTCTCTCCTACCTCGATTATATTCCTGTCGGGATCGTAAAAACGCACGGCGCGCTGTCCCCACGAATGCTCCTGCACGGGGTGAACAAGCTCAACGTTAAATTCTTTCAGCTTTTCAAAAAAAGCTTCAATTTCATCTTCCTCAAAATAAAGCTCAAAATTATCGCCGCCGTAGGAAATTTTGTCCTTCCCGATGAACTCCTTGTAGCTTTCCTCGTTCTGAAGCGAAATTCCGCCCGTGAGCGTTTTGTTTGCGCCGAAATCCTGAATAACGTCAAGTCCCAGCACATTTTTGTAAAATTCAACAGTTTTTTCCATATCGGAAACCACAATCATCGGGCAATTATATTTCATAATTTCACCTCTTATAATTTATCCCAAGCGATACATTCGGGCAGCGCGGTTTTCTTCATAAATTCCTCCGCGCACGGCAAAAGCTCGTCATAAGGGACAATCTGTGAGCGCTCTATCTGATAAACCTCACCGTCAATGTTCACGTCAATCGTACCGCGAAGCAGCCTGTTTCCCACCGAAACGAACATATCTCCGCCCTCGCTTGCAAAGTAATTCAGCGAAGCGCCCTCCTCGCAGCACAAAATCGCGATACACGGGTAAGTGTCGACGCCCTCGCCGAGCCAGATTTCCCCGCAAGCTATATTCAGAGCCGCTTTCAGCTCCTCGGTATTATTCGCGGGAAAATTCCCATTATTTGCACATACTATCATAATTTCACCGTTTTACATATCGTCCAATGTCTGCTGTCCGTTGGTATCGCGGGCAATTCCGAGGTGCTTGTAGGCAAGCTCCGTGGCAATTCTTCCGCGCGCTGTTTTTGCGACAAAGCCAAGCTGCATAAGGTACGGCTCGCAGACGTCCTCCAACGTCACCGCTTCCTCATTCAGCGCAGACGCAAGCGTTGACAGTCCGACAGGTCCGCCGTTGTAGCCCTTGATTATCATTTCAAGGAAACGTCTGTCCAAGCTGTCCAAACCGAGGTTATCGATTTCCAGCTTTTGCAGAGCAGTATCGGCAATTTCGCGTGTGATTTTTCCGTTTCCGAGAACCTCCGCAAAGTCACGAACACGCTTCAATAAACGGTTTGCAATACGCGGTGTACCTCTTGAACGGCGGGCAATTTCAAGCGCTCCGTCCTTCATACAAGGTATTCCGAGGATAACCGCCGAGCGCTGTACGATATCGCAGAGCTGCTCGTGTGTGTAAAGCTCCAGACGCTGCACAACGCCAAATCTGTCACGAAGCGGAGCAGAAAGCTGTCCCGAGCGCGTGGTTGCGCCGATAAGAGTGAATTTCGGCAAATCTATGCGAATAGAACGCGCCGCAGGGCCGTTTCCCATAACGATATCCAGCGCGTAGTCCTCCATCGCGGGATACAGAACCTCTTCAACCTGCCGCGAAAGACGGTGAATTTCGTCGATGAACAACACGTCGTTCGGCTGCAAATTCGTGAGAAGCGCCGCCAAATCTCCCGCTTTTTCAATAGCGGGTCCCGAGGTTATACGGATATTCACGCCCATTTCGTTTGCGATAATGCACGAAAGCGTTGTTTTTCCAAGTCCGGGCGGCCCGTACAGCAAAACGTGGTCAAGGCACTCTCCGCGCTTTTTTGCCGCCTCGATATAAACCGCCATATTCTCCTTAACCTTGTCCTGTCCGATATACTCCGCAAGCGATTTCGGGCGCAAGGTAAGCTCCATATCGCTGTCGGAAACGCTTGCCGTGGGCGCTACCATTCGGTTTTCGGTAAAATCGAACTCATCGTTGGACATTTCAAGCATATCAAAAAACCTTTCTTACTCCTGCTCTTTTTTCTCAATTCTCCTGTAATAAAGCGACGGCAAATCCTCTCCGCTGCCCTTCATTTCATTGAAACTCAGAATTGCGTTTATACGACGGTTAAGCTCCTCAGGGTCCTTAACTCCGCAAATCTGCGCCTTTCTGCACTCCTCCTCGGCTTTTTCGCGATTTCCCTGCATTGCGTAATAATTCGCAAATTCCGAGTGTGCGAGAGGGTGATTTTCGTTGATTTTAATCAGCTTTTCAAGCGTTTCAAAAGCGCGCTCGTCCTCGCCGCGGACAAGATAAATCTTCACAAGGCTGTAATACGAATAGCCGTTATTCGGGTCATAGCGAAGCGCTTGCTCAAAGCAATATTCCGCCTTATCAAGATTTCCCTCGGAAAAATAGGTGTGGCCGAGCCGCGACTGCGCCTCAGGATTATCGGGCGAATACTCGACTGCTTTTCTGATACACCAGCGGATTTTCGACTCGTCCTCCATTGCTTCGTACAACTTTATAAGCCACTCCACGCAGAACATCTGATTTTGTCTGACGTCGGATAGCGCAAGCGCCTCCTGCAAATAAGACTCTGCGTCCGGATATTTCCCGCAAAGAAGCGCGTAAATTCCCTTGTAAGCGAGCTTTGCCGTTTTGTCGCGGCTCACAATTTTTATTCCGTCCTTGCCGAGAGCTCTGATTGCCGCTTTTCTGCGGTTTATGTACGGAATAAGAAACTTTCCGAGCATAAAAATAATAAACAGAACTCCTACCATTGCCGCGAATAATATCGCAATCGAAATGAGAAAATTTCTGTCCTCGGGCATAAAAGTCACGCAAATAAGCACACCCGAGCCAATTCCGAGAATAAACGCTGCCAAAATAGCGATATTGTTTTCGGTTTTGTTATTTTTCAAAATATCACCTCGTTATTTTGACGAAATGTTTTTCAAGCCAAACTTAATCAAATCCTCAACCGACGCGTTCACGTCCGCTCCCATAAGCGCCGAATTTATCTGCGCGGGAGCAAATCCAAGCACCGCAAGCGCTTCCATTGCCTCGCTGACATTGTTTTTGCCGATTTGAGGAACGCTTTGGAGAGCTTCCGATGAAAAATGCTGCTCCTTTGCAATCTTGTCTTTCAGCTCCAGAACAATTCTCTGCGCGATTTTCGTGCCGATACCGGGAGATTTTGTCAGCGTTTTGCTGTCACCCGTGGCAATGCAAAGCGCAAGCTTTGACGGGGTGATGTCCGACAAAATCGACAGCGCGGCTTTCGGTCCCACACCCGACACCGAAATAAGCTGCTTGAAGCAGGCAAGCTCGGCGCTGTCCGAGAAGCCGAACAAATCCAGCGAATTTTCCGTAACGTGAAGATAGGTAAACAGGAAAACCTCGCTTTTGTCGCGAATTTCAGCAAGCGTGTTTGCTGTTGTGCGGCACGCGTAACCCACTCCGTTGCACTCGACAACAGCAAGACCCTGCTCCCAGGTTATAAGCTCTCCGCGAAGACTGTAAATCATAATTTATCTCCTCATTTGTTTTCACGCGCGATTTCCGACAGCCGCGAGCCGCCCGTGTGACCGTGACATATCGCGATTGCAAGCGCGTCGGCAGCGTCGTCGGGCTTCGGGATTTCATTCAAATGCAGAATATTTTTCGTCATCTCCTGCATCTGCCGCTTTTCAGCTCTGCCGTATCCCGTAACCGCAACTTTCACCTGAAGCGGCGTGTACTCGAAAATCGGCACGTTTTTCTGAGCTGCGGCAAGCGTTATCACACCGCGAGCTTCTGCAACGTCAATTCCCGTGGTTATATTCGTGTTGAAATAGAGCTTTTCAATGCTCATACAATCCGGCCTGAACTTGTCGAGAAGTACGTTCATATCATCGTAAATCTCTTTCAGACGCGTTTCAAATTTATCGTCGGGAGATGTTGTAATCGCGCCGTATTTCAGTACATTGAAATGCACGTTGTCGTACTCCAGAACACCAAATCCGACAATCGCATATCCCGGGTCAATTCCTAAAATTCTCATTATGTGTAGCTCTCGTTATCGGTTATATAATGCCTTACGCGAAGCGGTATCCCGAGCTTTTCGGCGAGTTTTTCGCACTCAGCGATTTCCTCGTCGGAAATGATGTCAACCACGGTAAATCCCGTCTTTATGCTGAGATTTTTCATATCAACCGCAAATTTCAGCATTTCATCAAACGCTGCTTCCCCGAAAGACGGCTGAGTGACCTCGTTATAACGCTTTGCTGTCGGAGCATTGAGGCTGACGGAAACGCTGTCGATAAGTCCCGCAAACCGTGAAATATCGAAATCCTTGTGAATAAACCGAACCAAGCCGTTTGTATTCAGACGGATTTTCATATCGGTGTTTTCGCGGATAAGCTTTGCCGTTTCAAGCAGCATTTCCACGCGCACCGTCGGCTCTCCGTAACCGCAGAAAACCGCTTCTTCGACGCCGTTTTTATTGAATATATCAAAAGCCGCTTTGATTTCCTCAAAGTCGGGCTCGTGTTCAAGCCAAAGACTGTCGTTGTCGCAAACGCTGTCGGCATTATTTCTGATACAGAAAACGCATTGGCACGGACAGCCGTTTGTAATATTTATATACATATTTCCGCCGAAATTGTAAAATATTGTCATTTATATCTCCTCTTTTATTGCATACTATTATCATTATAACACTATTTTTCCTCATTGTCAAGAAAAATTGAAAATCAAAAACAGCCTCGATTAAGAGGCTGTTCCAATACTATTTTTGAGCAAGCTCTTTGGCTTTTTCACGGATTTTTTTGAGAGCCTTTTCCGGTTCATTTTCGTCAAGCACTGCCGTTTCCATTGGGCAAAATCCCGTACCTGCGCGGTTTTTTATCTTGTCGGTCAAGGTGTTGTATTCAACGGGGATTTTGTGCTGTTCAAAAACAACAAGCGCGTGGGTGCTGATTACATCTGCGTAAACCTCTTTTATGTTCAGCAAAACATACAGAAACGCTGCCGCTTTTCCAACAACCTTGTCCGCAGCCGAAAATCCGCTCAAATCCGTGTTCTTGTCGAGCAAATCAAAAAGCGGTTTCACGCCGCGCTTGGTGTCCGTGAGAAGCGTTTTCCCGTCGGATAAAACAATCGTGAAATTTCCGCTTTTGAGGATTTCGCGGCATTTTGTCAGATTATCGCTCATTCTTTTTCAGCCCGTCAATTCTGTAAATCAACAGCGGAATTATGCAAATCTGAAGCAAAATTCCCGGCAAACCGATAGTGAGATTGTTCCAGAGAGCCGCGATTTTCACGCTTTCGTTGCCAAAAGCGAATATCGAAATCGCAATCGCTCCCGCGCGTATCAAACGTCCTCCGACCTGTACAATAAGCAGCTTGCAGATTGCCGGCATTTTCGCGCTTGCGAGAAGTCCCGCAATCAAGCCGTAAGCGCAAAGCTCAATACACATAAACGGCAGCATCGCGATTTTCGGCATTCCCGATATCAGAAAGCTGATAAGAGGGCTTGCCGCTCCTGCAGCCGCTCCCGCGTAAGGTCCCGCAAGCAGTCCCACGAGAATTATCGGCAGGTGCATCGGCAAAAACGTTTCACCGAGCGATGTACCTAGTCCCGAAACCGCGCCGACTGCGTGAAAAATCTGCGGCAGCGCAACCGCTCCCACAATCGCCGCAAGTCCCGCGATAATCTGAAATTTAACCGAAACCCTGCGTTTTGATAAGGTTGTCATTTATCTTCACCTCAAAGATTTTCAAGATATTTTATCATTCCGTCGGCAGCACGCTTTGCCTCTTCAACCGCGTGAACAACCGTATTCGCGCCCTGAACGACGTCTCCCGCCGCGAATACACCCTCAACCGTTGTCATACAGTTTTCATCGGTGATAAGAAGTCCCTGCTCGTTTGCCTGAAGTCCGGGCGTCGTCAAAATCAGTTTGTTTTTCGGACCGTTGCTTATCGAAATAACCGTTGAGTCGGATTTCACATAATCCAGCTCTTCCTCGTAGCCGATTACCCTGTCGTTTTCGTCGAAAATCGCCGTCTTGAACACGGGACCTTCCTCGGTAATTTCTGTAATAGCCTTACCGAATACCATTTCAGCACCTTCAAGCTGAGCGTAGGAAAACTCGTGCGGGCTTGCCGTAACGCGCTTGCTTCTCGCAAAAAGCGTGACGTGACGCGCACCGTGACGAAGCGCAACTCTTGCCACGTCCATAGCAGCGTTGCCCATTCCGATTATCGCGACGCTTTCACCAAGATTATAGCCGTTCGGGTTCATCAGAAAATCCATACTGTAATGAACGTTCGGCAGGCTCTCACCCTTAATTCCGAGCGTTTTCGAGCGCCATACTCCCGTTCCCACGAAAACAGCCGAATAGCCGTCACGGAACAAGTTGTTTATCTCCAGAGAACCGCCGATAACGGTATTCGGACGGATTTTCACACCCGTTTCAAGTAGCTTGCTGCGGTAACGGTCGCAGATTGAACGCGGCAGTCTGAAATCGGGAATTCCGTATCTCAAAACACCGCCGATGTCGTCCTTGCCCTCGAAAATCGTCACATCATAGCCTGCGGCTGCCATTTTGAACGCAACGGTTATTCCCGCAGGACCGCCGCCGATAACGGCAACTTTCTTGCCCTTAAACGGCTGCTTTTCAATCTCCATACTGTCAAAATAAGCGTCGGAGATGAACTGCTCGATTACGCTGAAGTTAATGGGAGCGCCCTTCTTACCCAAAACGCAGTGTCCTCGGCACTGACGGTTGTGGTCGCAGACGATTGAGCAGACAAGCGACATCGGGTTGTTCTCGAACAGCATTTTCCCTGCCTCACGGAGCTTGTTCTCCTGAAAAAGCGAGATTACTTGAGGAATATTTGTATTAACCGGACAACCCTTCTGACACTGCGGAACCTTGCAGTGCAAACAACGGTCGGCGGTTTCTTTTACATAAACAGGCATACTGACCTCCAAAAAGATTTTTACTCTATTTTATCACAAATCGAAGAATAAGTCAAGGGGTATTTTTCGTGTTGCATTTCGTGTTGCATAATTGCCAAATTATTAATTATTTCGGAGAAAATCGGTGGATTTAAAAGATATCGCCGAATTTGCTTTCGGGCACAAAATTCGCCCCTAGATGAAACTAGAAGCGAAAGCGTCTATTCCAAACTATGATATAAGAACAACCCGCGGCTTTTTTCATTTTCGTGCTTGTGCGAAAATGAAAAAAACGCTGAAAAAATCGGGCTTGAAAAGCCCGATTTTTGGTGGAGCCGAGGGGAATTGAACCCCTGTCCGAAAACCCGTCGACACAACTTTCTCCGAGTGCAGTCTGTCTTTTAGAATTCCCTTGCGGAAGCGCCGGCAAACAGGCTCAGCCGCTCGGTAGCCTTTGGTACATCATCGAATGCAAGGCTACTCCTCGATGACGTTCACCACTAGTCGACGCCATATCCCCGCCCGTGGTACTGCGAGGTATGACGGCAGCGCGCTTAGGCAGCTACTAATTCGCGATCGTAATCAGCGTTTAAATTTAAAGGTGCGACTATTAAAGTGATTTCGCCCTCACTACTCGCTTATCGTGCTTCAAAATCCCCGTCGAAGCCTTTACGGCCCCATTTTTAGATTTATATTATAGCACATTTTTTCGCGGTTGTCAAGTAGTTTGTGAAAAAATTAATAGGGATCAATCTTGTTGATCCCTATTAATATTTAATTTCTCCTTGAGGTTAAGGCATATCGTCCCAGTCAACATTCCAGTCAAGTGCGCCGTTGCCGCCGCCGTTGTCGATGCGTTTTTCATCCTCAATGGCTTTATCATTTTCGGCCTTGGTCAGGCGATGTGAGCCGTACTCAGTCCAGAAAGAAACAACCGGGTAGCCATAGCTGTCAAGTGGAACGCTATCCGCTTTTGCATGCAATGCGCCAGATGCATCGTAATAACCTCCGTAGGGGCCGGGTGTGTTGCCTGGGGCGTCGGGGTTCCAGTAGGGTGAGGTGGGGGTTGTGGTGTTTCCGCCGGAGCTACTGCTCGAGCTTGTGGGCTTGCTTGTGGAGGTGTTACCTGAACTGCTAGAGGTGTCAGAGTTCGAAGAACTGCTCGTGGGTTGGCTCGTGGGTTCGGAGGTAGGCTCAGATGTGGAAACATCTGTCGAGGTGTCTGAGGTGGAGTTATCACCTTGTGATGATTGATTGCTTGTGAGGATGTCTTGGTTGTCGGTTACGATAACGGCGATATCTTCAGTGCTGCCATCACCAATATCAACACTGCTTTCCACGGTTGACGAACTGCTCGATTCGGATGAACTTGAACTTGTTTCAACCGAGGCTGTACTTGATTCAACAGAACTGCTGCTCATTTCGCTAACAGATTGCTCACCGCAACCGACAAGAAAAACCGCCGCACAAAACGTCAAAACCCCGATTATCTTTCTTTTATGTTTCATAGAGTTTCCTCCTTGCAATTTCTCGTGAATTTACTTTATTTTACCACATTTAACGCAATCTGTCAACCGCCCCGCAAATTTTTATAGAATATCACCACCGATTTCCGACAATAATACTTGTACAATCAAGTTGTCGGAGGTGGTTTTTTGTATTACAATAAGGTCGAAATCAGCGGCGTGAACACCGCAAAGCTCACGGTACTGAAAGAAAGCGAGAAAATGGAGCTGCTCAAACGCGTGAAACAGGGCGATATGGCGGCGCGCGAGGAGCTTATCCGCGGCAATCTTCGGCTCGTGCTCAGCGTTATCCAGCGCTTCACCAACCGCGGCGAAAGCGCAGACGACCTCTTTCAGGTGGGCTGTATCGGACTTATTAAGGCGATTGACAACTTTGATATAACGCAGCCCGTGCGCTTCAGCACTTACGCTGTGCCTATGATTATGGGCGAACTGCGCCGGTATCTTCGCGATAACGCTCCCGTGCGCGTGAGCCGCTCTATGCGCGATATGGCGTACAAAGCTATGCAGGCAAAGGAAAAGCTGATTAACGAAATGGGCAGAGAACCCAAAATCGAGGAAATTGCAAAAGAACTCGGTGTGCCGCGACAGGACGTGGTAATCGCGCTCGAAGCGATAAGCGAGCCGATTTCGCTCTACGAGCCGGTTTTCTCGGAGTCGGGAGATACGATTTACGTTCTCGACCAGCTCGGCGACCACAACGACGATATGAACTGGCTCAACGAAATCTCGCTGAAAGAGGCTATCGAACAGCTCGGAAACCGCGAGAAGCGTATCTTAAATCTGCGGTTTTTCCGCGGGAAAACGCAGGTTGAAGTGGCAAAGGAAATCGGGATAAGTCAGGCGCAGGTTTCACGGCTTGAAAAATGCGCGCTGAATAAAATCAAAAACCGCATATAAAAATTCCCCTTTCGCAATTCGCGGAAGGGGTTTCGATTACCATTTGTTCAAGTGAATTCGCTCTTTTACATCAATGTCTTTCTGCTTGATAACAGGCGCGTTTTCCTGCGGTTTTCCTATGCCGATAAAGCACGGCATAAAGTAATCGTTCGGGAAACCAAGCACTTTCTTCGCGTATTTGTCCTCGCTTCCGAGAGGAATTCGCAGATTACAGCCGTATCCCTCTGCGGTTGCCGCGAGAAAAAGGTTCTCGATACTGCACCAGATTGACGCGAAACCGTTCAAGTGCGAGATGTTTTCGGGGTGAAGAATGTCGGTTTTCTGTTTCAAAAGCGGAATTACAACAACCGACGCGTCCATAAGCATTTTATGCTGCTTCGGAACAGCGTTTCGGTAAGCGCTCTGCTGTTCGCTATCGTTCAAATTCCAGTCTTTAAGCAGCTGCTCCATATCTTCATCGGAAATACCCTTCGGTATGATATCAAGCAATTTTGCCGCGGTTTCCTTGTCGCGAATTACAATATAATGCCAGTCTCGCATATGGTCATTTGTTGGAGCTTTCAGCGCCGCCGCGATTATTCTCTCGACAACAGCCTGCGGTATCTCCTCACTTACAAAATCGCGGATTGTTCTTCTTTTTTCAACAGCCTCGTAGAATTCCATCTTGCACAACCTTTCTTTTATTCCGCACTCTTCCCCGCTTTGCCCAGCTTTTCAAACAGCAGCGAAGCAATCACTCCGAGCAGCAGGAACACAAATCCGTAACCCGTTTGCAGATTGAACCCGAAACCGTCCGGCAAAATCGCGTAAACCGAGCCGATAACCAAGCCCATAAGCGCGGAATATACCATAAGTCTGTTCTTCGCGATAAGCATTGAAATCAGTTTTGCGCCGACCACAATTCCCACAACCGCACCGATTGCAAACGGTATTATTACATAGAAATTGAACGTCGAAAGCGCGCCGATTATCGTTTCGTAAACGCCAAGCAGCATCATCACAAACGAGCCGGAAATTCCCGGGATTATCATCGTCACCGCCGAGAGTGCCGCGCAGGCAACCATTTTCAGCGAGAAGACCAAGTCAAAGCCCTCGATATTTTCAGCAGTAAGCGAGAAGATGTTCAGCTTTTCCAGCACGGAAAGCGCAATCACGAATGCCATTGCTGTCACAAACGGCAGAATGCAAAGCGGCTTAGGCTTTTTTTCGGCGGTGCCCAGACGATAAATCAGCGGTATTCCGCCGAGAATTAGTCCGATGAAGAACAAATTTGTCTGCACGGCAAAGCTCACAAACATATGCGAGATAACCTTTGCGGAAACCAGAATTCCCGTGCCAGCTCCCAGCGCAAACGTCAGCAAAAACGGGAAATTCTTGAAGATTTTCTTCACTCCCGAAATCGCGTCCGTCAGCCTGTCGAAAATACCGAAAACCACCAGCATTGTGCCGCCGCTTACTCCGGGAATTACGTTTGCCGTGCCGAAAATCAGCCCGCAGAGAAAATACTTAAAATACTCAACAACTTTTTTCATTTTCGCTCCTCTTCCCCAACTTGTCTTATCTTATTTTTATGAAACGTCTGACAAAATAATACACGATTGCGGGGAAAATTCCTGTCAAAAGGCTTACGATAAGCGCAAGGAAATTTATCGGATACAGCCCGAAAGACGAATTTACAAATGGAATATAGCACAGCAATATCGGCGCGAGAACAGCCGCAGCTATTCCGATTTTTGCGATAATGCCCGCGTTTTTAAAAGTCCGAAACGGCATATCGTCCGACTGTCCCAGCAAGGCAAAAGCCGCTGTACAGCAGAAATATGTGAGCAGCGCGCAGCTTATTCCGTTCGAAGTATTCACGCTGTTTAGCCCGTAAGAAGCAGCCGCGACAAGTCCCGAAAGCGCACCGACAAGCGCGGATTTCCCGATAAATCGGAAGTTCAGCTTGCGCTCCGCGACAAATTCAGACGGCGGCATTCCGTACTCCATATCAGCTTTGCCCTCCGTGTATCCTACCGCCAGCAACGGCAAAATCACCATTGTCGCAAGCGCTATAATCGGCGGGTTCAGAATAACACTTTCGCTTATGAAAAGATTGAAAATCACAAGCGTTATCATTCCGATATATCCCGAAATCAACATCGAAACAGCACGTTTGATGTTTCTGTGAATTTGCCGTGCGCAGGAAATTGTCTGCGCAATCGCAAGGAAATTGTCGTCGTTCATCACGATATCCGCAGCCTCGCAGGTACTTCCGACGCTGTGCGCAGCAATCGTTATGCCGATATTCGCCTCGTCAAGCGCTTCTGCGTCGGTCGGACGTGTTCCCGTCATTGCCACAACCTCGCCGTTTTTCTTGAAACGGTCGATTATATACAGCTTCTGCTCGGGTGTAATCTTCGCGTAAATATTCGCGCTGCAGTCAAGGTCGGCTTTCTTCCCGCGGATTTGCTCGATTTCCGTGCCTGTGATAACCTTGTCGGTAGATATTCCAATCATCTTTCCCGTGGATATCGCAACGCTCGGATTTTCCTCCGTCAGCATAACAACGCGCACTCCCGCTTTTTTGCAGGTGTTTACGGCGGTTGAAACCGAGTCGCGAAGCGGTGCCGAAAAAGCGGCAAAGCCCACAAATGTATAGCTGAAACCGATTGTCTTGTCAAGCTCGCCTGAACCCGCTTCAACACACGCAAAAGCTATAACCGAGCAGCCGTTTTCATAATAATCCTGATAACGCTTCTGCGTTGCCAGAAGTATATCACCGCTCAGCTTGCACATCGGAAGAATTTGCTCGGGAGTGCCCTTAATGCAGTAAATTCTGTCACCGCCGACTTCCCACAAAGCTCCGCTTATCGTGTCGCCGCTGTCGGCAAGGTTTTCGATAAACTTGTTTTCGGTAAATACGTCCGAGATTTTCTCGTCGAAAAACGTCGCCTTTACCAAAAGCGCGCGCTCGGCAGGGTCTGTTGTGTTCTGTCCGCAAGCAAGAGCAGCAACCTTGTAAAGCAACTCCTCGCTTCGAGCGTAAATTCCGCGAACTTCAAGACGGTTTTTGGAAATCGCGCCCTCTTTTTCCACGCAAAGAACAGAAAGACTGTTAAGCTGTTCAATATCGCTCAGAGATTTCACAACAGCGCCGTTTTTGATAAGCTCAGCCGAGCCTTTTGTGTAGTAATATCTGATTATCGAGGAAATTCCCGTCGGGATAAAGCAAAGTCCCAGCGAAACCGCGCTGAAAGCGCACAAAAGCATATCCTCACCGCCGAGGAATTTCACGAGGATAGAAATCAATGTAAGCAAAATCGCAACCAGAGCGCAAAACGGCACAGACCTGCGAACGATTTTCTCAAATCCTGTGTAATAGGAGTGACGCTCGGGATTTTCACCGACGTGCTGATACAGCTTTGTGTCAACTCCCGTGGCACTTACGCGGCAAATTGCAACTCCCGACAAAACCGTTGTTCCGCTGTATACAAAGGTAGGCTTTAAATCGTTTTTTGAAATTGCGCCGGTGTATTTTGCCACAGGCTTGTTGCTTCCCGTGAAAACGCTCTCGTCGCACGTCAGGTCGCGCGCTTCCATTATAAATGCGTCTGCGGGAACGCGCTCTCCCGCCTGAACGACAATCGTATCCTCGGGAACAATAAACTGCTTTTCAATCATCTTCAGCGTACCGTTTCTGATTACCCTGAACTTTACCGTTGTGCTTTCTTTGAGCTCGTCCAGACGCTTGTCCGCGGATTTCCTGAAATAAATCTCACCCGCGCAATATGCCGCGTCAATCAGAATTGTAAAAATTCCCGCTCCTATTCCCATTCCGAAAAAGGACAGAATTCCCGCAATGAACATCAGCAAAACCGACGGCGACAGAAAAATCTCCGCATAGGAAAACCTTTCCGCGCGCTTTGTTTCTTTTGAACCGACGTTCAAGCCATAGAGCTTTGTATTCTTTTCTATTTCATTATCGGTTAGTCCGAAATAATCCTCTTTAAAATTAAAAAACTGAGCCATCTTTTTTTACCTCATAGATGAAAATAGGTATACACATTTTATTATACATCTTTTTGACAGTAAAATCAAGTGTTTTTCGGATAATAATACAAAAACTGCCTGCCGTTGTGTTAAAACGACAGGCAATTCATTTTACTTTTCTTTGACAGCAATCCAGATTTCGCAGTAATAGTTCGGATTATTGATATCGTCCGACGGATAAACTTCAAGCTCCACACCCTGTCCGTACTCATAACGCGGGTTCTGAGGGAAAAACTCTGTGACGATTTTCTTGTAGGTTTCCGAGAAGCACTCGGGCATTTTGCCTCTGCACTCAAAAACCACAAATGTGCTTTCGGGAATGTCCACAACCTCAAAGCTGTCATTGTCAATCGGTCTTCCGTCATACTCCACGCCTATTCCATACGGGAACTTGTTCGCTTCCATATCAAACGAGAAGCATATCCCGAGCAAGCCCTTGAAATGCGGCTCTTTCGGCAAATAGCTGCAAATCTTTGCGATTGAGCCGTCCTTCGTGCACTCGTCCCAGAATGCCGAGATATCGGCGGTTGCTGTCGCATTTTCGGGCTTTGTCACCTGCTTTTTCTTGCACACAATCTTAAACGGTTTCACCTTTTCAATTCTGTAATCCATTGTTGTTCCTCCTGTTAAAATCAATTTCACCGACAGCCGTGAGAATGATTTGACAGCGGCTCCGCGTTTTGCCTCGCTCGGTGTAACACCGTGAAAACGTGAGAAAGCACGGGTAAAGCTCTCGGGTGAGTCATAGCCGTACTTCATCGCGATTTCGATAATCTTTTCATCGGTGTTCACGATGTCGGAAGCCGACATTGAAAGCCGCCTCATTCTGACATAATCCCCCAGCGTAAACCCACAAAGAATACTGAACACACGCTGAAAGTGAAACGACGATGAATAAGCCTTGCGAGCAGCCGCTTCATAGTCGATTTCCTCCGTCAGGTGAGCTTCTATGTAGTCAATCGCACACTGTATTCCCGAAATCCAATCCATTCTCTTCCCTCCTGTCTGATTCAATTATATCACAACAATGTCATAGAATCCTGATATTTTTTGCTCTCCGATGTTAAGAAAAAGCACCTTGAAAACCAAAGTGCTTTGTAATCTTATCAAATTCCGTTCCAGAGATATTTCTCCAGATTAACGCGGTTGCCCTCAACCTCGACGCCCTCTGCTTTTAACAGCTCAGCTTGCTCGTTTATCCTGCCGAATGCAAATGCCTCGGAAAGCTCTCCGAAACGGTTTACCACGCGATAACAGCGAATATTCTCGGGGTCGGGATTGACGTGAAGCGCATACCCCACAACTCTTGCCCAGCGCGGATTTCCCGCCAGCATTGCAATCTGCCCGTATGTCGCGACTTTCCCGAACGGGATTTTCTTCACAACCTCGTAAATCTTTTCAAAACTCGTCACAAACTAACCTCGTTAATCAGTGCGCTTTTTTCTCTGCTTTTACCTTTGCACGCTTTGCGTCACGCTCGATTTTCGGCTCGCCGCCGTCAAGACACTCCGCCGTAATCGTAACCTTTGTTATCGTGGGGTCGCTCGGCGCGGTAAACATAATCTCGCGCAAAACGTCCTCGACAATCGAACGAAGTCCGCGTGCGCCCGTTTTCGCGGCAATAGCCTTTTTCGCGATTGCCCGAAGCGCATCCTCGGTAAATTCAAGGTCGATGTTGTCCGCCTTGAACAGGCACTTGTACTGCTTGATAAGCGCGTTTTTCGGCTCGTGGAGAATACGCATAAGCGCGTCCTCGTCGAGCGCCTGAAGCGGCGTCACAATCGGTAAACGTCCGATAAGCTCGGGGATTATGCCGAATTTCACCAAATCTTGCTGAGTGACAAGCTTCAGCATATCTGCGCTTTCCTTGTCCTTGGGTGATTTTACATCAGCGCCAAAGCCCATAGCCGAGCTTGAAACACGCTGTGCAATCATCTTCTCGATACCCTCGAAAGCGCCGCCGCAGATGAACAGAATGTTCTTCGTGTTCACCTGAATAAACTCCTGATGCGGGTGTTTTCTGCCGCCCTGAGGAGGTACGTTTGAAACAGTGCCCTCGATGATTTTCAAAAGAGCCTGTTGTACTCCCTCACCGCTTACGTCACGCGTTATCGAGGTATTCTCGCTTCTGCGGGAAATTTTGTCGATTTCGTCAATGTAGATAATTCCGTGCTCAGCCGCTTCAATATCATAATCGGCAGCCTGAATAAGCCTCAGAAGCACGTTTTCAACGTCCTCGCCGACGTATCCTGCCTGCGTGAGCGTGGTAGCGTCCGCGATAGCAAACGGCACATTGAGCATCTTTGCAAGCGACTGCGCGAGCATTGTTTTACCAACACCCGTCGGTCCGAGCAGCAGCACGTTTGACTTCTGCATTTCAACATCGTTGTCTTCATCATTGAGGAAAACGCGCTTGTAGTGGTTGTAGACGGAAATCGAAAGAACCTTTTTCGCGTCGTCCTGACCTATAATATACTCATCGAGATAGGCTTTAATCTCCTCGGGAGTCAAAAGCTCATCGGGCTTTGACAGAAATTTGTCCTTACCCGGACGAGTTGTTTTTGCGGCTTTCTTCTGCGGCTTTATATCGCCGCTTTCCACCAGCATATTGTACGAAGTGATGATGCAGTCGCTGCAAATAACCGCGCCTTCGTTGTTTCCGAAGAGCATTCGCGCCTGCGTTTCATTTTTTCCGCAAAATGAACATACCATCATAAAAAATCTTAAACCTCCGAAGAAATTTCCTCAGCGCTTTTACTTCTCCTCGCGGGAATTGTAAACCTTATCGATAAGTCCGTATTCAAGCGCTTCCTGAGCAGTCATAAAGTTATCGCGCTCGGTGTCCTTGCAGATAATATCATAGTCCTTGCCTGTGTTTTCGCTTAAAATACGGTTCAGTCTTTCCTTGGTACGCTGGAGATAATTCGAGCGAATCATAATATCGGTCACCTGTCCCGATATTCCGCCGCCGGCAATCAACGGCTGATGAATCATAATCTCGCTGTTCGGGAGGGCAATTCTCTTGCCCTTGGTGCCCGACGAGAGCAAGAACGCTCCCATCGAAGCTGCCATACCCATACAGATTGTCGATACATCACACTTGATATACTGCATTGTGTCATAAATCGCCATTCCGTCGGAAACCGAACCGCCGGGGCTGTTGATATACAGGAAAATATCTTTATCGGGGTCCTGTCCCTCGAGATAAAGGAGCTGCGCTACGACAACGCTTGCCGTTGCGGCATTAACCTCATCGTGCAAAAGAATTATTCTGTCATTCAGCAGTCTGGAGAAAATGTCATAGGAACGTTCTCCGTGGCTGCTCTGCTCAACAACATAAGGGATATAAGCCATTTTACAAGCTCCTTTCGGGACAATGGGAATTATTCTTTAACTTCCTCGATATCAGCGCTGTCCTTGACAATTTCAAGCGCCTTTTCGATTTTGATGTCGGTTGTGAGAGTGTCAACGGGAATTGCTGCCTTGACCTGCTCAACTTCCATTTTGTACTGCTCTGCGAGGTCTGCATATTCCTTGTCGAGGTCTTCCTGAGAAACGACAACATTTTCAAGGTCAGCAATCTTTGCAAGAGCGAGGCGAAGCTCAACCTGACGCTTTGCAGGCTCTCTGAAATTAGCGCGGAACTGACCCATAGTCATACCTGTGTACTTGAGGTAATCCTTGATGTCAATGCGGGTTCTGGAAACCCACTCGCGTGCGATTTCATCAATACGGCGCTCGTACATAACCTCGGGAATTTCAGCCTTCATCTTGCCGAGCATTTCATCCATAAGAGCGTTGTCAGCAGCGTCAGCAGCCTCGTCAGCATACTGCTTTTCAAGCTTCTCGCGGATTTCAGCCTTCAGCTCGTCAACGGTGTCCTTCTCGGAAACGTCCTTAACGAAATCATCGTCAAGCTCGGGCATATCCTTAGCCTTAATCTCGTGCAGCTTGCACTTGAAAACAGCGGGCTTGCCCTTGAGATTTTCTGCCTGATAATCCTCGGGGAAGGTTACGTTTACATCGAAATCATCGCCGACATTCTTGCCGATAATCTGCTCCTCGAAGCCGGGAATGAAAGTGTGAGAGCCGATTTCAAGCGGGAACTTCTCGCCCTTGCCGCCCTCGAAAGCAACATCATCAACAAAGCCCTCGAAGTCGATAACCGCAGTATCGCCTTCCTGAACTGCTCTGCCCTCAACGGTTACAATTCTTGCAACCTTTTCGCGCATCTTGTTGATTTCCTCGTCAACAACCTCGTCGGTTACAGTCTTGACGGTTTTCTTTACCTTTATTCCCTTATAATCGGAAATTTCAACCTCGGGCTTGGTGATAAAATCAGCCTTCATCGAAACGCCGTTTTCCTTGCTTACGTCGGTAACGTCGGTGTTCTGAACGTCTATAACGTCAAGACCGGTCTTTTCAACGATTTCCTCGATGTTGTGGTTGTAGAGATAGTTTACAGCGTCCTCAAAGAAAACATTTGCGCCGTAATGAGTTTCGATAACCTTTCTCGGAGCCTTGCCCTTGCGGAAGCCCGGAACGGTGATTTTAGACTTCTGCTGATTGTAAGCGGTGCTGATAGCCGCCTCAAACTCCTCTGCGCTGAACTTGAATTCAACCGCATAAGTATTGGTTGCCGTGTTATTCTGAGATACAATTTCCATTTTGCTAGTCCTTCCTTGTTATTAATCGGTAGCTTTGCTCCCGTAATTTACTTTAATTCACCGCAACGGGGTCAAAACCGACACCGTCTGCGGAAACCAATCTGTACATCACACCATCACGCTCGCAGTTGAGCGCGCCTCTTATTGCACTTCCGTGAAGATGAGCGTAAAAACAGCGCTTCACGCCGTATTTATGCAGAACTTCCGTTAGCAACGCGTTTTCTTCCGTGCCGTAAATCGGCGGGTAATGAATAAATGCCACAAGCTCTCCACCGAGCTTTTTTCCCGCCTGAAGCGACGCTTCAAGCCGTCCCGCTTCACGGTTCATCACCTTCAGGTCAGCCACTTCACCGTTTTCGCGTATCCACCCGCGCGTTCCGCAGATTGAAATACCCTCGATAAGATAAGCGTTGTTGAACAGGAAATCTATGCTTGTAAAGCCGTTTTCCGTCACGAAATTCGTGATTTTGTTCATCGTTGACCACCACAAATCGTGGTTACCCTTTACAAGAATTTTCCGTCCGTTCAGCTCTTTGTGGATAAACTCCAAATCCTTGAAGCTGTCCTCCAGCTTCAGCGCCCAGCTATGGTCGCCGAGCAAAATCACGGTGTCGTTTTCGGTTATCTTGGAGTTCCAGTTTTCCTTCAAGCGTTCAACGTGATTTGTCCAGCCCGAGAAAATATCCATCGGCTTATCACACCCGAGTGAAAGGTGAAGGTCGCCAATCGTGTAAATCATCTGTCTTTAAGGAAATCCAGAACCACGCCGCTCATATTCTGCTTTTCGGCGCAGTCTGTAAATCTGATTGCCTTATTCTTTGTAGCGGCAAGGGGTGCAGGAATTTTTGTTCCCGTTTTAGCCTCAAGCTTGTCGATAATGTCGAACTCGTCGCCATCTGCGTTTCCGCCTACAGCCTCATAAACGGCTCTCACGAACTTGTAGGGGTTCGCGGTAGACGCGATGATAGTCTTGGTGTTGTCGCCGGTCTTTGCCTTGTAGTCCTCGTAAACCTTGACAGCAACCGCAGTGTGCGTGTCGAGCAGATAGTGCTCGTCGTCAAAGGTTTTGCGGATTGTCGCCTTGGTTTCGTCGTCCGAGGTGCATCCCGCGAAGAACAGCTCTCCGAGCTTGCTCTTAACATCGTCGTTTACCTCGTATTTGCCGTCGGTTTTGAGCTTTCCGAACCAGTCGTTAATCAACGCGTCATTTTCACCCGTGAGATGATAAAGCATTCTCTCGAGATTAGACGAAATAAGAATATCCATCGACGGGGAAACGGTCGTGTAGAACTTTCTGTTTCTGTCGTAAACACCCGTGTTAATGAAGTCGGTGAGGACGTTGTTGCTGTTTGACGCACAAATCAGCTTGTTTACGGGAATTCCCATTCTCTTAGCATAGTAAGCTGCGAGGATATTGCCGAAATTGCCCGTCGGGACAACTATGTTCACCTTTTCGCCGAACTCGATTTCCTTATCGGCAACAAGCTGTACATAAGTAGATACATAGTAAACAATCTGCGGTGCAAGTCTGCCCCAGTTAATCGAATTTGCGCTCGACAAGAGAATGTTCTGCTTTGCAAGCTTCTCCTCGATTTCCTTATCGGTAAAAATCGCCTTAACGCCGTTCTGGCAGTCGTCAAAGTTACCCTTAACCGCGCAGACGTTTACGTTATTGCCTTCCTGAGTGGTCATCTGGCGCTTCTGCATAGGAGAAACACCGTCCTCGGGATAGAAAACACTGATTGATGTGCCGTCAACGTCCTTGAAGCCCTCGAGAGCAGCCTTTCCGGTATCGCCGGACGTTGCCACGAGAATTGCGATATGCTTGCCGTCAACGGTCTTTTTCGCGGAGGTTGTCAGCAGGTACGGCAAAATCTGAAGCGCCATATCCTTGAACGCGCAGGTAGGTCCGTGCCACAGTTCAAGAATGTACTTGCCGCCGTTCAGCTTAGTGATTTCGGCAATGTTGTTGGTGTCGAAATTCTTGTCGTTATATGCGCTCTCAACGCAGTGACGAAGCTCTTCCTCGGTAAAATCGGTGAGGAACTTCGAGAAAACCGCGTATGCGCGCTCCGTGTAGGTTTTACCGCAAAGCGATTTGATTTCTTCCTCGGTGAACGCGGGAATATTCTCGGGGATATAAAGTCCGCCCTCATCGGAAAGTCCCTTTACAATAGCGTTCGCGCTCGATACCTTGAGCGAAGAATTTCTTGTGCTCGCGTAATTCATTGTCTGTCATCCTTTCAATTTACGGTGTAAATTCCGTCGGCTGTGAAAGCGTCCTCGTAAATTTCTATTCTTGTAATATGCGGAAACTCACCGCGAGTGAACTCAACCTCGGCAATATCATACCTCGGCTGCAGGCTCGTCGGGTTTTCCGAAAGCCACGCGTCCGCCGTCAGCACGATTTTCTTTTGCTTTGTGAAATTCACCGCTTCAAGCCCCGAAACCATACTGCGCATTTTTCGCGCTTTTACCTCGGTGAAAACGACAAAACCGTCGATTTCGGAAATTATGTCGATTTCGCCGACGCGTTTATGGAAATTTCTCGCGATTATTTTGTATCCGCGACGTTTCAGTTCCTCGCAGACCGCGTCCTCGCCAAGCCTTCCCTTTTCTATTTTATCCATTTTTAATGTGCTTTTTCAAAAAGCTCTTTCTGTGAATGGGGCAAATCCCATACTCGTCAATCGCGGCATAGTGCGCTTTCGTGCCGTAGCCCGCGTGCCTTTCAAAGCCGTACTGCGGATATATCTCCGACTGCTTTTTCATATATCGGTCACGCGAAACCTTCGCCAGAATTGACGCTGCTCCGATTGCCTCGCTTCGTGCGTCGCCGTGCTTCAAATTCTTGACAAGCCCGTCGATTTCCGGCAGCACATCTCCGTCAACCAGCACAATTCCCGCATTCACCGAAAGCTGCTCATACGCTCTTTTCATCGCAAGAAGCGCAGCCGAGAGAATATCGGTCTGTTCGATTTCCTCAACCGTTGCCACTCCGATACCGAAAGAAAGCGCTTTCGCCGTGATTTCCTCAAAAAGCAGCTCGCGCTTTTTCTCGGAGAGCTTTTTGCTGTCGTTTATCCCGTCAATCGGATTATTCGGGTCAAGTATAACCGCAGCCGCGTAAACATCGCCTGCAAGCGGTCCTCTGCCCGCCTCGTCAATTCCGCAGACTGTCCCGTATTTCCCGGAAACAATTCTGTCGAATTCGCGAAGTGAAACCTCGCCGCATTCAATCACAAGCTGAGTTGCCTCGCTTTTCTGATGTTTGCTCATAAATCACTCCGAAACAGGCGGTTTGTCAAGCGTGATTTTCCCGATTTTTCCGCCGCGAAATTCGTCTAAAAGAGCCGCAGCAGCGCGCTCTGTATCGGGTTCTCCTCCCGAAACAAGCATTTTCCGCGCACCAGCAATCTCGACGAGAACGTCCTCCTCGCCCTTTATCCCGTAGCGAGCCTTCATCAGCTCGGGATAATCCTGCAAAAGAACCGCTCCAAGCGCTCTCGCAAGCGCCTCGGTGTCCATAACCTCGTCTTTGACAGCTCCCGTAAACGCAAGCCTCTGCGCAACATCCTTGTCCTCGAACTTCGGCCACAGAATTCCCGGCATATCGAGCAGCTCCACGTCCTTGTCAATCGTCACCCACTGTTTACCGCGGGTTACTCCGGGACGGTCGCCGACCTTTGTTTTCTTTGAGTTTGCCATTCGGTTGATAAACGAGGATTTCCCGACATTCGGAATACCCACAACCATCAGCCGCATAGCTTTTCCTATCATACCGCGGGCTTTTCTGCGCTCGGTGAGCTCACGAAGCAGCTTTTTCACGGCAGGCAAAAATCTGTTTACGCCTTTTCCGCTGCGGCAATCACACACGATTACGCACATTCCCTGCTTCTCGTAGAATTTCCGCCAAGCCTCGGTTGCCTTTTCATCGGCGGCGTCGCATTTGTTCAGTATCATAATGCGCGGCTTTTTCCCGCAAAGCTCGTCGATAATGGGATTTCTGCTGCTCTCGGGTATTCTTGCGTCGGTTACCTCGACAACCGCGTCAACCATTTTAAGGTCAGCCTCTATAAGCCGCCTTGTCTTGGTCATATGCCCGGGAAACCACTGGATATTTCCCGCTTCGTTCTGGTTATTTACAGCCATTTGAATTGTGAAATCGGCAGGATACGCACAAACGCTCTGCCCATAATCAGATTTTTGTCGATAAAGCCGATATCCTCGAGATTACGGCTGTCGTTGGAAACATTTCTGTTGTCGCCCATTGCAAACACGCAGTTTTCGGGCACGACATAATCCACGTTGCTCTCAATAAAGCCGTTATAGCGCCTTGTCGTGAGGGTTTTGATGTAATCCTCCTTCAAAAGCTCTCCGTTGCGGTAAACCTCGCCTTTTTCAAAATTTACACGGATTGTATCTCCCGCAACACCTATTACACGCTTTATAATAGCCTCGCCGTACATATTCGTGTTTCTGTTTAACAGCTTATCGGCCTGTATAACAACGATATCTCCGAAGGACGGCTCATAAAACAGATTTGTAATAAGAACTCTGTCCTTATCTATAAGAGTATCGTTCATAGAAGGGCCATCAACGGTTATCGAACGGAAAACAAACAGATTAAGCAAAAGCATTGCCACAACCGCGACAACGACATTATTCACCCAGCCGACAGCTTCGTTAAAAGGACGAGCCTTTTCTTTGCTCTCGCTTATCTGAACGCTCGCGGCAGAACTATCCGGATTTTCATCAGCCTCGCCGACAGCATTTTCTGTGCTTTCGACAACGGTTTCGTCCGCCTTTTCCTGTTCAATTTCCTCGTCAAACTCGCTCATAGCACACTCACTTTTCGGAACTGTTCCCGACATATCCTCTAAAACACGTCTAAAGCGGCAGTTTAAGCCGCTTTGGCGCATTTTAAATTCGGGAACATCTTGCGTTTAAGATTAACTTAAACCTTGGACTTAACCTTGGCAGCCTTACCAACTCTGTCGCGCAGATAGTAGAGCTTCGCTCTGCGAACCTTACCGTTTCTAACAACGTCAACGTGGTCAACAGACGGAGAATGTACGGGGAAAACTCTCTCTACTCCGCAGCCGTGTGCTACACGTCTAACGGTGAAGGTTTCGTTGATACCGCCGTGCTTCTTTGCAATAACAGTTCCCTCGAACATCTGGATACGGCTCTTGTCGCCTTCCTTGATGCGTACATACACCTTTACGAAATCACCGATTTCGATTGCGGGTGCCTGCTCCTTCAAGCTGCTCTGTTCAATGATTTTAAGTGCGTCCATTTTCTTCCTCCTGGATTTTCGGATATTCTTGAAACCGGCTTATCCGGGCATTTGCAAGGGGTCGTTTCCCCTTATTTCAGCGGACTATCCGTTTTAATGTCACGCGAGCTTTTGCTCCGCGGCATCAACACACATCGGCTAACATCTCCATTCCGGGCTTTTCACAATATGTGGCTTATCCCGAAACGTCAACACCCAAATATGGGCATAGTTATGCCGACGGATACTAAATGCCTTATTATTATAACACTATTGACTAAAAAAATCAAGTGCTTTTTATTAAAAATTACAATTTTTTAAGTTTTTTTCGCGTGAAATTTTGTTCATCAACTTAAAAATTGAGATTATTCAAGTATTTTTCATCATATTCGAGCAAAATTTCCTCTGTGATATCCCTTGCATTTCTGGCAATTTTTTCCGCTTGCTCACGGATTTCGGGACTTTTCAGGCAATTCTCAATACCGCGAAGCACGGAATTTCTCGCAAATGCCGCTCTCGAAAAACGCTCGGGGACAGCTCCAAGACTAATCAGCGCCTTCAAGCCGTCGGGCGAGGAAAACGGCTCTCCCGATAGGAAAATCCCGTTTTCGCTGCCGAAAAGTGAAAGAGCCGAGGCGGTTCTTGCTTTATCGGACTGAATTGTCCGAACATCAGCCTGCGATATGTAATAATCCTCGCCGATGAAAAACAGGTCGCGGTCGTACATTATCCCGTCAGCATCAACAATTCCCTCTTTGCGCATTAAATCGACAGCCATAGACGCTCCGCATGGGCAAATCCCAAGACAATCCGCGTCGTTTATCACCTCGTAAACCAGCGTTTTTTCATCGCGCCGTACCGTTTCAATCGCTCCGTCCTCTGCGGGCATCCCGCTTTCAAGTCCGCTTCCGTCAAACGCTCCCGTCAGCGGAAACGCCGCGCAAACAAGCTCCTCGCCGCGTTTTTCCGCAATGCAAAGCGTTTTCCCGAAATCAGCCGCCGTGAATTTTTCATCGGGTATCGTTGTAAGCGAAGCCGTAAAGCGACCGCTTATTCCCATTGATATAAACGGCGGGAAATAAATCTCGGTATCGGGAGAAAGGTACAAATCGCTTGCCGAAAGCTCTGCGGCAAGGTATTCCGCGACGTGAACATCTGCGGCTATTCCCACGGATTTCACCGCGGACGCAGGTATTCCGTGTTCCCGGCAAGCCGTGACCATAAGCCGCGGCAAAAGCTCAGCCGAGGATTTCGCGCCGATTTCCGTGCCGAAAAGCACGCTCCTCGCGAAAACACGGTTCATCGGCAAATCAAAAAACTCAATCGTAAGACTGTTCTGCGTGATATCACAAGCCGCCGCAAGCTCAGCGCTGCGCTCGGTTCTCAGTTTGACGTGCCGTGAAGTTATTTTTTCAAGCACTTCCCCGCCTCCGTTCATTTACTTTTGTACAGTAAAATTTTAGCATAATATTTTTCATTTGTCAAGGCATAATCCTATTGAAAAAATTTTGCAATTGTGTTATAATATTAATGTATTGATTTTTGTCAATAAATCGGATTAGTAAGAAGGTCTGTTTTATGAAGCTAAACATTGTCCTCGCGGAGCCGCAAATTCCCCAGAACACGGGAAATATCGCAAGAACCTGCGCTGTCACGGGCGCAGCGCTCCACATAATAAAGCCAATGGGCTTTACTCCGACGGACAAACAGCTAAAACGTGCGGGTCTGGATTACTGGCATTTTCTGGATATCTCGTATTACGACGGCTTTGACGATTTTTTCGCAAAGACAAACGGCAGCTGCTACTTCTTCACAACAAAGGCGCAAAACCGTTACACCGACGTAAGCTATCCCGACAACTGTTACATAATTTTCGGGCGCGAGGACGCGGGACTTCCCGAGGAGCTTTTGTTCAAAAACAAAAATTCCTGCGTTCGTATTCCGATGATGCCGACGCTCAGAAGTCTCAATCTTTCAAACAGCGTCGCTATTGCCGCTTATGAAATCCTCCGTCAATGGGATTTTCCCGAGCTGCAAAACAACGGCTCTCTTACAAAATTCGACTGGTCCGAGGCGGACTGAACACGAAAATATTTTTGAAAGGAAATTATATTTATGAACGAAAACGTAAGAATTATCACGGACAGCGGCTGCGATATCTCCCGCGAGCTTGAAAAGGAATGGGAAAAATATCTCGTGATTATGTCGTTTAATGTCAACATTGAAGGCAAAAACTATGTTGACCGCGTAGATATTCAGGAGGACGAGTTCTATCAGATTTTGAAGGACCACGAGGAAATTCCCAAGCACTCCCAGATTACTCAGATTGAATTTGAAGAAAAATATCGTCAGCTTTACAGCGAGGGTGTGCGTGAAATCATCGTTGACGTAATCAACGCGGCGGGCTCTCAGACCTTCTCGCAGTCTGTTCTTGCAGCAGAAGCTGTTAAGGAGGATTTGCCCGACCTCAAAATCTACAACATCGACTCCAGAAACTACACCGTCGCTTACGGCTACCCGATAATCGAAGCCTGCAAAAAGCTCGACGACGGACAGTCCGTTGAAAGCATTGTTGCTTATCTCGAGGACTGGGCGCTTCACACCGAGGCATTTATCGTCGGCTTCGGACTTCGTCATATGAAAAAATCCGGCAGAATTTCCGCTGCGGCTTCCTTCCTCGGCGAGCTTATGGGACTCAAGCCGCTTATCGTTCTTCACGACAAGGTAACCGAGGTGCTGAGAAAAGCACGCGGTGAAAAGGCTATCATTGACGCGGCTGTTGAAACGGTTACTTCCAGAATAATACCGCAGACTCCATACTGCATCTGCACGACAACCCGTCCCGAGCTTGAAAAAGAGTTCATCGACAAAATGACCAAAAAGGTCGGCTATCCGCCCGCTATGATTTCAAAAATCGGCGTAGTCGTTTCCTGCAACGCAGGTCCCGATTTCGTTGCCGCAATCATTAAAGGTCCGGAGCACAACGACTGATTTTTCTGACAACTTCCGTGAGGCTTTCACGCGGTTATAAAGGAGCTTGCCTTGGACGCTATCGAATATATTAAGGATATCGTGCAGAATTTCGTCAACATTGTTCAATCAATAAACTTTTTCGATATTCTGGATATCCTTATTCTCACTTTCCTTGTATATTATCTGATAAAGCTGCTTCGTGAAACACGTGCAATGCAGCTTTTGAAGGGTATATTTTTCATTATTGTCATCTTCATTCTGGTGCAGATTTTCAATCTGAGAGCTATGAGCTTCCTGCTGGATAACTTCCTGCAGGTCGGAATTATCGCCATTATGATTGTCTTTCAGCCGGAATTGCGCCGAATTCTCGAAAAGGTCGGTGGAACAAAGGTTGCCACATTTGCGCAGTCTGTCGAGAAAAACGCGGGAAATACCTCGGTGCGCGAGAAAGCTATTCTCGGTATCGCGGACGCCTGCGCTCGTCTTCACGACAGCAAAACGGGTGCGCTTATCGTTATCGAGCGTGAAACAAAGCTCGGCGATATCATCGAAAAGGAAACCACAAGCGTCATAAATGCCGAGTGTGAACCCGAGCTGTTCTGCAATATTTTCTACAACAAGGCTCCTCTTCACGACGGTGCCGTAATTATCCGCGACAACCGGATTTACGCGGCAGGCTGCTTTTTGCCTAACACCCAGAAAGACCAGTACCTCACAACCGAGCTCGGTTCGCGTCACAGAGCCGCTGTCGGAATGAGCGAAAACTCCGACGCGCTTGTTATCGTTGTGTCCGAGGAAACGGGAACTATTTCCGTTGCTCTTGACGGGCAGCTCTCCCGCGACCAGACGCGCGAGGGACTTATCACAATTCTGCGCAAATATATGCCCGGTACTTCCTCCGAAAAGAAGAAAAAGCCGCGCAAAACCAAACAGCAGGGAGGAAATAAGCAATGAAAAACTTTATACTTAATTTCCTCAACGACCTCAAACGCAACTACAAAACCTTAATTCTCGCGTTTTTGCTCTCGTTTACGCTGTGGATTGTCGTTTCTATTCAGGTTTTCCCTACCGTCGAAAAAGAGGTAAACAATGTCGCTGTTGAAGCGCACCTCACCGATTATATGATTCGCAACAATTTGCAGATTGTAAACGACATCAATCAGAACGTCAACATCAAAATTCAGGGCAAGCGATACGATATCAGCCGCCTTGACTCGCAGGATTTTTATGCGTCCGTTGACCTTTCCGAGGTAACCTCAGCGGGTAAATATAACGTCACGCTGGAGGTTTTCGCAAAGACAAACGAGGACTACACGCTTCTCGAGGTTGAGCCGAAAACGCTTTCTCTTGAAATCGACAAGATTATCACCAAGGAGTTCCCGATAACGGGTACAGCTCCCGATATCAGTCTGCCCGAGGGCTTCTATGCGGACGATGTCACGACTTCTCCCGAAACAATCTCCGTGACAGGCTCGGCTTCAATGCTTGAAAAAATCGAGAGAATTGAAGCAAAATCCACCTTCCACGGCGAGATTATGGAGTCCACTCAGACAAACAGCGAAATCATCATCTACGGCAGCAACGGCACAAAGATTGTTACCGACAAGCTGAAGCTCTCAACCGAGCTTGTTACCGTAAATATCCCGATTTTCAAGCAGAAAGAGCTCCCGCTTACGGTTACGATAAACTATCCCGCAAGCTTTGACGCGGACTCGCTGAAATACGAGATAAGACCCGAGATGATTACCGTAGCCGCTCCCAACAACACTATTGATAACCAGAGCCAGCTCGATATCGGAACAATCAACCTCTCGGATATCACACCGAACGGCAACACTTATCTCCCGATTGTTCTTCCCGACGGCTATAAGAACCTTTCCGGCAACAACAGCGCGACAATAACCTGGAAAACAGAAAACTACGGCTTGCTTGATTATATCGTAACCTCTGACGATATCGAAATCAAGGGAGTGCCCGACAATTACAGGGTTTCGCTCACCACAACAGCGCTGAACGTTACCGTAACAGGTCCGTCCGACCTTATCACGGGATTTGCAAAGGGCGACATAACAGCGACTGTCAACCTTATGGGTGTAACTCTTCGTCCCGGCACGCAGGACGTAACCGCTTCCGTTCAGATTAAGGGAACAGGACAAAAGTGCTGGGTAACGGGCGATTATAAGGTAACAATTTTCGCCGTTCAAAAAGAAGAGGGCTCATACTGATGGCAATTATCGTTTCACAAATCAAAACCGACATCAATAATGCAAACGCCGAGAACGCAATTCAAAAAGCGCTCTCGGCGCTCGGGCTTTATAAGAACGAGATAAAAACAGCAAAACTTCACAAGACATCTGTTGACGCGCGTCACGGTGTTTGCTTTGTAAATTCCGTTTACATCGAGCTTCAAAATCCCGAAAAGGAAGCGCGTCTTGCAGAGAAATTCCCGAATGTACGGTTTTTCACAAATGAAAAGCTGAGCGTAAATTTCGGTGACGAGGAGCAAAACGGAAAAATCTGTGTTGCGGGCTTCGGACCTGCGGGAATGTTCTGCGCGCTCACGCTCTGCGAGTTCGGGTATAAGCCGATTGTTTTCGAGCGCGGCGCGGCAATGACCGAGAGAATTTCTGCTGTCGAAAATTACTGGCAAAGCGGTATTCTCGACGAGAGAACAAACGTTCAGTTCGGCGAAGGCGGCTCGGGAACGTTCTCGGACGGCAAGCTGACAACGCGGATTAATGACCCGCTTTGTTCGAGGGTTCTCGAAAGATTTGTGGATTTCGGCGCTCCCGAGGAAATTCTGACAAAGGCAAAGCCTCACATCGGTACGGATAATCTTCGCAATATTGTCGTAAATTTGCGCGAAAAAATCATTGAGCTTGGCGGAGAAATCCGTTTTCTGTCGCCGATTGAAGATATCGAGGTAAACTGCGGAAAGCTGCGCTCGGTAAGCGTGAACGGTGAGAAAATCCCGTGCAGCGCGCTTGTGCTCGCTGTCGGACACTCGGCTCACGATACCTTTGAAATTCTGCTGAAAAACGGTGTCGATTTGCAGCCGAAAGCGTTTTCCGTCGGTGCAAGAATTGAGCATTTACAAGCGGATATCGACGCAGCGCTTTACGGGAAATTCGCGGGTCACCCTGCCCTGCCGCCCGCAGAATACGCGCTTTCATATCGGCAAAACGACCGCGGCGTGTACACATTTTGTATGTGTCCGGGCGGTTTTGTCGTCGGCTCGGCAAGCAGCGCGGGAACTATCGTCACAAACGGAATGAGCAACTTTTCGCGCTCGGGTAAAAACGCAAACAGTGCGGTTCTTGTGTCGGTTTCGCCCGAAGATTTCGGGAACACCCCGCTTTCGGGAGTTGACTTCATCAAAAAGCTGGAGCAAAAAGCGTTTGCACTAGGGAAATGCTCAAATCGCGCTCCCGCTATGCTCACGCGGGAATTTCTGAACGGCGGCACGGCTTTTTCGCTCGGAAAGGTTACGCCGACTTATCTTCCGGGAGTTGAAGCGGCAAATCTGCGCGAGCTGTTCCCCGAGCATATCTCGAATTTTCTCGCAGACGGAATACGAGTGTTTGAGAAAAAAATCCGCGGTTTTTCCGACAGCGACAGCATTCTCACGGGAATTGAGTCGCGAACCTCCTCGCCTGTCAGAATTCCGCGAGGTGAAAACGGCTGTGCAATCGGTACTGACGGACTTTATCCGTGCGGAGAAGGAGCAGGCTATGCCGGAGGGATAATGTCTGCGGCTGTTGACGGAATAAAAACCGCAGTCAGAATTATGGAGAGGTTTAAGGCATAAAAAACAGACCAAAGCGAAAAACTTTGGTCTGATTTTTTAGTCCTCGGTTTGCTCCTCGTACTCTTGATAAAGTTCGGAGATGTTCGTCGGGTCAAGCCAGTCACCTGTCAGACGGCACACCAAGCGTGCGTCAATGTAAGCCTGCGGGAGCGTGAGGATTGTCTGCCCCTGATAGCTTCCCGAATTTGTGAGCTCAACGACAAGCGCGACATCGGGCTTCAGCTCGTCAATCAGCGCCAGTGGCAGCATCAGCGACATTGTATCGCGCTTCGGGAAATACGACGGAACCGCCGTTTTGTAATTCCAGCGAACGCGCTTTCTTGCAAGCTCAATCGCATCCTTCAGGCGGTTTTGAATACGCAGGAACAGTCGGCTGTTATCGACAATAATCTGCCTCAGATTTTCGTAAAGCTCGTCGCGAACCGTTCTGTCCGTGCTCTTTAAGCGTATTCTGTCAACCAATTCCCGTGCTTCCACGTTATCGAAAAACTGGTCGTACAGGAATTGCAGCGGAAGTCGCTTGATGTTATCGATGATAATATGCTCAAAATCGGTGTGGAGCTGCTTCTGGTGGTCGAAGAACAAGTCCTCGTTGCGCGAAAAGTAGGTCGGCGGTGCGGGAAGCGGGTTGAAGTAATTGACGAGCTGTTTTCCAAGACCGCCCGAAGCCGCCGTGCAAAATCCCGCAAATTTCCACTCGGTATCACAGCCCGCGTCATTCGGGTTAAAGCAAGCGTAAATATCATCATAGTGATTGTCGGCAAGTCCCGTGTTGAACGCTGCAAATTGCCTGTCCTCGGAAATGCAGACCTTTTTCTCGCGCATAAGACGGCTGAATGTGTACTTGATGTACTGTATCAGAATTCTGTAATGTCCGTTTGAAGAACCGCGGAAATCCCACTCCTCATCAACCGCTTTTGAAGCAAGCTCCGAGAGGAAATTCGACCAGCTTCCCAGAAAAGCGAAGCTTTCAAGCTGCTTTCCGGGATTTATGAAACGCGGATTTCTGTCGCGGACGCCCGTGTCAACGAAGTACAAAAACCATTCTTTGCCCTCGTAGGTGCTGGGCTTCAGCGTGAGCTCAACGCGCGTCCCGTCCTTTTTCAGATAACGCACGGGGAAAATCAGCTTGTTCTCAAAGGAACGAACGCTGTTTGTTTCGCGGGCAGCCGCGAAATCCGCGTTCAAATCGCTCACCATTGCAAAATAATCGGTTTTCACACCGCTTTCTTCGAGAAATTTTTCAAGGATTGCCATAGGCTTTGTCGGCAAGTTGCAGAAATCCGAAAGTCTTCCCGCAGGAACAGCCGTTTTGTTCGCTGAATATTCGTTTTTACGATATACTTCGAGCTGCGTCGGTTCGCTTCTGAAAACAGGTCGGCGGGTTTCCTCGAAATCATCGGCTCTGTCCATATTCTTGATTGTAATCATCACCTGCGGAACACCGCCAAGAACAATGTCGTCCATTGTCAGAAAAGGCATTTGCGCAAGGTAATCCTTCATCTTATAGAAGCCGTATTTCATTCGGTCAACGCCGTGGTCTGTGAGGAATTTGCTTATCGTTGCCATATGAATAGGCACTTCCGTCTGGAAATTCTCGGTAAGCATACGATAAATCCGATTTTTATCCTCCTGTGAGATAACGGGCTGCGTCACCCTTCTCTCAAAAGAACCCGAGCGGTAAATCTGCGTTTTCTCGAATGAAAAATACAGGCTTTTTCCGTAAGGGCTGAGATTTTTTGTAACAATTCCGTTTACAAGAAGCCCGTCCGAACAATAATCAATCGGGAAAGTGTATCGTTCCGCGAAAAAGTCGAGCTTTTGATTTTGCTTTGCCTCGTCAAATTTTCTGTAAACCTCGCCTTTCATCTGCTGAACGCTCAAACCGTTGCCAAGAACCTTTGTCAGCGCAAACAGCGACTGCTGTGTCATTTCGATGATATCGTCGTTCAGAATAATATTCCGCGAACCGAAAAAGCTGTCCGCAGGGTGACGAGAGCTTTCCGAAAAATCACGCTCTCCCGCCTGCCACGATTTAATCTGGATAAAATCATTGTTGTTGTCGTCCTGAAAAGCGAATATTTCCGGACAGTCCTCGGCAAGCTCCCTGAAAGAGCCGTATCCCATCTGTTCGGGTGAACAGCCGTTTGTTACAAGCCACTCGCATACTCTTGATACCTTGTACAATCCCGGGTCTGTAAATTGTCTTTTTATACATTCATATAACGCTGTTTTTTTATCGTTTATCAAAATTTTCTCCTTTCAATTATTCGGAAGATGAAGTGTCCTCGCTTTCTTCATCTGCCAAATCGGGTAAATCTTCAATAAAACTGAAATCTTCAATATAAATATGATTTACCATTTCCGTAAGTTTTGTTTCAGAATAATCCTGTACATATTTTCCGATTACATCAAGCGAATAGGTATTGAACGCGGTTTCGTTGTAAAAATGAAAATCCGTGATGTTTATCCCCATTATCCGATAACCCTCAATTATCTTTTTGCAGTCTGACGCAAACGCTCTCGGGTCAATATAGCCGCCGCCGAACTCGATGTTTATCACAATTTTATCTCCGGCTGAAAGCGCGTCAAGCCCCTTTGTAATCGCAGTACCCTCGGGATTAAGGTCAACTATTGCCTCAACAGACTTTATATCCGCACAATTTCGCAGTTCCTTGTAGGTTCTGTCGTAAATTTCCGCGGCAATTGTGCGGCTGTTGTACTCGATTGTGTCCTGCTTGTACGATGAATTCATAAGTACACACGCAACACAGCAGCCCACGGTAAGTACTCCCGAAATGATAATACTCGGGATATTGATTTTCAGTTTTCCGCGCGCAATCATCTGGTTAAACAAAATCTCAATTCCAACCAGAATTGCCGCAATCGGAGACAGCTTCAGCGGCAGGAAATAGTCGGGTTCCTTTGAAAAAAGCGTCACAATCATCACAATGCCGAGAAATATCAAAATCAGTCCCAGCGAAACTATTCCGACGCCTTTGTTTGCAATTCCCGCAGTCAAGCGCTCACCTTTTGTCTGAGGACGCTTTCTCTCCCTTTGCGAACGTTTTTCAAGCACCTCGTCAAGCGCGTCAAGCAGCTTTTTGTCCTGCTCCTCCAGAGAAATCCGCTGAGCCTCAAGTGCCGCTTGCTGTTGGGCAAAAGCCCGCGCTTCCTCCGTGTTCTGAGGATTGTCGTCAACCGCAACTCCCCCGCGAACAGCGTTTTCATCGGGATTTAATGCGTTTTCACTCACCTGATTATTTTCAACGTCCAAATCCAAACCTCCTTTCGGTTTTCTCCCCTAATAAAATTATATCAGATTTTAAATGTCTTGTCAATGGAGAAATATCGAGCAAAAAGCAGTAAAAAGGCAGAATTTGCTGAAAGAACAAAAAATGCTCCCGAAAAACTCGGGAGCATCTTTGAAAGCCTTGAATTAAAGCTCTGCGAAGTACTTGATGGTTCTAACCATCTGAGAAGTGTAGGAGTTCTCGTTGTCGTACCAAGAAACAACCTGTACTTCATAGAGGTCATCGGAAATCTTGCAAACCATGGTCTGGGTTGCGTCGAAGAGAGAACCATATCTCATACCGATAACGTCGGAAGAAACAATCTGGTCCTCGTTGTAGCCGAAGGACTCGGAAGCAGCAGCCTTCATAGCAGCGTTGATGCCTTCCTTGGTTACGTCAGCACCCTTAACAACAGCGGTAAGGATAGTGGTAGAACCGGTAGGAACAGGAACGCGCTGTGCAGAACCGATGAGCTTTCCGTTGAGCTCGGGAATTACAAGACCGATTGCCTTAGCAGCACCGGTAGAGTTAGGAACGATGTTAGCAGCGCCTGCTCTTGCTCTTCTGAGGTCGCCCTTTCTGTGAGGACCGTCGAGAATCATCTGGTCGCCGGTGTAAGCGTGAATGGTGCTCATGATACCGCTCTGGATAGGAGCATAATCGTTGAGAGCCTTAGCCATAGGAGCAAGGCAGTTGGTTGTGCAGGAAGCAGCGGAGATGATAGTATCATCAGCTGTAAGAGTGTTCTCGTTTACACTGTAAACGATAGTCTTGAGGTCGTTGCCTGCGGGAGCAGAAATAACAACCTTCTTTGCGCCTGCGTCGATGTGAGCCTGGCTCTTGTCCTTAGAGCAGTAGAAACCGGTGCACTCGAGAACTACGTCTACGCCGATTTCACCCCAAGGAAGGTCCTTTGCGTCCTTCTCTGCGTAAATCTTGAGGGTCTTGCCGTCAACAGTGATAGTGTTAGCCTCATCGTCAGCGGAAACAGTGTGAAGATTTTCGCCGATAACACCGCAGTAACCCTTCTGTGCGGTATCATACTTCAAAAGATTTGCGAGCATGGAGGGCTTGGTAAGGTCGTTGATTGCTACAACCTCATATCCCTCTGCGCCAAACATCTGTCTGAACGCAAGACGTCCTATACGTCCGAAACCGTTAATTGCAACTTTAACTGCCATTGGAATCTACCTCCTGAAAATTAAAAAAATTAGATTTCTTGCCGAGGTTACCCGACAATGATATCTTATCATATCTATTATACAAAATTTCCGCAATTTTATCAAGATACTTTGACAATTTTTCGCGAAGATTTATGTAAATTTTACACGGTTGATTTTGTGCATTTTTCACAAATCAACACAAAAAAAGCCCATTATATATGGAAAATCACTATATTTAAACACAATATTTTGTACTTTGATTATCGATAAATCAATACAAAAACCGTCATTCAAACAGCTTCACAAACCAAATCTCACGGGGATTTGCCACGGAAAATTCTCTTCCGTTTAAATAGGAGAGCGCGCCCGCGTCAGTTGTAAAGCAGAATTTCAGCTTATACGAGCAAAGCGCCTGAGTTTTCGCGCCGTACTTTTTGTTCTGCGCATTGTCGCCGTATTTTCCGTCGCCGAGAAGCGGGCATCCGATGTGAGCGAAATGCGCGCGGATTTGGTGAGTTCTGCCCGTGAGTAAGTCCACTTCAACCAGCGAAAGCTCACCGCGGCTTTCCAGCACGCGGTATTTCGTCTTAATCGTCAGGAAATCGGGCTGCGGCTTGTCCGAGATAATCACGCGGTTCTCCTCGGAAATCTTCTTCAGATACGCAGTCTTGACCGCCTCGTTCGGCTTCGGAGAACCGAAAACCGCGCAGAGATACAACTTTTCAAGTTCCCTGTCGCGCAGCTTTTGATTGAGAATACGCAGAGCCTCGGCATTTTTCGCGGCAATCACAATCCCGCTTGTGTTGCGGTCAATCCGGTTCACAAGCGCGGGTGTAAAGCTGTTTTCGTCTTCGGGCACGAACTCACCCTTCTGATAAAGATAGCTCAGAATACGGTTTATCAGCGTGTCCGCGGTGTTTTCATTGTCCTCGTGAACAACCAGCCCGCACGGCTTGTCGCAGAGCAGAATATTCTCGTCCTCATAGATGACGTTTATTTCCGCGGAAATATCCCGAAAATCGTTTGCGCGCTCCAGCGGCTTTTTCGAGAGCAGCTCGTCGCTCAGATAAAACCTGAAAACGTCGCCCTCTTTTAAAATAACGTTCGGCTCAACCCGCGCTCCGTTCAGCTTTATCCGCTTTTTTCTCATCAGCTTGCAGACAAGCGAGGATTTCAAATTCGGGTACGCTTTCGACAAAAAGCGGTCGGCACGCTGTCCCGCGTCGTTTTTTCTTATCGTAATTTCGGTCATTAGGCTTACTTTTTCAGCTTTGCTTCGGCTTTCAGACGCAAATCACGTTCGAGAATTGTCTTTCTGATACGGATATTTTTCGGAGTAACCTCTACGAGCTCGTCGTCCTGAATAAACTCAAGGCTTTCCTCAAGGCTCATCTGCTTGCACGGAATAAGCCGCAGAGCGTCGTCCGAGCCCGAAGCGCGCGTGTTTGTGAGGTGCTTTTTCTTGCAGACGTTTACGACTATATCTCCCGCCTTCGGTGATACGCCGACAATCATTCCCTCGTATACGGGAACACCCGCTCCAATAAAGAGCGTGCCGCGTTCCTGCGCATTGAACAGACCGTAAGTAATCGAAGTGCCCGTTTCCCAAGCGACAAGCGAACCTACCGTTCTTCTCGGAATATCACCGTAATACGGCTTATAGCTGTCGAAAACAGAGTTCATAACTCCCTCGCCCTTTGTATCGGTCAAAAACTCGCTTCGATAGCCGAAAAGTCCGCGGGAAGGAACAAGATATTCAAGTCTTGTGCGGGTTCCGACAGGGTGCATTTCAACAAGCTCACCTTTGCGCTGTCCCATTTTCTCCATAACCGAACCGACAGCGGTTTCGGGAACGTCGATTACAAGACGCTCGACAGGCTCGCATTTTACTCCGTCTATTTCTTTGTAAAGAACGCGGGGTGTGCTCACGGAAAGCTCGTAGCCCTCTCTGCGCATTGTTTCGATGAGGATTGACAGGTGCATTTCACCGCGTCCCGCAACATTCAGCGCGTCTGCGGTATCGCTGTCCGATACTCTCAGCGAAACGTCCTTCAAGGTTTCACGCATAAGTCGCTCACGGATTTGACGAGATGTGACGAATTTTCCCTCGCGTCCCGCAAACGGTGAGGTGTTGACGGAAAACGTCATCTCAACGGTAGGCTCGCTGATTTTAACGAAAGGCAGAGCCTCGGGAGCGGCAACAGACGTAATTGTCTGACCGATTGTAACGCCCTCAATACCGGAAAACGCGATTATATCGCCGACTGTCGCGCTCTCGACAGGAACCTTGTTCAGTCCCTCGAACTGATTGAGCGATACGATTTTTGCCTTGAAGGGAGCTGTTCTGTTGTGGTAATCGCAGACCATAACCTCTTGATTTTGCTTGATTACACCGCGCTCTACACGTCCTACGGCAATTCTTCCGACGTAATCGTTGTAGTCGATTGACGAAACGAGAACTTGCAGTTCACCCGTTTCATCACCCTCGGGAGCGGGAATGTGCTCGATGATTTTCTCGAAAAGCGGCTTGAAATCCGTGCCCATTTCATCGGGATTGTAGGACGAGCAGCCAAGTCTGCCCGAGCAGAAAACAACGGGGCTGTCGAGCTGCTCCTCGGTTGCGTCAAGGTCGAGCAAAAGCTCCAGAACCTCGTCCACAACCTCGTGATTGCGCGCGTCGGGACGGTCGGTTTTGTTGACAACAACGATTATCTTGTGACCAAGCTCCAGAGCCTTCTGAAGAACAAAACGCGTCTGCGGCATTGTACCCTCAAAGCTGTCCACGAGCAAAAGAACACCGTTAACCATTTTGAGGATACGCTCAACCTCGCCCGAAAAATCCGCGTGTCCGGGAGTATCGACGATGTTGATTTTCACGCCGTTGTACATACAGGAGGTGTTCTTCGCAAGGATTGTAATTCCGCGCTCGCGCTCGATAGCGTTGCTGTCCATAACGCGGTCGGCAACCTCCTGATTTTCACGAAACGCGCCGCCCTGCTTTAACATCTCGTCAACGAGGGTTGTTTTTCCGTGGTCGACGTGCGCGATTATCGCGATGTTTCTTAAATCTTCTCTTTTCAAATTGTTCACTTTCCTTCATTCATATAAATTGTGTATTTAACCAATTTATTATTATACAACTTTTTCACGTTTACTTCAAGAACCTTGTCGAAAAAACGTGTTTTTAATCATATCCAACCAAAATCAAAGCGAGATTTTGTGCATTTTCACAACTAAGCGGCAGCAATTTCGGATTTTTCAGTCTTTACTTTGAGAAACGCTCCGTCGCTTACGATAACGATATTCCCGTCAGAAGCGGTTGTGTAGACCTCTTTGCAGCCGACCTGCCCAAGCCGCTCGAAAACTTCTGCGCGCGGGTGTCCGTAATCGTTCACCTCGCCGACCTCAATCACGGCAATCTGCGGCTTGACCTTTTCGAGGAAAGCTTTGCTGCTCGCGCCCGCGCTCCCGTGATGACCGATTTTCAGCACGTCTGCGCGAACGTCCAAGCCGTTGTCGAGGATATCCAGCTCAGCAAGGCTCTCAGCGTCGCCCGTGAACAAAAACGAGTTCCCGCCGTGAGTGTACCGCGCGACAATCGAAATGTTGTTCAAATCCTCGTAGCTGTCATAAAGCGGAGCGATGATTTCAAGCGAGGTTTTCTCGGCGAGCTCGTACTTTTTGCCCGCCTTGGCATACTCAAAATTAATGCCTTTTCTGTCGATTACATTCAGCATTTTGTTATAGAAAACCGTTTCGGGAACAGCGTTCTCGTTCAGTTTCGGGAGAATAACCGTTCCCACGTCAAACTTCTCCAGAACCTTGTACATACCGCCGATATGGTCTGCGTGAGGGTGTGTGGCAATCACATAGTCCAGCCGCTCCACTCCCGAATAGCTGATAAATCCCACAACCTCGTCAATGCTTTCATCACCGCCGCAGTCAATCAGAATATTGCAGCTTTTTGTTCGGATAAGCTCACAGTCACCCTGACCGACATCGATGAAATATACGGCAGCCTCGCTGTCAAGCGGCTTTACATAAGGTTTCCCGCCGCCTCCGAAAAAGTGCACAATATCCGCGGAGCTCGGGATAAAATCCCACTTGATGAACCGCTCGTTGATGAAAACAAACAGCGCAGCAGACAGAATTATCAGCAAAACCGCCGACAAAATGTTATTGAAAACCCGCTTAGCGCTTCTTTTTCTTTTGCGGTAGGTTCTTGTTTTTCTTGTTGTCGACATTTCTGTTCCTTTCGGGTTTTGCGATTTTCTCGGGAGTTTTGGACGGTGCAATCAGGCAATCCTTCCCGAAGCCGATTAAATCGCGGCGCTTTGCAATAGTCAGCGCTTTTTCGACAAGCGCGTGGTTTTTCGGCATAAAGTACTGCAAAAGAGCGCGCTGCATAGCCTTTTGCTCGGTTGTTCTCGGAACAAAAACCGGCTCCAGCGTGTACGGGTCAAGTCCCGTGTAGAACATCGCGGTTGAAATCGTGCCGGGGGTTGGATAAAAGTCCTGAACCTGCTCGGGACGAATGTTGTGCTTTTTCTCGAAAAGCGCAAGCTCAATCGCGTCGTCAAGCGTACAGCCGGGGTGCGACGACATCAGATACGGGACGAGATACTGCTCTTTCCCGCATTTTTTCGTTGACGCGTAAAAGCGTTTCTCAAACTCCTCGTAAACCTCGATATGCGGCTTTCCCATATAATCGAGAACGCGGTTTGAAGCGTGTTCCGGAGCGACTTTGAGCTGCCCGCTGACGTGATATTCGACAAGCTCGTCAAGGAACGCATTGTTCTTTTCAAGCAGCATATAGTCAAAGCGTATTCCCGAGCGAATGAAAACCTTTTTTACTCCCTTTATCGCGCGAAGCCGCCGTAAAAGCCGAATATAATCGGAATGATCGGCATTGATATTCTTGCAGGGGTTCGGAGCAAGGCACTTTCGCCCTTTGCACAAGCCGTGCTCCTCCTGTTTTTCACAGGACGGGTGACGGAAGTTTGCCGTTGGACCGCCGACGTCGTGGATATAGCCCTTGAAATTCGGCTTTTCCGAGAGCATAACAGCCTCATTGTACACCGAGTCCTCGCTTCTCGTCTGGATTTTTCGTCCCTGATGAAGCGCGATTGAACAAAAGTTGCAAAATCCGAAGCAGCCGCGGTTGTGGGTTATCGAAAACTCGACTTCCTGTATCGCAGGCACGCCGCCGTCTTTCTCGTACATCGGATGATAAGTCCGCATATACGGCAGCTCGTACGCGTAGTCGAACTCCTTCTGCGTAACCGAGCGCTGCGGCGGGTTTTGAACGAGCATCATATTTCCGTGACGCTGGACAATGGTTCTTCCGTAAACGTCGTCCTGCTCGTCGTACTGCTTTCGGCAGGATTTCGCGTAGGCTTTTTTGTTCTCGCGGACAATCTCAAAACTGTCGCACTGAACAGAGCCGAGCGGTGTATTTTCGGGCTTTGTGAGGTAGCAAATTCCGCGTAAATCGTGCATATCGGCAAGCTTCTGCCCCTGTTTGAAGCGGTTTAGCATCTCCGAGAGCGTGACCTCTCCCATTCCGTACATCAGATAATCCGCTCCACTGTCAACCAAAATTGACGGCATAACGCTGTCGCTCCAGTAATCGTAGTGCGCGAAACGCCGAAGCGACGCTTCAAGACCGCCGATTTCTATTTCGGTATCGGGAAACAGCCGCTTCAGCGCACGGCAATATGTGATAACGGCGCGGTCGGGACGCTTTCCGCCTTTTCCGCCGGGGGAATAAGCGTCGTCGTTGCGCTTTTTCAGGGCAACCGTGTAGTTCGACACCATACTGTCGATATTCCCGCCTGTTACCATAAAGCAGTACTTCGGCTTGCCGAGCTCACGGTAATCCTTGTCACAGAGCGGCTGAGAAATTATACCAACAGAAAAGCCCGCCGCTTCAATCATTCGCGAAATTATCGCAATTCCAAACGTCGGGTGGTCGATATAAGCGTCGCCTGTCACGCAGATAAAGTCAAGCTGCTCTATTCCGCGCTCCTCCAAATCACTTTTGCAAACAGGTAAAAATGGCATATTATCCTCTCAAATCCTTATCAATAAACTCAAAAAACGGCTTTCTGCGAACCTCTGCGCGATTGTCCCTAAACCACGCGTAAGACTGCTTTAAGCCCTTTTCAATCGGCTTTATTTCGGGCATTAATTCAAGCATTTTCTCAACATTGAGAAAATATTCGTAATCATAAAACGGGAAATAGCTTCTCTGCCCGATATTCGGCTCAACAAAGCGAATTTCGGGCGTTTTTCCAAGCGTTTTGTAGCACAGCTCAACCCATTTAAGAACGCTCACGCTCTCGGGATTTCCGACATTGAAAAAACGCTGTTTTGGCTGCTTTTCGAGCAGTGTTTGCATAAATTTGCACATATCCTCAATATCGAAAAATTGCAGCTGCATTTTCCCTTCACGCGGCAAATAAAACGGGCGATTTTGCTCGGCGCACTCAAAAACAAACGCTTCGCGGTAAAGATTAT
This sequence comes from Oscillospiraceae bacterium, assembly GCA_017847835.1. Lineage (GTDB taxonomy): Bacteria > Bacillota > Clostridia > Oscillospirales > Ruminococcaceae > CAG-115. The sequence continues at coordinate 227,096 of JAGASH010000005.1, forward strand.
TCATCTTGCCGTAAAGATACGGCGGACGGATTATGTAAAAGTTCGGGCAGTTTTCCGCAAGAAAACGCTCGGCTTTTACCTTATTCAATCCGTAATCGCCCCAGATTTTATTCGCGCCGATTTCGTTTTCCTCGCAAAACGGCTGAACGAGCGTTTCGGGATAAACCGCGCTTGAACTCACGAAAATGTACGTCCCGAATTTTCCCAAGCCGCAAAGCAAATCGCGAACATCGGTTTCGTTGTACCCGCATACGTCCAGCACCGCGTCAAATTCGTACTCTTTAAGAGTATCACCGAGATTATGACGGTCGGCAATTATCGCTTGAACGCCCTCGGACTGCGGTTTTGTGCCGCGGTTGAGGACGTAGACATCGTTGTTTTTCGCGAAATATTCCGCTGTAAAACGACTTGCGAAAACCGTTCCGCCCGTGACCAGAATTTTCATAAATCCTCGCTTTCAGTCGCCGCAAAGCTCCCTTGCAAGACGGTTTGCGCGCTCGTAAATCTCGCCCGCGTCAACCGTTGTGAAAGTGCCGTTTTCGTACAGGATTTTCCCGTCAACAACCGTCATCTTCACGTTCTGCTTCGAGCCCGCGTAAACGAGATTTTTCGCAATGTTGTGAAGCGGCTGCATATTCGGCTGATTGAGGTCGATAACGGCAAAATCCGCTTTTTTCCCAACCGCCAGAATATCACAGTCAGCAAGTCCCATTGCCAGCGCGCCGCCTTTTGTTGCCATTTCAAGCACGTCAAAAGCGGGACACGCCGCCGCGTCGTTTTCACGAACCTTCTGCAGTCCCGCGACAAGAAACATCTCGCGGAACATATCAAGACAATTGTTGGAAGCAGCGCCGTCCGTGCCAATCGCGAAATTCTTCATTCCGCTGCGCTTCATCTCGCAAATCGGCGCAATTCCACTTGCAAGCTTCAGATTTGACGCGGGATTTGTAATCATCCACAACTTTTTGTCGCGGAAAATCTCCATATCCTTTTCGTCAAACCAAACGCAGTGAAATCCACCGCCGCCGTACTCGAACATTCCAAGCTTATCGAAAAGCTGCGTAGGTGACATTTTGTACCGCTCAAAGCACCCCGAAACCTCGCTTTTTGTTTCACTGTTGTGGGCAAAAAGCGGCGCTTTGTACTTTTGAGCAAGCTTCGCCATTCCCTCAAGAGTTTCAAGCTTTGTCGTGTACTCCGCGTGAAAACCGAGCTGATAAGAAATCAGCGGGTTGTAGTTATTGTAGGTGTTGAACTCCTCCTCAATGCTCTCAACAGTACCGCCGAAATCATTGATAGAGCCGCAAAGCACCGTTCTGAAGCCCATTTCAGCGTTCGCTTTTGCGTAAGCGGGCAGCTTCATATACATATCAAAGCTCGCTGTTATGCCGCTTGTGAGGTACTCCATTATTCCGAGCTTTGTGAAAACGTAAACCGCTTCCTCGGTGAGCTTTGCCTCGTGCGGAAAAACCTGATTGTACAGCCAATCATTCAACGGCAAATCGTCCGCAAACGACCGCAGAAACGTCATCGCGGTATGGGTGTGCGCGTTCTTGAAACCGGGGATAATCAGATTTCCCGCAAGGTCGATTTCACGGTCAAAATCGCCGTTTTGCCGCTCTTCGCCGATATAGGAAATCATCCCGTCGTCCGTGCAGAGTTCGCCGTTTATGATGTTTTCATTCTCCATTGTGAGAATTTTCGCGTTGTAAAATCTAAGCTTCATAAAAACCTCGTTTTAGTTGAAATAAACAAGCTCGCTTTCGGCTTTTTCGGTCGGGAGAACGCTGTCCGCGAGAATTACGGGACCTACTCCCTTATAAGCCGCCTGCTTTTCCGCGACAATTCTGCCCGAAACCTCAACCCAATCTCCGTCCTTGAACTTTGCTTCATCAGGCGATTTTACGAGTATTCCGACAACCTGAATATCATCGGCGCAGCAGGTCATCGCGCGCCTTGATATCACGAAATAGCCCTTCGGTATGTTTGACGCACGGAAAACCATTCCGCGGACGCGAATGTTCTTGTCCTTATAGCGCGCCGCGTTGCTCATAATATCAACGTACCACAAGCCGAAATCGTCGTGTACGATGTCAATCGGGTTTGCTTTTACGTCAAACGGCATTTCGTCCTCGCCCTGAAATCCCTGTTCAATCGAGCCGTCCATATACTCGAACATCAAATCAATTCTCGGATTAAGCGGCTTTATAACACGGCGCAGACGCTTTTTGTCAACTTTTCCCTGCTCGCAGCGGTTGAAGATAATCAAATCCGAAACCGCGATATCATCGGACAAAAGCTGGCGCATATTGTTCAGGTACATATCAAAGCGCGAGTGGTCAACGAACATAAAAATCTGATAGAAAATCCAGTCCTTCGGCGCTTTTACAGCCATATCGCGCAGGCTCCACATACCGTTGTATTCGAGCATAATGCGCGAGGGCTTGTGCTTTGCGACAAGCGCGTTCAGATTTTCCGCATTGAAGTCAGCCTCGTCCTCGATATACTCGACAACCGACTTTGACGCTTTCAGTATTCTCTCGTCATACTCAACCTCGCCCTGTTCACAAGCGATAACAAGTGTTCTTTCACCGCGGCTGAACTGCTTGTCGTTCAGCGTTTCCAGAATAAACGACGTCTTTCCGCTCTCCAGAAAGCCTGTCATTAAATAAACGGGTAATTCCATAGTTTACACTCCAAACAAAGCCTTAATTTTGTCCTCTGCAAGCTTCGAGCCGATTACGCACATTTTTCCCGTAACATCAGCCGAGCCTTTTCTGATTTCGTACTCCTCGGGAACAAAGTCAAACTCGTACCAGCCGTTATCGCCCGCGACAATTCCCTTCGCTCTCAGAACAACACCGAATTCCTCGCCGGACAGCTTTCCGAGCGCGTTTTCAAGTTCTTCCTTCGTGAACTTTTTCGCGGTTTCGATACCCATAGACGTGAAAACCTCGTCCGCGTGGTGATGATGATGTTCGTGGTCGTGACAGTGGCACTCCTCGCCGTCTTCGTGATGATGATGTTCGTGTTCGTCATCATCATGGTGGTGATGTTCGTGGTCGTGGCAGTGGCACTCCTCACCGTCTTCGTGATGATGATGATGTTCGTGTTCATCTTCATCGTGGTGGTGATGTTCGTGGTCGTGGCAGTGGCACTCCTCACCGTCTTCGTGATGATGATGATGTTCGTGATGTTCAAGCTCCTCTTTGAGCAAGTCCTCAGCAAACTTGTTCTCATTCTCCATTGCCGCGAGAATTTGCGCACCGCTGATTTCGTCCCAGTTCGTGGTAACGATAGTCGCGTGGTCGTTGAGCTCCTTAATCATCGCAACAGCCTCCGCGAGCTTTTCATCGGACAGCTTCTGCGAACGGCTCAATACAATCGTCTTTGCTGTTTCAACCTGATTTTTGTAGAACTCGCCGAAATTCTTCATATACATCTTGATTTTTGACGCGTCGCAGACCGTCGTGTAGCTGTTCAGCACTATTTCATCGCTGTCGATATCCATAACCGCCTTGATTACGTCCGAGAGCTTTCCTACGCCCGACGGCTCGATTAAAATTCTGTCGGGAGCGTACTCGTCGAGCACCTTCTGGAGCGCCTTTCCGAAATCGCCGACAAGCGAGCAGCAAATGCAGCCCTGATTCATCTCGGTGACTTCAATTCCTGCGTCCTTCATAAAGCCGCCGTCAATGCCGATTTCACCGAATTCGTTCTCGATAAGAACCAGCTTTTCGCCGTTATAGCCTTCTTTCAGCAATTTCTTGATAAGCGTGGTTTTACCCGCGCCGAGAAATCCCGAAAAAACGTCAATTTTTGTCATTTATAAAACCTTCTTTCAAATATTTCGTGTTTCTATCACTTTGAAATAAAAACACACGTCCACTATATATTGTACCACACTTTATTCATATAGTCAAGTGTTTCATAGAAAAACCCCGCGAAAAATCACGGGGTTTTTTAATCTGTAATCAGATGTGCTCGTTGATATAGTTGATAAGGTTGCCGATTTGAGGCTTGGAAAACTGCGCGTCCGCACCAACGCTCTCGCCCTTAATTCTCATCTGCTCGTTAATCAGCGACGAGAACAGGTAAACGGGAATTCTCTTCAGAACATCGTCGTCCTTAATCTTCTTTGTGAGGTGATGTCCGTCCATTTTCGGCATTTCGATATCGCTTATCAAGCAGGAAATCTGGTCGAGAATATCCCCGCCGAGCGTTTTGTGACCGCTAATGTAATCCCAAGCGTCCTTGCCGTTGTCAAAAGAAACAACGTTCTTGTAACCCGCGTCGGAAAGGGTGTTCTGGATAAGCGTATTGAGGAACGGAGAGTCCTCTGCAATAACTATGTGCTTCTCGGACTTGTCCTCGTCAGCCTTTGTAGCGCCCGTCGCGTCAATCACAGCAGAGCGGTTGATATCCGAAACAATCTTCTCGAAGTCGAGAATAAGGATAATTCTGTCGGAAAGCTTCGCGATACCCGTGGCAATGTTCGACGAGCCGTCACCGGAAATTCTCGGAGGCTTTTCGATATCCTCCCACGAAATGCGCTGAATTCCCTTTACAGACGAAACGTGGAAGCCAACGTCCATCTGGTTGAAATGGCAGATAATCAGCAAATCGTGGCTCGGGTCTGTGCTTTCCTTGTGAAGAACCTTATGTAAATCAATAACCGAAATAACCTTATCTCGCGGAGTGAAAACGCCCTCAAACTCCTCGGGAGAGTCGGGCACGGGTATCATCGGCTGATAGTTCATAATCTCGTTTACTTTTGCAATATTAATGCCGAAATTCTGCGTTCCGACCATAAATTCAAGCACTTCAAGCTCGTTTGTGCCGCTTTCAAGGAGGATATTACTTTCCATTTCACAAAGCTCCTTAATATTTATTATAATGGCAAATAATTCCAAGCCATTACTTATCATTTCTATTATACAACATATTTTCCAAAAAATCAAGAGATTTTCCGAGCATTTTTATCAATTTGCAAAAAAAATTGAAAAAAATCCCTTGACAGGTGTAAATAAATGTGATATAATGAAAAAAATATAAGGAGGCGTGTTTTTATGGAAATGTCAATTGCCCAGCTGTCGATGGATATGGCTAGCGCAAACCTTCAGAATGCGCTGTCTGTCGGAATGCTCAAAAAGAATATGGAAGCTACCGAGCAAACTATGGAAGCGTTCACCGATATGATGGCAAATATGCCTTCTCCAGACGGAAGAGGTCAGCTTCTGAACGTTTTGGTTTAATTGAAAATCGACAAATGCTCCCTTTTCGGGAGCATTTTTTGTACAAAAAAGCCCTCTCAAATGCGAGAGGGCTTGGTTTTTTATATCGCGCCGCGGAAATACAGCCCGCGAGTGAGCTTTCCGTCGGGCTTTGTGCCTTTTTTGTACATCTCAAATATCGGCGCAAGCTCGGTTTCATCGGTAAACCTCAGCACGGCAAAGTCAAATTTTTCCAGCACTTCCCTCTTGTCGCTCATCACGAGAACATCGGGATTGAGCAGCTCGACGGAGTTTCCGCCGCAATGCACGGGAACGCGGTTTCCCATTCGGTCAAGGAGCGCCTCGCCGCAGGATTTTCCCTCGCCGAACGGTGTTTTTCTGCCGCACGGCGCGCCGTCTGCAATCGGACATCTGCGCGTTATCATCAGCGGCAGGCGCCCGTAAGCCACAATTCCGTGAGGTATCGGGCTGTCAATTTCGGACATCGCGGCAGCCGTTCCCTCAAACGAAAGCGTGATATCCTCGAAGCCGAGCGACCCGCAAACCCGCGCTGAGAGCGAGTTCAGCACGTTCATACGAAATCCCCCGAACACCGAAAATCCGTGCTTTTTCAACAGGAGCGCGTGCCCGAGAGTATGCGCAAGCGCCTTTGTAAAGCCAAATTCCCGCAGCTTTTCAAGCTGTTTTTCCGTTTCCTCCTCGCAGTCCGAGAGGATAAACGGCGGGATAATCGCGATTTTTTCCTTGTGCGGTGTGCTTTCCGACAGCAAGCCCATAGGCGCGTAAACCACCTCAAACGGCAGCTCCAGCGCCTGTTTCAGCTGATTTTCATCGGAAACCTCTGCGCGGAATTGCACGGATTTTTGAATATTATTCGGTTTTTCACAGGAGTATTCAAACGGCAAAACCCGATATTTCGGCGTGTTTTTATCTAAGACTAGTTCTTCCAGCTTTTGACAAATATCCCGCCTTAACGCGTTCAGGACAGCCGCTGAGACGTACAGTCCCTCGTCTGCCTCGGCAGTGATTTCACCCGCTTTAAACTGCGTTCCGCCGAGCTTTTTCATTCGCTCGACAACCGTTTCCGCAGTAATCGCAGCTCCCCTTGCCTGTTCGGGAACAGCCTCGCTTTCAACCGATATTTCACCGTAAGAGCAGCTTGCTTCGGCTGTGATTTTTTCGCCGATTTTAACGGATATATCAACGGTAATCCTCGGAAATTCCGCTTTGTAAAGCTCTTTTATACCATTCAAGGCTTTCGCGGAGTTTTCAACGTCCTCTTTGCCGCGAATACCTTGCATATTATTCATTTCACCCGTGAAATATTCATCGGTCAGACCGCCGCGCGAAAAAATCTCTCCGAGGCGGTTTTTGTCGTAAATCTCGCCGTCAAGGCTCTTTCTGCAAGCGTCCGTGGCGCACGCGACGTACTCGGGACGCTTCATTCTGCCTTCGATTTTGAACGAGGCAATCTCCGGCAGCTCCCGCAAATGCCCTATAATCGAGCTGTCCTTCAGCGAAATCACGTTGTGCCTGTCCTTGTACGAAAAATCAAGTCGGCACGGCTGCGCGCAAAGTCCGCGGCTGCCGCTTCTGCCGCCGAGAATACTGCTCATATAGCACTGCCCGCTCACGCACACGCAAAGCGCGCCGTGCACGAAAATTTCAAGCTCGGCTGTGGTTTTTTCCTTGATTTCGCGGATTTCAGCCGCCGACAGCTCGCGCCCGATTACCACGCGGGAATATCCCATTTCCTCGGCTGCTTTCACACCGCTCACGCTGTTGAGCGTCATCTGCGTTGAAGCGTGACGCGGCAGCTCGGGACAGATTTTTTCAGCGAGATAAGCCGCACCCAAGTCCTGTAAAATCAAGCCGTCTGCGCCGCATTCCGCTGCGGTTTTCACGCACTCCGCGAAGTCCTCGATTTCACTGTCGTAAATCAGCGTATTCAGCGTGACGTAGAGCTTCACGCCGCGCTTGTGACACTCGCGGACCGCTGCCGCAAGCTCCTCATCAGAAAAATTTTCGGCGTTTTTACGCGCCGAAAACTTCTTCATTCCAACATAAACCGCATCCGCGCCGGTATTCAGCGCAGCAGGCAGGCTCTGCGCTCCTCCGCACGGAGCTAAAATCTCGTTCATAATGTAAGCTGACCGTCCTCAAGCATTTCTTTGAGCTGTTTGTCAAGCGAAGCATTCGTCTTTTTCAGCGACTTGACTTCCTTTGAAAGCTCGGCATTTTTCTCGGAAAGCTCCTCGGTTTTCTCCTTGAGCTTCTCCACCTCGGACTTCAAATCCTCGCCGCTTGTTTCCTTCAAAGCAGCGTTCTCGCTCTCGGCTTTTGCGAGCTTTTCCTGCAATTCATCAACCTTCGCAGACTTTTCATTAAGCTCAGTTTTCGCCTTTTCAAGCTCGCCCGACTTCTCGTCCAACTCTTTTTTCAGCTTGTCCTGTTCGCCTTTTCCCGCTTCAAGAGCGGTCTTTTCCTGTTTCAAGGCAGCGTTTGCCTTGTCAAGCTCGTCGTAAGCCGAAACAAGCTCATCGTAATCCTTCTTAGTCTTTGCAAGCTGCTCGGAGAGTTTTTTCTCAGCTTCGGAGATTTCTGCGCTCTTTTTGAGCTTCTCGTCCTTCGCCTTGATTTCATCGGCAAGCGACTTTGCCTTTTTCTCGGCATTTTCTGCCCTGCTTCTGAAATCCGACATACTTCTGTTCAATGTATCGTTCGCCGCTTTGAGCGTGTTTCTCTCGATTTCAAGGCTGTCAAGGCGCTTTTTCTCACGGTGATACGCTTCCTCGAAATTCTGCGCTTTTTCAAGCTTTTCAAGCAAGCGCTTGTTCTCCGCAGAAACGCTCACTGCCTTTTCATTTTCCTTTTGCAGCTCGTCTATGCGTTTGTCCTTTTCGGAAACAAGCTTCTTGTGCTTTTCGAGATTTTCTGTGCTGTCCTTTGAGGACGCTGAAAGCTGCGCGTTTTTCTTTTCAAGAGTTTCGTTGCTTTTCTTTGCGTCGTCAAGCTGCTTTTTCAGCGATACCGCCTCAGCAGCCTTGCCGTTTGCCTCTTTGAGAGTATCCGCAAGCTGCGCGTTTTTACCCTCCAGCTCAGAAAAACGCTTCACCAGCTTCTCGTGCTCGTCTTTAATCTTCAGCAGCTGAGCGTTGTCGGTTTTGAGCGTTTTGTTCTCCTCGACAGCGGTTTTCGCAGCCGCCTCTCCCGATTTGAGCTTCTCCAGCTCGGTTTTCATCTGCGCAAGGTTAGATTTCAGCTCTTCAATTTCATTAAAACATTCAAGCGCGGAAAAAACCGCTGCGTCCTCCTTGCTGATGTCGGGATTTGCGTCGCAGAAACCCGCGATTTTCCCGTCGACCGCTTTTGCAGCGGCAAGCAGCATCTCACGATTATCGGTTCTGAGGTTGTAATTCTTTCGGCGAATTGTAATCGATACAATCTCGTTAAGCATCGGGCGAACTCCCTTTCAAAGTTATTTTGACGGTTTTCATAAATCAACCATATATATTATATAACATTCTTCTCAGCTTTTCAAGTGGTTTTGCAAATTATTCTTCGCCGTGCTTTTTCATAACGCTCATATAAGCGGGACGAATGATTTTTCCCGCAGTGTTGAGCTCTTCTATTCGGTGCGCGCTCCAGCCGACAATTCTCGCAATAGCAAAAATCGCGGTGTACAGCTCCACGGGTATTCCCAGCATATCATATACAAACCCGCTGTAAAAGTCCACATTCGGCGAAACACCCTTCATAATCTTACGCTTTTGTGCAATCAGCTTCGGGGCTGCGTCCTCGACAAACTCGTACAGCTTCATATCGTCCTCGCGATGCTTTTCAACAGCGAGCTTCTCCACAAAGCTCCTGAAAATGCGCTCGCGCGGGTCAGAGAGCGAATATACAGCGTGTCCCATTCCGTAAATAAGTCCCTTGTGGTCAAACGCTTCTCCCGCGAGAATTTTTCCGAGATATGCGTAAACCTCGTCGTAATCCTTCAAATCGTGAACGTTTTCACGGATATTCGACATCATTTCCATAACCTTGATATTCGCGCCGCCGTGCTTGGGACCTTTCAGCGAGGACATAGCCGCGGCAATCGTCGAATATGTGTCGGAGCCCGACGAAGTGACAACGCGGGTTGTAAAGGTCGAGTTGTTACCGCCGCCGTGCTCCATATGAAGCATAAGTGCAACGTCCAGCACCTTTGCTTCAAGATGCGAGAACTGCTTGTCGGGACGAAGCATCATAAGCAGATTTTCCGCAGTTGACAGCGCGGGATTGGGACGGTGAATGTACATACTTTCGTCGTTTTCGTAGTGATTGTACGCGTGATAAGCGTATGCCGCAAGCATAGGAAAGCGCGCAATCAGCATTATGCACTGCAAAAGGCTGTCCTCCAGCTTTCCCGAAAGGGTTGTCGGGTCGTAGGAAGCAAGCGTGAGGATACTTCTCGTCATAGAGTTCATAATATCCTTGCCGGGTGCTTTCATAATAACGTCGCGTGTGAAATTCGTCGGAAGGCAGCGGCACTCTCCCAAAATCTCCGTGAACTTCTTTTCTTCCTCTTCGGACGGCATTTCACCGAAAATCAGCAAATACGCGGTTTTCTCGAAGCCGAAGCCGTTTTCGGTCATTGCAACCAAGTCCTTAACGTTATAGCCGCGATACCACAGCTCACCGTCACAGGGCGTCTGTACGCCGTCCACGTCCTTGAAAGCAACCATTTTCGATATTGTGGTAAGTCCCGTGAGCACGCCCTTGCCGTTGATATCGCGCAGTCCGCGGTTTACACCGTATTTCCCGTAAAGCTCGTCGGAAATCGCGTCATTTTTCGCGCAAAGCTGCTCCTTTTCGTGCGCATACTGTCTGATTTCTTCGTTCATTTCAATAATTCCCCTTTCTTTTTTATGAAGCAAATTTGAAGATATTATTATAATTATATCATATCAAAAAAGAAAAATCAAGCGCGAATGAATTTTTTCACTAAATTGTCATATTTGTATTGACACCTTGTCGAAATTCGACTATAATAAATTATGAATAAATATTTAGGAGAAAACTATGGAATTTACCGACATAAAAACAGGTCTTTCCCAAGCAGAGGCTGAGGAGCGCGCTCGAAACGGTCTTTCAAACGGCGAGGGCGAGGTCAAGACAAAAAGCGTGAAGAAAATCTTTTTCGACAACATTTTCACGCTGTTCAACCTGATAAACGTAATACTTGCGGTTGCTCTCGCGCTGGTCGGAAGCTGGAAAAATATGCTTTTTATGGGGGTTGTTCTCGGGAACACCGCAATCGGCATTTTTCAGGAAATCCGCTCAAAGCGCGTTCTTGACAAGCTCTCGGTGCTGTCCGCGCCTAAGGCTTACGTCATCCGTGACGGCGAGGAAAAGGTAATCTCGGTGTCCGAGGTGGTCGTGGGAGATATTATGGTGCTGTCGAGCGGCAAGCAGGTATGTGCCGACGGAATTGTGCTCGAAGGTGAATGCGAGGCAAACGAGAGCCTGCTCACGGGCGAAAGCGACTCTATCCCGAAAAAAGCCGAAAGCGAGCTGTTTTCAGGCAGCTTCATCACCTCGGGCGAGTGCAAAGCACAGGCAACACGCGTCGGTGCACAAAGCGCTTCGGGCAAGATTACCGCGGGTGCGAAAAAGCACAAGAAGCACAACTCCGTGATGATGAGCTCGATAAACAAAATCATCAAGACTGTGTCTTTCTGCATTTTCCCGTTCGGTATAATTCTGTTCTGCAAAACGTTTTTCGGTGCGGGAAATACGCTTGAAGAAAGCGTCACGACAACCTCCGCGGCGCTTATCGGAATGATACCCGAGGGACTTATGCTGCTGACGAGCGTTGCGCTTGCTGTAAGCTCGATTAAGCTTGCAATGAAGCAGACGCTCTGTCAGGACCTCTACTGCGCGGAGTCGCTCGCAAGAGCGGACGTCCTCTGCCTTGACAAAACAGGCACGATTACCGAGGGCAAAATGAAGGTCGAAGAAACCGTTACGCTTGACGAGAGTTTTGACGTTGACAGGGCTCTAAAAGCGTTCTCCTCGGCATTCAACGACAAAAATCTCACGCTTTCCGCGGTTGCCGAGAGCTACTCGGGCGACTCTGGACTTGCGCTCAAAGGTACGGTTGCGTTCTCGTCCGCGAGAAAGTGGAGCGCAGCGGAATTTGAAAACTACGGCACTCTTGTTTTCGGAGCACCGAGCTTTGTTCTCGGGGAAAAATACGCAGATGTTGCAAAATTATGCGAAGAATACTCCGATAAAGGTATGAGAGTGCTTGCGCTTGCGTTTTCGGAGAACGCTTGCGAGGGGTACAACCTCCCCGATGATATCTCCGCGAAGGCTCTTGTGGTGCTCTCCGACAAAATCCGCGAGTCCTCGCCCGCCGCGCTTAAATTCTTCAGCGAGCAGGGTGTTCAGCTAAAAGTAATCTCGGGCGACGACCCGAAAACCGTTTCGGGAGCTGCGGGAAGAGCCGGACTTGCCGGTTCGGAAAATTATGTCGATATGTCGAAGCTTTCCGAGGAGGAAATCCCCGAAGCAGCGCTCAAATATACGGTTTTCGGAAGAGTTTTGCCCGAACAGAAGCTCGCGCTCGTGAAATCCCTCAAAGCCTCGGGAAAAACCGTAGCAATGATGGGCGACGGTGTAAACGATGTTCCCGCGCTGAAAGAAGCGGACTGCTCGATTGCGGTTCAGGCGGGAAGCGACGCTGCTCGAAGCGTTTCGCAGCTTGTTCTGATGAACTCGGAGTTTTCGACGCTGCCGCTTGCAGTTGCCGAGGGACGGCGCTGCATAAACAACATCGAGCGCTCGGCTGCACTTTTCCTTGTAAAAACGATTTTATCATTCCTGCTCTCGGCAATTTTCCTTGTTCTGCAAAACCCGTACCCTTTCAAGCCTATTCAGCTCACGCTTATCAGCTCGATTATGATAGGTATTCCGTCTTTCCTGCTTGCGCTTGAACCGAATTTCAACATCGTCCGCGGTCACTTTATCGCGAACATTCTCAAAAAAGCCGCTCCCGGCGGTATATCCGCGGCTGTCGGAATTTGTCTGATTGAAGCCGCAGGAGCAATGTTCGGCTTCTCAGGAGAACACATTTCAGTTATGGCTGTGTTCCTCACGGCGGCTGTCTGCTTTGAAACGCTTATTTATGTGTGCATTCCGTTCGACCTCAAAAGAGGGCTTATGTGCGGCGCACTTGCGGCAATTTTCATCGGAGCTGTGCTTCTTTTCCCGAACCTTTTCTATATAACTTCCCTGCTCTCAGCCGAATGGGCAGCGCTCGGAGTTATCGCGGGAATTGCTTTGGTTTTACAGCCCGTGCTTGCGGTTATCGTAAAGGCAATTTTCAGCAGAAAGCAGAAAAAATCTCAATAACTCTTGCAAATCGGTTGAATTTGTGGTATTATTAGTTTAGGTGATTATATGAATTATTCGTTGAACGCGGGTGAATGGAACAGCGTTTTTGCCGTTCCAGCAAGCGTTGTTGATAAATATATCAAAATCGCGGGTGAAAACTCGCTGAAGCTCCTGCTGTACCTTTTGAGGCACGGCGGGAAAAACTTTTCAGAGGACAAGCTCAGAAGCGACCTCGGTTTTAACGAAGCCGGTGAGCTGGAGGACGCGGCTCTTTTCTGGATACAGCGCGGGATTATACGCTACGAGAACGACGGCGAAAACCGCGCGCTCTTCTCCGAAAAAACCGAAAACGAACAGGCAGAACAGCTTGTCATTACCGAAAGCGTTACTCAAAAGGCTCACGCGAAGGAAAAAATCAAGCCCGCTTTGGTAAGCTCGGGTGATATTGCAAAAAGAATTAACTCCGACAGCGAGATTAAAATGCTGTTTGACGAAGCGGAAAGGCTATACGCGCACCCGCTGAAATCAAACGAAAATCAAATGCTTATCACGATAACAGACCATTTCGGGCTGAATGTCGGCGTTTCGCTTATGCTTTTGCGGTACTGCTTTAAAATCGGGAAAACCACTCCGGCTTACATACTTTCCTGCGCTCAGAATTGGTCTGACGAGGGTATCGACAGCGTTGAAGCGGCAAACGATAAAATTCTCGCGCTCGAAAAGAACAACAGCGTATGCGAGCGGCTTTGCGCGGCAATGGAGCTCAAATCAAAGCTTACGGCAAAGATGAAGGAATTTATCCGCGTGTGGACGGAAGAATGGAGCTTTTCCGAGGAGATGATTATGCTCTGCTACGAAAAAACCGTCAACGCAAAGCAGGAATTCAAGTTTGAATACGCAAACAAAATCCTCGAAAACTGGAAGAACGCAGGATTGTTTACCAAAGAAGCCGTGCAATCCGCTGAAGCGGCACGAAAAAAGCCCGTAAAGACAGCAAGCACAGCGAAAAATGAAAATTCCTCGTTTGATGTGAACGATGTTGTGGAAAGAATTAAACAGCGCAGACTTAGCGGAGGATAAAATATGGCAATAAGCAAAGAATATCTTATACAGGCTCAGAACGAGCTTGAAATGCTTCGCTCGGAAAACCGCCGTACAGAGTTCAAAAGACGCTCAGAAATTCTCGAAAAAATCCCCGAATACGGAAACCTTGAAATAAAGCTTGCCGAGTCAATGTCAAAAGTGATTTCACTTGTTGCCGCGAAAAGTCCCGATACAGCAGAAAAGCTCAAAGCGGTTTCCGAGGAAAATCTCGCGGTTCAGCGTGAAATGGAGCGTCTGCTCACCGAAAACGGCTACTCCAAGGATTATCTCGACCAAATCTATTCTTGTACAAAGTGCCGCGATATGGGAACGATTGACGGAAAATGGTGCGAGTGTCTGAAAAAGCGTGCGCACAAGCTTGCCGCAGACGAGCTGAACAAGCGTTCTCCTCTAAAGCTGTGTTCTTTCGATAACTTCGATTTGTCGTTTTACTCCGATGTTCGCAATAACGGCAGCAGTCCGCGTGAGGAAATGGAAAACAATTTCCGTATATGCAAGGATTTTGCCGAGAATTTCAAGGGTAATGAAAAAGGTCTGCTTATGACAGGCGGCACCGGTCTCGGAAAAACTCATCTTTCGCTTGCCGCAGCAAAAAGGATTATTGAAAAAGATTTTTGCGTGGTGTACTGCTCAACTCCCGAGCTTCTGCGTACAATCGACAACGAGCAGTTCGGAAGAAGTCAGGGTGATACAATGTCGGTTGTGACAAGCTGCGATTTACTTGTGCTCGATGACTTGGGTGCGGAAAATTCAAGCGAGAGAAGCACTTCCCTGCTCTATGAAATCATAAACGGACGGCTTTGCCGCTCTCTGCCTATGATTATTAATACAAATCTTTCTGCGGGAGAGCTTAATTCGCGTTATTCCGAAAGACTGTTTTCAAGACTTTTCAGTATGGAAGTACTGTTTTTCAACGGCAATGATAACAGATTAAAATAAAATCTCAGGAGGGAAAAACTATGGCTAAACTCAGAATTGGTATTCTCACGAGCGGCGGCGACTGCCCCGGACTTAACGCGACAATCCGCGGCGTTGCAAAGGCAACCTACGAGGCTTTCGGCGAGGATAAGGTTGAAATCGTTGGTATTCACGACGGTTATCACGGACTTATCCACGGTGTTTACAAGGAAATGGAGCCGTCGGATTTCTCGGGTATCCTCACAACGGGCGGTACTATTCTCGGAACAAAGCGCACTCCGTTTAAGATGATGCAGATTATCGAGGACGACAAGGTTGACAAGGTAAAGGAAATGAAGGAAACCTACAAAAGCCTCAAACTCGACTGTCTGTTCACGCTCGGCGGAAACGGCACCCACAAAACCGCGAATATGCTCTCCGAAGAGGGACTTCACGTTATCGGTCTGCCCAAAACCATTGACAACGATATTTTCGGCACGGACGTTACATTCGGCTTCCATACAGCTGTTGATATAGGAACAGAGGTTATCGACCGTATCCACACAACCGCAAATTCCCACAGCAGAATTATGGTAATCGAAATTATGGGAAACAAGGCGGGTTGGCTGACGCTGTACAGCGGTCTTGCAGGAGGCGCTGATATTATCCTTATTCCCGAAATACCGTTTAATATTGAAAAGGTTGCCAAGGCTTGCCAGAGAAGAGCCGACGCGGGAAAAGCGTTCTCGATTATCGCTGTTGCAGAGGGTGCTTTTGACGTTGAGGAAGCAAAGCTCAAGAAAAAAGAGCGCGCAAAGATTAGAGCCGAACGCGGCGAAGTAACGGCAACAGCGCGTATTGCCAAGGAAATTCAGGCTCGGACAGGTCTTGAAACAAGAACGGTTATTCCCGGACACATTCTCAGAGGCGGCTCTCCGTCCGCTTATGACCGCGTTCTTGCAACGCAGTTCGGCGCTCACGCAGCACGTCTTCTCAAGCAGGAAAAATTCGGCTATACCGTGGCAATGGTTGACGGAAAAATCACTGAAAACAAGCTTGTCGATGTTGCTATGAAAACGAAATTTGTTGATGAAAACGATATGATGGTTCTCACGGCTAAGGACATCGGCATTTCCTTCGGAAACTAAAAATCAAGGCGGGGAGCGCTTCCCCGCCCTTTTCGCGCATTTTGTCGAAAAAAACTCAGATTTTTTTCAAAAAACCCTTGACAAAAGCTTGTTTTTGTGGTATAATATTTTTTGTTGAGCAGCAATGGTTGCTTGATGTTATAAAGTATATCGCGGGATGGAGCAGCTCGGTAGCTCGTCGGGCTCATAACCCGAAGGTCGTTGGTTCAAATCCAGCTCCCGCAACCACTTGAGGACGGTCCAAAGGACCGTCCTCTTCTGCGTTTTCGTGCGTTTCGCACAAGCACGAAACGCACGAAAGCCGCGGTGCTCTCTCCTACTTTGTTTGAGCGATTTTTTATGCCCGCAAGCGACTTTTCACACGAAATTGACAAAAGCTGCGGGTTGTTCGTAAATCACAATTTGCAATTTTCCAATTTTGCCTCTGAATTTTTTCGGAGGCTTTTTTTGCAAAAATACTCTCGTTTCTCCTTGACAAAAGAGCGGGTTTGTGATATAATACAGTCACGATAACGTTCGTTAGCTAATTGCTGTTTTTAAACGGATTTAGGGAGGTATTCTATGAAAGTTGTACCGCTTAACGACAATCAGCGAAAGAAAATCATCAACACCGTAAAGCCATCAAAAAGGGACTTTTTCTCCTATCAGAACCTCAATCTGCTGACTGCTGTTTCCAATGAAAAAAACATCTTTCTGACGCTTTCAAGCTACATTTCCTCGGCAATTGCCAGAACAGGTGACAATTCCGACGAGTATAAATATGTGCTTCTCTCTCCGCTGGGCTGTTTTACCGTCAACTGCATTGAGAGAATGGGAAAAATCGTTGGAATTTCCTGTCCGCTGCCTTTTATCGCGTCAAAATCGGAAATTACAGATATGATAGACTTTTATAATGATACCTTTTCCGAGCAGCGTGCACTGAAAAAAGAAGCTGTCAAAGATATCGATTTAGGAAATAAAGATTTTACGGAATGGTATCTTGAAAACAACTGTTTCGACAAGTAAAATCACACAAAAAGTGGCTGTCCGAAAACAGCCACTTTGTTTTTAATCGATTTTTTCAACCTTTACTTCAACGTCCTCTGCCTCTTCCTTCGGTTTGTAGCCGCGGTGAGGAATTTTGTCGATAATGTTGAGGAAAAGGTTCTGAATTACCTTGTTGTAATCAATGCTGATATCGAGAATTTTGCTCTCGGACGCATATCCGCCTGCCATTGATTTATGTCCGCCGCCCGAGCCAACTTCTTTCAGCGCGTCCGAAACTATCTGACCCGCGTTCAGCTCCTCGATTTCCGAACGTACCGAGAACTTAAATCCGTCGTTTCTCCTCGTGTAAACAACCGAGAAATTCACCACGTCAACGTTAAGAATAAAGTCCGAAATTGTCGCAATAAACGCGTCCGTGCAGTAGAAATTCAAAAACGCAAACGCAACTCCGTCGTAAACCTCGATATTTCTCATACTGTCCACGAAAGCGTTCAGCTCGTGATACTCGATTTCACCAGACTGGAAATGTCTGATAAGTCGATTATCCGCCTTCGGGAAAAGATAAGAATAAATGTCAACGTCAAGCTGCGTCACTCCGCGTGTAAAATCGCGCGTATCGCACTTTATGCCGTACAGAAGCGCAGTTGCAACCGAGCTCGGCATATCTATCTTATACTGACGATAGTAATCGGCAATTATTGTCGAGCAGCTTCCGACCATTCGTATATCACGATATTTGTAATCATCAACAACGCAGAAAACAGGGTGATGGTCAATAACCGCAACTTCGTTTCCGATGAGGTCGAGAATATTCGCGTTTCCCTTCTGACTGTCAACAGTGATAATATAATCCTCTGACGTCATATACTTCAGCTCGCTGTCAGCGGTCATATCAATCTGAAATTCGGAAACCATATTTGCCGTCATTGCACGCTCGATATTTCCGTGATGGCAAATTACGGTTTTAATCTTGAATTTTCCCAACAGCACCTGAAGTCCGTATGCGCTTGCGATAGCGTCCGGGTCGGGAAAATTATGCGTCTGTATATAAACGCGGTGACCTTTAAGCAGGTCGATGAGTTCGCTTAATTTCTGCGACATAAGCGGCTCCCCTTACCTTTCGTGTATTATGTATTTACATACACCTTCATTATTATTTTACCATATTTCTTCAGATTAATCAAGTAGGTTATTATCAATATATTTCGTTATTTTACACAAAGCTTTTATAACTTTTTTATGCAATATTTTTACTAATAATTCTATATGATAAATAATTCACTTTTTGAGAACAATATGCGCGAAAGGATTGATAAAAATGAAGAAAATGATTTCGGCGCTTCTGACCGTTATTTTGACGGGAAAAATCGCGTTTGCACAGGCGCCCTACTCTTATCTCAACGATTATGACAACAAAAAGATTGCCTATGGTGTGGGCAATGACACCGACTCTATGAACCGACCGCTCGGAGCAATCGCAGCTCAGAAGCAGTACGGAGATATGAACTCGCTTTTCATCGGAGAGGCTGCAAACAAACGGCTCTGGCTCACGTTTGACGAGGGATATGAAAACGGGTACACCGAAAAAATTCTTGACGTTCTCGCTTCAAAGGGTGTGAAAGCAACGTTTTTCATTACTCAGGATTACGCGGAGAAAAATCCCGGTCTGATTAAGCGTATGATTAACGAGGGACACACCATCGGAAACCACTCGTACAGCCACCCTTCCCTGCCCGAATGTTCAAACGAGGACTTGTACAACGAGATAATGCAGCTGCATAATTATATCTCGAAGAATTTCGGCTATGAAATGTACGTTATGCGACCGCCTAAGGGAGAGTTTTCCGAGCGCGTTCTCGCGTGTGCAAAGGAGCTGGGCTACACGACGGTGCTCTGGAGCTTCGCATATCAGGACTGGCTCACCGACAACCAGCCCGAGCCGTCTGCCGCTTTCGACAAAATTACGCAAAAAACGCACAATGGTGCGGTTTATCTGCTGCACGCGGTTTCTAAAACAAACGCTGAGATTTTGCCCAAGGTCATCGACTACTGGCGCGAAAACGGATATTTAATCACGCCTATGTAAAAAGTGCCTTTCCTCAAACGGGAAAGGCACAATTTTTATTCAGTCAGCTTTGCGAAAACTTCAGCAGTTCTCGCAGACGGACGTTCAAACCGCGTCGAGTCCACGAACACAACTTTCGCACCGTTATAAATCATCGCCGAGAAAACATCATCGAAGGCAAGCGTGTTATACGACAGCTTGTCCGAAGCGATGATATAAGCGGGCTGTAAATTCTCCGCGGGAACATATCCCTCAGCCTTGCACAAATTCTCTCCCGTGAGGCTCAGAACAGCGCTCTCAAACGTGTCCGAACCCGCAAGAGTCATCTTCTCCGTGACATAAACAAAACTCTCCGTGCGGACATTATTTGCTGCGTTTTCAAGATTTGCGCGCGCACGTTTTGCCGTTTCAAGCGCTTTAGTTTCACCTTTCAGCGAGTCCGCAAACTCGTTTCCGTAAAATGCCGCAGTAATCTCCTTGTAAATAGAGCTGTATTCCTCAAGATTTCGCGGCGCTTTCGCTGTAAGAACCTTAATTCCCGCCTGATTTAGCTTGTAAATTTCACGCTCCGACAGCAGCGACAGCGTGAAAACCGCATCCGGCTTCAGCTTTATAATCTCGTCCAAATTCGGATTTTCCGTGCTTCCGAGCTTCGGAAGAGAAAGATTGTCGGGATAATCGCAGTAATCGCTGACGCCGACAAGCCTGCTCTGAAAGCCTGTTTCACAGATAATCTCTGTCACGGCAGGCGACAGCGAAACCGCCTTTTCAACCGACTTTTCGAGAGTTATTCCGCAGCTTATCGCGGGAAACGGCATATTCTCGTCAATCTCGCTGTTCTCGCTTACCGAAATCTCCGACGGGATTTCCTGTTCCGTTTCGCAGCCGCTTAAAAGAAACACTCCCAAAAGCGCTGTACAAACGAATTTCTTCAAATCAATCGACATAATCAATACTCCAAATTAAGCTCAATTCTGCCTTTAAGCCACTCCACAAACTGCTTTGCAACTCTCGGTGAACGTCCGCCTCTTCTCATCGAGAAACGTTCTGCCGCAGCAAACAGCCTGTCCTCGGGAATTTCAATCTTCTTGTCCTCGGCAAGCTTTTTCACGATATCGAGATAAATCTGCTTGTCGGGACGCAAAAATGTAACAAATAAACCAAATCTGTCCGAAAGCGACATACTCTCGTCAATCGCGTCAGCACCCGAAACCTCACGGTCGGCAATAGTTTCACGGACGATTTTGCGGCGGTTTGTCGTCGCGTAAATCAGTATATTGTCGGGTTTCAGCGCAAGCGAGCCGTCAAGCACGGCTTTCAGCGTTCCGAAACGGTCGTCATTCTCGGCAAACGAAAGGTCGTCGATTGTGACGATGAACTTCATATTTATTTTTCCGAGCAATTCAAACAGCTCGGGCAGCTCGTTTATATCATTTCTCGAAACATCAACCATTCTCAGTTCTTTGAACTCATTGAAAATCGCCTTTACCGTCGAGGACTTGCCCGTGCCTCGGTCGCCGTACAGCAAAACATTCTGCGCCGGCTGATTTTTCAAAAAGCAAAGCGTGTTCTCGACAACCTGATTTCGCTGAACCTCATAATTCTTCAAATCCGAAAGCGTTATGCTGTCGGTTCTCAAAATCGGCTTCAGCTCGCCGTCAAACGAGAACGCGCGATATTTCGCAAAAATTCCCGTGCCGTTTTTACGCGCAAAATCAACAAAGTAGTCCGCGTCATAATCGAATTTTCCGTTATCATAGGCGGGCATTTCGCGGAGAATTTCGCTGTCCGGAAGCGTTTCGCGAAACTGCTCCGAAGTAAGCGAAACAAGCTCCTTTAATATGCTCAAATCGTACTCAATCGCTTTTACAAGCGCGGGTGTGCGCTCCTCGGCACATTTTGCCACAACAGGAGAGTCCGAATACACAAGCAAATCGTGCAGGTATTCTCCGAGCGTCTGTCCCTTTGACAGAAGAATATTCACGATTTCCGAGTAGTAATCCTCGGTTTCATAGCCGCAGCAGTAAAAATCCGTGAGCAGCTCGTCGTTCTTTACATTAAAAGCACAAAAAGATTTCAATTTTGCAAGGTTCATTTTATTTTACCTCTGAAATTATTTTCAACATTCTCTCGAAGTCCTCGAAAGTGTTCATTTTTGAAAATTCATCGCGCAGCTTTGCCGCACCGTTTAACCCGCGAATATACCAAGCCGCCTGCCTGCGAGCCTCTTTCATTCCCGTTTTCTCACCCTTGTCCTCAACGAGAAGCGAGATATGCCGGCGCATAATCTCGATTTTTTCTTCAAGCGCAGGCTCGCTTCGCGGTTTTTTTCCCTCAAAATAGTCGCGGATTTGTCCGAAAAGCCACGGTCTTCCGTAAGAGCCTCTTCCAATCATCACCAAGTCGCAGCCCGTTTTTTCGTACATCTCCACGCAGTCCGAAACGCTTGAAACGTCACCGCTTCCGATTACGGGGATTTTCACCGCGTCTTTCACGGCTTTTATCACGTTCCAATCGGACTTTCCTGTGTAGAGCTGAGTTTTTGTTCTCGGGTGAACGCAAACCGCAGCAGCGCCGTTTTTCTCGGCAATTTTCGCGATTTCCACGGCATTCACAGAGCTTTCGTCCCAGCCGCTTCTGATTTTCACGGTCACAGGGATTTTTGTCGCAGAAACAGCAGCATTCACAACCTCGCCAAACAGCTCGGGACTTTTCATCAGCGCGCTCCCCGAACCGTTATTCACGATTTTCGGCATAGGACAGCCCGCGTTCAAATCGATAATATCGGGGTGATACTCCTCGGCAATTTTCACCGCCTTTGCGATAAACTCTGGCTCAGAGCCAAAAAGCTGCACAGCCGCGGGTCGCTCACCGTCGGTCATCAGAAGAAGCTCGGCGGTTTTTTTGTCGTTATAGCAGAGTCCCTTTGCAGACGCCATTTCACCCACGCAATAAGCCGCTCCGAACTCTTTCGCGATAAGTCTGTATGCCCTGTCGGCTACGCTTGCCATAGGAGCTAATGCAGCGGTTTTTTCGATTTTTACTCCGCCGATTTCTATATATTCCACTTTTCTCTCCGTTTTAACTAGATTTTCGCTTGTTCTCCAACATATTATTTTAACATATTTCAAACTTTTTTTCAAGAGGTTATTGTATTTTTTTGAAAAATGTGTTACAATATAATGAATATATTTTTTTTTACATAAGCGAGGATTTTATGGCTAATCTTAATAACAACTCAAAGCGCGTGGGACTTCTTGACGAGCTGCGCGGTTTTGCAATAATCTGTATGGTTGTATATCACGCGATGTACGACCTGAAATTCATCTTCGGCGTTGACGTGCCGATTTTCTTTGACGGGTGGTTTTATGTAATCCGCGACATATTTGCGGGAATGTTCATCTTCATCTCGGGAACGGTCTGCCGTTTCTCAAAAAACAACATAAAGCGCGGCGCGCAGTGCTTCTTCCTCGGAATGATTATCACATTCATCACTCCGTTTTTCAGCAGCGTTCCCGTAACCTTCGGTATTCTGCATTTCCTTGGAATTTCGATGATGATTTTCGGGCTTTGCGAAAAACTGCTGGATTATCTCCCTGCACTTGTCGGAATTATTATTTTCGCGTTGCTTTTTGTGCTGACGTGGAACGTACAAAACGGTTTCATCGGAATAGGCGGGCTTTTCGAGTGGTATCTCCCGAAAAAAGCCTATGAAGTAGGAGTGCTGTTCCCGTTCGGTATGTACAACAACTCATTCGCGTCCTCGGACTATTTCCCGCTGTTTCCGTGGTTGTTTTTGTTCCTTGCAGGCAGCTTTTTCGGTATCTGGGCAAAGGACGGCTCGCTCCCGAAATTCTTCTATCCCACTCACATCAGATGGCTTGCAGCTGTCGGAAGAAACACAATCTGGATTTATCTCCTGCATCAACCTGTCGTTTTCCTCATTTTTTCACTCATTTTCCACTAAATTCTCAGAAAACAGACAAAATGTTTGGGCTTGAAAATCTGCCCGAAATGTTGTATAATAGTAGTATCATTGTATCTGCCGTATTATCTTCGGCACTTGAAAACGAATTTTTGGAGGTTTACATATATGATAAACAACACTTTGACTATTCCCGCGATTTCTCTTCGCGGTCTGGTTATTTTCCCGTCGATGGTCCTGCACTTCGATGTCGGCAGAGAACGCTCTGTTGCCGCTCTGAAAGCAGCCGCTGCGGGTGACGGAAAAATCTATCTCGTTGCACAAAAAGACGCGAGCGATACCGACCCAACAAGCGACAGCATTTACAATGTCGGCGTTGTCGCGGAAATAAGACAGCTTCTCTCCACGCCCGACGGCTCTACGCGAGTGCTTGTCGAGGGACTTTACCGTGCGAAAACCGTGCGCTCCGTGCCCTGCTCGGAATACCTCAAATTTGAGGTCAAGTCTATGCCCTCACGCGGTGCCGCTATGTCAAAAAGCACCGAAACCGCCGCAAAGCGCGCCCTCAAAGAAACATTCGACCTGTACGCTTCAATGTCCCCGAAAATGCCGCGCGACCTCTACGAGAGCATTATGTCCGAGGAGAATTGCAGCCGGCTGTTCGATAAGGTTGTGTTCAACATCGTGCTGAGCGTTGAGGACAAACAAAGACTTCTCGAAACAAACGGCTCGCTTCAGAGAATTAACCTGCTTATAGCAATGCTTCACGATGAAATTGAAGTCATTCAGGCGGAAATTGAAATCGGCGAGCAAGTTCGCGAACAGGTTGACAAAAATCAGCGCGAATACTACCTGCGCGAGCAGATGAAAGCTATCTCCAGACAGCTCGGCGACGGTGAAAGTCCCGCTGAGGAATTTGACGAGTATGTCGATAAAATCAAAATGCTCGGTCTTCCCGAGGAGTCCGAGGAAAAGCTTATCGGCGAGGCGGAAAAGCTCTCGAAAATGTCAAGTTCATCGCAGGAAGCGGCTGTGCTCAGGACTTATCTCGACACCGTGCTTTCCATTCCGTTCAACGTGAGAACCAAGGACAAAAACGATATAAAATCCGCAGCAAGACAGCTTGACAAAGACCACTACGGTCTTGAAAAGGTCAAGGAGCGTATCCTCGAAACGCTTGCCGTGAGAGCGCTCGCACCCGATATCAAGGGACAGATTATCTGCCTTTACGGCCCTCCCGGAGTCGGAAAAACCTCAATCGGAAAGTCTGTCGCAAAGGCTCTCGGACGCAAATACGCGAGAATTTCGCTCGGCGGTGTGCGTGATGAAGCAGAAATCCGCGGTCACAGAAAAACCTACGTCGGCGCAATGCCCGGACGTATCATCGAGGCGCTCAAACAGGCAAAGTCGATAAATCCCGTGATTTTGCTGGACGAAATCGACAAGATGAGCAACGATTACAAGGGCGACCCGTCCTCGGCAATGCTCGAAGTGCTTGACGCGGAGCAGAATGTCGCTTTCGTTGACCACTACATCGAAATTCCCGTGGATTTGAGCGATGTGCTGTTCATCACCACCGCAAACAGCCTCGACACAATTCCCGCGCCGCTTCTCGACAGAATGGAAGTAATCGAACTGTCGAGCTACACGCGCGAAGAAAAGTTCAACATCGCGAAAAAACATCTCGTTCCCAAGCAGCTCAAAAAGCACGGTGAGAGCGCGAAAACGCTCAAAATCAACGACCGCGCGCTCTATGATATCATCGACTGCTACACTCGCGAGGCGGGCGTGCGAAAGCTCGAAAGAAAGATTGCAGATGTGTGCAGAAAAGCCGCGAAAATGCTGGTTTCGGGTGAGAAAAAGGTCAGTGTTACCGAGAGCAATCTTAAGGACTTCCTTGGAGTGAAAAAATATCAGCCCGAGCGTCTTGCCGCACACGATGAAGTCGGTCTTGTAAACGGTCTTGCGTGGACTTCCGTGGGAGGCACAATGCTCCCGCTTGAAGTTCTTGTGCTTGACGGTACGGGTAAAACCGAGTTTACCGGCTCGCTGGGCGATGTGATGAAGGAAAGTGCGAAAATCGCTGTCAGCCTCACGCGCTCCCTTGCCGACAAATACGGCATTGACAAGGAGTTCTACAAGAACAAGGATATCCACGTCAACGCTCCCGAGGGCGCTGTCCCCAAGGACGGTCCTTCCGCGGGCGTTACCCTCACGACAGCGCTTGTTTCTGCGCTTTCGGGCACTCCTGTGCGCCGTGACGTCGCGATGACAGGTGAAATCACCCTTCGCGGAAAAGTGCTCCCTATCGGCGGTCTGAAAGAAAAGACAATGGCTGCCTATCGCGCGGGAATTACAACCGTCTGCATTCCCAAGGACAATGTTCCCGATATCGAGGAAATCGACGAAAAGGTCAAGGAGAACATCAGGTTTGTTCCCGCGGAGGACATCTCGACGGTACTCGAAACCGCGCTTGTTCTGCCGAATTGCTCGGTCAAACCGAAAGCCGAGAAAAAACTCACGGGAAAGGCTGTCGAGAAAACCGTAACCAAGAAAAAGCCCGTTTTAAATGCGTAAAAATGCGCCGCGCCGAACCCAAATAGCGTTCGTTTGCGCGGCGTATTTTTGAGGAGAATTTTATGAACTTTAACAAAGCTGAATTTGTCACGTCTTTCGGCAGCTTTTCACAGCTCCCGCCGCCCGAGCGCATTGAAATCGCGTTCTCGGGGCGCTCAAACGTGGGAAAATCCTCGCTTATCAACAAGCTGTTCAACAGGAAAAATCTCGCGCGCGTGTCCGCTGTTCCGGGAAAAACCGCGACTATAAATTTCTACAAAGCCGACAATATTTTCATCGTGGATTTGCCGGGATACGGCTATGCAAAGGTTGCAAAATCGGACAAAAAGCGCTGGAACGAGCTTATCGGCGGCTATCTTTCGGCTGAACGCGAGCTTGCGCTTGTCGTGCAGCTTGTGGATTTCCGCCACCCGCCGACTGCCGATGATTTGCAGATGATAAACGCGCTGATTGACGGGGAAATTCCGTTTATCATCGCGCTCACAAAAGCGGACAAGCTCTCGAAAAATCAGCGTATGGAACGAAGAGAATTGCTTAAAACCGAGCTTCCCTGTGCAGAAGATTTGACGATTATCGAAACTTCTGCCGACACGGGTGAAGGTATCGAGGAGCTTCGCGCGATTATTGAGGAAATTTCGGAAGAATAACATTTGAGAGGTATTTTTATGAATATTGCACTTGACATAATTTTACTTATCGTGGGATTTGCTTTGCTGGTAAAGGGCGCTGATTTCTTTGTTGAAGGCGCGGCTGATTTAGCGAGAAAGCTGAAAATCCCGTCGCTTGTCGTGGGACTGACAATCGTTGCTCTCGGCACAAGCGCACCTGAGCTTGCCGTGAGCATCTCGGCTTCGTGCAGCGGCGCAAATTCAATGGCTGTGAGTAATGTTCTCGGCTCGAATATCTTCAACCTGCTCTTTGTGCTGGGTGTTTGCGCGCTGATAAAGCCTGTCGGAGTAACGAAAGATATTCTGAAGAGGGATTATCCCGTGTCGATTATCGTCACGATTTTGTTCTTCGTTTTCCTGATTTTCGGTAACGACATCGGCAGAATTGAAGCGGGAGTTTTCATTCTGCTTATGGTCGGGTATATGATTTGGACAGTCAAATCCGCGCTCAAAAACCGCACTCCCGAGCAGGAAACCGAAAAAAAGTTCAACCCCGTGAAATGCGCGCTGTTTATCGTTTTGGGAGCTGCGGCAATCGTTTTCGGAGGAAACTTTGTCGTTGACCACGCAAGCAATCTCGGCGCGGCTATGGGTATGAGCGAAACGCTTATCGGTCTTACAATCTGCGCTGTCGGCACTTCCCTGCCCGAGCTTGTCACGACAATCGCGGCTGCCCGCAAAGGTGAAACCGATATGGCTATGGGCAACGTTATCGGCTCGAATATCTTCAATGTGCTGTTCATTCTCGGCATGTCGGGAGTTATTTCACCGATTGAAATTGCCGCGACAGAGGTTACAAAAACGCTGATTGACAGCGGATTTTACATCGCAATTTGCCTTCTCGCGTACGTCTTCTGCCTCACCGCAAAGAAAATCACCCGCGTTGAGGGCGGCATTCTCGTGTTCCTGTACGTTGGCTACACCGCTTTTGCGATTATGCGTGATACGGGAGTTTTCGCGGGGTTGCTGCCTGCTTAAACCGAATAATTGCAAAAAGTATCCCCCGAGTGTTCGGGGGATTTCGTTTATTCGATATTCAAGTGCCGCGGCAGTCCGTCAACCATAAACGGCGTAAGCTCGCCGATTATCAGCGGGCGCGCGTACTCGAAAAACTCCTCGGAAACGTAATAGCCGCCGTCCGTTATCCACTCGAGCGGCACCTTTTTCTCCGCGTTTGCCACGGCTGACGCGGGACAAGAGCCTGTTTTGAGCTGGTACGGATTGTTGGAAATGCGCTCAAATGTTATCATTTTTCCTGTTTCACCGTCAAGCGAATGACGGACGCCCTCTGCACCCGCGATATAAGCCTCGGTGATGTCGCGACGAGAAACCAAGTGTGAAGCGCACCTCTGCAATGTTGAGAATACAATTCCGCGCGACTTTACCCCGAGCTCTCTTCCTATCAAATCGGACAGGTAAAGCGCTGTGCCGCCGAGCATTTTGTGACCGAAAACGTCCTCGTTAAGCGAGCGATTTGTTTCCTCGCAGACGTACTTTCCGTCGGCAGTCTTTATTCCCTCGGAAACAGCAATCGTGATTACCTTTTTCTCCTTGCGGATTTCGGAAATTTTGTTCATAAAGCTGTTGTAATCGAAAACCGTTTCGGGCAGGCAGATAAGGTCGGGACCGTCGCAGTCCTCGTTTCGGCAAAGTGCAGCTGCACAGGTAAGCCAGCCCGCGTCACGTCCCATAATTTCCACAACGTTTATCGACTCCAAATCATATATTCCCGCGTCGCAGATTATCTCCTTAACCGCAGCCGCGATATATTTCGCTGCGCTTCCGTAGCCGGGAGTGTGGTCGGTCATCACAAGGTCGTTGTCGATTGTTTTCGGGATACCGATAAACGTGATATCGCTGTTCACCGATTTTGCATACTGTGACAGCTTGTCTATCGTATCCATAGAGTCGTTGCCGCCGATGTACAGGAAATGCTTGATATCAAGCTTTTTCAAAATCTCGATTATTCTCTTGTAGGGCTTGTCGTCCTTGGTGAAATCGGGCATTTTATAGCGGCAGGTTCCGAGGAAGGAAGACGGCGTGCGCTTTAAAAGTTCAAGGTCGACGCCGTTTCTGATATGCTCGGACAAATCAACATATCGTTCCTGCAAAAGTCCCTCGATGCCGTTTCTCATACCGTAAATCACGGGACAGCCCATATCCTTTGCCGTTTTGAAAACTCCCGCAAGACTTGAATTAATAACCGATGTCGGTCCGCCGGATTGACCTACAATAATATTTCCAAGCTTCATTTTTTTCTCCTTAAATCCGCGTTTTTTCGCAAATCAAACACTTGCTTTTATTATACAATATTTTCCTTAAAAATTCAAGAGCTTTTGCCGAATAATTTTCTCACTTGTCTGAAAAAATAACGTTGAGGTGATTATTTTGGCAAAGAAAGATATGAAACATCACTACACCCACGACACCAAGGACGGAACACCCGTGCCTGAGCTTCAGGGCAAGGCAAAATCCACAAAAAAGCGTGCAAACCCGATTATTGCAGGAACTGAACCGCCTGCACAAAAGGTGTGGCACAACGCTGTTCTCCCCGAGGAAGCCGCAAAACCGCTCACCGAGGGCACGGAAAAGCCGATTTCAAGCGTCTATCCCGTTATTGATACCGACCTTGCGCGCGATAATCTCGAAAACGATATTCCCGAGGCGGACTTGAACGATTTATAGCACAAAAGCGGGCTGAAAATGCCCGCTTTGTTTTATCTAAGTTTTCTGATGTTCTCAACGCAGCCTTCCGCCATTATTCCTGCAAGACGCGCTGCCTGTTCAACGGGGACATTCCCCCCGCTTGTTCTCCATTCAACAAAAACATTGAAAAATCCGCCGACAATATACTCCGAAACCATTTCGGCAAAACCGCGCTCCAGATTTTCGTTATGCGCAAGAAGCTTGTCCGCAAGCTCGCCGGCAATGCCCTTCAGCCGCGTCATAAACGCCCCGCGCATATCCATTCTCACGCGGCTGAAATAATAGTCAAACTCAACGTCAACCATTTCATTCAGCTCAATAAAAACATTATACGCGCTTTTTCGGATATCAGCAACATCGATTTTATGCACAACCTCGCTCAAAAGCGAAACCATTTCGCTTTCAATCTCGTCGATAATTTCGCTTATGCTTCGATAATGCGTGTAAAATGTACGGCGGTTAATTCCCGCCTTTCGCGTAAGCTCGCTTATTGTAATGTCGGAAATATCCTTTTCCTCCATTAAGCTCAGATGCGCCGCTTTAATCGCTTTTTTTGTTTTGAGAACCCTTTTGTCGGTTTCACGCCGATTTTTTAAATCAGCCATATAAAACACCTTCCTAAACCTCATATGTGCATAATTCTATTATATACATATTTTAGGAATTTGTCAACACATTTTTTTATTTTCTATACTAAATCAGTCGTCAAACAGGACAATTCTTCCGACCTTCAGCGTTTCGGGCACTTCAATCACGCGCTGATTTGCGCTGCCCTTCCAGTGAAGCTTCTCATCAAGCAGCTCCTTCTTGAACTCACCGTCAACGAGAACATCAATATACTTCATAATTTCAAGCTCTTTTACCTCGTCAAACGAATAGCCCGTGTACAGCCAGATGTTCTTCTTCGGGAAAAGCTCGCGCGATTTTTTGGCAAGACGAGTGATTTCATCGCGGTTTTTCGGGTGAAGAGGGTCGCCTCCGCTGAACGTCAGCCCGCTTATATAATCGGGAGCAAGCTTCTCGAAAAGCTCGTTTTCGGCTTCCTCGTCAAAAGGAATACCGCCGTTTATGTCCCAGGTAATCGGGTTCTGACAGCCCTCGCAACGGTGACTGCACCCCGCAACCCACAGAACCGTCCTTAGTCCGTCACCGTTCAACATATCATCGGTTGTTATGTTATGATAACGCATATCTACTCCATTGTCCGCTTACATACTCTTTCTGTCCGCAATTTCAGCCATTTTTGCAGCATTCAGACGCGTGTCGCCCTTAACTCTCGAATAGCTCAGATAACCGTTCATTCGGTCAATTTTCGTGAGGTTCTTCGAGCCGCACTTCGGGCATACGTCCATTTCAAGCTGCTGATAACCGCAGTCGTCGCAATAAGCAAGCGAGAGATTTACGCCCTCATAGAAGCCCTTTTGCATTGCCCTGCGGACAAGCGATTTCACAGCGCCCTTGTTGTAGTCAATCGGATAACGGACGTACTGGATTTTGCCGCCGTTGAACAGGTTCCAGAAACGCTCTTCCCTGTCCTGCTTCTGAATAGGCGTGATGTCCTCGGCAACGTGGCAATGGAAAGAATTGGAAACGTACTCCCTGTCGGAAACGTTCTCGACAATTCCGTATTTTTTGCGGAACTGCTGAATTTGCAGACCGCAGAGATTTTCAGCCGGTGTTCCGTAAATCGCGTATAGGTGTCCGTCCTCTTCCTTGAACTCCTGAATACGCTTGTTGATGAATTCCATTGTTTTCAGCGCAAAGCTACCGTCCTCGGCAATGGATTTCTTGTCGGCAAGCTGTTCAAGCTCGTTGAGCGCGGTTATACCGAAAGAAGCGGTCGCAGCGTTCAGAAGCGGCTTGATTTTGTCGTGAATGCCCAGATGTCCGCCCAGGAAACCACCCTCGCAGTAAGCAAGCGGGTTTGTCGAAGCTTTCATCTCACCGAGATATTCGTAGGTGCGGCAGTGGATACGACGTATTAAATTGAGGTAATAGTCGAGAACCTCAAAGAAATCACGACTTTCCTGCTGCGCCTTCGCGTAAATCATCGGCAAGTGCAGCGAAACCGCGCCGATGTTAAATCTGCCGACGAAAATCGGCTTGTCGTTCTCGTCAGCGGGCTTCATTCCGCCGCGCTCGTACCACGGTGACAAGAACGCTCTGCAGCCCATCGGGCTGATGATTTTTCCGTACTTTTTGTACATTTCCGCGACATATCCGTCACCCGTGAGCGACAGCCAGTCGGGGTACATCGCCTTTTGCGAGCAGGCAATTCCCGCCTCGAAAACGTCCTCCAGCTCACAGCCCTCGCCGTGCAGCTTTTCATCGTACAGGAACACGATTTTGGGGAAAAGCACAGGCTTTTTGCAGGTTTTCTTGCCCTGTCCGTTCTTTCTCACTTCGAGCATTAAAATGCTCGCCATTTTCGCGAATTTTCCGCGTCCAACGCCGCAGGTCATTGTGATAAACGGGTAGTCACCGCGGCTTGACGAAACGGAGTTGAACTTGTACTCCCAGCCCTGAAAGCCCTGTCGGAAGTCAACCTCAACGTCCTTCATCGCCTCCCTGTCGGCAACCTCCTCCGACAAGCCAAGGCTCAGATAGCGCTCGTACTGCTTTTTGTAGGTTTTCTCGGCATAAGGCTCCAACAGCTCGTCCACACTCGGCACAGTAAATCCGCCATACTGCTGGGACGCAGCCGCAAGCGTTACATCACCGATTACGTCAAACGCAACCGCAAGCGTTTTCGGCTCGTTGTACCAGAGATTTCCCATCTCAAATCCGCCTTCCATAACGCTTTTCATATCAAAAAGGCAGCAGTTCATAGTATCGCGGCGCGCGCTCATATCGTGAACGTAAATATACCCGTCGCGGCAAGCCTGAAGCTCCTCGGCGGTCATAAAGAACTTCTTGTACAGCTCTTTGTTCAGCTCGTTAAATATAAGAGAACGCTTTGTCGAAACAAGCGCGGAGTCCGAGTTTGAGTTTTCCTTGTCGCCGATGTACATAATCGACTGCGACTTCACATAAACTTCGTCCAGCATATGCACAAAATCCTGCTTGTAGTTGCGGTAATCCTTGTAGCTTTTCGCAACCGCGGGATTTGTCGCTTCGAGAGCGCCCTCGACAATATTGTGCATTTTGGCAATCGGGATTTCATCAGAGCCGAATTCCATCGCTCTGTCTGTGACAAACTTGCAGATAAAGGTCAGCTCCTCAGGCGTGAATTTGTACATAACACGCGTCGCAGACTTGTTTACCGCGTTCACAACCTTCTGAACGTTGAAATCTTCCTTCGTGTTGTCCTTTTTGATAATACTTATCATTTCAAGCACTCTCTTTTCAAATCATATTATCCAACCACAAGAAATTGTGATTAATTCTAATTATAACACATTTTATTGTGTAGGTCAATATGTTTTTTGCATTTTTAGCTATATAGAAAATTTTCGTCAAAATAGATAAATTTATATCGAAAATCACTCTGAGGACGGGTTTTGTGCGACAATAAAATCATTAATAACACTAAGGAATTTTTTGCCATATTTCTCGGCTTTAAGCTCGCCAACACCCGAAACTTCAAGCAGCTCGTTGTGAGTTCTCGGCAGCTTTGTGGTCATATCGCGCAGCGTCGCGTCCGAAAAAACAACATAAGGCGGCACTCCGAGCACCGACGCGATATTTCTGCGAACCTTTCGGAGATTTTGAAAAAGCTCGTTTTCCGTGTCCTGCGAAACTTTCACGGGAACACGCGCGCTCTTTTCCGAAACACGCATTACAAGCGATTTTTTGCTCTTGATGAACTCATCGGCTTTAGGTGTAAGCTCGCAGGAATTATACTCTCCGACAATGCTGATATACCCCTCGCCTTCAAGAAAATTTATTATTTCCGTGATTTTCTTTCGCGGAACATCGCTCATTATGCCATAGGTCGAGAGCTCGTCAAAACCAAAATCAAGAACGCGTTTGTCGCGGCTTCCCGTGAGAATAAGACTGATTACCGTTTTACTCGCGCTTTTTCCGCGCTGTTTCACACGAAAAACGCACGACAGTATTTTCTGTGCTTCTATCGTCACATCTGCAAGCTTGAAATCCTTTTCGCAATTCGAGCAATTTGAGCAATGCTTATTCGATTTTTCCCCGAAGTAGTCGAGAATAAACTCCCGAAGACAACGCGTTGTATCGCAGTAATTTGTCATTTTACGAAGCCGCTTCATATCGCGCTCCTTGAGCGCTTTTTGCTCGGAATAATCGAGATTTGCGTCCTCGTGGCTCACGTCAATCATATATTTTGCAAGCTCCACGTCGCCGTAATTGAACAGCAGAACACACCTTGCAGCTGAGCCGTCACGACCTGCCCTGCCCGCTTCCTGATAGTAGCTTTCCACGTCCTTGGGCATATTATAATGTACAACCAGCGACACGTTTGACTTGTCAATTCCCATTCCGAAAGCGTTTGTCGCAACCATCACGTCAACCCTGTCGTACAGGAAATCATCCTGAGCGGTTTTACGCGTTTCGGCATTAAACCCCGCGTGATACATTGCCGCGTTAATGCCGTTTTTCTTCAGCATTTCGCAGACGCTCTCGACATTTTTCCGAGTCGCGCAGTACACAATCGCGCTTCCCGGACTGTCCCGAAGAATTTTGAGAAGCTCTGCGTCCTTTGAGTCGGGTTTTCGCACCTCAAAGTACAAATTCGGTCGGTCAAAGCCTGTCGTCAGCGAAAGCGGCTCACGAAGTCCCAGAATACTCACGATGTCGTTTTTCACGATATCGGTTGCCGTTGCCGTAAACGCAGCGATAACAGGACGTTTTTTCAGCGAGCTCACAAATCCGGAGATTTTCAGGTATGACGGTCTGAAATCCTGTCCCCAGTGCGAAACGCAGTGAGCCTCGTCTACAGCGACAAGCGGTATTTCAAGCCGCTCACAGAGCCGTTTGAAGCCCTCGGTTTCCAGCCTCTCGGGAGCAACGTAAAGTATCTTCAAATCCCCCGAGCTTGCTCTCAGAAACGTTTCGCGGGACTCGCTCTCCGAAGCGGAGCTGTTGATACAAGCAGCGCTTATGCCGTTTTCTCGAAGCGCGTTCACCTGGTCGCGCATAAGCGAAATCAGCGGTGATATCACGACTGTTGTGCCGTTCATCATCAGCGCGGGCACCTGAAAGCAAATCGATTTTCCCGCTCCCGTCGGCATTACACCAAGGCAGTCCTTACCGCTCAGAATACAGTCAACAAGCTGCTCCTGTCCGCCTCGGAAAGCCGTGTGACCGAAATATTTCCTCAAAACCTCGTTCTTATCCATCAAAAACCTCAAATGCAACAGCCCCCGAATTTTCAGCGGGGGCAGAAATGTTTATTGCCGAAATTACTTTGTACCGAAAAGTCTGTCCGAGCCGTCACCGATACCGGGAACAATGTACAAATCCTCGTTCAAGCCGCTGTCGATTGCACCCGTCACGATTTCAACATCGGGGTGCGCGTCGTGCAGCGCTTTGATACCCTCGGGACAAGTCAGCAAGCACATAAACTTAATGTGAACCGCGCCCGCTTTCTTTACGATATCAACCGTCTTTATCGCGGATACACCCGTTGCCAGCATCAAATCCATAACGATAACCTCGCGGTTTGCGATATCAAACGGCAGCTTGCAGTAATACTCGGCAGCGGTGTTGCCGTTTTGCTTGTCGCGGTAAATGCCGACGTGACCAACCTTTGCCGCGGGAACAAGAGCCAGCGCACCGTCAACCATTCCAAGTCCCGCACGCATAATCGGCACAAACGATACCTTTCTTCCGCTGATGATTTTCGCGTCAGCAAGCGCAAGAGGCGTCTGGATTTTTACGTCCTTCAGCGGCAAATCGCGGGTTGCCTCGTAGCAAATGAACATCGAAACTTCCTTCACCAGCTCGCGGAATTCCTTTGAACCCGTCTGTTTGTCGCGAAGAAGCGACAATTTATGCTGAACCAGAGGGTGCTCGCAGAGTACAACATTTTCGTAATTCTCCATATTACTTTTCCTCCAACTTTGAAATTTTATCAATGCGGTCACTGTGTCTGCCGCCTTCAAATTCCGTTTCCAGGAACACGTCAACCAGCTCCAGCGCAAGCCCTGCACCCAGAACTCGTCCTCCGAGGCACAAAACGTTTGCGTTGTTGTGCAGACGGGTGTACTTCGCGGAATACCAGTCCGAGCAGACCGCCGCGCGAATTCCCTTAATCTTGTTTGCGGCAATCGACATTCCGATTCCCGTACCGCAGACCAAAATCGCAAGCTCACATTCGCCGCTCGTCACCTTTTTGCACACCGCTTCGGCAATGTCCGGATAATCACATCTCTCACCGTTGCAGCCGCAGTCAACATACTCGATTTTCTTGTTCAGCAAGTGGTTCATCACAGCGCATTTCAGCTCAAATCCGCCGTGGTCACAGCCTATCGCTATCATATTTTTTCCTCCGATTTTATATATTTCATTCCCGCTCGGTTTTCTTTATTTCTGCTGTAATTTTTCCGCTCTTTCACGCTCAGCCTGAGCCATTCTCAGATACTTCGGCATAAGCGCAGCAGCTTCGATAACAGGCTTGTTTTCAGCGGCAAGGCACACTCCGCTTCCGCGCTGAAACCGCAAGGCAAGCGGTGCGAGCGTGTACTTTTCACCTGTAAACTCGTGCGCAAGTGAAGCTCCGTCGCCCGCGAGAATTATCTTCCCGCCGAGATTTTCAAGCTCCTCGGACAAGTCGGCGAGAGAAATTGCTCTGTCCTCGCAAAGCCGCGTTATAACGCCGTTTTCGGACTTGAACAGGGCGTTGTACACCTGCTTCAGCCGCGCGTCCATACAAGCGCAGATTATCCCGTCAATGCCGACAAAGTTGTACGCAATCGCTTCCAATGTCGATACGTCAACACACGGTTTTTTGACGCCAAGGCACATTCCCTTCACGCAGGAAACGCCTATTCTCAGTCCCGTAAACGAGCCCGGACCTGTCGTCACGGCAATTTTCTCCACGTCAGAAAGCGTTTTTCCCGATGTTTCGAGCATTGTTTCAATCATCGGCAAAAGCGTCTGCGAGTGCGTGTGCGCAACATTCAGAAACTCCTCGGCAAGGATTTTTTCACCGTCGTACAATGCGCAGCCCGCCGTAATCGCGGAGCTGTCTATTCCAAGTATCATAAGCAAACCTCGTTTGAAATCAGGATTTTTCGCTCGTTCTCACCGATTTTTTCAATTCGGACGGTATAAACGACGCGTTTTCCGTCGTTCAGCTCCTCGGCAAGAGCGGGAATATTTTCGCTCCATTCGGCGGCGATTACTCCCCCTCTGTCAAGGTAATCGAAAAATCCAATCGCGTACAAATCGTCAAAGGTTTCTATTCTGTACAAATCGAAGTGGAACAGCGGAATTTTCCCGCTGTACTCGTTCACCAGCGCAAAAGTCGGGCTTGTCACCACATCGTCCACGCCAAGCGCTTTTGCAAGCCCCTTCGTGAACCTTGTTTTTCCCGCGCCCAAATCACCCTCGTACAGGACAACATCTCCCGCTTTGAGCGTTTTTCCAAGCTCCAGAGCGATTTTCTCGGTGTCCTCG
Source organism: Oscillospiraceae bacterium (assembly GCA_017847835.1). Lineage (GTDB taxonomy): Bacteria > Bacillota > Clostridia > Oscillospirales > Ruminococcaceae > CAG-115. The sequence continues at coordinate 263,377 of JAGASH010000005.1, forward strand.
GCGCTGTGCGAAAATTTTTCCTCGTTCATCAGAAAAGTCCCGTGATAACGCCGTTTTCATCAACGTCAATGTTGTTTGCGGCAGGCACTTTCGGCAGTCCCGGCATTGTCATAATATCACCGGTGTAAACAACGACAAATCCTGCGCCGTTGCTCAGACGAACATCGCTTACCGTGATTTTGAAGTTCTCGGGTTTGCCGAGCTTCGCGGGGTCGTCGGACAGCGAATACTGCGTCTTTGCCACGCAAACGGGCACTCTGTCAAGACCAAGGCTCTCGATATCCTTGATTGCCTTTTCGGCAGCCGCGCTGTAAACAACTCCGTCTGCACGGTAAATATTCTTTGCAATTGTTTCTATCTTTTCCTTAATGGGAAGCTTTTCGTCATAAAGCGGCTTGAAATCGCTCTTTTCATTCTCGATTGTATCAACGACAGCGTTTGCAAGCTCAACGGCACCATCGCCGCCCTTCAAAAATCCGTCCGAGAACGCAACCTTTGCGCCCTTTTCCTCGCAGTATTCGCGGACAATTCTGATTTCCTCGTCGGTATCGGTGTAGAAATGGTTGATTGCCACAACAACAGGCACACCGTACAAGCGCATATTCTCGATATGAACTCCGAGGTTTACGATGCCCTTTTTCAGCGCTTCGGTGTTCTCCTTTGTGAGCTCAGCCTTAGGCACGCCGCCGTTGTATTTCAGCGCTCTGATTGTCGCTACGAGAACAACGCAGTTCGGCTTCAGTCCCGCAAAACGGCACTTGATGTCGAAGAATTTCTCTGCGCCAAGGTCAGAGCCGAAGCCAGCCTCGGTTATCGTGTAATCAGCGAGTTTTAGCGAAAGCTTTGTTGCACGAACGGAGTTGCAGCCGTGCGCAATGTTCGCGAAAGGACCGCCGTGGATAATCGCGGGGTTGTTTTCGAGCGTCTGGACAAGGTTCGGGTTAATCGCGTCCTTCAAGAGCGCGGTCATTGCGCCGACAGCCTTAATATCGCGTGCGAAAACGGGCTTGTTGTCGTAGGTGTATGCAACAAGAATATCACCGAGGCGCTTTTTGAGGTCGCTCAAATCAGCCGCAAGGCAGAGAATTGCCATAATCTCGCTTGCAACGGTAATCTGAAAGTGGTCCTCGCGCGGAACACCGTTTATCTTGCCGCCCATTCCCACAACGCAGTTTCTCAGCGCGCGGTCATTCATATCAAGGCAGCGCTTGAACAAAATTCTACGAACGTCAATATTCAGCTCGTTGCCCTGCTGAATGTGGTTGTCAATCATCGCGCAGAGCAGGTTGTTTGCAGCGGTAATCGCGTGCATATCGCCCGTGAAGTGAAGGTTGATGTCCTCCATAGGAACGACCTGCGAATAGCCACCTCCCGCAGCGCCGCCCTTTACTCCGAAAACAGGTCCCAGCGACGGCTCGCGAAGCGCAAGACAAGCCTTCTTGCCGATTTTGTTCATTCCCTCGCAAAGTCCGACAGATGTTGTCGTTTTGCCTTCTCCGGCGGGAGTCGGGTTGATTGCCGTCACAAGAATAAGCTTTCCGTCGGGATTGCCTGCCGCACGGTCAATGAGCTTCTGCGAGAGCTTTGCCTTATAGTGACCGTAAGGCTCGATTTCGTCCTCGGAAACTCCGAGCTTTGCCGCAATTTCCTTGATTTCCAGCATTTTTGTAGACTGTGCGATTTCAATATCCGTAAGCATAGTTTATCTCCTTTTTTATCCCGTTTTTCGGGTTTTTATCCGTTAACAAGTTCTTTAATCCAGCCTGTGACGCCGTCGGGAAGCTGCTCGTCGTACGGTTTTCCTTCGTTGTCTATAAGATTTGACTGAACCTGAACCATAACACAATGTTGTCCCATTTCAACGCCGTTTACATTTATTGACGCAATTCCTCCGTCGGGATTTTTAATCCATCTCGGGAACCAGCAATGTATATTATCATAATTTTTGAGGATTGCGAGCTTTGACTCAACATTCCGATAATCGATAAACTCGTCGTGAAGTCCGAGAATAAAGTGAACCGAAATATTCTTCTCGCGGAAAATCTCCAGCTTATTCTTCGATGAAACATAGTTTGTGGAAACAGGCATAATTCCCGCAAAAATCGGGTATTCCTCGCAAAATCTCCAGGTAAACCAGCCGCCCATAGAGCCGCCCAGAGCAAACTTTTTCCCGCAGGAATACTTCTCGGACGTTTCGTTTATTATGTTGTAAATCGGGATAAGATAATCTCTTGACCACGTTCCCTTAACTGCGCCGTTATCCAGTCGGATTTCGTTTGAAAGAGGCACAAGAATATAGGCTCCGCCCATTTTCTCCTGATATTCGGGTGACGCGAAATACTCAGCACCGCTGTAACTCACGCACATTTTCTCGTCAAGCGAATTTGAAGTACCGTGGAAAAAAACAATCAGCGGGTAGTTTTTGTTCGGCTCTGCACCGTGCTTTACCGGGTCATAGAGAAAATATCTGATTTTCCCCGGCTTTTCACATTCATAGTAGTATTTGTCGAATAAACCGCTGTACTTACCTGCCTGAAGTCCGTCGTGACTGCTGATTTTTATGCCACTAGGAAGCTCGTTCGCCCACTTTGGAATATACTGTTCTTCTGACATTTTGCCTGCTCCTTTCAAATATATTTTTAAAAATCAATCCAGCCTGAGCTGGTCGATATCCGACATCATTCCCGCCTGTGGAATTGTCTTTATGCGGAAATCTTCAACATTTTCAACACTTGCGCTCTCCTTCGGGAAGGCTGCCGCAAGCTCGGCTTTGGTAAGGCGCATAACCTGAACTCCCTGTGTATTTCTCGTGGTTTTTGCGAGAACAAGCGCGGTGTTGAACAAAATCACCTTGCCCGCGGTGGATTTCAGAACAAAATCGCTGTCTTCCTTTACAACATACATCGCCACAACCTCGGACAAATCCGAATAAGCCGCCTGAAGCTTTTTGCGCTTTGTCTTGGTTTCGTAGCTTGAAAGCGGGATTTTCGCGCACTTTCCGTTCTTGAAGAAAATCACGAGCAGCTCCTCGAATTTCTCGGTTGCCGCCATAAATATCGGGAATTCTCCGTCCTCCATTTGCAGCTTCGCGGGAACGTAATCTCCCATAACGCTCGCTTTTGTTTCGGGGAAATCCGCGCAGCGCGACTTGTAGCACTGGAACTTGTTCGTGAAGAACAGCAGCTGGGCGTTGCTCGAAACCTCGGCTGTGAAGATAATCTCGTCATTTTCTTTGAGCTTCTGCTCATTGCTCATACGAAGCGATTTCGGAGTAATCTGCTTGAAATAGCCCTCGCGCGTGAAGAAAATGTTCACGGGATAACCCTCGGGCTGTTCCTCCTCGGTTTCCTCCTCTGCTTCAACATCATAGAGAAACATCGTTTTTCTCGGCTGGGAATACTTGTCGATAACCTCGCGCAGCTCATCGATAATCACCTTATCGATACGCTTCGGGCTGTTGAGAATTTCCTCCATTTCCGCGATATCAGCCTGCAGAGCCTCGGTTTCCTCGGTACGTTTGAGTATATACTCGCGGTTGATGTGACGGAGCTTGATTTCCGCGACGTATTCAGCCTGCTGCTCGTCAATGCCAAAGCCTATCATCAAGTTCGGCACAACCTCGGCTTCTTCCTCGGTTTCGCGGATTAACTGAATTGCATAATCGATATCAAGCAAAATCTTCTTCAGTCCGAGCAGCAAGTGTAGCTTCTCTTTTTTCTTTTTCAAGTCGAAGAAAATTCTGCGTTTCACACACTCACGTCTGAAATCCGTCCACTCGTTCAGGATTTCGTAAACGCCCATTACCTTCGGTGTGCCCGCAATCAGCACGTTGAAATTACAGTTGAAATTCTCCTGAAGCGGCGTCATTCTGAACAGCTTTTTCATAAGTGCGTCGGGGTCGCAGCCTTTTTTCAAGTCAAATGCAAGCCGCAGTCCCGAAAGGTCGGTTTCATCGCGGACATCGGATATCTCACGGATTTTTCCGTCCTTGACAAGCTCGACAACCTTGTCGATAATCGCCTCAACCGTTGTCGTGGGCGGGATTTGCGTGACCTCTATACAGCGCGCTTCCTTATCGTAATTGTACACCGCGCGTATCTTGACAGCTCCAAGTCCCGTGCGGTAAATCTTTTCCATTTCCGCTTCATCATAGACGATAAGACCGCCGCCCGCGAAATCAGGACCTTTCAGCGTGGAAAGCGCGTTGTGCTCGGGATTTTTTATAAGGGCAACCGCAGTTTCGCAAACCTCTGCAAGGTTAAACGAGCAGATGTTGCTTGCCATTGATACCGCAAGACCGAAATTCGAGTTCACCAAAACCGACGGAAAACGCACGGGAAACAGCGTGGGCTCAAGCATTGTGTTATCGTAATTCGGCACCATATCAACGGCGTCCTTGTCGATTTCCGCGAAAAGCTCGCCGCTTATGCTTTCGAGTTTTGCCTCGGTGTATCGCGAAGCCGCGTAAGCCATATCGCGCGAATAAGCCTTGCCGAAATTGCCCTTGCTGTCAACATACGGGTGCAGAAGAGCCTCGTTTCCGCGCGCAAGACGAACCATTGTTTCATAAATTGCCGCGTCACCGTGCGGGTTCAAGCGCATTGTCTGTCCGACAATATTCGCGGATTTCGTCCTCGCGCCCGTCAGAAGTCCCATTTTGTACATCGTGTACAAGAGCTTTCTGTGAGAGGGCTTGAAGCCGTCGATTTCGGGCAGCGCGCGCGAAACGATAACGCTCATCGCATACGGCATATAGTTTTCTTCAAGCGTGCTTATTATATCCGTTTCAACAATTTTTCCGGAGCCCTCAATATACGCCGAAACACTTCCGGAAGCCTTTTTTGGTGTTTTTTTCTTCAATCAGTTCACAACCTCAATCAATTTTTTCAGCCAGTCGGGTTTGTACTCCCCTACAACACGGATTTTGCCGTTTTTATACTCCGCAACCTTTGCAAATCCGTTTTCATTGTCAAATAAAAACGCTTCATCGCAGTACGGTAAAATCTTCGACAAATCCTCGAAACGGCTCTTATATCGCCTCAGAACATCGCTTTCGGGTATCCCGTGACCGCCCTTTTTCACGCGGTTTTCAATGCGTGAGAGGCTTTCCTCCGCGGAGCTTATCCCAATGTAATACAAGCGAACGAAATAGTTTTTCTCACGCGCCGCTTTTATTGTTCGCAGGGTTTTATGCCCCGAAAGCGTGGTTTCCTGAGTAAAACTTATTTCCTTTTCAAGGCAGTCGGCAATCATCTGAGAAGCTGTTTTTCCGCCCTTGACCTTGTTTCCGCCGAACCGCAGATTTATCTTGTCCGCGTCAACAACAACACCCAAATCATCACGCTGTTCGTCAAGACTTCCAAGGAAACTGCTTTTGCCAACGCCATTTGTTCCGCCTATTATTGTGTAAATTTTCATATAACACCTTTATAATATTCCGTAAATCAGCTCACATCAGCCGCTTCAAGGTAACGGCTGCCGTTTTCGCGGATAAAGTCCTTTCTTCCCGCGAGGTCGTCTCCGAGAAGTATATCGAACATCTGCCGAGTTTTTTCCGCGTCTGCGGGCATTACCTTTATAAGACGTCTGGTTTCGGGATTCATCGTAGTGAGCGACATCATATCGGGGTCGTTCTCGCCAAGACCTTTCGAGCGCTGAATTGTGTACTTCTTGTCGCCTATCATTCCGAGAATTTTCGTCTTTTCGGGCTCGGTGTACGCGAAATAGGTCTTGTCCTTTGTGCTGATTTCGTACAGCGGTGACTCAGCGATGTACACCTTTCCCTCTTGAATAAGCGTTGGGCAAAGCTCCTCAATCATCGTCAAAATCAGCGTTCTTATCTGAAATCCGTCAACGTCGGCATCGGTGCAGATAACAACCTTGTTCCAGCGAAGATTGTCGATATTGAACGAATTGAGCTTCTTGTTTGCCTTTGACTTAACCTCGACTCCACAGCCCAGAACCTTTATCAGATTTGTGATAATCTCGCTCTTGAAAATCTTGTCGGGGCTTGCCTTGAGGCAGTTCAGGATTTTACCGCGAACTGGAATTACCGCCTGAAACTCTGCGTCGCGCGCAAGTTTAACCGAACCGAGCGCCGAGTCGCCCTCGACGATATAAACCTCGCGCTTTGAAACATCGCGGCTCCGGCAGTCCACAAACTTGTCTATGCGGTTTGTGAGGTCGATTTTCTGCGTGAGGCTCGCGATAGACGATGTGCGAACCTTTTCCGCGTTTTCGCGGGAACGCTTGTTTATCAGAACGTTTTCGGCGATTTTAACAGCCTCGTCGGGATTTTCAAGGAAGTATACTTCAAGGCTGTGCTTGAGCCAATCGGTCATCGCTTCCTTGATAAACGCATTTGTGACAGCTTTTTTCGTCTGGTTTGCGTAGCTTGCCTGCGTGGAGAAATTCGAGCTGATGAACACAAGACAGTCCGAAACGTCCTCCCACTTTATCGCTTTTTCGCCTTTGTTGTACTTATTGTTGTTTTTGAGGTACGCGTCAATCTGCGACAAAAACGCCTTTTTCATCGCGTCCTCGGGTGAGCCGCCGTGCTCCAGCCAGCTCGAATTGTGATAATGCTCGATGAAGTGAATTTCCTTTGAAAACGCAAAGGCAACATTCATTTTGAGCTTGTATTCTTCCTTATCCTCGCGGTCCTTGCCCTGACGCTGAGCCTGCCAGAGCTGCGGAGTTGTGAGGGACTTTTCGCCGAGAATTTCCGTCAGATAATCGAAAATTCCGTCCTTGTAGAAGAACGTTTTTTCATCGCGGGTTCCGTCCTCATTTTCGGCAATCCTCAGAAACTCAATTCCGCCGTTTACGACAGCCTGTCTTCTGAGCATATCGTCGAGGTATTCAAGACCGATATTTATATCCGTGAAAACGTCCAAATCGGGCCGCCAGTGAATTTTCGTTCCCGTCAGTTCGGTTTTGCTCTTTTTAAAGCCGCGCTCGTCATCGGTGACATTAAAACCCTTTTCAAAGCGCAGATTGTACTGCCAGGTGCCGTTTTTACTCTCGACTTCCATATACTCGGAAGCAAACTGCGTTGCGCAAAGTCCCAGACCGTTCAGTCCAAGCGCGTAAGAGTAGTTTTCACCTGTGTTGTTGTCATATTTGCCGCCTGCGTAAAGCGTGCAGAAAGCCAGCTCCCAGTTGTACTTTTCTTCGCCCTTGTTATAGTCAATCGGAATTCCGCGTCCAAAGTCCTCGACAGTAACGGACTTGTCCGCGTGAAGTGTAATTATAATGCGCTTTCCATAGCCCTCGCGTGCCTCGTCAATCGAGTTTGAGATAATCTCGAACACAGAGTGCCGACAGCCTGCTGCGTCGTCCGAGCCGAAAATAACCGCAGGACGTTTGCGAACCCTGTCCGGTCCTTTTAGCGCTTTTAAATCAACATAATTTGACTGCTTTGCCATTAATTGGTTCACTCCCATATACAAATACATTATGATTATACCACATATAGTTTGAAAAATCAAGTACCCACGCAAAATTTAGCGGCAAAAAAGATTTGGGAGAACAAATGTCCTCCCAAAATCGCAAGAAATATTATTAATCCAATCGAGCAACTTTCCAAATCAGCTGAAAAGAGCCTCGTTCAGCCAGATAAACGCTGCGTCAAGAGCCTCGTAAAAGCCTACAAAATCACCTTTCTTTGCTTTTGTGACATCAGCGGTGTTCTTTGTCGGAAGAAGCTGCACCATTATCTTATCGGGAACGTCCAGGTCAGCGACTTTTTTCGTGTCCTTGATAGTCAGCTTTGCCGCGAAATCATCTCCGCCGCTGCCGTAGAAAATCGTGTTTCCGCTGCGGATTAAAGGAAATCCCCTGTAAAACATCAACTTGTTCTCTGCCATTTTGTTTACCTCCTGTATTATAAAATTACTTACCAAACAATATTTACGTCCTCGCCGTCAATCAGCTTTTGTATATTCTCAACAAGCCGCTCCGTATAAACCGAGCGCACCTTGAAAACCGGCTTTCCGTCAAGCGCGACGATATTTTTGTACTCTCCGCTTTCGTAAAAACTAAGCATGTTTTCTTCCGCGCAGTAGAGCTTTGCATAATCATCGGTGTAGATGAATTTCACGGAAACCGCTGCCTCTCCGGCAACCTCTCCCGTATAAACCTCCTCGCCGATTGAACCGGCAAGCTGCTCGTAGAATTTGCGGAAATTCTCTCCGTCAAGCGTCTTTTCATCAAGCAAAGCGGTTTTGCCTTCCTTGTCGATAACAAAGCTGTAAACCCTGCCCGAAGCGCTTATTTCAACTCTTTCACAGCCGTAGATATACGGTGAAAGCGGTCTTGCAGAAATAAAATCGGCAGGATTGAAATCATACCACGGAGCAGCCTGCGTTGTTATCACGAAAATTCCCGGAACTCCCACAAGCGTCGCGTAATAGCCCGTCACCTCGTAAAGCTGAGGTGTATCGGCGCTGCTTTCCGACACAACTTGTTTTGCTTTGTCGCCGAGAAGAAGCACTCTTTCCTCGCCGCCATAGCTGAATTTCACAGTGCAGAACGGGTCGTCAAGACCGCACTTCGCGAGATTTTCCGCGTTTGCTTCGAGATACGCGCACTCCTTCATCGTCAAGCCGCATACCCCTCCGACAAGCGTGCCGCCCTTCGACACGTTAATCTCAGCGTTATAAGGGCTTGTAAAACGGTGCGTGTTCAGCGTGGACACAACGTAATTCTCGTCATCGCGTGCCGCTTCAAGCTCCGACATATAGCGGATTTCGACAGGCTCGCTCAAATCCTTGCGTTCGATTGTGATATAATCGACCTGCTCGTCATCGCCGAGCGACTTTGTAATCAGCAGGTTTGCGTAATCCTTGATATCCTTGAACGCTCCCGAAACACCGCTCGCATACGTCAGCATAACCCTGTCACCCTCGCGGAAGTATACGGTTGAGGTATTCGTGGGATTGTCAATTCCGAAAAACAGCTCGGTTTTCGTGCCGTCGTCAAAGGTTATCGAAACCGTTGCACGAGGTGATTTCAAGCCGTATTTGTCCAAGTCCTCGGCATTCTCCTCGACAATGCTGTTTGCAGTCAGCGCGGCAAAACCCGTAATGAAGCTACGGACTGCGCTGTCGCTTTGTCCGACGCCGAGAAGCTCCTCGCTCGTCCAATAATATGAAGCAGCAACCGTTCCGTCGTCGTTTGCCGAGCCGCGTGTCTTTCGGTTAAACGTGAAGCTGCCGTGCTCGTTTTTCACGGTAATCGACTGAACGTTGTCCGCGGCTTTGCTTGTAATCTGAATTTCCTGCGACTGCGAAACCGACGTTTCCGAGGAGCTTTCCTGCTCCTTTTTCGGAGCGGTCAACAGAAGAATTACCGCCGCAATCGCAAGCACCAAGCAAATACCGCCCGCAATCAGAGCTTTTTTCGCGGTTTTGCTCATCATCTGTGCCTCCTGCGAACCCAGATTACAATTCCCAGAACAATAACCGCTGTCGGAATAACCGCGCAAAGAATTATCACAAGCACATTCGCTGTGGACGCGGTCATCTCAAATCTGATATCCGAAACCGCTTTGGGACTGATTGTAATGCCTTTTTCCTTGCCCGAAACGCTGTCGAAAAGGTCAAGGAAGAAATCGGAGTTGACCGCGTTTCCGTAAGCGAAGAAATAGCTGCCCGAGAGCTGGTCTGAGCCTATCGCGCAAACCCTGCTCGCGGTGCCGTCCGAGGTTGTTTTCGATGACATTATTACATCGTTGAAAACACCCGTTTCGGCGGTGCTGAAATCAAAATCCTTGTCCGCGTCAAGCGGGAACAAGAACGCGTTTGAATAGGTTTTCAGAAGCACTTCGAGAGTGTTCTGCGACCTTTCAAGCGCATATACCGGACGCAAATCCGCGCCCATCATATAGCCGTCATATTCGCCTGTGTAACTCGACTCGACAGCCTCCTGCAAATGAGCGTAAGCTGTCTGCTGACCGTTTATGATAATACGGTAATCGGCATTGCTCTGACCGATAACTGAGAAGCCGACTTCAATTCCCCAATCGCTCAGGAAAGCGTCGATATTCGGTGTTTTCGGCTGAGAGGTTGACGCAAAATAGTACACGTTTTTGCCGTATTTTCCGCCGTTATCGAGGAATTTGTCCAGCTTTTTCAGCGAGCTTTCATCATAATCGGTGAGCGGTGCATAAACAACCGCGAAATCAAAGCTCTCGTCAATTTCAAGGGTTTTCGCGAGATTTACCGCTTCAACCTCGTATCCGTTTTTCGAGAGGAAGGATTTGAGAGTTGAGCTGTCGCTCTCGTTAAAGCCTTCAAGAAAAGCCACTTTCACGGGATTGTCGTTTGAAACATACAGCATTGCCGACAGCGCAGCCTGTTCAATCGACGAGCCCATAATATAGCCGTAATAGTAGTAATAATATGCCGCCATTTCGTTGTCCAGACCGAAATAATCGGACTGCGTGAGAACCTTGTATCTGCCGTTTTGCGCGTTCTCAACGATAATATTGTTCGCGCTCAGCGTGACGCCCGTATATTTTGATGCAAACGTCGGATTTTTCGTCAGGTCAACGAAATCAAGGCTGACGTGAGCGCTCTTCTTCTCCATTTTTTGGAGAATTTCTCTCACCTGTTTAAAATAAGTGCCCTGCTCGGAAAAAGCCTGCTCCGTGCTCAGAACCTTTATCGAAATATCGCATGCGAGCGTGTTTTCGAGATAATCCTCGGTTTTCTCGTCAAGCGTGTACAGACCTGTTGCCGTGAGGTCGGCTTCTGCGCCAAAACGCTCCGAAACCATTCCCACAACAACATTCAGCAGGATTATTCCCGCAAGAACAGCCGCCGTGAAAACCGCCGACAAAACGCGGTGTTCTTTGATTTTGCGTTTATCGGGAACATTTTCGCTTATCTCTTCAACGGTCGTTTCCGAGATATTTTTCTTTTCCTCAACCGTTTCGCGATTGAGTTTCTGAGATTTTTTCTTACTCACCGGCTTCCCTCCTTACGCTCTGCGACGACGTTCAAGAACGCGCGTTGCCAAGAAAATAAACATACCCGTAAGGCTCAGGAAGAAAACAACCGAAGCAAGGCTGAAAATTCCGCCGGTAAACTCTGCGAACTTACCGAAAACCGACAGAAAATCTATGACATTTTTTATATTCTCGTCGGAAATATAGCCCGAGATTATATCAAACGTGCAAATGACGATATTCGCGCCGATTGAGCCGAGCGCTGCAATCATCTGGTTGTCCGTGAGGCTTGAGATGAACACGTCAAGCGCCGTGAATACTGCGCCTATCAGCAGCATTCCCGCGAAATTACCCCAGAAAGCCGGCCAAACGAACTCCGAGCCGCCGTTTCCGACAGCAGCAGCTATAAATATCGCGTAAATCAGCAGTACAAGCGCTGCGCAGAAAAACACGAAAAATGCCGCAATAAACTTGCCGAAAACTATCCCGAAAAGGCTCACCGGACTGCTGAAAGCAAGCTTGTCGGTGTTCTGCCGACGCTCTTCGGCAAAGGTTCGCATTGTGAGAACGGGAATTATCACCAGCACGATGAAAAACATCAGCACAAAAACTCCCGACATATCCGCGCTTCCCGAGGACAAACAATTCATCCACAGGAAAAGACCCGAAAAACCGTAAAATACCGCAAGAAATACATATCCAAGCGGAGAAGTGAAATAAGAGGAAATTTCTCTTTTGATAATCGCCGTCATTGTTCATTTCCTCCGTAAAAATCGCCTGTTGTGAGCTTCAGGAAGATTTCCTCCAGCGTGAGCTCGCTTCCCTTCATCAGCAAAATCGGGCAGTCATTTTGCGCCATTTTGTTGAACAACTCTCTGCGGATATCACAGTTTTCCCGTGCTTCAAGCTCGTACTCCTTGACATTTCCCTCAACCGTTCTTCCGACGTGAAACGCGTCAATTCCCGAAACGGTTTTCAGGATATTTTCAACCTTATCGCAGTCACCCTCGATGTGTACCGTGAGCTTTCTGTCGCCCGTGAGTTTTCGCGAAAGGTTTTCAGCAGTGTCAAAAGCAATCAGCTTTCCCTTGTCGATAACCACAATTTTATCGCAGACCGCCTGTACCTCGGACAAAATGTGCGATGAGAGGATTACCGTGTGGTTTTTGCCGAGCTTTTTTATAAGCGAGCGAATTTCGATAATCTGCTTCGGGTCAAGTCCGACAGTCGGCTCGTCCAGAACAATCGTCTGCGGGTTTCCGATAAGCGCCTGCGCTATTCCCACGCGCTGCTTGTAGCCCTTTGAAAGATTACGGATAACACGCTTTCTCACGTCCTCGATACCCACAAGCGTGCGGATTTCTTCAAGGTGAGAATTTTTCGGGAACTTGCACTTTTTCAGCCCGTACACGAAATTCAGATACTCGTCTACGGTCATATCGGGATAAACAGGCGGTATTTCGGGAAGATATCCGATGCTTTTCTTTGCCTCCATCGGATTTTCCAGAATATTTATGCCGTTTATCAGCGCTTTTCCGCCCGTCTGTGTAATACAGCCCGTGATAATATTCATTGTCGTCGATTTTCCTGCACCGTTCGGTCCTAGAAATCCGAGAATTTCTCCGTCTTCGACAGAAAAGCTAATTCCGCGAAGTGCCTCACGCGAGCCGTAATTCTTCGACAAATTCTGTACCTCAATCATTAATTCACCCTCCGAACCGTCAATCTTTTCTTATTTTATAACAAGAAAGTGACAGCCCTGTGAAATGCTTCTGAAATTATTGTGCCGAAAGCCGCTCAATCGCTTTTCTTATTCTTGCAAGCGACTCGTCCTTGCCCAGAATTGCGCAAATTTCAACGCCGCCGCAGGGAGTAACCTGCTTTCCGCTCAGCGCAATTCTCAGCGGGAACAGCAAAAATCCGTTCTTCACGCCAAGCTGCTCAACAAGCGCCATAAGCTTATCGTGAACGTTGTCCTTTGTGAAATCCTCGATGCCTTCGAGCACGGGAAGGATTTTGTTCAGACAGTCAAGCGAGGCTTCAAGCGTGGTTTTGCTCTTCTTTGAAACGTACATTTCAAGCGGGTAATCAAGCGTTTCATCGATGAAATCAATCTGCGGCGCGATGTCCGTGAACACCTCGCAGCGCGGCTGAAGACCCGCACAAAGCAGATTTATGTCGATATCGCGCTTACAGGCTTGTCTGATGTACGGCTCTGCATAGGTCACAAACTTTTCAAGCGGCATTTCCCTGATATAATGCGCGTTTATCGCTTTCAGCTTCAGCGGGTCGAAAATCGCAGGGGACTTTGATATACCGCTGATGTCAAACTCCTTAATCATCTCGTCAAGCGAGAAAATCTCGTTTTCACCCTTAGGAGCCCAGCCAAGCAGCAGAATGTAATTCAGTACAGCCTCGCTAAGATAGCCCTTTTCCATAAGGTCCTGGAAAGACGCGTCGCCGTCACGCTTTGCGAGCTTGTGCTGAGCGTCCTTCATAATGTGCTCGACGTGAATATACATCGGCGGCTCCCAGCCGAAAGCCTCGTACAAGAGATTATATTTCGGTGCCGAGGAAAGATATTCGTTTCCGCGGACAACGTGAGTAATTTTCATCGTATGGTCATCAACAACATTCGCGAAATTGTACGTCGGCATTCCGTCTGTTTTCAGCAAAACCTGGTCGTCGAGAATTGCATTTTCAACGGTGATATCGCCGTAAATCTCATCGTGGAACGATGTCGCGCCCTCAAGCGGGATTGCCTGTCTGATAACGTAAGGTTTGCCCTCGGCAAGATTTTTTTCGATTTCCTCTTGTGAGAGATTGCGGCAGTGTCTGTCGTACATCAAAGCCGAGCTTCCCGCAGCCTTTTGCGCCTCGGAAACCTGCTCCAGACGCTCCTTAGTGCAGAAGCAGTAGTAAGCCTTGCCCTTTTTCACAAGTTCCTCTGCATAGTCCTTGTACATTCCCATACGCTCGCTCTGAATGTACGGACCGAAATCACCGCCCACATCGGGACCCTCGTCCCAGTTCAGCCCGCAGTCGCGCAGGGTTTTATAGATAACGTCAACCGCGCCCTCAACATAGCGCTCGCGGTCGGTGTCCTCAATTCTCAGTATGAATTTTCCGCCGTTCTTCTTTGCGAGAAGATAGGTATAAAGCGCCGTTCTAAGGTTTCCGATGTGCATATAACCCGTCGGGCTCGGCGCAAAACGCGTTCTAACCTCGTTCATTTCAATCACACTCATTTCTTCAAATCTTCTTTAATCTGCTTTTTCAGCTCGTTCAAATCTGCAAATTTACGCTCTTCACGGAGAAATTTCACAAGCGAAACCGCGATTTTTTCACCGTACAAATCGCCGTGAAAACCGATGATATGCGTTTCCATAACAGCCTTTTCGGTATCGCCGACCGTCGGACGGACGCCGATATTTGTTATCCCGCGGTAGTGTTTCCCGTGAACCTGAACATAGCTCTTGTAAACGCCGAAACGCGGGATTATGTTGGTTTCGGGAATAACCTGATTTATCGTCGGGAAATCAATCGTCCTGCCAAGCTGATTTCCGTAAACCACGGGCAGATTGAACATCAGCTCGTACCCCAGCAGCCTGTTTGCAGCTTCAATTTCACCTTTTCGTATCAGCTCGCGGATATGCGTTGAGCTGATAAGTTCCCCGTCAAGACAAACGTCCTCGGCAATTTTCACGGTTATCCCGTACTTTTTGCCGATTTCGGCAAGCCGCTCGGGTGTGCCGCTCGCGTTCTTTCCGAAACGAAAGTTTCTTCCGCAGCAAGCAAACGCTGCGTTCAGCCGTTTCACGAGAACCTCTTTCACAAAGTCCTCGTCCGTCAGCCCGCAAACCTCTGCAAAATCGGGCGCGCAGATATACTTCACACCCATTTTATCAAGCAGCTCACATTTGTTCTCGAAGGAGATTATGTCCTCGGGACTTTGAAATTTCGGGAGCGTTGTATCGCAGTTGAACGTGAAAACCGCGGGCGCAAAACGCTCGTTCAGCGCGCAGCTTATCACGAAAACGTGCCCCGAATGAAGCCCGTCGAAATATCCCAGCGCAACCGCCGTTTTTTCGCTCGGCGCAGCGCCGTATGTTACATCAATCAAAATTTTTCACCTATAATTATTCGTTTATAAAACGCTTCACGGAAACCAGCTCGCGCTCCCCGTTCACCTTTGCTATTCCGAGAAACTCACCGTTTCCGTAAACCCTGAGAAGCTCGTCAACAGGAGGCTTTTCGGCAAGTCTATCCGCGTCAAGCCGCACTCCGTTAAGGTACATTCTCGTCTGAACCTCGTCAAGCGTTGTCACGGGATAATCCCGAAAAACGCTCTCCACCGAAAGCAGCTTCAGCTCGTCAAGCGGCCTTTCGCGCAGTTCCTCAATCGAAACACATTCCGAAATCGAAAACCCGCAGGCTCTCGTGCGGCAAAGCGAAGTCATCACAGCACCCGTGCCGAGTGCTTTTCCGATATCGTCAACCAGCGTGCGAATGTAAGTTCCCGTCGAGCAGTCAACCTCGATTACACCGTTTTTGCCGTCAAAAGAAAGCAAATCAAGCCGGCTTATCGTGATTTTCCGAGCTTTCCGCTCAACCTCAATTCCCTGCCGGGCAAGGTCGCAGAGCTTTTTTCCGCCGACTTTCAATGCCGAATACATCGGCGGCGTCTGCTCGATTTCACCGCAAAACCGCTCCAGAACTGCTTCCAGAGCCTCTTTCCCGATATCGACGGGCTTTTCCTCGGAGAGCTCTCCCCAGATATCGAGCGTATCCGAAGTTAAACCGAGCCGAAAACCTGCGCGATAGCTTTTTCCGCTGTCGGGGAGCAAGTCAACCGCTTTTGTCGCGCAGCCGACAAACACGGGAAGCACGCCTGTTGCCATAGGGTCAAGCGTGCCGCCGTGACCGACCTTTTTCGTGCCGAATTTTCGTCGAGCCACAGCCACAACGTCAAACGACGTGAAATTCTGCGGCTTGTCGATTAAAATAATTCCATTCATTTCTGCTTTTCAACCGCTTCAACGCTTGCTTTTACGATTTTTTCAACGGCTTTTTCCATAGTTGTGCCGTTAAACGAGCAGCCTGCCGCTCTCGCGTGACCGCCGCCTCCGAAATTCTGAGCAATTTCGGCTGCGTCAAAGTTATCGCTTGTGCGAAGAGAAGCCTTGAAAACTCCCGCTTTCTTTTCCTTAACGCAAATGCCGATTTCCACTCCCGCGATTTCTCTGGGAATATTCGCAAGCGCGCCGATATCATCGGTGTCGATGTCGGGAAGACTGTCAATAAGCGCAAGCGAAGCCGTAATAACCGCGACTTTTCCGTCTGCAAAAAACTGAATATTCTTCAGCGTTTCCTGCTCCAGCTTAATTCTGCCCTGCGTTTTTACAACAAACATCGCGTAGTTTATCGCGCCGAAATCCGCGCCGTTTGCAATCAACTCGGCAGCAATACTGTGCGTTCTCGGTGTAACATTCGTAAACTTGAAGCAGCCTGTATCCGTGGCAATTCCCGTGTAAAGGCAGCTCGCGATATCCTTGTCAATCGTCACACCAAGCTCTTTTATCACAGCGTAAATCAGCTCGCAGCAAGCCGCGCTCTCGGGCTCGACATACTCCTTCTTCGCAAAATCCTTGTGAGAAGAATGGTGGTCAATTGCAAGCTGTGCCGCGTCGCCTGTACTCTTCATTTCCGCAAGCAGCTTTGTGTCCGCGATGTCAACGCAAACAACGTTTTTGTGCTCGAAATCCATTGGCTCAATCGCTTTGAAAAGGTAATCAAACCTATGCGGAATTACATCGGGACAAACAGCCTTTGCGCGCTTTCCGAGTTTCTGCAAAGCAAGGCATAAAGCCGAGCCGCTGCCCAGCGTATCTCCGTCGGGAGAAGCGTGCATTAAAATCAGATAATCGTCGTTTTCTCTGAGAAAATCGACAGCTGTTTTTATGTCAATCCTCATTGCCGCCCTCGCTTTCCTTGTCATCAACCGGCTTCGGAAGCTTTGAGATGATGTCCTCGATGTGCGCGCTGTATTCAAGCGAATTGTCCGGAACGAAAATCAGCTCGGGCATCTTGCGCATACGAACGCGCCCGGCAATGCACTTCTTGAAATAACCGCTCGCTGCTTTCATACCCTCGCAAGCCTTGTTGGTTCGCTCAGCGCCGCCCATACAAGCAACCCATACCTTGCAGTAGGACAAATCGCTTGTAAGCTCCGTGCGGGTTATCGTGACAAATCCGTCGGCAACACGCGGGTCTTTTACCCCCGAAACCGCTGCCGAAAGCTCCCGCAAAATATCCTCGTTGAGCCGTTTTATATTAAAGTTAGGCATAAATACTCCTTTTCTGAAGGAATATCAATCTCTGTATTCCTCCATAACATACGCCTCGAAAATGTCGCCTTCCTTGATGTCGGTGAATTTTTCAAGACTGATGCCGCACTCAAAGCCCGCAGCAACCTCTTTCACCGCGTCCTTAAAGCGCTGAAGTCCTGCAATCTTGTCGTCGCCGACAATAATGCCGTCACGGACAATGCGCACCTGACCGTTTCTCGTAACCTTTCCGTCAAGCACATACGAGCCTGCGACAACGCCGACGCCCGTGATTTTGTACACCTGACGAACCTCAACGCGGCCAAGATTAACCTCGCGGAATTTCGGAGCAAGCATACCCTTCATTGCCGCGGTGATATCTTCGATTGCGTCGTAAATTACGCGGTAAAGACGGATTTCAACGCCGTTTTCCTTTGCAGACTCCTCAGCCGACGGGTGAGGTCTTACGTTGAAGCCGACGATAATCGCTCCGCTTGCCATTGCCAGCATAACGTCGCTCTCGCTTACCGCGCCGACGCCGCCGTGAATTACGCGAACCTTGACTTCTTCGTTTGTAATCTTTTCAAGCGACTGCTTTACGGCCTCGACAGAGCCCTGAACGTCGCCCTTTACGATAATCGGAAGCTCCTTGACCTCGCCCTGCTCGATTGAGCTGAACAGGTTGTCGAGCGTAACCTTCTGATAGCTCTTGAACTGCTCTTCCTTTGCCTCGTGCTTGCGCTTTTCAACAAGCTCTCTTGCAAGCTTTTCGTCCTCAACGGCAGCAAACGTGTCGCCCGCAGAAGGAACCTCGGAAAGTCCCATAATTTCAACGGGAACGGAAGGTCCTGCCTCGGTGATTGCCTTTCCTCTGTCGTCGCGCATTACACGAACACGTCCTACGGCAGTTCCCGCAATGAGGATATCTCCCGTGCGGAGTGTGCCGTTCTGTACGAGCAGCGTTGCGATAGGTCCTCTCGACTTGTCAAGGCGCGCTTCGATAACCGCACCCATACCAAGTCTGTCGGGATTTGCTTTGAGCTCCATAACATCGGCGGTAAGTCCAACCATTTCGAGCAGGGTGTCCATACCCTCTCCTGTTTTCGCGGAAACGGGAACGCAGATTACATCGCCGCCCCAATCCTCGCAAACGAGCTCGTATTTTGTGAGTTCTTCCTTTACTCTGTCGGGATTTGCTCCCTCTTTATCAATCTTGTTTATTGCAACAATAATCGATACTCCCGCAGCCTTTGCGTGATTGATAGCCTCAACCGTCTGCGGCATAATTCCGTCGTCTGCGGCAACTACGAGGATTGCGATATCCGTAATCATCGCGCCGCGCGCTCTCATCGATGTGAACGCTTCGTGTCCCGGTGTATCAAGGAAAGTCATCTCGCGGTCGTTCAGCTTCACGCGGTAAGCACCGATGTGCTGCGTGATACCGCCTGCTTCTCCGGAAGCGACGTGCGCGTTTCTGATATAGTCGAGAATGGACGTTTTACCATGGTCAACGTGACCCATAACGACAACAACCGGTGAACGCGGCTTCAAATCCTCGGGTTTATCCTCGATGTCCTCGAAAAGACGCTCCTCGATTGTTACCACGATTTCCTTCTCAACCTTTGCTCCGAGCTCCTCGGCAACCAGCGAAGCCGTGTCGAAATCAATGGTTTCGTTGATATTTGCCATAACTCCCAAGCCGAACAGCTTTTTGATAACCTCGGAAGCGGTAACCTTCAGGCGTGTTGCAAGCTCTCCGACAACAATTTCATCGGGAATTTGAACCTTGAGCTGCTGCTTTCTCGCTCTCTCGAGCTCAAGACGCTTGAGCTTCTGAGCCTCGGTTTCGCGCTTGTTTCCGTACTGCTTGCCGTTTTTCTGGGATTTCTGGGTAAACTTCTGCTTGCTGCGGAAATTATCGTTGTTCATCTTGCCCGCAGGAGCAATTGTTTCATAGCGCTCGTTGTACTTGTCAAGTTCAACATAGCTTCCGCGCGTGTCAACCTTTTTCGTGACGTGCTCGCCGTGCTTTACATTCTCGGTCTTCTGCTTCTGCTGGATAACAGGCGGAGCGTTGACCTTGATTTTGCTGCTGTCGATAGCAGGCTTTGCTGTCGGAATTTTTGCAGCGGGCTTCGGCTTGTTTGCGTTATTCGCGTTATTCGCGGGCTTTTCGCCGCGATTATCCTTATTATTGTTCGCGTTGTTATTGTTATTCTGCGGCTTGAACTCGGGCTTTCCCGCAGGACGAGCGTTGTTCTGCGGACGATTGTCCTTGTTCTCGCGAACCTCGGGCTTCTTCTGAGGCTCGGGCTTAGGCTGTTCAACAGGCTTTTTCTGTGCCTCGGGCTTTTCCTTCGGCTCTTCCTTGACAGGCTCCTTTACCTCTTCCTTTACCGCTTCCTTCACGGGAGCAGCCTCGACGGGCTTCTCTGCGGGCTTTTCAGCAGCCTTTTCAGCAGGCTTTGCCTCTGAAGGCTTTTCCTCAGCCTTTTCAGCAACCTCGGGTTCTTCTTTTTTCGAGGGCTTTTTCTTAGGAGCAGCCTTTTTCGTGCTCTCAAAAGGCTTCTCGGTTTTGATATCCTTTGTAGCCGCAAATGCCTGAACGATATTGTCTACCTCGTTCGCGCGGGAATACTTGTCGAGAATATAGCCAACCTCGTCCGCAGTAATAGCAGCGGTTGTTTTTCTCGGATTTTCGAGCGGGAAAACCTTATCAAGCAGCTCGATAAGCTCTGCTTTATCCACTCCTAAATCCTTCGCAACATCTTGAACCTTGTATTTTATCTGTTTACTTGGCAATGTAAAATTCCTCCAAACTATTCAAATATCGAAGCATTATGTTCAATTGTCGGACAACATAGTCCGTTTAACCGCGCCGAAAAGTCCTTCATCAGCTATGAAGAAAACTCCTGCGCGTTTGCCGACCGCTTTTTTCGCGTCGTCCATAGTAAATTCGGCTTTCAAAACCTCTCGATTGTGCTTTTCGCAGAGAAAGCGGATTTCCTTTTCCGTCTTCGCGGAAACGTCGGCTGCCAGAAGTGCGCCGCCCTTGTTTTTTCCCGAAATCTCAGCGCAAACCGCGTCAAAGCCGATTTCGAGCTTTCCCGCTCTTCTGCAAAGACAAACGGTACTCAACGTGTTATTTATCCGACGTCAGCTCCTTTTCAATGTTGTCGTAAATTTCATCGGGAACGCTGCATTTAAGTGCGCGTTCAAGCTTTTTTCCTTTTTTTGCCGCCTCAAAGCATTTTATGTCGCGGCATATATATGCGCCCCTGCCGGCTTTTTTTCCGGTATCGTCAAGCGAAACCGAGCCGTCCTTATCCCTTACCACTCGCAAAGCGCCTTTTTTTCCTATCATCTCACCGCAGGAAATGCACTTTCTAAGCGGAATTTTCTTTTCGGGCATATCGTCACTCCTTTGAAGCCTCAGCGGTTTCGGAAGCAGCCTCGGAAGCCTCTTCCTCGTGCTTTACTTCAAGAGGCACAACCTCGAAATCCTCGGGACGAACTGCGCTCTGTGCCTTGATATCAATCTTGTAGCCCGTGAGCTTTGCAGCAAGCCAGGCATTCTGACCTTTGTTGCCGATTGCAAGCGAAAGCTGATTATCGGGAACGACAACCTTACAAGCGCGCTTGTCGGGATTCGGATTTGTGATGACAACCCTGAGCACATCAGCGGGCTTCAGCGCCTGCTTGATGAACTCCTCGGGGTCGTCGCTGTACATAACAACGTCAACCTTCTCGCCCTTTACCTCTTTCGTAACCGCATTGATACGGCTCTTCTGAGGACCGATACAAGCGCCGACAGCGTCAACGTTCGGGTCGTTGCTGATAACAGCGATTTTGCTTCTGCTTCCGGGAGCGCGGCTTACTGCCTTGATTTCAACGGTTCCGTCATAAATCTCGGGGCACTCCAGCTCAAAAAGACGCTTAATCAGCCACTTATCGGTTCTCGAAACCTTAAGATACTGATTTTTGTCGCCTTCCTTATATTCCTTTGAAACGCCCGAAATATACACGCGGACAACCTGTCCCACTTCAAGAGTTTCGCCGGGAATTTGCTCGCTTCTCGGCAGCATAACCTCGTTTCCGCCGATTTTAAGCGTTGCGTGAAGCGTTTTCGGCTCAATTGTTTCAACGGTTGCAGAAACAGCCTCGTTCTCGTATTCACCCCAGATTTCACTCAAATGCTGTCTTTCCGCGTTTGAGAAGCCCTGCTTGATGAGGTCTTTTGCGTTCTTCGCGGCAATTCTCTTGAACAGCTTCGTATCAATCGGACATCTAACTCTGTCGCCGACTTCAAGCGTCGGGTCAATCTTTCTCGCTTCCTCGAGAACAATTTCCTTTTCCGGCTCGTAGAGAGTATCGACAACCTCGATTACCTCTTTCATAATGCTGACATCGAAAATCTTTTTCTTGAGGTCGATATTTACCTGTACAAAATCTTCCTCGTCATCGTCGAAGTGAAGGTTTGATTTCAGGCTCTTTTCGATTGCGTACTTTATTTTTTCCGCAAGAATATCGCTTGAAATTCCCTTTTCCTCCGCGAGCAAAGCGAGATTTTCATAAATATCTCCGTAGTCTTCCCCTTTAACTGTCTTTCTTCTAGCCATTTTCCCTTATACCTCCATTAATTCATTAAAATCATCAAAATCATCATAATTCATCGCGGAAATCTCGGTCAAAGCGAGCTTTGCCTCGCCGAAATCTCCCGAAACCAGAACGTTTTCACCGTCGAATTCGTCCAGCACACACTTTACCGTTTTCTCCGGAAGCCCCTCGCAGAGCTTGTAGGTTTTGAGCGTGATTTTCCTGCCGAGCGAGGATTTTATCTGTTCCTCACGGCGGATTGTACGCTCCAGACCCGCAGAACCGATTTCAAGATAATCGATTTTATCAATAAACGGCTGTTCGTCAATCACAGCGTTTATCTCACCGTCAATCGATGTGCAGTCGTCGATTGAAATGCCCTGCGGCTTGTCAATTAAAATCCTCAGATACCACGCAGCGCCCTCTTTCACGAAAACCACGTCCCAGAGCGAAAAACCGTGCTCCTCGACAATGCCTCGAACCGCTCTTTCAGCCGCCGCTTCAACCTGATTAAACCCCTTTGCAAATCCCAAACGTTCTGCCTCCTTTTAAGAAATCAATCGTCCGAATTATAAAAACCGCCGCCCGAATTTCTCCGGGCGGTCGAATTTATTGCATAGTAGTGCGCTTACACGCCGAAACGCAAGGTGTTAACCTTGACGCCGGGACCCATAGTCGAAGAAACTGTGCAGCTCTTGATATAGGTACCCTTGGCAGCGGCAGGCTTAGCCTTAGCAACCGCTTCCATCAGCGCGTTGAAGTTCTCCTCCAGCTTTGCAGGACCGAAGGAAGCCTTTCCGATAGGGCAGTGAATGATGTTCGACTTATCAAGACGATACTCAATCTTACCTGCCTTAGCCTCGGTGATAGCCTTAGCAACATCGGGGGTAACAGTACCTGCCTTAGGGTTAGGCATAAGGCCTCTCGGACCGAGAACCTTACCAAGACGACCAACAACACCCATCATATCGGGAGTTGCGATAACAACCTCGAAGTCCATCCAGCCGTTCTGAATTTTTGTGATAGTCTCGTTATCAGCGATGTAATCAGCGCCGGCAGCCTTTGCGTCATTTTCCTTCTCAGGCTTGCAGAAAACGAGAGTTCTTATGGTCTTACCTGTTCCGTTAGGAAGAACAACCGCGCCGCGAACCTGCTGGTCAGCATGGCGGGAGTCAACGCCAAGACGAACGTGAAGCTCAACGGTTTCGTCAAACTTTGCCTTAGCGGTCTTGCAAACGATGTCAAGAGCCTCGCCGCTCTCGTACAGCTTTGCACCTTCAATCAGCTTTGCGCTTTCATTATATTTCTTACCGTGTTTCATTAATATATCCTCCTTGTGGTACGGCGGACAATCGAAGTCCGCGCTGACGGAAAAAATCCTCCCACGTTATATTCAGTCTGCAACTTCTACGCCCATCGAACGGCAGGTACCTGCAATCATAGACATTGCGGTATCGATGTTAGCCGCGTTAAGGTCGGGCATCTTGGTTTCTGCGATTTCCTTGAGCTGAGCCTTGGTAATCTTAGCAACCTTTGTCTTGTTGGGAACACCCGAGCCGCTTTCAATCTTGCAAGCCTTCTTGATAAGAACGGAAGCGGGGGGAGTCTTGGTGATAAACGTGAAGCTTCTGTCAGCGTAAACCGTGATAACAACGGGAATAATAAGTCCTGCCTTATCCTTGGTGCGCTCGTTGAACTCCTTCGTAAACGCCATAATATTTACGCCGTGCTGACCGAGAGCCGGTCCTACGGGCGGAGCCGGCGTAGCTTTGCCGGCGGGAATCTGCAATTTAATAAATCCAACTACCTTCTGTGCCATAGCATTTTTCCTCCAAACTTTTTGAAAAACAATTAAATTTTCTTGATTGCGGTAATTTCAAGCGTTGTCGGCGTAACCTCTCCGAACATATTGTAAACGTCCACAACAACTGTGTTCTTTTCCTCGTCAACCTCGGAAACCGTTCCCTCGAAGCCTTCGAGCACGCCCTGCTTGATAACAACCTTGTCGCCCTTTTCAAAGGACACGGCAGTTTCCTGTCTGCCCTGTTCAAGATTTCTGACCTCAGCCTCGCTGAGCGGAGTAGGCTTGCTTTCGGGGCCAACAAACCCCGTGACTCCTCTGGTATTTCTGCAGATGTACCACGACTCGTTGGTTTCCACCATTTTCACGAAAACATATCCCGGATAAACCTTATCTTCCACCTCGACAACCTTTCCGTTGTCCTTTTCGATGGTTCTTGTTACCGTGGGAACCATAACATCTTCAATAAGATGACGGAGATTTCTGTTTTCAACGAGCTTCATAATATCCGCAGCTACCTTATTCTCATAGCCCGAATAGGTGTGAAGAATATACCATTTTGCTTCTGAGTCAGCCATATTTACCCCCGTAAATCACTTGAACAGCAAATTGTTTAAAAGACCGAACAATGAATCCAGTCCGAAAACGAACAAACCAGCCAGCAAGCAAACCACAACAACTACAATCGTATTGCGGGTTGTTTCCTTAGGCGTAGGCCATACAACCTTCTTAAACTCGGATTTTGCGTCCTTCAGGTACTTAATCGGGCCTTTCTTAGCCTTCTTTACCTTTGCAGCCTTTTTATCCTTGTCATTCTTGTCAGCCTTTTCGGCTTTCGCGCCCTTTTCGTTCTTCTTGGACTTATCGTCGTCTTTCTTCAACTTGTCCTTTGCCTCTTCACTCTCGGGAGAGCTCTTTTCAAGCTCCAAATCTTTAGCCATAATTTGAAATTCCTCCCGTGTTTACTTTGTTTCCTTGTGAAGAGTGTGTTTCTTGCAGAATCTGCAGTACTTGTTCATTTCAAGTCTGTCGGGGTCGTTCTTCTTGTTCTTCATAGAGTTGTAGTTGCGCTGCTTGCACTCCGAACACGCCAATGTAATTTTTACTCTCACTTTCGGCACCTCCTGTTTTCATATTGCCTCCCTCATAAACCGCAGCCCTTTGCGGCGGCACTTGGGGTTTATCGCGTTTAAAAAAACGCACAAAAAAATATACCCCATTCGAGGTATACTCATTATAACACATTGTAATATTTTTGTCAAGCACTTTTTTATGATTTTTTTAAATATTTTTCTCAACAGGTATAAAATTCTCGGTTTTTTCGTCGTTTTCAGCATTTTCAGCGGTATCATCGGGCGCTTCCTCACCGTCGTCCTCAAACAAAATATCGCACAAATGCTCCTCGCTCTCGACGAAACAGCACGCGTCCTGCGCGTAAATCACCACGATTTTCTCGCCCGCAGGAATAAATCTTCCGTTTGCGGAAACCGCACGGAAAATGTAATTTCTCGAGCCGTGCCGCACCTCGATTACCCCGAAACCGTCCGTTTCCACGTCCTCGAGAACTTTTCCCGTAAGCTCGCAGAGTTCCTCGTCGTTCGGCTCGGCACTCTTGTGGAATTTCAGGTAAATCGGCGAAAAAACCATACTTATTAAAAAATTAAAGAAAACTCCCGCGACCGGAGCAAACAAAAGCGAAATCCAGCCCGTCAGCCCCGCTAAATCCATAAACAAACCGCTCAGCGAGCCTGTGAAAACCAGAATTATCAGCCGAAGCATATTTTTCGGGAAAACCGTCTGCCAGAGGTTTTTCTCTTTTTTGTCGGTGAACAGCTCGCTTGTGTCGGGGAAAAGCGTTTTTCCGAAGAAAACCTTTGCCATAACGTGCGCGAGAAGGTACACACCAGACAGGACTATCAGCACAATATAAAAAGCTCTCAATCCTTCACCTCATCGGGAATAAGCTCAATCCTGACCTTATTTATACGAAGCTCAGCCGTTTCCAGCACCGTCACCCTGAACCCGTCGGAGCTTGTTGTATCGCCGTTTTTCGGGATTGTCCCGAACAGCTCCAGCACCCAGCCCGCGACCGTGTGCGCTTCGCTGTCGATTTCAACCTCGATTTCCCTGTCAGCGAAATATCTGCGCAGACTGCCCAGCGAAACATCGCCGTAAGCCTCGAAAACACCGTCCGAAACCACGGTAATCGGGCTTTTCACCTCGTCGCTCTCGTCCCAGATTTCTCCGACAAGCTCCTCCAGCAAGTCCTCCATTGTGACAATTCCGAGCGTGCCGCCGTGCTGGTCGAGAACCACGCACATATGACACTTTTTCTTCTGCATTGTCCGCAGAACCTCGGAAATTTTCAGCATATGCGGGAAATACACCGTTTCCTGCACAACATCGCGCACCATAAGCTTGTCGCGCTTTTCGACGTACTCTTTGAGAAAATCCTTCTGGTTGATTACACCTATTATATTGTCAAGCGTTTTTTCGTAAACCGGCATTCTTGAATACTGCTCGCTCAGAAAACGCTTGCAGACATCGGTTGCGTTCTCGTTTACCTCGGCTGCGACTATCCGTACTCGCGGTGTGATAATCTCGTCAACAGTCGTTTCATCGAACAAAAGCGCCGAGCGGACAAGATTGCTTTCCTGCTGCTCCAGAACACCCTCGTCCTCGATTTCATCGATGATTGCGATAAGCTCCTCCTCGGTTA
Source organism: Oscillospiraceae bacterium (assembly GCA_017847835.1). Taxonomy (GTDB): domain Bacteria; phylum Bacillota; class Clostridia; order Oscillospirales; family Ruminococcaceae; genus CAG-115. The sequence goes on from JAGASH010000005.1 coordinate 289,770, forward strand.
CGCTCACGGACTTTTTGCTGCGGAAAAGCTTTGCCACACCTTTTTTCAGCAGGATAAACAGTGCCGAAAAGGGTGTGAAAATTATCATCAGAAATGAAATTATCGCGGATACTCCTATGCAGACGCCCTCTGCGTGGTCTTTCGCGATACTTTTAGGCATAACCTCGCCGAAAATCAGCACGACAACCGTTGTCGCAATCGTCGAAACAAGCGAGCCGTACTTTTCACCGACAATAGCAATGCTGACAATTGTCGCTATTGACGAGCAAGCGATGTTCACGATGTTGTTTCCGATAAGGATTGTCGTGAGAGCCTTGTCGTATTTTCCGAGTATTCTCAGCGCTCTCGCAGCGCCGCGATGACCATTGTCCGCCATATTTTTCAGACGAATTCGGTTCACGCTTGAAATAGCGGTTTCCGACGCGGAAAAAAACGCGGAAAACATTATCATCGCAACTATTATAATTATGTTTGCAGCACTCATAGCAAAATAAATGCGCTCTCCTTAAAGCGCGTATTCTCTGATACAGCGCGTAACACCGCCGCTGTTATTGTCGGGCGCGATAAAGCGGCAGAGCTTTTTCACGTCCTCGTGTCCGTTTTCCATACAAAAGCTGAAGTCAGCCGACTGAAGCATATCCGCGTCGTTGAAATAATCGCCGAAAGCCATTGTTTCCTCACGCGTCACACCGAGCGTTTTCTGAAGCGCACGAAGAGCCGTGCCCTTGCTCACTCCGCCTGCCATAACGTCCATCCAGATTTCCCCCGAAGCCTGAACGTTAAGCTCGTCCCCGAAAATACCTTCGAGAAACGGCTTTCCGTGGTGAAGCGTTCCCTTTTTATCGCACACGGCAATCTTGTAAATCGTGTCCTTGATGTCGAGAAAATCGGTGACGGGAGTGTGGTACTTGTAAAATCTTCCCACCTCGTTTGAAAACTCCTCGCCTAAATCAAGGTGATATACACCGCTTTGCGCGCAAACCACCAGGATAAAATCACCCGTTTTCGCGCAGACGGAAATCAGTCTTTCGTACACGTCGCGCTCCAGCGGAAATACATTTGTGAATTTCCCGTTTAAGACAGTGCAAGCTCCGTTATCGCAGATAAACGAGAGCTTGTCGCGGTATTCTTCGGGAAAAAGATGTTCAAGCGCCGTGTAAGTCCTTCCGCTTGCCACGGTGAACGTGATTTTCTTTTCAATCAGCTCGTCAAGGACAGGAAAAAAATCCTCCGGAAGCCGCTTTTCATCATTCAGAAGCGTTCCGTCCATATCCGAAGCTATCAGCTTTATCATAAAAATCTCCTGTTTTAACTCAGTTTAAAAGTCCCTTGCGCTTTTCGGCAAGAATATCGTCCTTGAAAACCCTTGCGCCCGTGCTTTTTACAGCCTTAATCAGCTCGTTGAAGATATCCTCGGGCAAATCCTCGTTTTTCATCATCTTTTCAACAGCCGTGATGTAGCTCTGCCGCATAAACTGCGCGTCCTTCAGGCGAACTCTCGTTTTCACGCGTTCACCCGTATCGCCGTTTGTCATCATTCTGATATCGTTGTCGAGAATTTCCATAAGCTGCAAAACGCTGTCCTTACGGGAATTCTTGAAAATATACTTGTTATAGACAGACGCACGGCACATCGCTCCGGCATTCAGCTCGGACGGGATTGTGTCGTAAACCGACATAAGCGTGAATACAAAGTCCTCGAAAGACGCAAATCTTCCGTTTGAACCCATCGAAAGAGTGAGACTGTCTGCGCTCGCGAAAGCAAATCTGACAGCGCAGTCCAAAGCGGTTTTCTTGCCATTCATCGGGCAAAAGTCAACGGGCACGGTCACGTCGTTCTTCACACGCAGAACATAAGCCGACGCTTCCGCGGGGGTGAACATTTCATAGCTTCCGCAAAGCCTTACAAGCGCGATTTCCCCGTCAACCTGAGCCTGCGCAAAACGAACGGCGCGTCCGGGAAGGCTGTCCATAACGGGAAGCTCCAGCATAAGCGGCACATCTGTCGAAATTTTCTTCTTCAAATCTGGAAAGGTTATCAACACATAGTCAAAGTCAAACACCTCTGTCAGCCGCAGAAACATCGGGTCAACCAGCCTGAAAATATACCCGACGCCTTTAGGCAGCTCGCGCAGCTTCATAACAGTGCGGAAATCCAGCTCCACATATTTCACGCCCGCAGCCGCAAGCATTTCGATGTAGTTGTAGATATCTTCGCTTTTGGCATTATCGAAAAGAGTGTTTGTGCAAAGACTGTTATCGGTGATAACCGTTTTCATTTTCAAAATCCTTTCAAAAAGAAGCGAGAACTCATTTCTCAGCTTATTGCAATTCCACGGACAAAATTCCTGCGGTAATAATCGGTATCAATGCTGACGTTCCAGACCTTTGTTTCCCCGTTATGCGTAATACACGCAACCATTTCTCCGCCGCCGACGTAAATTCCGCCGAAACTTACCTCGTCCTTGCCGTCGTCGGAAAAGAACACCAAGTCACCCGCGCAGAGATTTTCATAGGTCTGTCTTGCGCCCCACTCCGACTGCGCGAAAGTGCCTCTCGGGCAAGTCAGAAAGCCGTTTTTCCGCATTACATAATATATAAATCCCGAATTGTCAAAACCCTCGGGCGACGCTCCGTTTAACGCATACGGTGTGTTTATCAGCGAATATGCCATAGCGACAATATTTTTCGCAACCTCGCTGCCGGCGCCGTCACCGGGACGCCGATTTATATTGCTGTCGGCAGGACTGCGGGAATTATCGCTTTCATACGGCACGCTTGCGCTTACCGACGAACTGTGAAATTCGGATTGTCCTCCGCCGTCGGACGGCTGGCTGAAAACTATCACCAGAGCGATTACTCCGAGCGCTGCCAGAACCACGCCGACAATTATCAAAATATTACTTTTCATTTATTCTCCCGGCTGATAAAAAAGTTGTATTATCAAGCTTTGTATAATCGTATGAAAAACAACCGACGAAATATTTCATTTTTCCGAAAAAAGCGCTTTTACATCGGCAGAATTGTCAGAACATCGTTTACAATAGTCACTCGCGAACGACTTGCCGCCTCAACGACATCGAGAGTGAGGAAGTTTATGCAGAATTTTACTCCGGGATAAATTGTTCCGTTGCAGACAGCGCTCAGATTATCCCTGTCCTTGATGTCCTCGTCAAGCTTTGCGATAAGCTCCTGAAGCTCCGTTTTCCTCATCGCGTAAAACAGCTTGTTCTGCATTTCAATTCTCTGCTGACGCTGCTGTTCCTCGTTCAGCACACCGCCCTGCATATTCTTTCGTTTTTTGAGAAACGCGAGATTTTTAATCGACAGGTCGTAAATGCGCTCTGCCTCGTTCAAATCCGACTCAGCCTCCCGCCTTCTTGCAAAAAGAACAGAGCCGTCGCCGATATTAACCTCGGTCGGAGTATATTTTTCGGAGCCGATAATTCCCGCGGTGATGTCGTGCATTGACGTGATTTTTCCGCCCGCAATAACTCCGCGGGGACCTTTTGTCGTGAGCTTTCCGTAACAGAAAACATTGCAGAATGCAAACTGCTTTGACGTGATATCACCCTTAACGAAAATCTCCGAATTCTCACAAAAACCTATATCAGCGTCACCGTTGCAGTTTACCTTTGAGTTGATACACCCGCCGACAACAGTGAGATTTCCGCCTGCGCTGATTTCTCCACCGAAAACGCTGCCGTCGATTTTGACGTTTTTGCCCGCGTTTACGGAAAAGCCTTCCATAACGTTGCCCTTTATATGAACGTCGCCGAAAAAGCTGATGTTTCCAACTGAAATATCAAGGTCTGTTTTAATGGTAACGGCATCCTCAACGTGGAAACAGCCTCCTGCAAAAACGATGTGCCCGTCACACGCAGAAACGATATTTTTGCCGTCCGTGGTAACGAGAGTGTTTCTTCCGAGCGAAATTTTCGCGGGAACACCGGGTTCACCGGGAAGCTCTATTCCATATACATTCTCTCCGGGAGTGCCTTCTTCGGGAGGAATAATATCCGCGACAACCTCGTTTTTACGAATGGGAACAATTGAATTCAGCTCGCGGTAATCGGCAACTCCGAACTCGTCCTGAACAGGCTTCAGCTTGTGTTCCTTATCAAAACGGAAGCTGATATAGCCGTTCGCGCCCTTTTTCGGAGGCTTGTATTCGGCAATTGTCATAGACGTTCCGAAAATGCGGTCTTCAACGACCTTGTTCAGAACCTTTTCTTCCACGCCAAAAATAATGCCATTCTTTTTAAGCTCGTCTTTCACCATTTTTACGGTTGCTTCTTTTCCGCCGTTTATCGGAGGGTGAATGGTGAGAGAAGCGTGTTTTCCACCGGAGTCCACGGTTATGTCAATGCGGCAGTCAACTACGGCGGTAATTTCCTTTTTCTCGGTATTTCCGTCGTTATTCGAGTTTTCGGCGCTGTTAGTATTTACGTTTTCAGCCATAAAAACACCTGCCTTTCAAAAGCTCTGTATATTTCATCACAATTTACAAATAATGTCAATAACCTTATCCAACGACTCTGCTTTTGCCGTGATAATACGGGAAAGTTCCTCGTCGGGCTCTGTCAAATCGGGAACCATAATCGTTTTGCACCCCGCCGCAGCCGCCGACATTACCCCGTTCGGCGAGTCTTCCAGCGCCGCGCACTCCGACGGTTCAAGCCCAAGCTCGCTTGCTGCGTAAATGTAAATATCCGGCTTCGGCTTTCCGACTTTTACCATTGTTGCAGAGATAATCTTATCGAAATGCCCGAAAATCCCCGTTTCTTTCAGATATTTTTCGGCTCGCTCGCTGTCGGTTGCCGTAGCGACTGCCGCGGGAATTTTGCTTTTATTTAAATATGTAAGCAGTTCCTTTGCACCTTTTTTCAGTTCAAGACCGTGTTTCGCAAGGTGCTCGTTCATCAGTTCCATTCGTCTTGAACGGATTTTCACATAATCAAAATCCTGTCCGAGTTCGCTTTTTAAATAAGGTATGGCAAAGCTCCTGTGCATTGAGCGGATATTCAGCGCGATTTCCCGCGTCATCGGAAAACCCGCTTCACGAGCAGCTTCCTGCCAGTATTTCACCAGCAGCTTTTCGGTATCGAGAAGAAGCCCGTCCATATCGAAAATTACCGCTTTTACCACGCCTTCACCCGCTTTCAATAAAAATGCCTAAATATTCATATTATATTGTAACACATTTTTCACAAAATGTCAATACGTTAAGTTATTGTACTTAACTGTTTTCGAAAACAAATTTTTTTGAAATTTACTAAAAAAATACTTGAAATTTCTGTAATTGTATGGTATAATTACAAAGTATTGCATTATTATACTTTTTTGGAGGAAGTTCATAAAAATGAGCATTTTTGAAGTAATTAGCGCGATTGTATTGATTATCGCCTGCATTTTTATAGTTATTGTCGTTCTTGTAAAGGATACGAAAACGCAGATGTCGCAGACGATTTCGGGCTCCTCGTCCGACAGTTTTTATCAGAAAAACGCGGGTAGAACCAAGGAGGCTATGCTTAACAAGGCAACTGTTGCGGCGGCTATTATTTTCTTCGTGCTTGCAATTGCGGTAAACGTAATCAATGTTTACTGGGGCGGAAGCAAGGAAGAGGATACAAGCAGCGGTTCTTCCGTTGTAAGCGAGGTTTCTTCCGACGCCTCTTCAACCACGGAAAGCTCGGCAGACAGCGGCTCAACGGAGAGTACTGCGGATAGCGGCTCGTCGGCTCAATAAAAATAAGCAGACAGGCTTTTCGTCTGTCTGTTTTTTTCAAGTGATTATGAGGAATTTCTATGAACAGTCTTAAAGTAAGCGTTTTGAAAGCGCTCTATGAAAACGAAAGCGGTCTTTCCGAAAAAGAGCTTGTAAAAAAGCTCGGAATTACCAAGAAAAATGCGAAAAAGCTCGAACAGGCGCTTTCGGAAATGAAAAAATACGGCGATTTATCCAACAAAAAGGGCGTCTGGAGAATTAAAGATTTCGAGCGCTATTTCACTGCGAGAGTTAACAGAATTAACCCGAAATCCGGCTTCATCACACGCGACATCGACGAGGTTTTCGAGGAATTTTTCGTTCGCGGAAAGGACCTGCGCGGCGCAATCCCCGGAGATATCGTCCTTGCAATGAAAACAGCCGAGGCTTTCGAGGACAGGTCTGCCGAAGCGGTTGTGCTTGCGGTGCTTGAGGAAAGCAGGGCGCTTCAGACGGGAATTATAGTTGCCGAGGGAAACCGGCTTATGGTTCTCCCCGACAAGATGTGCGCGGAGCCGCTGTTTATCGCGAAATTCGGCGAAAAGCAGCTCAAAGTCGGCGACAAGGTTGCGTTTTCAATCAAAAAACGCGGTGAACATCACTACGACCACACCGTCTGCATTGAGGACAGCTTCGGTTCTTCCGAGGACGCTAAGGCAAGCGCTGAGGCTTATATGCTCGTGAACGGGCTTCACACGGAGTTTCCCGACGAGGTTCTCGCGGAGGCGCAGAAGCTGGATATCGACGAGCCTGACGAGGACGAAATCGCACGCAGACTTGATTTGCGCGGTGAGCCGATTTTCACAATCGACGGCGCAGATACAAAGGATATCGACGACGCGATTTCAATTTCCCGCACGGAAAACGGCTACAAGCTGGGAGTTCACATCGCGGACGTTTCGCATTATGTGAAAAAAGGCACGGCAATCGACAAGGAAGCGTTCTATCGCGGAACTTCGATTTACTACGCAGACCAGGTTGTTCCTATGCTCCCGAGAGAGCTTTCCAACGGCATTTGCTCGCTTAACCCGAACGTTGACAGACTTGCGTTTTCCTGTCTTATGGACGTGGCTGAAAACGGAAAAATCAACTCGTTCCGCTTTGAGAAAACCGTTATCAGAAGCCGCGTCAAGGGCGTCTATTCCGAGGTGAACAAAATTATCGACGGCACCGCGGACGAGCAAATCAAGGAGAAATACGCGCGCGTTATCGACAGAATTCCGATTATGGTTGAGCTTGCGGCAACTCTCGAAAAAAATCGCGTAAACCGCGGCGCTCCCGAAATCGATACCGTTGAAGCGAAAATCATCACCGATGAAAACGGAGTTTGCATTGATGTAAAGCCGCGTGAGCGCGGAACTGCGGAAAAGGTTATCGAGGAATTTATGCTTATGGCGAACAACGCGGCGGCTTCTCTCGCGATGAAGGAGGAATTCCCGTTCGTTTACCGCGTCCACGAGCCTCCCGCAGAGGAAAAACTCCTGACGCTCGGCGATACCCTGACAGCGCTCGGAATAAATCCCGAGGGAATAAACGAAAAGTCAACGGCGGTGGATTTGGCAAAGGTTCTCCGTGACGCAAAGGATACCGAAAAGTACTCTGTCATAAACAAAATTGTGCTGCGGACTATGATGAAAGCGAAATATTCCGACCAGCCGCTCGGCCACTACGGCTTGGTTATGCCGGAATACGCGCACTTCACCTCCCCTATCCGCAGACTTGCCGACCTGTCAATTCACCGCATTCTCACCGATTACGTCTACGCGCTCTCCAACGAAAAAATGGTCAAGAAGTTCGAGAAATTCGCTGCCGAAAACGCTCAGCGAGCAAGCGTAACCGAACTTTCCGCCGTAAAATGCGAGCGCGAGTGCGAGAATTTCTATATGGCTGAATATATGAAAAAGCACATCGGCGAGGAATTTGACGGAATTATCTCGGGTGTTTCCCCGAGCGGAATTTTCGTCTGCCTTGAAAACACGGTTGAGGGTATGATTTCCGTGACAAAGCTGCCTATGGGCGATTATGACGTCGCGCACGGAGTAATTCTCACGGGCGCGCCCAACGGAAAGCTGTACACGGTCGGCGACAAAATCAGAATAAAATGCGAGTCGGTCAGCGTAAACGGCGGTTTCATCGACTTTGACTTTGCAGATACAGATATAGAACAGAAAGGAACGATTGAAGATGTCTGACAACAAAAAGGAATTCCACGAAATTCCGCGTCCCGAGTTCCCCAAAAGAGCGATTATCACAGGCGGTATGCCCTACGGCAACAAAAAGCTGCATTTCGGTCACATCGGAGGAGTGTTCGTTTTTGCGGACTGCTACGCAAGATTTCTCCGCGACAGAATAGGTGCCGAGAACGTTATTTTCGTGTCGGGAACCGACTGCTACGGCTCGCCTATCGCGGAGAGCTATCGCAAACTTTGTGAGGAACACGGCTTCACGGGCACAATCAAGGATTTCGTAAAGGAAAATCACGACGCGCAGAAGAAAACCCTCGATGATTATCTGATAAGCCTTGATATGTTCGGCGCGTCTGGACTTGGCAGAACCGCCGAAATTCACGACGATGTCACGGACAAGTTTATCCGCAGACTTTACGAAAACGGTCACCTCAAAAAGATTGTCACAAAGCAGTTCTTCGACGAGAAAGCGGGCTGCTTCCTGAACGGCAGACAGGTTGTCGGAAAATGCCCCGTTGACGGCTGCCAGAGCGAAAAGGGCTACGCGGACGAGTGCGACCTCGGTCACCAGTATATGCCCGAAAATCTCATCGACCCGAAAAGCACCCTCACAGGCGAAACTCCCATTATGAAGGACGTAGAGAACTGGTACTTCGATTTGCCGTCCTACAACAAGCTTCTCAAAGAGTACTCCGCGAACATCTCCAAGCAGAAAAACGTCAGAAAGCTCGTTTCCAGCACCATTTCCGAGTTCCTTGCGGACCCTGTTATCCACATCAAAAACGAGCTTCTCGAACAGTACGAGAAGGTAAAATCTCAAATGCCCGAGCACGAGTTCCTCGAGGAAAAGAAAAAGCCCTCGTTCACGATTGCTTTCAAAGAGCTGGACGAGATGAACAAGGCCTGCGAAATTCTCTCGGCGAACGGCATACGCTATCGCACGGGAAAAACGCTCGTTCCGTTCAGACTTACCGGTAACATTGAGTGGGGTGTGAAAGCGCCTATCCTCGAAAACGAGGAGCAGCTCACCGTCTGGGTTTGGCCCGAGAGCCTCTGGGCACCGATTTCGTTCACTAAAGCCGCTCTTGAAGCAAAAGGCCGCAGCATGGACGATTGGAAGGATTTCTGGTGCAGCAAGGACGCGCAGGTTTATCAGTTTATCGGTGCCGACAACATCTACTTCTACGGCGTTGCCGAAATGGGTATGTTTGTCGCTCTGCAAAAGGGTGAGAACACGGTAAATCCCGCAGACGGCGAAATGCAGCTGCCTATTCTCTGCGCGAACAACCACATTCTCTTCCTCGACAAAAAAGCGTCAAGCTCCGGTGCAATCAAGCCGCCTATGGCTGCGGATTTGCTGGATTTCTACACCCCCGAGCAGCTTCGTATGCACTTCCTCGGTTTAGGTCTGGGACAGCACAGCGTAAGCTTTATGCCCAAGCCCTACAACCCCACGGCAAAGCCCGAAGACCCCGACCCCGTTGTCAAGGACGGATTTTTGCTCTCGAACGTGTACAACCGCGTTATCAGGACCTGCTTCTACACCGTTCAGAAGTACTTTGACGGAAATATGCCTGTGGGACAGGTTTCCGAGGAAATTCTCAGCGAGGCTAAGAAGGCTGTTCTCGATTACGAGCGCTTTATGTACCGCTTTGAATTTCATCAGGCAACCTATGTTCTCGACAGCTATATCAGAAAAATGTCGAAATACTCGTCAAGAGTTCTTGGCGAGGCGGACAAGGCCGACGACAATGAAGCGCGCCGTGCCGCTTTGATAAACGTGTTCCATATGATTAGAACCGCTGCCGTTCTGCTTCACCCTATGGCTCCCGCGGGAACCGAAATGCTGCTCGACTATTTACAGCTTGACGACAGCTTCTGGAGCTGGGACAAGATTTTCGACACGCTTTCCGATTTTACGGGCGGAAAAGACCACAAGCTCAAATTCCTCGAGCCGAGAGTTGACTTCTTCACAAAGCACCAGAGTCAGCTTTCCGCAGACAGCGAAGAATAATCAAAATCGCTCCCCGAAAGAGGAGCGATTTTTTTCACACGATTTGCTTAAATCGACCTTTTTCCCCTTGAAATTCCATTGCATTTGTGGTATAATGTAATTTGAGTTATTGTGCGGATATAATCCGCCTCTTTAGAAAGGCAGGTCATTATGGCTAAACAGAAAATTGCGGTTCTTTTTGGAGGAGTATCAAGCGAACACGAGATTTCACTGATTTCGGCATACTCGGTGCTTACAAATATTCCTGCCGACAAATATGATGTTATTTGTATAGGAATTACAAAAAAAGGTCACTGGATGTACTATCCCGGTGAATATGAAGATATCAAAACAGGAGAATGGGAAAACAATCCCGACTGCTGCACGGCTGTATTAAGTCCCGACGCGCTTCACAAGGGACTTATCGTTATGGGAAGCGACGAAGCTTACCTGCGCAAAGTTGACGCAGTTTTTCCCGTTTTGCACGGAATGAACGGCGAGGACGGCTCTATTCAGGGACTTTGCCAGCTCAGCGGTATTCCCTGCGTCGGCTGTGATATGACTTCGTCTGCCGCTTGTATGGACAAATCGGTCACTCACCGTCTGCTTGACGCTGCGGGAATTAAAACCGCGCCTTATGTCACGCTTTGCCGCCTTTCGCTTGAAGATATGGCAAAATCAACCGAGCTTGTCGAAGAAAAACTCGGCTATCCCGTGTACATAAAGCCTGCCTGCGCGGGTTCATCGGTAGGCGTTTCGCGCGCGGAAAATGCCGAGGAGCTCAAAGCGGGACTTAAAGTGGCTTTTGCTCACGGCACGAAGGTTGTTGTCGAGAAAGAAATCATCGGCAAGGAGGTCGAGTGCGCGGTGCTCGGAAATATCGGCGACCTGCTCGCGTCAATTCCCGGTCAGATTACCCCTGCCGAGGGATTTTACGACTACGACTCAAAGTACAAAAAAGGAACGTCCGTGCTCGATATTCCCGCGAAAATTTCCGACGAGCAGACCGAAAAGCTGCGTGAAATCGCAAAGAAAGCATATAAAGCCTGCGGCTGCGGCGGTATGTCAAGAGTTGATTTCTTCGTAAACGACGAGGAGATTATCTTAAACGAAATCAACACAATTCCCGGCTTCACACCTATCAGTATGTACCCGAAGCTTATGGAAAATATGGGAATTCCTTATCCCGAGCTGCTTGACAGGCTTATTCAGCTTGCAATGGAATAACACAAATCAAATGAAAACGGAGTAGATACATTGGATAATTGTTCGATTACTTTAAATATCAAGCAGACTGCCGACGGGTTTACCGACGAGTCGGAGCTGTTTACAAAGGGCGAGTTTCGTCTGCACAAGGGCTCGTTTTTCATCGATTACGACGAGAGCGAGGCTACCGGTTATGAGGGAAGTCACGTTCAGATGAGAATTGACGACAAAATGATGACGCTCACCCGAACCGGAACAACCTTTTCCAGCCTTATTTTCGAGAACAAAACCCGACATTTCTGCCACTACGGAACGGAATTCGGCGACTGTATGGTCGGGATTACCACGGAAGAGCTGAAACCCGAACTCAGCGAAAACGGCGGGAAAATTCATCTGAAATACACGATTGACGTAAACGGCGGTCTGATGACCGAAAACGAAATCACGATAAACGTAAAAATGTAAAGCGAGGTTTAAATATGTATTACAATGCGGTTGAAGAAGCAAAATCCGAGATTACCGAAATAATTATGAAGGCGCTGGGAGCGCTTGTTGCCGAGGGAAAAATCGCCGCGGAGCCGCTCCCCGCGTTTTCCGTGACCGTGCCCGCAGACAACGCGCACGGTGATTTTTCCGCGAACGCAGCGCTTGTTTCTGCGAAAGCGCTCAAAACAAATCCGAGAGCTCTCGGCGAGATGATTAAGGAAAAAATCGACCTTACCGGCACGCTTTTCGGGAAAATCGAGCTTGCAGGACCGGGTTTTCTGAACTTTTTCCTCGGTGACAGCTGGTATGACGAGGTTGTCAGCGAAACGCTTTCGCTCGGCGCGGATTATGGAAAAACCAATCTCGGCAACGGAAAGCGCGTGCTCGTGGAATTTGTTTCGGCAAATCCGACAGGTCCTATGCACATCGGAAACGCGCGCGGCGGCGCAATCGGCGACTGCCTTGCCTCGCTTCTCGAAGAAGCGGGCTTCAAAGCCGACCGCGAGTTTTATGTAAACGACGCGGGAAATCAGGTCGCAAAGTTCGGTAAATCGCTTGATTTGCGCTATATGCAGCTCTGCTCGGACGCGGGACAGGCTCTGATAAATGAAATTCCCGATAACGAAGCGCTTTGCCGTGAAATTTTCGCGAAAACCGTTTCCGATACCGAGGAAAAGCCTGCCGATAAGAATGACCCGTTCTATATGCCCGACGACGTTTATCTCGGCGTTGATATCATCGACCACGCGAAGAATTATTACGACAAATTCGGCGGGAAAGCTCTCTCCGACAAGCCCGAGGACGAGCGCAAAAAGGCTCTTGTCGAGTACGCGCTCCCGATAAACGAGAAAATTCTCGAAACGGATTTGCTCAAATATCGCATAAAATACGACAACTGGTTCAAGGAGAGCACCCTCCACAACAGCGGCGCCGTTTCCGAGGTCATCGAGCACCTCAAAAAAGGCGGTCACACCTACGAAAAGGACGGCGCGCTCTGGCTCAGAGCAACCGATTTCGGCGGAGAGCAAGATTTCGTTTTGGTGCGCTCGAACGGCTTCCCTACTTACATTGTCCCCGATATTGCTTACCACTACAACAAGCTCGTGACAAGAAATTACGACAAGGCAATCGATGTTCTCGGTGCAGACCACCACGGATACGTCAAGAGAATGAGAATTTGCCTTCAGGCGATGGGAATTGACGAAAAGCGTCTTGACGTGGTAATCTGCCAGATGGTTATGCTCGTAAGCGACGGCAAGCCGATTAAGCTCTCGAAGCGCTCGGGCAAAGCGATTACGCTGGCAACTCTCCTCGACGAAGTGCCGATTGACAACGCGCGCTTCTTCTTCAACCTCCGCGACGCGAACACTCACCTTGATTTCGACCTCGACCTTGCCGTTGAGGAAAGCTCCAAAAACCCCGTTTTCTACGTTCAGTACGCTCACGCGAGAATTTGCCGCGTTCTCGAAAAACAAGCCGAGGACGGCGCAAAATATAACGGCGAAGCGCTTGTTTTCACTGCTGACGAGGAAAAGGCTCTTATCCGCAAAATCGCCGAATATCCCGAGCTGATAAACGAAGCGGCAAAGGAATACTCTCCCTTTAAACTGACAAAATATGTCTATGAGCTTGCGCAGATTTTCCACAAGTTCTATGACAGCTGCGGTATCAAGGACGCTGAAAATGACGTCAAGCTGTCAAGACTTGCGCTCTGCGAGGCTGCAAAGACGGTTATCAAGAACGTTCTCACTCTGCTTAAAATCGAAGCGCCCGAGAAGATGTAATCACTTTTAATGGGGAGAAACTCAATGTATAAATCCGAGAAAAAGTTTTACCAAAAGTCATTTCTATACGCTCTGATAATGGCTGCGGCTCTGTTTTTACCGTTTGTTATCATAGACGGCGGTTATTTTATTTTCTACGGCGACTACAACGCGCAGCAAATTCCCTTTTTCAAGCACTGCGTTGAGGCTGTCCACAACGGCACTCTCGGCTGGGACTGGGGAACCGACCTCGGTGCAAATTTCGTCGGAAGCTACACCTACTACACCCTCGGAAGCCCGTTTTTCTGGTTTATGACGCTGTTTCCTGCAGATTTCGCGCCGTACCTTATGGCACCGCTTCTCTGCGTGAAATTCGCGCTCATTTCGCTTTTTGCGTTCACCTATATCAGAAGATTTGTCACAAAACCGCAGTCGGCGCTTATCGGCGGCTTGCTTTTCGCGTTTTCAAGCTTTAATCTGTACAACGTTTTCTTCCAGTTTCAGGACGCGTTTATGTATTTCCCGCTTATGCTAATCGGTCTGGAAGAATTTGTCGTAAACAAGAGAAAAGGTATTTTCGCGCTGACTGTCGCGATAAACTGCCTCGCAAACTATTTCTTCTTCATCGGAGAATGTGTGTTCCTTGTGATTTATTTCATCATAAGAACGCTGATGGACAAGCGTTTCAGCGTAAGACTGAGTGAATTTTTCCTGCTTGCTGCGGAAAGTATTATCGGTGTTCTTATCGCGGGAATTCTGTTTATTCCGTCGATTTATCAGGTCCTTGACGTGCCTCGCTCGACGAATATCCTCAAAAACTGGAATTTCCTGTTCTTCTCAAACGAACAGCGCTATGGTCTGCTTATCGAGAGCTTCTTCTTCCCGCCCGAGGTTTCCGCACGAAACAATATGTTCACCGAGGCAAACGCGAAATGGTCGAGCGTTGCGCTTTATCTGCCGCTGTTTTCAATGGCGGGAGTTATCGCGTTTATCAAGGGCGCGAAAAAGCACTGGGCAAGCGTTCTGCTCGGAGTGTGCCTGCTTATGGCATTTATCCCCGGACTTAACGCCGCGTTTACGATGTTCAACGACAACTACTACACGCGCTGGTTCTATATGCCCGAGCTTATCTGCTGTCTTGCAACCGCTTATGCACTCGAACGAGAGGATTTCGACTTCAATTTCGGAAACAAAATATGTGCGGGTGTTGTCAGCGTGATGTCGGTTCTCGCTCTGTTTGCCCCGTTTACGAAAAAAGTCAAGGACACCAATGGCAAGGAAACCGAGGTTATTGTCCCGCGGCTTCTTGCTAAAATGGATGCTACGGTTTACATTCAGATTTTCATCGCCGTAGTATCGATGATTTGCCTGTATTTTGTTATCAGAACAAGAAAAACAAGCTCAAAGAAATTCTTCACGAATACGGTTCTTGCTTCGGTTATTGCAGCTTCAATGGTTCTCGGGTTTTATTTCATCGGCGTGGGACGGCTTATCGGACCTAAGCTCGGACGCTTCAATCAGGTTGTTTCGGCTGAATTTCAAATCGATGACCCGGATTTTTACCGCATTGAAGGTGTTGACGAAACGAACAATTTCAATATGTTCTGTGAAAGCAGCTCCCTCAAAAGCTTTACGAGCATAATCCCCGGCTCGACGTTTGACCTCTATGACGCGCTCGGACTGAAACGCACCGTTAATTCTGCGCCGGAATATTCAAATTACGCTTTTCGCGCAATGGCAAGAGTGAAATACCTGATGATACCGCGCGATATGGACAACACAAAGCGTGCCGACGCAATCGAAGATTTGGAGATTTATGAGTATTTCGATACTCAGGGAGATTACGACATCTACAAGACAGACTACGCGCTGCCTATGGGATTTGCGTATGACACCTATTTCCCGATGAAATCGGTTAAGGGAGCAACCTACGCAGACAAACTTATGGTGCGCTCGGTTTTCCTAACCGATGAGCAAATCGAGAAATACGGCGATATCTTAACCAAGGACAAAACAGATTTCGTGTACTCCAAGAGCCAGTTTTTGATTGACGCAAAGGAAAAAATCAAAAACGGCGTAATTCAGTTCAGCGTAACCAAAGAGGGCTTTACCGCGAAAACGCGCTATAACAGCGAAAAGCTCGTCTGCTTCAGCGTGCCCTACTGCAAGGGCTGGAGCGCTCAAATCAACGGTGAACCTGCCGAGGTTGACAAGATTAACGGCGGTCTTTGCGGAATTCGCGTGCCCGAGGGACTTTGCGAAATCACCTTCACTTACAGAACCCCCGGTCTTAATCTCGGAATTATCTGCACAGTTGCGGGAATTCTGCTCTTTGCGGTTTATGTCGTGGTTTTCCGCGTAATAAAGCGTGAAAAGCCCCTGCCATACGCTCACCTTTATGAGCTTAATCAGACTGACGGTGTGAAAGCGCACAAGTCCTATATCGACGCTGTCACAAGCGGTTTTTCCGAAAAGGAACAGCCGAAAAACCATTTCAACCCCCAAAACGAAAAGGAAACTCACGACAGCGAAAATAACGAATAACGAGGTGTTTTTATGCGGCTTGAGGAAAAAACAGTAAGCAGCGAGCAAATTTACGACGGAAAAGTAGTCAAGCTCTTCGTCGACAAAGCCGAGGTTGAAAACGGCGATATTGTCAGCCGCGAGGTGATAAAACACCCCGGCGGAGTTTGCGTCGTGCCGCTTGACGAGGACGAAAACGTGATTTTTGTGCGGCAGTTCAGATATCCGCATAAGCGCGTTTTTCTTGAAATTCCCGCGGGAAAGCTGGAAGTAGGCGAAAATCACCGCGAGTGTGGGCTGCGCGAGCTGAAAGAGGAAACGGGCTGCGTCTGCGACAGCTTCGAATACCTCGGAAATCTTGTTCCCACACCCGCTTATGATACCGAAATCATTCATATGTACCTCGCGCGCGGGCTTCATTCGGGTGAACAAAAACTCGACGAGGACGAGTTTCTCGAAACAGAAAAAATACCGCTTAAAAAAGCGGCAGAAATGATAATGAAAAACGAAATCGCGGACGCAAAAACACAAATCGCGATTTTAAAGACTATGCTTTTGCTCGGTCACTGCAAATAATCGTTATACGCGCAGAGAATTTTCTGTTCAAGCTCTTCGCGGATATCCGATGAAATCGGGTGAATTATGTCGCGGAACATTCCGCTTTCTTCACGTCGCGACGGCATTGCCACAAACATTCTGTCGTCGCCCTGAACAAGCTTGATGTCGTGAATGGCAATCGCGTTGTCAATCGTTATCGAAACAACCGCGCGCAGTCTGCCCTCGTGCATCGTTTTTCTGATTTTAATGTCGCTTATCTCCATAGTTACCTCCAACAATGTTTTGTCGGTTAGTATTGTGGGATAAAAGTGCCAAAATATACATAAATTAGTAGCAAAACCAATTTCAAGGGAGGAGCTGTCAGCTTGGAAAACTTTCTGAAAGGTAAAAAACATATACATTTTATCGGTATCGGCGGCAGCGGAATGTACCCGCTCGCGCAGATTTTGCACACAAAGGGGTACTATTTAACAGGCTCCGACAACAACGAAACCGCAACCCTCAAAGCCGTGAGAAATATGGGTATTCCCGTTTTTATGGGACAGGCAGCCGAAAATATCGAGGGCGCTGATTGTATCGTCTACTCCGCGGCTATTATGGACGACAACCCCGAGCTGATTGCAGCAAGAGAAGCGCAGAAAAACGGAGTTTATGTTGCTGAGAGAAGTGAGCTTCTGGGGCTTGTCACCGAGCAGTTCAGCAAGGCTTTCTGCGTTTCGGGCACTCACGGCAAAACCACCACAACCTCGATGCTCACGATGATTATGCTTGCGGCAAATGTTGACCCGTCGGCGGTTATCGGCGGCAAGCTGAAAGCAATCGGCGGCAGCGGCAGAGCGGGAAAATCCGAGTATATGGTCTGCGAGGCTTGCGAGTTTAAGGATACTTTTCTGCACCTTTTCCCGAACATCTCGATTATTCTCAACATCGACCGCGACCATATGGATTACTTCAAGACTATGGAGCGGCTGAAGGAAAGCTTCACGAAATTCTGCAACCTCACAACCGATATTATCGTAGCAAACGGCAGCGATGAAAACACAATGGAGGTTGTGAGAAATTGCGGTTCTAAAGCCAAAATCGTGACTTTCGGAAAGACAAATTCCTGCGACTTTTACCCCGAAAATATCGAGCAGATTTCCGATTTCTCGTGGAAATTTTCGCTTATGAATAACGGAAAAGAATTGAGCGAAATCGTGTTCAACGTTCCCGGAATTCACAATGTCTACAACGCTGTCGCGGCTTGTGCGGCAGCTTATTCGGCGGGAATTCCGATTGAGGCGATAAAGGACGGAATGGCTGAGTTTAACGGCGCGATGAGGCGATTTGAGCGGCTTGCCGAGATTGACGGAGTGACGTTTGTGGACGACTACGGACATCACCCCGCCGAAATTGCCGCAACCCTCAAAACTGCGAAAACTATGAGTTTCAAGCGCGTGTGGGTGGTTCATCAGCCGTTCACCTATTCGAGAACAGCAATGCTGCTCGACGATTTTGCGGACGCGCTTTCAATCGCAGACAAGGTTGTCCTCACAGAAATTATGGGCAGCCGCGAGAAAAACACCTACAATATCTACGCGAAAGATTTGGCTGCGAAAATCGACGGGTGCGTATGGTTTCCAACGTTTGAGGAGGTCGCGCGGTACGTTGTCGATAACGTGCAGAGCGGTGATTTGGTGATAACAACAGGCTGCGGCGACGTGTACAAGGTTGCCGATATTATGATTGAGATGATGAAAAAATGAGTGAAATCCGTGAATATATTCAGTCCCAAAAGGACGAAATTCTGCGCGTTTTAGGCGAGCTTGTGGAAATCCCGAGCGTTATGGGAAATCCCTCGGAAAACGCGCCGTTCGGCGTTGAACCGAAGCGCGCTCTTGAAAAAATGTGCGAAATCTGCGAGAAATTCGGATTTTCCGTGACAAATTACGAGAACGCGATAGGCTTCGCGCAGTACGGCGAAACCGCGGACTTGGGGATTTTGTGCCACTTGGACGTTGTTCCCGCGGAGGGAAAAGGCTGGGAAACCAACCCTTTTTCCCTTGTCAACAAGGACGGAATTTTATACGGGCGAGGCGTTATTGACGACAAAGGTCCTGCGGTCGCGGCACTTTTCGCGATGAAATGTGTGAAAGAGCTCGGTTTTCCGCTGAAAAAAGGTGTAAGGCTGATTTTCGGCACAAACGAGGAAAACGGCTCAGAGGACCTCGAAATTTACAAAAAGCACGACAAATTCCCGCCGATGGTGTTCACGCCCGACGCGAATTTCCCTGTCATAAATATTGAAAAAGGTATGGTTCGGGCGCGGTTTAAGGGAAAACTTCTCGGCGGCGCGCTGAGGAGCTTTCACGGCGGCAAAATCCCGAATGCCGTTCCCGACAGCGCTTGCTGCGAGATTTGCGGTATTTCACGCGATAATGTTGTGCAAGCGATTTCAAGCGAAAAAACGGGCGCGCGATTTACGATAACGCAAAACGGCGATATTATCACAATTTCCTGCGAGGGAAAGCCCGCTCACGCGTCAACTCCCGAAAGCGGCATAAACGCGGTTACGGCGCTGATTTCGCTGCTGAACAGGATTATCGAGAACCCTATTCTCGCGGGACTTGAACAGCTTTTCCCGTTCGGAGAAACGGACGGCGCTTCCTGCTCCCTCAAAAGCTCGGACGAGCACGGCGCGCTTACCGCGGTTTTCAGCATTTTCGACTATGACGAAACCGGTTGCTCGGGCACGGTTGACGTGCGTTTCCCCTGCTGCAAAAATCTCAGCTTTGTCGTGGAAACGGAGCGCGCAGCTTTTGAGAAAATCGGGCTGGAATTTGACGGGTATATGGGGGACGAGCCTCATATTGTGCCCGAGCACAGCGATTTTATCGGCACGCTTTTGTCGGTTTACGAGAAAATCGAGGGCGAACGCGGTTTTTGTCGGGCAATCGGCGGCGGAACTTATGTCCACGACATCGAAGGCGGAGTGGCTTTTGGAGCGGAACGCGGTGATACCGACTATCATATGCACGGCGACAACGAGTTTATCACGCTGGACGAGCTGCTGAAAGACGCGGAGCTTTTCGCTGAGGCGATAAAAGAAATTTGCCTTTAAGTCTTGCAAAATTTGTCTGAATGTGGTATAATTTTGAAGAAAACAAAAATATGGAAAAAAAGGAACGGTGAGTTTTTTATGAAAAAGTTTATTGCATTAGCGGCATTTGCTGCAATTCTGCTCTGCGGCTGCGCGAACGATGAGGGAACAATCTCAACTTCCCGCTTCAGCAGCTGCACAAGTTCTTCGAGCGTTGACCCGCTTGTGTCCTCGATTATGAGCGATTTGGATATTTCCATTCCCGAGGGCGGCACAACTTCCTTTTCTCACTCGGGTACGGTGGCAAAATCCACCGTCAACAGAAAAGCCACCATCGCTGCCGAGAAAACCTATGTTGTCAAGGAAAATAAGCAGCTGATTTTTGAGGATGGCGGCGAGCTCACGATTGAAGGAAAGTTTGACGCTCAGGAGGGCTGCAAAATCACTATTAAAAATGGCGGCGCGCTTATCCTCAACGGCGAGAGCAGTCTTAACAGCGACCTCTATATTGAAGAAGGCGGAAAGCTGATTGTCGGCGAAAACGGCAAAGTTTCGGGCAGCGGCACAATTTACACATTCAATAACGACTGCATCGAGAACAGTCAAAATATCGAAACAAGCATCAAAATAACAGGTTAATTTACATCACGGGGGAAATATGAAACACACAAGACTTTGGGGGATTTCTGCTGCGGCAATTCTGCTCTGCGGCTGCACAAGCACACAGCTGAATAATATGGACAGCTCGTCGGGCGTCAGCACTTCCCTGACAAGCTCTTCGGACAATTCAAGCGGCGAGGTTATTTATTCTTCGTCAGTAATAGAAGCTGAGTACACGGTATCCGAGAAACATTCGATTTCGCAAGCCGATTCACTTGATGTTTTCAAAGAAGATACGATGTACATAGCAAATGGCGGAGAGCTCACGGTTGACGGGAAAATGACCTCCGAAAAAGGCGGCAAAATCATTATTCAAAACGGCGGTGTGCTTATTCTCAACAACGAAAGTCAGCTTGAATGCGACTTGACGATTGAAAAGGGCGGAAAGCTGATTGTCGGCGAAAACGGAAAGGTTTCGGGCGGTGGCTCGATTACCGTGAAAAATTCGTTTGATGAAATCGAGTGCAGCGGAAGCGTAACTGCGAAGATTATCCCGCCGGCGCCCGTCACTGAAAACGGCGTGACAACCGTAGGCGGTGTGCTTCTCGTCAACAAAAAGTACTCTATCCCGTCGGATTTCGGCTCGGAGCTGATTACCGATGACGAAGCCGGAACAGGTCTTATCCGTGACGAGGCTTATGACGCGCTCTGCGAAATGAGAGAGGCTTCTGGTTACACGATGTCAATCGTATCGGGCTTCAGAAGCTATCGCACGCAAACCGCAATTTACAACAGAAATGTCGCGAATTACGGTGAGGAAGAAGCGAACACCTGGTCTGCAAAGCCCGGTGAAAGCGAGCACCAGACAGGTCTTGCAATCGATATTTCCTCTCTTGAACAGAGCTACGGCGATACCGAAGAGGGAAAGTGGCTTGCGGAAAACTGCCACAAATTCGGCTTTATAATCCGCTTCCAACAGGGCAAAGAGCCGATTACCGGCTACATATATGAGCCGTGGCACGTCCGCTATCTCGGAAAAAGCACCGCAACGCTGGTTTATGACAGCGGTCTTGCGCTCGAAGAATTTCTCGGAGTGAATTGATTACACTTTTCCCCGTCTTTTTGGCGGGGATTTTTTGCAGGCTTTTTTGTACAAAAATGATAAAATATATTGACAATGTTGGAATTTTATTGTATAATAAATATGGAGTGTTTTAAAAAATACAAGGAGAAAAAATATGTCTGATTTGGTTAATGAAATGCTGGGTAAATTCGCTGAGCTTGCTCAGGAAGAAAAAAATATTTCCGCTGAAATGGACAACGCGTTCAAGGAGTACAACGACTATTGCAGCTCCTCGGACTCGGATTTGAGCGAGAAGCTTCAGCACTATCGAAAAAAGATTGCAAAGGTCGAGGAACTGATGAACTATGCCCGCGACCACGCTCAGCCTCAGGACCTTGAAGAAGCGCAAATGCCGTTTGAAACATCGGAGGGCGCTCTTGAAAGTATCCGCCAGACAATTAAGCTTGACTCTCACAACGACCCGAATGCCGAGTCGCTTTACACAAAAGCGTCCGGTATGAAGCTGTTCTACGAGTCTGAAATCGAACGCACAAGACAGCTTATCGAAGGCAGCAAGGTTCAGGCAAAGCGTCAGTATGACAGCGATGTCGCTGCGCTCGAAAAGCGCAAAATCCAGCACGAAGCCGATGAAAAGGCTTACATACAGTCCGAGGATTTCAAGCAGTACCTCAAATTGCTGTCGTTTGACAAATCAGCGTTCAACAGTCAGGGTACTGTAAATCTCCTCGACAAAAGCTCTGTCAGCCTCGGTCAGCGCAGAGTTAAGCTCACCGTTCCTATGGAGGTTGAGCAGGAGCTCTCCGCGCTCTCAAAAGGAGAATACAACTCCGCTGCAAGAACAATCGGCGCACCTTTCGGCGTTTCCACGCTAAAAGGCAGCGTTCTTATGCTCGATTTTGACGAGAGAAACAACGCTTATCTTCTCGGCGGTGTTCAGCGTCTGCTGCTCAATTTTATCAAATATTTCGGACAAGACCTCACTGATGTCTTTTTCTGCGACCCGATTAAGTGCAATCCCGATGTTCTCGGCGTTTTGTCGACATTGGCAAAGGGAATAAATCCGTTTATTATCGTTCCGCAGTCAATTGTCGAAGCTCAAAGCAAGCTTCTGGAGCTCTGCGAGCAGATTGAGGAACAGCCCGTTTCCGATAAGATTTCCAGAATTATCGTTCTGCACGGCTTCCCTGAGAATTACGGCAATGATATGACCGACGCGGTTCTCAAAATAAGCGAAGCCGCAGAAAACAGCGGTGTTCTGCTGGTGCTCACGCACAATAATACCTCACCTCAGACTGAGGTTGAAAACAAAATCCGTCAGAAAGCGGTTTCCATTCGCAGCAAAAACGGCGCGTTCTGGATTGAGTCCACGCGCGAGAGCCTTTTCTGGTACTCTGCTCCGTCCGAAATTCCCGACGATGTTCGCAGAGTTTACATTGAACAGCGCCGCCAGCAGGCTTCTCAGGCAGCTCACCCCGAAGCTCAGCCGGAAATTCCCGCTCCCGTGAAAACGGAAGAGGTTCAGCCGGAAAGCACCGCAAGCGCTCCGAGCGATTTGCCGTTCAGCGAGGACGAAAATATCCCGCCTCATATTCTTCTCAATCTTCCTCGTCCGAGAGAAGAAAAGGAAATCGATTTTGAAACCATTTCCGAGATAAATGAAACGGTTCAGCTTGAACAGGAAACCGTTGAGCCTGTCCGCGAGAACATCACCCTTGATGAACCCGCCGAGCAGACGGCTCCCGAAATGCCTGTTCGCGAGGTACAGATTGCCGAAGATATCGAAATGGCCGAAGCTCCCGCAGAGGAAGAGCCCGCTCCCGTTGAAGAAACAAATGCTTTCAGCGGAAAAATCAAGGGCAGCCGCGATTTGTCTGAAATTGTTATCGGAAGAGATATGGATAACAGAGAGATTTCTCTCGATATCAGCGGAAACTCAACCTATCTTTGCGGTAAAAACAACGCTTGCAGACTTTCGGTTATCAGCGAGATTATTAATCGCAGCATTTCCGACAAACACCCCGATGAAACCGAGCTGTGGCTGTTTGATAAAACAGGAGAGCTTTTGAGCACGGTCGGCGAGAACAGCCCGTTTATCAGATATGCGGTTGCCGACGGAAACCCGCACGTTTCCGCGGATATTGCCGAAAAACTCAGCGAGGAGCTTAACTCACGCTCCGAATTGTTCAGAGAAAACGGCTGGAAGGTTTATTCCGAGGTTCCCGCAAATGTTTATTTGCCGAGAATTATCGCATTAATAAACGATTTCCCCGAATTCCTCAAATCGCTTGACAATGCCCCGAAGATGTTCGGAAGAAGCTCCCGTGACCGTCTGGAAAAGGTTCTGGGAAGCTGCGGACAATTCGGCATAAACCTTGTACTTATCGGCGAAACCTTTACCGAAAACGGCAAAAAGCCCGATGTTTTCGCAAATGCACCCGTTCACTGCGCGGCTGTTATGACGGGAAGCGAACAGCACCCCGAATTGCTGATTGACGGAATTAAGCTGTACGAAAATCAGATTGAGTCGCTTAAAAAGGTTCCCGCAAACTGCGCTTTTGTTTGCACTCCCGAAAAAGAGCAGGAGCTCAATCTCGCAAGAATTGCTTTCGGTGAAAAGGCACAGAAAGCTCAGTTTACAGCTGTTGACGAGTATTCCGACGATTACGGAGTTTATCTCAGCAAGCACGCCTTTATCGCTGACAGAAACAGCAGAATTGACTATGCCTGCCGTGAAAAATCGCGCAAGGCGCTGCTTGAAAACCGCGAAGAAAATGAAATTCTTCTGTTTATGGGCGAGCCTTGCAGACTTTGCGAAAACTCTCCCGTTGTTCTGCACAACGATTTCGGCGAGAATATCCTGACAATCGCTCCCGCTTTGCAGAATAAATACGCGGCAAATGCCGTTTCAGCTTCGATTTTGTCGCTCAAAGAACAGAATATAGAAATTGAAGTTATGGCAGCACACAGCAATCCCGTTTACAAAGAGCTTCGTGAAAACGGCGCGCTTGACGGAATTGAGGTATTCGAGGGCGAAAAGGGCGAGCAAAGAATATGCGAGCTCGCAGAAAATCTTTCCGAGAAGAAATTCGTGATTGTTCTTGGCGGAGATATTCTGCTTGCGGCAATGGCTGCCGACGATACTTTTGCAGACCTCAAAAAACTGCTGACAAGGGGTCCGAGAGCAGGACTTCACGTTATGTTTGTCTGCGGAAATGCAAACGGTCTTTCAGGCGAATTGACCTCGCTGTTCAGACACAAGGCTGTGTTCCCCTGCCCCGATACAGACGCTGAAAAGCTGCTTCGCTTCACGGAATGTGAGCTGCCCGAGGGCGCATTCAGACTGTCCGACGATTACGATGAATTTACCGTTTTAACTTATGAAAACTGCAAAAATCTCGTAACGGAAGCTTGATTTAAAATAAAAAATCACCTTTGAGTATTTCATCAAAGGTGATTTTTTTTATCCTCTGTCAGCCCTGTTTGCGCATTGTGAGAGAAATTCTCCCGCGCTTCAAATCCACGTCAAGCACTCTGACCTTCACAACGTCGTTTACCTTGACAACCTCAAACGGGTTTCTGACAAATCTGTCAGCGAGCTGCGAGATATGCACAAGACCGTCCTCGTGAACGCCGATATCCACAAACGCGCCGTAATCCACGACATTGCGGACAGTACCGACAAGCTCCATTCCCGGCTTCAGGTCTTTCAGCTCCATAACGTCACCGCTTCTCATCAAAGGAGGCGGGAGCTCGTCACGCGGGTCACGTCCCGGCTTTTCAAGCTCTTTCACGATATCGTTGAGCGTCGGCAAGCCCGCGCCCGTTTCCTCGGAAACATCGCGCAGCTTCACCGATTTCAGTCTTTCGCGGATTTTATCGGCATTTCCAAGCTCACCCTCGGAAATCCCGCTCTTTTCCATTAAGAGCTTCGCGGCATTGTAGCTCTCGGGGTGAATTCCCGTGTTGTCAAGCGGATTTTTGCCGCCCGAAATTCTCAGAAATCCCGCGCACTGCTCGTATGCTTTTGCACCAAGCTTTTTCACTTTCAGCAGCTGCTTTCGGTCGGTAAATTCGCCGTTTTCCTCACGATAAGCGACAATATTTTTCGCAACAGCGGAGTTAATGCCCGAAATGTACGACAAAAGCGAGTATGAAGCCGTGTTCAAATCAACGCCGACCGAGTTTACGCAGTCCTCGACAACACCTTTGAGCGCGTCGTCAAGACGGGCTTTCGGCATATCGTGCTGATACTGCCCGACGCCGATTGCTTTAGGGTCGATTTTGACAAGCTCGGCAAGCGGGTCCTGAAGTCTGCGGGCAATTGAAACCGCGCTTCTCAGCGAAACATCATAGTCAGGAAACTCCTCTGCGGCAAGCTTTGACGCGGAATAAACCGACGCGCCCGCCTCGGAAACCACCATATACTGAACCTTGTGCGAAACCGATTTTATCAGCTCTGCGGTGAACTGCTCGGTTTCGCGGGAAGCCGTGCCGTTGCCGATTGCAATAGTGGAAACGTGGTGCTTTTCAATCATATTCGAGAGAACTTTCTTCGCGGTTTCCGCCTCGTTTTTAGAGCGCGTGAGGTACACAATCGCGGTATCGAGCACCTTTCCCGTGTTGTCCACAACCGCGCATTTACAGCCGTGCGCGTAGCCCGGGTCAAGTCCGAGAGTTACGGTATTCTTGACGGGCGGCGCCATAATCAGCTGCTTCAGATTTGACGCAAAAACCTTGATTGCGCCCTCGGCAGCGTTTGCCGTAAGCTCCGAGCGAACCTCGCGCTCAATCGACGGGAAAATCAAGCGTTTGAAGCTGTCCTCGCAGGCACTTCTGACGAGATTTCCGCAAACACTCGTATTCTTCACAAGCTCCTTCACGCACATCTTCTCACCGATACCCTCGGAAAGCGTAACCGTAACCTTCAGTGCGTCCTCTTTCTCTCCCCTGTCAAGCGCAAGAACGCGATGTCCAGCGATTTTTCCGACAGGCTCGGAGTACTCGAAATAGTTCTTGTAAACCTCGTTTGCTTCCTCGGAAGCGGCAGTCGACGAGATAACACCGTTTGCGAAAATCTCCTCGCGCAGCTTTTTGCGAAGCTCAGCGTTGTCCGACAAATCCTCGGCTATGATATCAAGCGCACCCTGAACAGCCTCTTCAACAGAGTTTACACCCTTTTCAGCGTTGACAAAAGCCTCGGCTTCCTTCTCGGGAGCAGTCGCGGTATTCTGCGCGAGAATAATCTCTGCGAGCGGCTCCAGACCTTTTTCACGGGCAACCGAGCCACGCGTTTTACGCTTGGGCTTGAACGGGCGGTATATATCCTCGACCTCGACGAGAGTTTCCGCTTTTTCGATTGCCGCGGCAATTTCGTTGGTCATTTTCTCCTGCTCGGTAATTGACGATACAATTTCCTCTTTGCGCTTTTCGAGATTGCGCAGATAAGTAAGTCTGTCCGAAAGCTCGCGCAAAATCGTATCGTCAAGCGAGCCTGTCTGCTCCTTGCGATAGCGCGCGATAAACGGGATTGTTTTGTCATCGTCAATCAGCGCGACCGTGTTGTCAACCTGTTCGCGCCGAAGCTTGAATTCTTTTGCAAGTTTTTCATTAATATCCATAGATTTCTCCTGTCATTTTAATATAGTTATTTTACCATATTCAGCGGGAAATTTCAAGAGTTTTTATATGAAAAAATGCTCCTGCTTTTCAGCAAGAGCATAATTCTTTGTTAAGCCAATCCTTGTTCGGGCTGCTCTTTATACTTGAAAAAAAGCACCCAGAACAGCACTCCCGCTCCCGCCAGCGCACAGCCAAGTCCTGTGTAGAACACCGCGATGAACACCTCGGGAACAAGTCCCGAAAAACGCAGCCAGATACCTCCGCCCATCATAAATATCATTATGCAATAGGCTTTGATGTCGAAAAAATTCCAGAACGGACGCGTCTGTTCGGGATATGCACAGATACGCTTGTTATGCTTCAAGGACATTTTGTAGAACATCAGCCCGAATGCCGCGAAAACCACGAGCGATATTAGCGGCTGCCAGAAAGCAAATTCCGTGTTCGTATACGCGATTATACCGAGCCTCGCAACGTTTCCTCCGGCTGCCATCCACACGCACCCCGCAATTGCAAGCAAAGTACGCTTTCTGACGTGATAAAACGGCTTTTTCATTTAGCGTCTTCGCTTTTTGCAGCACCTTTAAGCGATACAATCAGAAGGATAATTCCAACAGCCAGAATTATGTGGCTTAATCCCGAAATACCCGAAATCACAGCATTAGCCCCTCTTGTAAGCTCGGTTTTCAGCACCTCGGTCACTCCGCGAACCGCCAGCATAACCGCCGTCATCGGGACGCCGATGTTGTAAACAACCATAAACGATTTGAAACTCTTGTGCTCGGGAAGGCTCTTGAAATGCGCGCAAAACAGCGCGGTTATCAGGAAAACAATCATTCCCAGCAAAAGCAGATGTGTATGTACCTTTCCGAGGGCGGTTACACCGTCAAAGCCGTTCATCTTTGAGAACTCGCGGTAGAACACGCCTCCCAGCAATCCTGCAATCGCGTAAATCAGCGAGATATTAAGACATTTTTTCATTTTTTGCTCCTTTCAGTTTTCACGATAAATTGTCCGCCCGATGACCGCGACAAGCACGTCACAAGGCTTGTTTTGCATAAGCAGCATTATTAAGCTGTCAAGCACGAACTCCACAAAACTCTCCCTCGTCAGCCCTTTGTAAAACGCGTCGGCAGAAACCGCTTTGTCCTCTCGCAGAACCTCCAAAAGCGTCCCGCGAATTTCATCGGTGCACTTTTCCATTGCGTTCAGAGCGCGGTTTTTCCCGCTGTTTGCGATAACTGCGGAGTGCGTTGTGAAAAAGTCGGGGTACTCGGAAATTCGCTCGCGAACACTCTTGAACATCATCTCAACGTACTCGGTAAAGAGCGGGTTTTCTCGGTTTTCCCGCGACAGTTTAAATAAATCCTGCCAAAGGCTCGAAATTGTCGCAATCAGCAGCTCCTCTTTATCCGAGAAATAGTTGTACAGCGTCCCGAGCGCAATCCCGCACTCCCCCGCTACCGCGCGCATATTCAGCGCCTTCAGCCCCTTTTCGGCGGCTATTTTTCGGCTGATTTGCAAAATCGCTTCCTTTGACGTTCTTTCGGGATTGATACCCGTCACCTCCCCTTAAAATGAACAGTGTTCATCTTGAATATATTATACCGCGAATTTTGTCGTTTGTCAAGCATTTTGCAACAAAAAAGAGCGGAAAACCCGCCCTTTTTGCTTATAATTATCGTCAAGCGCTCCCACAGCGTTTCAAATCACGCCCACGGGTCGGCAGCCTTCGGAGTTTTTACACCAACCAAAAGAAACTGCTCCCACAAGAACCATTTTCCGTCGCTTCCGCGCTGACGGAGCTTAATAGGACGCGGTGAGTCTGCTCCTCCGCACGGAATAAACAGCTTCATATATCCCGCTTCCTCTGCGGAAACGTGATTACTTTCAACAGTAATCGTATACGGCTCGCTTGGTGTGTAGTTGTTTTCGGGAGTTGAACCGGCGAAATATGTAAACGGAAGATATGTTTTTCCGTCGCGGAAACGGTCGTTCAAAAACGAAATATCCTGTCCCGAAAGAGGATTAGGACCGCGAAGCCAGTTAAGCATTTCGGTTCCGATGTTCGTGTCAGCCGCATACGCACAAAGCGCAAGAACCGTGAGTGCCGCAGCTTTGAACGGTGTGTCAAGACTCGCCTCGGGAAGAGCCTGCATTTCGGCAAGGCTCTCGGGAAGAGCGGAAAAAGTGAATGTTTCACGCTTGTTTCCCGCTGTCTGAACCGCAGCATTTACCGCACTTGCTGCAGTATTTTTCAGTTTATCAAAAATGCCCATATCATTACCTCCATTTTTCGATTTACCGCACGTTTATCGATACGGCTTTACAAATTTATTTTAGCATATTTTATCGAAATAGTCAAGAAAATTTTTCTCAAATCCGATAAAATGACGTCAGGTGCTCTTGACAACCGTATTAAGATAGGTTATAATATCAGACAAACGAGCGTTAGCTCGCAAGGAGGACGTATGAACAATATCAAGGACAACGAAATTGCTATGTGGAATGCCGCTCAGAACCAAAATCCCGCGCGGTTTCTGGAGCTGGTTGATGAAAATGCCGTGATGGTTTGCGGCGGGTTCAGGTGTACGGGCGCGGAATACGCCGAAATCATCAGGGATTTTGATATCGCGTCATTTGAGATTTCGGATTTTGAAATCGTGTGCGAAACCGTGGAAATCATTCAGGTTCACTATGTGATTGAAACAAAAGTCAGCAAAGCCGAAAACAAAGACCTTGAAGGCATTTTCCACATCACAACAAGCTGGAAGAATTTTGGCAGCAAGTGGAAGGTTGTTTTCAATATGGACAGTCGCGTTGTCGGTTAAATAAGGAGAAAATATGCAGCTAAAATCGAAAAAAGTCAGACTGAAAAACAAGGACGTCAAAAAAATATATTTCGACGCTTTCCCGAAAAACGAACGAATGCCGTTTCCGATAATGGTGGCTATGTCAAAGCTCTGGAATACGGATTTTCTCGCGTTTTACGACGGCGATTTACCTTGCGGATTTATTTACCTTGCCCACAACAGAAAGCTTGTTTTTGTGATGTTTTTTGCAGTGGACAAGGAGCTTCGCTCAAAAGGCTATGGGAGCGAAATTCTCCGCGAAATCCAAAGGAAATACCACGACAAAAAAATCATCATTTCCATTGAACCCTGCGAAGAGTCCGCTCCCGATATTGATATCCGAAAAAAGCGCAAGGAATTCTACCTGCGAAACGGCTGCAAAGAAACCGGCTATATGATTAAGCTGAGCGGTGTTGAACAGGAAATCATCATCGCAAACGGCAACTTTTCCAAGAAAGAATTCCGCATTTTCTTCGCGCTGTACAGCAATCTTACGATGTGGCCGAAAATCTGGCGGGTAGAATAATCACACCACAATTTCAGCGCTGCTTCCGCCGCTTTTGTCCTTTGTAACGACGATTTGACGGTCAATTCTCTGTTTCAGAGCGTCAACGTGAGAGATTATTCCCACAAGACGATTTCCGTCGGCAAGCCCCGTGAGCGCTTCCATAACCTGGTCGAGAGAGGTATCGTTCAGCGAGCCGAAGCCCTCGTCCACAAACATAGCGTCAAGCTGAACTCCGCCTGCCGACGACTGTATTTCATCGGAAAGCCCGAGTGCAAGCGCAAGCGAAGCCTTGAACGACTCGCCTCCAGAAAGGGATTTCACACTGCGCAGACTGCCGTTATAATGGTCGATAACATCAATTTCCAGACCGCTTTGACTTCTTTTGTTTTCGGGGTCGGCACGTCGTTTCAGCTCGTACTGACCGCCTGTCATTACCATAAGCCGCGTATTAGCCCTAAGCAGAATTCTGTCAAAATAAGTCATCAGAACATAAGTTTCCAGCTTGATTTTTTCCTTGCCTCCGAGAGTGCCGTTTGCGGTATCGGAAAGCGTCTGAACCCACGAGCAGCGCTTTTCGAGCGCGTCAAAATTCACCGATTTTGCCTGTATTGAGCGCAACGTGCTTTCATTTGAGGAAAGTCTTGCGTGGATTTGCTTTGACAGGATTTCTGCGCTTCTCTTTTCCTCGGAAAGAGCTGATTTTTTGCGGATTTCCTCGTCATAATCAAACTCGTCTGTTTCGGAAAGCTGCGGTTCAAGGCTCTTTATTTCCGCATTGAATTGAGCAATCCTCTTATCCGAAGCATTGAAATCCGCTTCGGCTTTTTGCAGCTCCTCTTTCATCTGAAGCACACGTTTTCCAAGCTCCGCGATTTTCTCCAAAGCACTTTTCCTACTGTCAAAGCTGAGCGTTTCTCTGATTTTTTCAAGCTGCGCTTTTTTTGCTTCAATCGCGGAAACAAGCCCCGAAATCTCGCTTTTTTCAGCGTCAATTCTCCCCTTCAGCTCAACAAGTCCGCGCTCCCTTTCGGGGAGCGTTTTTTCGAGAATTGTCCTGCGTTCAAGCCGCTCGTTTTCCCTTTCGATTGCGGGAATTAACCGACAAAGCTCGTCGTCAAGCCGCTTTGTTTCACCGTTTATCAAATCGTCTGCGTTATCCGCCGAAGCGTTCTCCCACAGGACGGAAATCTCCCTTTCAATGCTTTTGCACAAAATTTCAGCCGCGGACTTTGCCGAAGCGCACGCTTCACTCTTGCTCTGTGCCGCTTTTTGAGCGTTTTCCGCTTCCAGCCTTGTTTTTTTCAGCTGTTCCTCAGTCGGAGCATTTTCCGATTTTTTTGCAGGACGCGGGTGTTCAAGCGAGCCGCACACGGGACAAGGTTTCCCGAGAGTCAGTTTTTCGGCGATAATTCCCGCCTGCTCGTCCAGAAATGCCTTGTTTTGAGCTTCAAACAGGTCGGTCAGAATACCGCTTTTTTCGGATAATTTCAGATAATCCTTTTGAAATGCTTCAAGCAAATTCAGCTTTTCATTATACTCGCGAAGCAAATCCGAAAGCGAATTCAGCTTTGTTTTTCTTTCCTCGGCTTTCTCTTTTTCACCCGTCAGCCGCTGTTTTTGTTCCCCCGCGTCTGCAAGCGATTTCAATTCATCGCTCAGCTTATCCAGATTTTCCGTGTCCGTCTTATAAGATATCTCGCTTTTCACAAGCTCGTTTTGCTTTTCCGAGAGCGTTTTCCCTGCCCGGGAAATCTCGTCCGAAAGCTCCCCGAAAGCGTCATACTGCGAAAGCTCCGCCTCAATCCGAGCCTTTTCGGCTGAAAACCCGTCAATATCCGAAGCGTTTGTTTTCGCGGTTTCAAGCGTTTTTTTCAGCAGCTCAAACCTCTCCAGCTCAGCTTCCAGACCATTCCTTGCACCCAGCAGCGCAGATTTAGCCTTTTCTCTCAGTTCCATTCTTCCGAGATTTGCGTTAATTGCTTCAAGCTGTCTGTCAAGCCCGACAATCCTTTCGCAAAGCTCTTCCTCGCGAGATTTATCGCATTTGTTCAGCTTTTCGATAATCTCAATCGTTTCGGCTGCCGACATCTCACCGTTTTTCGCTTTTTCGGTTTCGTCAAACAGCTCGCTGTTTTCATCGGCAACAATCCCGCCGATATATTGATTTATGCTCCCGACGATTTCCGAACGCTTGTCGTTCAGCTTTTTTGCCTCGGTTTTCAGGTTTTCCTGCAATTTGTTGTAGATGTCGGTTTTGAAAATCTGCCGAAAAATCTTTATTCTTTCTTCTGTCGGCGCAAGAAGCAGTTTGAGAAAATCTCCCTGTGCAATCATTGCAATCTGCAAAAACTGCTTTCGGTCAATTCCCACGATTTCCCGTATCTTTTCATTTGCCTCGCGCTGTTTTGTAATCACACTTCCGTCGGGCAAAAGCAGTTCAACCTCTGCTTTTTGTGTTTTTTTGCCCTCGCCGCGGGATTTCCTGCGCTCATATTCGGGATTTCGCTTTATTGTATAGATTTTCCCCGAATACGAAAAGACCAGCTCAACCTCGGTCGGGGTATCGTCTGAAGCGTATTTTGAACGAAACATCGAAGGCTCTCTGTTTTCACCGCTTGCTTCTCCGTAAAGGGCATAGGTTATTGCGTCAAAAATCGTGGTTTTTCCGGCTCCTGTGTCGCCCGTTATCAGATACAAACCACTCGAACCCAGCTTGTCAAGCTCCAGAACCGTTTTCTTCGCATAAGAACCGAATGCCGATAAAGTAAGTTTTACAGGCTTCATTGTTTGTCCTCCGAGGTTTTCTCAATCAGTTCTTTCATAAATTCAGCCTGTTCATCGCTCATAGGCTGATTGTTTTGAAGCAAATAGAAATCCGCGAAAAGCTCGTCCGGAGTTTTCGCTTCAACACTGTCGGTGCCGTTGATTTCAATGTTCATTCGCGTGCGCTTGTTGTCATAGTCCAGCTTCATCAAACGGTGATAAATCGTTCGCAGCCTTGAAACAGCGTCGGGAATATCGTCCTCGTCGGTCAGCGTGATATGCGTGTAATCCTCCTGCCACGACGTGTTTTCATAGAAGGATTTCAGCGTAAGCTCCTCGTATTTGCCCTTCAGCTCGACAAGTTCGTGACGCGGCTTCAGCTCAGCCGTTCTTATTACCGTGTTCCCCTTCTCAAAAAGCTCTACCACGGTGACGGATTTCTTGTCTTTTGCCTCCGAAAACGAATATTTGAGAGGTGTTCCGCAATAACGGATTTTCGGTGAACCGCAGTTTTGAGGCGAATGAATGTGACCGAGAGCAACGTAGTCAAACACCTCAAAAACCGACGCGTCAACGTTATCAAGACCGCCGACAGATACTTCTTCCGACTCGCAGCGCGTAGCGCCCGTAACAAACTGATGAGCAACAAGAATATTTCTCTCGCTTGGATTTACGTCCATTACGGAAATTGCCGACCTTATTGCGTCCGTGTAAGTGCAGATTTCCTCGTCGCAAAAGCCGCGAACGTGCGCCGGCTTCACAAACGGCAACATAAATACATTTACCTTTCCGTTCCCGTCGTTCATTGTGACAGGCAGAATTTCACCGTTGTACACGGGTGAAATATGAACTCCACGCGAGCTCATAAGCCGCGCCCCGAAAGCAATTCTTTCAATGGAGTCGTGGTTTCCGCCGATAACAAAAACCTCTGTTTTTCTGTCCGCGAGCCTTACCAGAAAGTCATCAAACAGCTTCACAGCTTCTGCGGGAGGTATCGGCTTATCGTAAATATCACCGGCAATCAGAACACCGTCGGGTTTTTCTTTTTCGATAATTTCCAGGATTTGATTTAAGATATACTCTTGTTCTTCGTTCATCGGGTACTCGTAAACCCGCTTGCCTAAATGCAAATCCGATATGTGAATGAATTTCATACTTCGCCTCGCAAAATTGTTTTTATTATCTCGATAAATCTATTGTACCACATTTTACCGAAAAAGTAAAGAGCGGAAAAATCCGCTCCTAAAATCATTTCCACGGTTTTTTGCCGTCAAGCCAGCCCTTGCTTTTCCAATACTCTTTCTCGGAAACGGACGCACCCCAGTTTGCTTTTTGCATACCGCCGCAAAACCAAAACATCACGCGCGTTTTTATGCCAACTCTCACGGGTTTGTTTTTTGACAGCTTTTTCGCGAGATTGCCCATATCCTTACGGATTTTCACTTTCTTTTTTTCGGGCGTCATTTCCCAGTTTATAGCATTCACGCTCAGTCCATACCGCGAAATTTTCGGTACACCCCAGTTTGCCAGATTATCGGCAACCAATTTTGCCGCTTTTCCCGCACCCGCACCGGAAGCGGTTGAAATCACGACAGCGCGCTTTCTGAACATCTCAGCGTGAGGTCTGTGCACAAGCCAATATGTAAAAAACAAATCCAGAAACGCTTTCATCGGTGCGCTCGGCATCATACAATAATTCGGAGTTGTAAAAATGAGTAAATCCGCCTCAAGCATCGCGTCCTCTAGACGCTTTTTTTCCTCCCAAAACGGACACTTTTCCCTGCCCTCAAGACAGGTGTAGCACCCAACACAAAAGTGATTCAAGTCCCTCGGCAGGAAAAATTACTTTACCTCTTTCTCGCAGGTTATCCCGTCAATCAGAATTTTTGCTGTATTCCAAGTGCTGCCCTTGTGGTTTTGTCCGTTTATCACAACAATTTTCATTGCTTTTCACCCTTACTACCGATTATAAAATACCCGTAATAGTCATCGAAGAAACGATTTCTGCCGTTTCCTCCTCATCGCTCTTTTTTGCCTTGCAAACTGGTACCCAAATTCCGCATTCATAGTCGGGACTTTGCATATCGCCCGCCGAATATACCTCCAGCATTGCATTTCCGTTGCCTGTGTATTTTTGTCCTTCTTTCGGGTACCACTCCTGCCAAACCTGAGTGTTCAAGTCCTGAAGCGACTTCGGCAGCGCACCTTTTGCGGAAAACATAGCCCAATCGCTCTCGGGAAAGGTGAAAAGCTTCAGTCCCTCGGGCACTTCTCCTCCCGCATAAATTCCCGCAATCCAATATTCAAAACAGCCGTCCTTTTCATCGCAGATTGCAAACATACCGATTTGATTTTCAAGAACAGCTTTTTCAATCGGATTTTCGGGAGTCATCGTCTGCCAAAGTCTTGCAAAACGGCGGCTGTACTCGTTTTCCCAGAACTCGGGACACTTTTTATAGCCCTCGTCGGGAAGAATTGAGGTTGAAAAGCCGATAAAAGTCATAGCTTTTTTGTGTTCGTATCTTACATTCATAACAAACTCTCCTTTCGAGAAAGCTAACGTTCGTTATCAATATTATATCATACAAAAGAACATTTGTCAACAGCAAATCTGCTTAATCACAAGCATTTTATTCCCGCCCTTTTGAAATTCATACTGAGTTTTGCGGATTTCAACAGCGTGATTTTGCTTGAAATAATTAACCACATCGGAAACCATACTTGTCTGTTTTGCGTCCAAATCCACAATTGGAAATATTCTGATTTCCCTGCAAACGAGCAGCATTTCGGTCATTGCGCGAATATGAAAATCGTATCCCAAAGCTGTTTAATTTAAATGCCAAACCATTCCCTCCTCACGTATTTCTGTAATTATTATACAGCATTATTTCATGTTTTTCAAGCAAAAACTCCCTGAGATTTTCTCGGTATAATTCTTGCTGTTATCGACAATAGATTATAAATCATAAAAAACAAACGATCGTTAGCCTGAATATACAAAAAATAGTTATAAAATTCAAGTATTTTTGGTATTTTTTTATTTTCCCTATTGCCTTTATCCACAAAATATGGTATAATAATATTGTATATAAATTAATATATGTATGTCCTAATATTAAATCGGGAGAAAATAAATGAATATTCAAATACAATCGTATGGATTGTTTGTGCTGGTGCTGCTTTTTATATTCTATAAAACAAGCAGAACCCTTCAGCTATACTCCGAAAAGGTTTACCGCAGAGCCCTGTACATCTCTACAATCAGCCTTTCCCTTGATATACTGTCGCTTGTAGGCATTGAGTTTATGGGCTCGATATCAATTGTTCTCGTTATCACAATCTGCAAGCTGTATATAATGTCGCTGCTGTGGGTTGCGGTAGCGGCACTGAGCTATGTTATGACAGACCTTTACACCGAGAAAAAACACGTCATTGTGACGCGGCTGCTCGGGCTGCTTGGTTTTGTTCAAAGCATAGTCGTTGGCTTGCTCCCTATTTCCATAAACAGAGGTCCCGAAGGCTATTTTACCTATGGACCTTCGGTATTGGCTGTATATGCCTTTGCGTTAATCCACATTTTAAGCATTATTGTCGTTATGATAGTTTGCGGAAAACGTATAAGCAAACGACGCAGATTTGCAGTAAGCCTTTGGGTTACACTATGGATTGCCGCGGCAATTATACAGTATCTGAACAATCAATTGCTTGTTGTTGGCTTTGCCTCGGCTATCGGAATGCTGATAATTTTCATCATTATGGAAAACCCTGAGTCCTACCGTGACCGAAGAACAGGCTGTTTCAATTCTTACGCGCTGTCGGAGTTTTCCCACAGATTGTTCGAGAGAAAAACAAAATTCAGCTTGCTGGAAATCCGTCTGAAGGGCTCGGAGTCCCGTGAAAATAACGACTCCACGGACAATGCCCTGAAAAAGACCGTTTCTCTTGCTTCTAAACACAAAGAGCTTTTCGTTTTCAGAAATATGAATAATATTATCATTTTATCCGAAAACGCAGAATTGCTCAAAAATTTCGGCTGCGAGCTGCTGGCAGAGCTGGACAAGCTCGGAAAACTGGTAAAAAATCGTCCCGCAGTTTTTGTTGAACACGGTGACACTTTTATTCACATGTCCGAGCTGTTTCAATTCCTTTCGTTTGTCAACAACACCTTTACGGAAACCTCCGAAAAGATGTATATTGCCGATGAAAAGGCAATCAGCAAGTACCGTGAGCGCCCGCTTATCGAGCAGGAAATCTCAAACGCGCTTTCTGAGGACAGAGTTGAGGTATATCTTCAGCCGATTTACTCCAACGAAGAAGAACAATTCACCTCGGCAGAAGCGCTTGTGCGTATCCGCAAAAAAGACGGAAGCCTGCTCCCTCCCGACACATTTATTCCGTATGCAGAAAGCAGCGGTCAGATTGTCCGTCTTGGTGAGAGAGTTTTTGAAAAGGTCTGCGAGTTTCTGAAAAACTCAAAAGCCGTGTCGCTCGGAATACATTATGTCGAGGTCAATCTGTCGGTTGTGCAATGCGAAATGACCGACCTTGCAGACAGACTAATCGCAATAATCAAGAAATACGGCATTGACGCAAAGCTTATCAACCTTGAAATAACGGAGTCGGCTTCGGTCAAATCAAGAACCGTGCTGCTCAAAAATATGGAAAAGCTTATTGATTACGGCTTCACCTTCTCGCTCGATGATTTCGGCAAGGGACAGTCAAATCTGATGTACGTTGTTGAAATGCCCGTGTCTATCATCAAGCTTGACTATGATATGTCAAAAGCGTTTTTCAGCACACCGAAAGCAAAACAGGTTGTCCGCGCGGTTGTATCAATGGCGCACGGAATGAATTTGAAGCTGGTTGCCGAGGGCATTGAAACCGAAGAGGAAATAGACGGTATGCGCAAGGAAAATATCGACTACATTCAAGGCTATTATTACTCCAGACCGCTCCCGATGAACGAATTTCTTGAATTTATTGAGAAGTAAGTCTACAAAAGCTAAAATAAAAACAACGCTCAAGCCAAGAACTTGGGCGTTGTTTTTTCAGGTTCAAATGTCCGTCCCAAAAAGTGTGATTTACAAAGCGATTTCTAGACGGAAATTATTTCTTCATTCCATTCATATCGAGGGATTTTTCCTTCACTTTGACATCTTCTTTGGGCTTCGCGGTAATCGTCTGCTTGGTATTGACAAGTTCTTTGAAGCTTATCTTTTCACTGTGAGGAGCGTTGAGCTTTAGTTGGGCTTTCTGATATTCCTTGATTGCGTCGAGTTTCTCGGATAAAGGAAGGCTTTTCTCTTTATCGGACAGAAATGCGTCAAATTGGTTCATTCTGCTTTGAAATTCCGCCGAATCATTCTTTGTTCTTTTAATATCATCGCTGAAATCAACGACAATAGTGTTGAAATTGTTAAAAATTTTCTTTTCCGGGTCATAATAAACCAGCTTGGGCTCATCCGATTCGGCGGCAATATATTTTGCTTCCATATCAGCGATTTTTTGGGGAAGAATGCCATCGGGACCCGCGGAACCATATCCTAAAGCTATAACACTTGTGCAGAGGTCCTCGTTTTTGTTGAGGTCCGCGATCGTTTCTATTCCATCTGAATTATTCACGAAATATGTAAGAATGCTCTTTGCCTTTGCTGCCAGCGCAATATTTACCACATCAACATTTTGCCCGAGATTGATGTAATCGTCGGATTTCATGAATTTAGTGAAATTTTCTGCTGTTTTTGAAATCATCATAACCGGCATTATAGTTTTGAGTGCGGAATTATAAACCGCAGAAGTTCTGTCGAGGGTGCTTTTTACCTCGGGATTTGTGGTATCGAGCTCAATTTTCTGAAGCGGAACAAACACCTGCTCAATGTCCTTTGCCAAAGACGCCATAAGCTCGTTTTTCTCAATATTGTTTATATACGCCGTATGATTGTTTGGGTCAAGCTTCGGAATGGGCAGCTTTACGAATTCCTCGCAGCCCTTTGCGTAGACTTTCTCCAAATTCTCAAATTTCCCAAGAATATATTTATCATACTGTTTTCGGGTTTCCTCGCTCTCAGGGTCAATTTTGTTCTGCTTGGCGAACTCGTCTATCTTGCAAACTTTGAACACGTCAACTAATTCTCTGCCGATTTGCTTGCGAAGGGCTTCTCCTTCGGGAGTATCCGCAATAATGTCATCAAGACTATTACCACGCGACAATCCGTAGAAAATTGCGATGTTGGTGCGGGACGCCGAACGCCCCATAGTTCTGAGAATTGCGCCAACCTCGGATTTGCTTGTGGTATAATTGCAGTCTGCTATTATTCCTGCGGAAATTGCATCTCTTTTTTGGTCCGGTGAGCCTTCTGCCTTGTATATATCACCGAAGAAATCGATGTCCATTTTCATCCCTTTGTCAGTATAATCATCGAGAGTTTTATTTAACTTAGCAGATTCTTCTTCTCTCTTTTCTCTGCTCGGGATTTTGGACTGGTCGATATCGTATTCGCTCTGTTCGACCTGTTTACTCTTATCATTGCGCTTGAAGATAAAGTCGAAAATCTGACTGATAATCGTCCACAAGGAACGTCTTTCGGTTTTCATCGACAAATCCGTTTCGACGGGGACAGTTTCTCCCGGCACATATTTGCCAAATCCATCGAAATCGTACTTTGTGACTTCAAGCTTCGCGCCTTGCATAGCCTTTGAAGCAATTTCGCACTTCAGCTTTGCCTTGTCTTGAAGAGAGGGATTGTTTACGGAGTTCCAATCAAGCCTCTTTCCGTCCACAAGTATACCCATCGCAGGGTCAATCCCCGCTTTTTTGAGATTTCTCAGCTCATCGGAAGTGTATAGCGCTTCAACCATATAATCAATGTTCGATTCGCCCCACTCGATTTCCGCAGGTGTGAGATTTCCATTCTTTTGCTTATCGACAAAAGACTCTACAGTTGTCTTTACAATCGGGTTTTTGTCAAGTGTGAGGGTGAGTTCTTTTATTCTGGGCGTGATATCCATATTCGCGTAATTCTCGAGTGTGGAGAAGTTTTCTATCGAAGCCCGGCATTTGGTTTTTACTTGGTCGTTCAACACCTTAAACCGACTTTTCAGAAAATCATAATCAGCTTTTTCCCGTTCATCATTAGGCTTGAACTCCTTGCCTTTTTCGTTGTTGATTGCGCCGTAAAAGTCTTTTGCACAATCGTTGACTTCTTTGAGAATATCCTTCATCGCCTGGCTTTCGGCAAGGACTTCGCCGGATTTGTTCCTGCAGATATCTCTGTCCAAAAACGAGCCCATTATCGTATAAAGGATAGCGTGCTGCGTGGTTGAGGGAATTTCATTAAATTTAAGTTTGTCGCCGGCGTCTGTTCCTTGAAGCGCTTCGGTGTTTACGAAATTGGCTTTGTTAGCCGCATTGACGCTCTCGTCAAATTCCCGAATAGCTTTGTCCGAAACCGTATTTTGCGGGTCGTTTATGATTTCGTTTCGGAAAGATTTTATCAATTCGAGCGTATTGTAGCGAAGAATTTGCTCATACTTCGGAAACACAACGTGTCTTGCAGCAATAGCCATAATTCTATTTGCAGCATTATTTTCGTTTTCAATATATCTGTCGAGCCGATTCATCATCTTGATTGCTTCAAGATGGTCGCCGGGTGCTCCGAGAAGCGACTTATCGGCTGCATCCGTAACTCTTAAATAGTCGATATCGCGGCCCTTTTCAAAACGTTTTTGAATTTGCTCATTCCATTGTTCTTCGGTCCAATTTTCTCTGGTATCAAATGCGCGTGCAATAGCCTCGTTGATGAAATCTTCACCGGTTTTAATCTTAGCCATAATAACCTCCGTCAGAAGTGATTTTTATTTACATATTTATACTGAATTAATTCCAAAACGTAACATGAAAAACGCATATTAATCAAATATTATAAGGTACTATACAAACCGCGAAAAATATGCTATAATGATATCAGAAATTATTGAAAGGAACACCACCGATGTACAAAATACTTTTCGTCTGCCACGGCAATATCTGCCGGTCACCTATGGCGGAATTTATCTTCAACGACCTCGTGAAAAAGCGCGGAATTTCAGACGTTATTTCGGAGTCTGCGGCTACGTCAACCGAAGAAATCGGAAACGGTGTGCATTACGGGACGGCTTCGATTTTGCGCAGGCTCGGTATTGACTACTCGAAAAAGCGCGCCCGTCAGATTACTCGGGCGGATTTTGAGAAATTCGACCTGATTATCGGTATGGATACCGCGAATATCCGCAATCTTCAAAGGATTTCCGAGAAGCACTCCGACGCTAAAATCCACCGTCTTCTCGAATATACCGATAACCCGCGCGATATCTCCGACCCTTGGTATACGGGAGATTTCGAGAGAACATACCGAGATGTTCTTGAAGGCTGCGAGGGGCTGATAGAGTGGATATTATGCAATAATATCGTATAAAAAGCAAAAGGGCGGAAATAATCTGCCCTTTTTGTTATCATATTTTTTGAAGAAATCATTCGCTTATAAACAGCACGCCAAAGGTATTCGGACCGCAGTTGCTGGAAATTGTCGCGGAAGCCTTTATTACAATCAGGTTTTCAAACTCGCAATGCTTTGCGACCTCGCCTTTTATCCATTCAACCATTTTCGCGCTGCACCCTACCTGAGTGATAAAAGCTCTGTTCTTTACAATATTCTTGGATTGAAGCGTTTTTTTGATATACCGCCTGCAAGCGTTACGGTAATTGCCGCGGGTGATTGATTTCAGCGAAAGCGCTCCGTCCTTCATTGAAAGAACAGGGTGAATATTGAATGTTGTACAGATTTTTTTGACCTTCTCGGAAACCTTGCCGTTACGGTACAAATAGTCGGCGTTTTCAGCAATAAAGCTTGTCGAAACCTTGCTTCTGAGCACTTCGAGAGCAGCCAGAATTTCACCCGCGGAGTGCCCGCTTTCAGCCAT
Organism: Oscillospiraceae bacterium; assembly: GCA_017847835.1. GTDB lineage: Bacteria > Bacillota > Clostridia > Oscillospirales > Ruminococcaceae > CAG-115. The sequence goes on from JAGASH010000005.1 coordinate 331,715, forward strand.
TTCCGCTGCCTTAATCACAAGATGACCAAGTCCCGACGAAAGATGTCCCGAGTCAAAAACGTAAACGCGGCTTTTCTTCTCGTCAAGCATTTCAAAAGCCTGCATTGCGTTTTTGTAGCCAAGACTTACCCCGCTGCTTATCGTAACGAGAACAACCTCTTCGTATTCTTCAAGACCTCTCTCAAACGCTTCCTTATAGCTTTCGGGGGCAGGAGCCGAGGAAAGCGCTTTTACACCGCCTGCCTGCATATAAGAAATAATGTTTTCCGAGGTGATTTCGCTTGTATCGAAAAATACTCCGCTGTCGATTTCAACCGAGAAATAAACAATATCAACATTGTGCTCTTTAATCCAGTCCTTCGGCAAATCGCACACACATTCAGCAATAATTTTAACCTTCTGCTCAGACATTTTGTGCACCTTCTTTCAGCATGTCCGAAATCATGTCGGCTTTTCTTCCCGCTTCATCGTACTCGAAATCCTCTGCAAGTCCGCTAATCTCGTCAAACAGCGGGCTCAGAGCAACTCCGCCGCAGGCTTTTCCGCTTGCTTTTTTGCACAATTCAACCACAGCGTCGCTGTCAAAATTCTCGCAGGCAGAAACGATTTCTTTGATAATTCCCTCAACCTCTTCAAAAGAAATCTCCGTCAAATCTTCCTGATTGGCTTCGGTTTTTTCGGTATCTTCAGCAGCCGCGGGCTTTTTCTTTTCAAGATAATCGCTTCCGATTTGCACAACCTTCTCGTAAAGCTCCATCATTGAGCTGTGCTTTTCCTCAATCAGCTTATAGTTCTCGGATTTGCCCGCAAGTTCAAGCTCCTTTGCAAGCTCGGACAGCGGTTTTGAGCCGATTGTAAGCGATGTGCTTTTCAGCGCGTGTACCTCGATAACATAATTTTTCCACGATTTTTCTTCATACAACTTCTGAATATATTCACGTTTTGACTGTGACTTTTCAACGTACATCGCGAGAATTTCAAGGAACGCTTCTTCATCGCCGCCCGTATAGAAAATTCCTGTTTCGGGGTCGAAAAACTCATTTTCCTCAACGTTCTGAGGAACGCTTTTGCGCTTTTCCTCCACGGCAAATTCGCCTTCCGTGGGCGCTTTTATAAGCTCCTTCGGCAGCCACGTTTTAAGCACCCTGTCAAGCGCAGAAAGCTCAATAGGCTTTGCGATAAAGTCATTCATTCCCGCTCCCAGAAACGTTTCACGGGCACCGTTCACCGCGTTTGCAGTAAGCGCGATTATCGGGAGTTTCTTGTAGTATTCGCCCTCTGTTGAACGAATAATCTGCGTTGCTTCAACGCCGTCGATTTCCGGCATCATATGGTCCATAAAGACGAGATGAAAATCCTTTGAGCGCAGCATTGAAAATGCCGCTTTTGCGCTGTCAACCGTAATCACCTGCATATGATAAGGCCGCATAAGTCCCGCTGCAACCTTCAGGTTTATGGGGTTGTCGTCAACGATAAGAATTCTCGCTTTCGGTGCCGAGAAACGTATCACTGAGTTTCTGCGCTCACCGAGATTTGTGATGATATTTTCGTTGTTGAAGATTGCGCCGACAGACAAGATATAGAACGGCTTGAACATACATTTTACGCCGTTTGGAACTTCAATCGCGTTCAGTCTGTCCTGTACAACGATTATCTCCGCCTTTTTCACCTGACTGATAAAGAAATCCGAATACTCGATATAATGTTCTCTCGGTGCGAAAAAGTGCGTGAATTTGGTTTGTTTTGCGGCTTCCTTCAACGCGTCCATTGTTTCATAAAGACGAATTTCCGTGTGAAGCGTCTGCGACAGCTCTTTAATAAGCAGACGATACTCCTCGGCAATTTTCGGGTGAGAATATTTTGAAAAGTCTATGTAACCCGCCGCGTGGATTTTGTCGGCGTCCTTGATTGTCACAAACGGTCTCGGGTCGCTGACTTTAAGCGGAATTACAAATCTGAACTCCGAGCCTTTTCCGTACTCGCTCGAAACATTGATAAATCCGCCCATCTGCGTAATAAGCTTCTTTGAAATCGCAAGGCCAAGACCCGTTCCCTCAACGGAGCGGTTTTTCTTCGTGTCAACCTGCTGGAAGCTCGAAAAGATTTTCTCGACATCTTCCTCCGTGATACCAATTCCCGTATCCGAAACCGACACGGAGAGATTTATACCATAGTCGTGCTTTGTCTGCGAAACTCTTATGGAAACGCAGCCTTCGCGCGTGTATTTAATCGCGTTTGTGACGAGATTTACAATAACCTGACGAATACGGATTTCATCACCGACAAGTCCGACGGGAATTTCGGGGTCAGCGTGAACGATGATTTCCAGCTTTTTGTCGCCTTTTCTTGTAATCGCCATATTAATCACGTCGTTGAGCGTGGAAGAAATATTGAAATTCTCCTCGATAAGCTCCATTTTTCCCGACTCAATTTTCGAGAAATCGAGAATATCGTTGATTATCGAAAGCAGGCTTCTGCCGGAATTCTGGATATTAAAGCAGTTTTCACGGACATTTTCGCTGATATCGTGCTCGCGTAAAATAAGCTCGGTCATACCCACAATCGCGTTCATCGGTGTGCGGATTTCGTGGCTCATATTAGCAAGGAAATTGCTCTTGGAATTGTTTGCGGACTCTGCCTCGTCAATTGCGTCGGCAAGCGCTGTGCTGCGCTCCGAGAGATACTTTGTGATATAGCCGCCGAGCACGGTAAATGAAGCGATAATAAGCACCGTCAGCACGGTTTCGGGAATTGCAGCAAATCCGAAATTCGAGTCAAGCACCTTTGTAATCAGCCCCGGCGCAAGTCCCACAAAACAAAGCACGCTCACGGCGATATAAAAACGTTTGCTTTCATAAAGCGCAGCAATTATAATCGGCGCAATAAACGAGCAGAACACTATGAAAAAGTCACAATGCGAGTAAGCGACATCGGTCATTATTATCAAAAGACCTGCCATAAGCGAGAATTTCGCTTTGTAAACGCTTAATCTGAACAGCCGGACAATAAGCCGACTAAGAAAAAGTGTGCTGAAGTTGATTAATGTTGTCAGAATAAGATAGCGGAAAAACATCCAGGTGACGTTTTCGCCCTGATATCTCGGGTCACCCGTCAGATAAAGAACAATGTTAGTTACTATTTCAATAAAGAATATACTGGAAGCCAGAAACCACTGCGCATTTTTCAGCAGTTTATTGCAGCGTCTTATGTTTTCTTCCGATTGAATGGATTTTATCATAAATTACTCCTTTGCATTTTTTCATATATTTAATTATACTGTTATTTTTTCATTTTGTAACGTTTTTTTTTGCAAAAACATAAATTTTTTCATCAAATATAATTTTACGGTTGATTTTTTTGAAGAAATATGTTATACTTGAAAAAAAATACCCGAAAGACCTCTGTGTTTTTAGCAGAACAGATGAAGAAAGGTTTACGAGCGATGAAAACGATACTGATTGTTGACGACAATAAAGTCAGCCTGTCAAACGCAAAAATGGTTTTAAGCGAGAGTTATCGTGTGATTACCGTTATGCACGGCTCACAGGCTCTCACCTTCCTTAACAACAACTCCTGCGACCTTATTCTGTTGGATATAAATATGCCCGAAATGGACGGCTACGAGGTTTTTGCGGAAATACGCAAAATTGAAAAGTGCGCCGAAATCCCGATTATTTTCCTTACCTCGGACAACGACGCGGAAACCGAAACAAAATGCTTTGAAACAGGCGCTGTTGACTTTATCGCAAAGCCGTTTGTTCCGAGCGTAATCCGTTCGCGCGTTGCCAGAACACTTGAACTCGAAAAGCTCAGGAAAAGTCTTGCAAACCGTCTTGAAGAAAAAACGCAGGAAGTTACCAACATAAAGACAAAATCCCGTCAGGACGCTCTCACGGGGCTTTGGAACCGCGCATATACCGAAGAAAACGTAAATCTGCTTCTTTCCGAGAACAACCACGGCTCGCTTCTGATGATTGATATGGACAATTTCAAGGCGATAAACGATAATTACGGTCATATTGCCGGCGACAAGACGCTGAAAATGTTTGCGGAAACGCTTGAAAAGTATTCCGAAGAAAACGATATTCTCTGCCGTATCGGCGGAGATGAATTTGTGGTTTTCGTTCCGGAAATCACCTCGAAAAGTCAAATCAGCAATCGTGCTTCCGATATTATTTCGGATTTGTGCTTTAAGCTGGAGCAATGCAAATTTGAAACAAATTCCTCGGTTTCGATAGGAATTTCGCAGGCTCCGAGCGACGGAACCGATTTCACAAAGCTCTATAACTGCGCGGATAAAGCACTGTATTACGTTAAGCAAAACGGAAAGAACTCCTTCCACTTCTATTCCGACAGAAACGAGGGTGAAAGAAGCCGCTCGGCAGCAGGTGTTGACCTGAATTATCTCGGAGAGCTGCTCAGCCGTGCCGACAGCGGAAACGGTGCTTACCTGCTCGATTTTGACAATTTCCACAATGTGTACAACTTTATCCGAAGAACCGTGGAACGAAGCGGCAGAGAGGTTCAGACAGTTCTGTTCACACTGTCAAATGCCGAGGGCACGGACGAACCCGATACCGAAGAGTTTGAAGCCGCTCTCGAAATGCTTGATAAAGCGATTTTCACATCTCTCAGAAGAATTGACGTTTCCACAAGATATTCCAGCAGGCAGATTATTGTTTTGTTGCTTGACGCAAACGAAGGAAACGGCGATATAGTCGCACGGAGAATAATTTCCTGCTTTAAGAAGCTGTATGTCGGCGATAAAATCACGATTGAATACGGTATAACAAAAATGGAAGGAAAAATGGTCACACAAAAGCAAAATTAATAAAAACGCGGTTGACAATTCGCTTGTCAGCCGCTTTTTCATCAGTATTTGTCATTGCAAAACAAAAGATTGTTCACCTTTTCGGTAATCAGGATTTCCTCTCCGACAATCTCCACATTATACCCTTTTATAACCTTTTCATCGTGACGTTTGATGATGTCGTCAAAACCGACAGACGCGCTCTTTTTTCTCGGGAAGCGTATACTTGTTTCAAATTCCTCGATTAATCGCAGCCCCGCCGATTTTACGATTTCAACCCATTCGTCCTTTGTGTAAAATCTGTTGCAGGTGCTTTTCGTCATTGGTCTGTTTATTGTAATATGTTCCCAGACGAAAGCTCTCTTCAAAGCCCTTTTTTGTTTTTTCAATGCTTTCACAACTGTCCATTTTCATCACCTATCGGTTTATATAAGGCTAACGAGCGTTTTCCAAGATGATTATAGCATAATAAATCACTTTTGTCAATAATAATTTGCAACAACTATTGACATTTTGGTAAAATTCGTATATAATATAATAGTAACGAGCGTTAGCTTTTATAAGGAGTATGGAAATGGAAACAGAAAAGAAACCGACAAAAGACAGAATTCTGGAGTCTGCACTGACATTGTTCGCGGAAAAGGGCTATGACGGCGTGGGAGTTGACCTTATCGCGGAAAATGCGGGAATAAAAGGTCCGTCGCTCTACAAGCATTTCAAGGGCAAGGAGGATATTCTCGACGCGCTTATTGACCGAGCTGTGCGGTATTATCAGACAAATTTCGGCTCGGCGCAAAATCCCGGAAAAACTCCCGAGTCAATGGACGAGCTGATTGCGATTTCTATGGCAAAAATCCGGTTCACGCTTCACGATGAAATGATAAAAAGAGTGAGAAGACTGCTGACAATAGAGCAGTTTCGCAGCCGCAAAATATCCCTGCTCACCACAAAATACAACATCGATATCGTGCAGAGTATATACAAGCAGATTTTCACTAAGATGATTGAAAACGGAATAATGCGCGCGGGAAATCCCGAAATGCTTGCAATTCAATTCGCTTCCCCCGTGTCGCTTTTCATTCAGCAGATTGAGCGTGAGCCCGAGCACGAACAGGAGATTTTACAGCGAATTGAAGCGTATTTTCACTTTTTTGCAGAGGAACACAAGGCTTAATTCTCGCTGAGTTTTCCGCGAAACAGCCAAATTCCAAGAATGGCGTTAAATCCTGCTGCCGCGAAAACGCTGAACCTTTCGGGAATACCGAAAATTTCCTTTGGCAAAGCTCCCGTACCGATTGCTCCAAGCGTCATCAGAATTACCGCCGCAAGAGCGATATTTCCGAGAGTTTTTTGCTTGTTTTTCCGAGTGCCGATGAAAATAATCACAAGCGAGGCAATCGACAGCAAAACAACCGCTCCCGTAACAACAAGGTGCATTATGTTCTGAAACCCGTCGGGAGTGCCTGCGTCAGACAGCGGAAACATTGTGTAGCCGACGCTGCTCACCCATTCCATTGCCGCAAAGAGGTATACTCCGATTTTCAGCAGCTTATGCGAGCTTTTTTCCACGGCAATACACGCTGCCATTACCGACACAATCCCGCAAGGTCCGTACAGCGACGAAAGCTGACTCCAGAGAGTTCGCGACGGCGCTGCGTCCGCAGAAAGGTCGCTTACCGCCTGAGCAAGCCAATTGTAGTTCGGATAAGCAAGCGGCGAGAAAACCACAGCCGCCGTATATGACAAAAGGCTGATTACTCCCAGCAGCCCGCAAAATCGCAGTACCTTGCTATTTGCAATATTACTCATAAATCCAACCCTTTCATTCAATTTATATCAGCCTTTGAAATTCCGCAGAAATTCCAGCAAAAACTTATGCGCAAGGCTGCCCTGAAAAATCTCACGTTCAATCTCTTCAAGAGTGTACCAAGCCGCGCTGTCAACCTCTTTTTCGTTGATGTGAAGCTCCTCGGTTTCGGCAACGCAGGAAAAATTCAGCATAATAGTGTTGCTCGGCTCAAAGAAAGCGCTTTTGTTGAAAGTGATTTCGTTCACCGTTACGCCGAGCTCCTCGAAAACCTCACGCGCAACGGCTTCCTCAGCGCTTTCACCCCTGTTGACATACCCCGCGACCAGAATGTTTTTATCCTTGCCGTACTGCTTTATCAGCACAATTTTATCGTGAGCGGGGCTCAAAACTTCCATACTCACCGCGGTATTGAAAATCGGGAAACGAAACGTCCCGCACTTTTCGCAAAACGGTATTTCACCCTCGCCGTCAAGGTGCTTTTCAACAAGCTTTGTCCCGCATTCATAGCAAAATTTCATCGCAAAATCTCCTTTTACGCTTTTATTTTACCACCGATTTTGCCTCTTGTCAAGCGAAATATACAAGAAACCGCTCCCTGCCGATAACAGGGAGCGACTTGTTTTATTTGAATTTTTCGAGCATTTCTTCGAGAATTTTCGCCTGAGTGTTCAGCTCGTCGCTCGAAGAAGAGCTTTCCTGAGCCGTTTCGGAGTTTCTTTGAGCAACCGACGAAATAACCCCGATTTTCTCGTTTATTGCGGCAACCTCGCGCGTCTGTTCACCGCAAACCTCGGAAATTCTCGCAACAAGCAAGTCAACCTCCTTGGATTTCTCGGTGACCGCTTCAAGCGAAGCCGCGGTTTCGTTTGCGATATTTGAGCCCTTTTCAATAGCCTCGGCAGTGCTTGTGATAAGCTCTGTCGTTCCCTGAACCGCCTCAGCGGACTTGGACGCGAGGTTTCTCACCTCGTCTGCAACAACCGCAAAGCCCTTTCCTGCCGCTCCTGCTCTTGCCGCCTCGATTGAAGCGTTGAGCGCGAGAATATTCGTCTGGAAAGCGATATCGTCGATTGTCTTGATAATCTTCTCAATCTGCACGGACATCTCGGTAATCTGCGACATTGACGCGAGCAGCTCCTTCATACTTTCATTGCTCGCGGCAACCGCTTCTCCCGTCTGATTTGAGAAGAAGAGAGCTTTCTCGGCGCTGTCGCCGTTTTCCTTTGTGAGCGTCATAAACTTGTCGGCAATCTCGCTCATCTCGGAAACCGTTTCGGTCTGCTCACGCGCACCCGAAGCAAGACTTGCCGCAGACCCAGATACACCTCTCGCGCTTTCGTTTACCCTCTCGGAAGCGGAGCTTATTCCGTCGATAACCGAGCCGATTGACTTTGAAATCTGGTCGATTGAGTCCTTGATAGGTGCGAAATCTCCGACGTAATCCGCGCCGAAATTCACATTGAAATCTCCGTCCTTCATTCTCGAAAGATTAGCGGAAATATCGTCAACATAGCTCTTCAGAGCCTTGTTTGTTTCGGCAAGGTTCTCGCAGAGTGTTCCTACGCTGTCATTTCCGTGATAGGAAAGCTCATAGCTGAGGTTGCCCTTTGCCATATTTTCAGCGGCAGCGTTCAGGCTGTCAACGGGCTTCAGGCAGCGCTTTACAATCACCGCGCAAAGTCCCGCAACAAGCAGAATTGCAACAATCATAATTACAAGCTGAAGAACCATAAGCGTTGTGATACCGCTTGTATAGGTTCCGAAATCAATCGCATAACCGAGCGTCCAGCCGTTTGAAAGCTGAACAGAGCCGATTGCGCGCTTAACTCCGTCATAATCGTTCTTGAAAACGAGCGTTTCCGGCTCAACTTTTTCCGTATATGCGGGAATTGTCGATACGTTTGTGAAAACGGACTCGTTGTTGACAATCTTCGGGAGATATTCTTCATTCTGATGAACGAGAACATTTCCGTCCGCGTCAATCAGGAACGGATAGGCATTTTCGGAGATTTTGATTTCTCTGACAGCATTTATAAGCTGGTCGATATAAACATCTCCGCCTGCGATTGCAAACAGCTTGCCGTCATCGGAATAACCTGCCGTTGCAACCGTGATAATCATACTTCCCGTATTGAAATCTATGTACGGAGAGGTGCAGACGGGCTTTCCGTGAGCAGCCTCAGCGTCCTTGTACCAGCCGCGCACTGTGACGTCAAATTCGGGCGGAAGCTCAATATCCGTGTTGAAAATCGTCACATTGACGGGATATGCCAGATACGCGCTGTAAACAGTTCCGCCGGAGCTTTCACAGGCAGCGGCAAGCATTCTCTGAAGCTGTTCGGGAGTGGGAGCAAACGACGCGGAAAACTTTGAAACATCGGAAATAATTGCTTCCTGCTTATCAAGCCAGCCGTCAAGAACCGAAGACTGATGTTTCAGCTCGTTGATAACCTTTGATTTGCTCTCCGATGTAACCAGATTATTACTGATAACAAAGCTTACAACCGACGATATCATCAGCATAATAGTTGAAAGAATGCAAACGCTGATAATAATTTTTTTATCAAGTCCAAGCGATTTTTTCATTTTTTCTCCTTTACTATGGTAATATACTACAATATAATATTATAGCATTTTATGAAGCAATTGTCAACACAAATCTCAGAAAAAACAAGGCAAGAACACTTAATTCCCACCATGTGAATTATTTAGATAAGAATACCGTTACAGTGGTCGATTTCGTGTTGAATAATCTGCGCGGTAAATCCGGTGAAGGTCTTGATACGCTGCTGAAAATCCTCGTTGAAATAGCTCACCTTTATGCTCTTAAAGCGCTTGGTTTTTCGCGTTCCGTCAAGCGACAGACAGCCTTCCTCCGCTTCAAACGCGCCCGAGCATTTTATGATTTCGGGATTGAACATAACCGAGTACTTTCCGTTGTCGTCAAACGCGATAATCCGCTTTGAAATACCAATCATATTTGCCGCCATTCCAACGCAGCCGTCCTTGTGAGCGACAAGTGTATCCAGCAAGTCGCGAGCCGCGGGCAAATCCTCTTTTGTCGCAGGCTCGGATTTTATCCGCAGAAAAAACGTGTCCCGAACAATCTCTCTAACCATTTTAATGCCTCGCTTTGCTTTCAATTTCCACAAGTTCAAACCTGTATTTCTGCGTGCAGTCGGGGTATTTTTCCCTGTCAACCTCTTCCAGAAACATTTTCAGCGGTCTAACCCACAGTCCACCGTCCTCGTAAAGCCTGCGGTAAATCACCACTTCTTCTCCCGTTTCCGAGTATAGTCCCGTAGCCTCCACAAGATAATAATCACCCTTGAAGTGCCGATAAACCCTGCCTGTTTTTATTTCACGCATATCTTTTCCCCTTTTCTCGGTTATACATTTATTATAGCAAAAACGCTCGGTTTTGTCAAGAAATGCCGTCTTTTTAAACCACACATCGAGAATAATTTTTTAATAAATAATGCACAAAAATTCAAAAAACCGTTGACAAAAAATGTTTAAAATAGTATAATTATATTTGGAAGTTTATTTACCCACTAAGGAGATTTTCAAAATGGATATGAACAACATCAAACTGCTCGATGTCATCGACAGACACACGCTCCAATCGCTTCAGGACGCGTTTGCCGACGCAACGGGTATGGCTGCACTCGCTACCGATGATACGGGAGCAGTTACAAGCGGAAGTAATTTTACTGACTTTTGTATGAATTTGACAAGAAAGTCACACGTCGGCTGTGAGCGCTGCAACAAGTGCGATTTACAGGGCGGCGAGCAGGCTTCGAGAACAGGACGTCCCGCAGTTTATTACTGCCACGCGGGTCTTATGGACTTCGCCGCTCCGATTATGCTCAACGGAAAGCACATCGGCACGCTTGTCGGCGGACAGGTTCTCCCCGAAGAACCCGACGAGGAGAAATTCCGCAAAATCGCTGCTGAGCTGAACATCGACCCCGACAAGTACATAGAAGCGCTTCGCAAGGTCAAGGTTGTTCCGAAGGCACAAATAGAGTCGGCTGCAAATCTGCTGTATCAGATGGCAAACGCTCTGTCCGAGGCGGGTTATCAGAAGCTGCTTGTTCAGGAAAAGAGCGAAACGGACGAGCAGGTTCTCGCAAACGTGAACTCCGAGTTCAGCAAAATTCACACGGAAATGGCCACCACAGCCGAGGCTGTAAAGGCTCTTTCCGACAACTTTGATATGATAAAGGAAGCTGTCGCTGCGTCCGAGAAGGCTGTTGTAAACACCGACGGCATTGTAAAGGCAATCGAAAGCGCGTCCACAAACCTCACCCTGCTCGGCTTCAACGCTTCAATCGAGGCAAAAAGAGCGGGCGCTGCGGGCGTCGGATTTAACGTAATCGCAACTGAGGTTCGCTCTCTTGCAAACAAAAACACTAAGAATGCGAACGAAATCAGCGATATGCTGCTTGCAATCAAGAAGTCGATGACCGAAATCAACAACCAGATTAAGACGATGTACTCAAACATCGAAAAGAACGCCGAGAACATCAACCACCTCAATGAAATGCTCAACGACGTAAACGATTTACTTGCAAAAATTAATAAATAAAACCGAAAGGAAGTATTGCTATGAACAGATTTATTCTCAACGAAACCTCTTATCACGGAAAGGGTGCGCTCGCGGCAGTTGCCGAAGAGGCTAAAAACCGCGGCTTCAAAAAGGCGCTGATTTGCTCCGACCCCGACCTTATCAAGTTCGGCGTAACCAAGAAGGTTACCGACGTGCTTGACGGCGCAGGTCTTGCTTACGAGCTTTTCAGCGATATCAAGCCAAACCCCACAATCGAAAACGTTCAGCACGGTGTTGAGGAGTTCAAGAATTGCGGCGCTGACTATATCATCGCTGTCGGCGGCGGTTCTTCTATGGATACCGCAAAGGGCGTCGGTATCATCATCAACAACCCCGAATTTGCCGATGTTAGAAGCCTTGAAGGTGTTGCTCCGACGAAAAAGCCGTCCGTTCCGATTATCGCAGTTCCCACAACCGCGGGCACTGCCGCTGAGGTTACCATAAACTACGTTATCACGGACGTTGAAAAGAACAGAAAAATGGTTTGTGTTGACCCGCACGATATCCCTGTTGTTGCTGTTGTTGACCCCGATATGATGAGCACAATGCCCAAGAGCCTCACTGCGGCAACCGGTATGGACGCGCTCACTCACGCAATCGAGGGCTACATCACCAAGGGTGCGTGGGAGCTTTCGGATATGTTCCACCTCAAGGCAATCGAGATTATCGCGCGTTCGCTTCGTGGCGCTGTTGAGAACACCGCAGACGGTCGTGAGGGTATGGCTCTCGGACAGTACGTTGCGGGAATGGGCTTCTCGAATGTAGGTCTTGGTATCGTTCACTCTATGGCTCACCCGCTCGGTGCGCTCTATGACACGCCTCACGGTATCGCAAACGCTATTATTCTGCCGACCGTTATGGAGTACAACGCACCCGTTACCGGTGAAAAATATCGTGATATCGCAAAGGCAATGGGCGTCAAGGGTACCGAAAATATGTCGCAGGAAGAGTACAGAAAGGCTGCTGTTGACGCTGTAAGACAGCTCTCAAAGGACGTTGGAATTCCCGACAATCTCCGCGATATCGTAAAGCCCGAGGACGTTCAGTTCCTTTCGGAGTCGGCTTTCGCAGACGCTTGCCGTCCCGGAAACCCGAGAGATACCTCTGTTGAGGAAATCGCTGAGCTTTACAGAAAATTGCTTTAATCAACAAACAGACAATACCCGTTCGCTTTTCAAGTGGACGGGTATTTGAAGTTAAAAAAGGAGACAAATTTTATGATTAAAGAAGCAATCGAAAAGGTTGTAAACAAACAGGATTTGTCCTATGACGAGGCTTATTCTGTGATGAACGAGATTATGAGCGGCGAGTCCACACCTACGCAGAATGCCGCTTTTCTCGCTTCCCTGTCAACAAAGAGCGCGAAATCCGAAACTATCGACGAAATCGCGGGCTGCGCGGCGGCTATGCGTGACCACGCGACAAAGGTTAACGCGGGCGACGACGTTTTTGAAATCGTCGGTACGGGCGGTGACAACGCGCACAGCTTCAACATTTCCACGACCTCGGCACTGGTTGCTGCTGCGGGAGGAATGAAGGTTGCAAAGCACGGAAACCGCGCGGCTTCCTCGAAATGCGGCACAGCTGACTGCTTGGAAGCGCTCGGAGTAAATATTCAGCAAGACCCAGAAAAGTGCGTGGAACTTCTGGAAAAAGTCGGAATGTGCTTTTTCTTTGCGCAGAAATACCATACCTCGATGAAATATGTCGGACCAATCCGCAAGGAGCTTGGCTTCAGGACAGTTTTCAACATTCTCGGCCCGCTCACAAACCCCGCAAGCCCGAAAATGCAGCTGCTCGGTGTTTATGACGAATACCTTATCGAACCGCTGGCACAAGTTCTGATAAACCTCGGCGTAAAGCGCGGAATGGTGGTTTACGGGCGCGACAAGCTGGACGAGATTTCGCTCTCCGCGCCGACAGCGGTTTGTGAGTTCAAGGACGGTTGGTTCAAGACCTACACGATAACTCCCGAGAATTTCGGGTTTGAGCGCTGCCAGAAGAGCGACCTTGTGGGCGGTTCACCCGAAGAAAACGCCGAGATTACCCGCAATATCCTCAAGGGCGAGAAAGGCCACAAGAGAAACGCGGTTCTGATGAACGCGGGCGCGGCGCTTTTCATCGGCGGAAAAGCCGAAACGATGAAGGACGGCATAAAGCTCGCGGCTGAAGTCATCGACTCGGGCAAGGCTCTCGAAACGCTTCAAAAGTTTGTTGAAGTCAGCAATTCATAAAAAACACGCGCTCTCGGAAACGGGAGCGCGGATTTTTGTATGATTTATTGCAATCTGCTTGACAAACAGTAACAGGTTTATCGATGAGTTTATTATATCACGATAAAACAAAATTGCCAATAGATTTTTCATATTAAGTGTGAATTATTAAACAAAGCCAGCCAGCTGCATCACAAGCTCCGTGAGGAAAACTCCCGCGCACGCGCAAACGGCAACCGTGAGCAAGCCGCGCTCGAAAAACGCGAGAACACACGCAACCAAAACTCCCGCAGCAGCGCTTATTATGTAGTTTCCGCTGTAAAATACGGCGGGAATTGTCATCGCGCTCAAAACCGCGTAGGGGACGTAGTACAAAAAGTCCAGCAAAAACCGCGACTTGATTTTCTTTCGGAACGCGGCAAGAGGTATCATTCGGATAAGATAGGTCACAAGCGCCATTACCGCGACGCTTAAATAAAGGTACGAGGCGTCTTTCATTGTTCAGCCTCCTCGGTTTTTCTCGGAAACAAAATCGCAGCGAGAGCCGCCGCGATAACCGTGCAGATTATCACGGAAATGCCAGAAGAAATGCCGTCAAACAGCGGCACATAATAAATCACACAGCTAAGCACCGCCGCCAGAACCGCCGTGAAAAGCACTCCCCTGCTCTTTTTTGAAGGCGGGATAACGATTGCGATGAACATTCCGTAGATTGCAATTCCCAGCGCGGATTTTATGCCCTCGGGCAGAATTTCCCCCAAAAATGCACCCGCAGCAGTTCCCGCTGCCCAGAAAATGTACGGAAGCGTTATCAGCCCGTACATATATTTTTTGTCGATTTCGCCGCTTTTTCCCGAGGCAACCGCGAAAATCTCGTCGGTTATTCCGAATGCTGAAATTATTCTGTGAAGCAAGTTGTAGCGCCCGTTCAGCTTTTGCGACAGCGACAGGCTCATCAACGCATAGCGAAGATTTATGATAAGCTGAGCCATTGCCATTTCTATAAATCCGCCGCCCGCAGCAATTATTGATACACCCGCAAGCTGTCCCGCAGAGGTGAGATTTGTCATTGAAATCAAAACTGCGGCAAGTGGAGGCAAACCCATACTTACAGCGGTAATTCCAAAAGTAAACGACACCGAAAAATACCCCAGCGCAATCGGAAGACCGTCTTTAAAGCCAGTGAAATAGCGCTCGGCTGTTTCATCGGGTTTTGTGTTTTTATCTTTCATTTCACCATTCCCTCTTCTTAAATACGAATATTATTATACACCCTCGGGCAGATTTTGTCAATACGCAAAAGGTTTTGTCTGCATTTCGGGAAAGAATTTGACATTTGAGGAAAATTGTGGTAAAATATAAGAAAACGAAAGGGAGAGCGAAATGGACAAAAAATCCGACAAAGCCGCATTTTTCATCAAAACGGCAATCCGTGTGGTATTCGGTGTGCTGATTGTGGCAGTTTTCATCAGAAACGCGTTTCCCGACGTGAAGCAAGCCGTGGTGCTTGAAAACACGGTTTTTTCCCCCGAAAACAGTTCATCTGAAATCGCAGTCAGCTCAACCGAGAGCGTTTCATCAAGCAGTTCCGTTCCCGACAGATTTGTTCTCACTGAACCGACCGAAAATCCCGAAAGCAGCTCGGTTTCGCTGCCCGAGAAAACCGAAAGCGCGCCCGAGATTTCAGCTAAAATCAATATTAACACTGCTTCTGCGGGAGAGCTTGTGAAGCTTTCCGGTATCGGCGAAACAAAAGCCGCCGCAATCATCAAGTACCGAAACGAACACGGCGATTTCAAGAGCGTCGATGAAATTGTAAACGTTTCGGGTATCGGCGAGAAAACTCTCAAAAATATTCGTGATTTTATCACAATTTAAGAAAAATTTTCGTATAATCTGACAAAAATCCACTTGATTTTTTTATGGGAATGTGTTATAATAAGTCCAAATTTAAAAAAATTCAAGGGATTATAAAGGAGTAAAAAAATGGGAAAATCATTTGATTTGCTGTCATTCGGAGAACTTCTGCTCAGACTTTCTCCCCCTAACAACGAAAGAATTGTAAGCTGTGATACATTTAACAAGCAGGTTGGCGGCGCTGAGCTGAACGTTGTTTCGGGCGCGGCTTTGCTTGGTTTGCGCACGGGTATCATCACAAAGCTCCCCGCAAACGATGTCGGAAAGTACGTCAAAAACCGAATTCGTTTCGGCGGCGTCAGCGACGACTACATAACCTATGACGACAGCAAACACTCTCGTCTTGGCATATATTTCTACGAATACGGCGCTCATCCGCGCAAGCCCGGAATTGTCTACGACAGACAAAACACCTCGGTAAACAGCATTAATCTAAACGATTATGATGACGAGATGTACAAATCCGCGCGCTGCTTCCACACAACGGGAATTACCCTCGCGCTCAGCAAAAACACGCGCGACGCTGCTATTGAGATGATAAAGCGCTTTAAGGCAAACGGTGCGCTTATTTCCTTTGACGTAAACTTCAGACTTAACCTCTGGAGCGGTGAGGAAGCAAGAGAGTGTATCGAGCAGATTTTGCCGTATATCGACATTTTCTTCTGCTCGGAGGACACCGCGCGCCTCACTTTCGGCAAAACAGGCGATGTATACGAGATTATGAAGAGCTTTTGCAGCGAGTATCCTATTTCTATTATGTGTGCAACTCAGAGAGTTGTCCACAGTCCGAAAATTCACACCTTCGGCTCGGTTATCTATAACGCAAAAGAGGACAAATTCTACGAGGAAGAGCCGTACAGCAATATCGAGGTTGTCGACCGTATCGGAAGCGGTGACGCTTATATTTCCGGTGTTCTTGCGGGATTGCTTTCAAGCGACCTTTCCTGCGAAACCGCTCTGAAATACGGCAACGCGACAGGCTCTGTCAAGAACACGATTGTAGGCGACCTGCCGTCGTCCGACCTCAAAGAAATCAAGCGTATCATCGAGGAGCACAACTCCAAAGGTCCGCAGACCGAAATGAACCGCTAAAATACCCGTTTGGGAGGAATTATTTTGTCCGAAGCAAGCTCCGTGGAAATCTGGCTGTGGCTGCTTATGGTTATGACGCCGCACAACCCGAAAACCGCGCTGATTTTGTCGCAGTACGACAACAACGCAAAAGCTGCCGCAGAGGCAGTTCGCGACGGTAAAATACCCTTTCTCTCCGAGGAAGAAAAGCGCAGAGCCGCTGAAATCAGAAGCGGTGCCGTGCAAAACGTTCTTGCGGTTTGCAGGGAAAACAATGTCGCGGTTATTTCACTTGACGACGAGCGTTATCCGAGGCTGCTCAAAAACATCGAAAACCCGCCTGTAATACTGTTCTGCGCGGGTGATATCAGCGGTCTTGACGAAGCGTTTACGCTTTCGGTTGTCGGGACAAGATTTGCGTCGGACTATGGTTTTTCCGTGACAAAATCGCTGGTTTCTTCGCTTGCAAAGCTCGGTGCCGTGATTACAAGCGGACTTGCCGTGGGTCTTGACTCAGCGGCACATCGCGCTTGTATTGACGCGGGCGGACGGACAATCGGAGTCTGCGGCTGCGGAATTTTCGTGGATTATCCCAAGGGACACGGTGCTTTGAAGCAGAAAATCATCGAAAAAGGCGGCGCGGTTATAAGCGAGCTGCTCCCGTATACAAAGCCGTCGGGAGGATATTTTCAGCACAGAAACCGCATTATTTCGGGGCTTTCGCTGGGAACACTTGTTCTCGAAGCGGGAGAAGTCAGCGGATGTCTGCTCACAGCACAGCACGCCCTCGAACAGGGACGAGAAATCTTTGCCGTTCCGCCGCACGATATTCTTGACGCGCATTTTGCGGGAACTGCCGCGCTAATCCGCGACGGTGCAACTCCCGTTTTCAGCTATATCGATATCGTGAGAACGCTTATGAAAAACGGCAGTCTTAGCGATTATCTGAGAAAAATGCTCGGTGAAAACAAGTGCTAAACAGCGGGGGCAACCCCGCTTTAACTTGTCGAAAAATCAAAAACAAACAGGCTGCCGAGAAGCCGCCGGATGCTAGGAAACCGACGTGCGGCTAGGCTTTGTGCCTGCCGAACGTCGGCTGACGACGCAGACGGTGGTTTATCGGCAGCCTGCGGCGGGGGCAACTCCGCCTTAACTACTGAAAAAAAGTGAAAAAGGATTAAAAAATGTCGGAAAATGTAAAAGAAAACCCGCTCGGGTGTGAGCCTGTCGGGAAACTTATGATGAAATTTGCCGTGCCGAGTATTATCGCAATGCTTGTCGGCGCGCTTTACAATATAGTAGACCAGCTTTTTATCGGACAGGCTGTCGGACTGCTCGGAAACTCCGCGACAAACGTTGCTTTTCCGCTGTCGATGTCTTGCATTTCGCTTGCTTTGCTCTTCGGAATAGGCGGAGCGTCTTGCTTTAATCTTGCTATGGGCAAGGGTGAAACCGAAAAAGCTCCGCTGTTTATCGGAAACTCTATTACAATGCTTGCTGTTTGCGGAGTAATTCTCGCGGCTGCTACGCTTTGCTTCCTCACACCGATGATGAGGCTTTTCGGCTCGCCCGACGATGTTCTTCCCTACGCGCAGGATTATGTGTTTATATCGGCTTTCGGGTTCCCTTTTCTGATTGTTTCGGTCGGCGGAGGTCACCTAATCCGCGCTGACGGAAGCCCTCGAATGACAATGCTCTGCAACCTTATCGGCGCTGTCATAAACACAATTCTGGACGCGGTTTTTGTGCTCGAGCTGGGCTGGGAAATGAAAGGCGCTGCGTTTGCGACAATAATCGGGCAAATCGTTTCCGCAGTGATTGTGATTGCCTACCTGTTTCGGTTTAAAACCGTAAAGCTGTCGCTGCAGCACTTTAAGGTAAATCTGCGCGTCACTTTGAGGATTGCTTCAATCGGAATGGCTTCGTTTTTCAACCAGATTGCGATGATGATTGTGCAGATTGTCCTCAACAACTCGCTGAAAAACTACGGCGCGCTTTCGATATACGGTGACGCAATTCCGCTTGCCTGCGCGGGAATTGTAATGAAGGTAAATCAGGTGATTTTCTCCGTGGTAATCGGTCTGGGACAAGGCTCACAGCCGATTGAGAGCTTCAACTACGGCGCGCGGAAGTACGACAGGGTGCGAAAAGCGTATATGCTGGCGCTGGGTATTGCCGCAGCGATTTCGGTTGCGTCTTTCGTCGCGTATCAGCTTTTCCCGCGGGAAATTCTTGCGCTTTTCGGCAGCGACGAGCCCGAGATATACTTTGAATTCGGCGAAAAATTCTTCCGTATTTTCCTGCTGCTTACACCGCTTGTTTGTATTCAGCCCGTCACGGCAACTTTTTTCACATCAATCGGCAAACCCATAAAGGGAATTTTCCTCTCCCTCACGAGGCAGATAATTTTCTTCCTGCCTATGCTGATTGTACTGCCGCTTTTCTTCGGTATTGACGGAATATTGTACACGGGACCTGTCGCGGATTTGATTTCGGCGGTTGCTGCGGTTTTAATGGCTTTAATGGAGTTCAGAGCAATGCGAAAACTCGAAAAGTCAGCCTGACAAAACAACATAAAAAACCGGCGGAGCATTACCCCGCCGGTGATTTTTTATCGGAATTAGTTGAGGATTGTCGGCTGCTCGTGAACCTTTACGGTTTCGATTGCTTTCTCCATAACCTCGATAATGGTATTCTTTATGCCCTCGCTGTCCTTTACGGCAAACTCTCCGACATAGTCATAATCCATACTCAGCTTTTTGCCCGAGAAGCTGCTTTCAGCCTTTCTGCCGAGCATAAGCGGGTCGTTTCCGAGAGTGTCGAACATAACGTC
Organism: Oscillospiraceae bacterium; assembly: GCA_017847835.1. Lineage (GTDB taxonomy): Bacteria > Bacillota > Clostridia > Oscillospirales > Ruminococcaceae > CAG-115. The sequence goes on from JAGASH010000005.1 coordinate 350,981, forward strand.
GTTCTTGCAGTATTTCCACAAATCATCGCCGACAGGCTCGTTGTTCGGAGCCTTTGTGATGTTTCTTACCATAAACTTGACAACGCGAGTGTTTTTAATCGTGTGTCTGATTGAGTAAACAACCGAGAACTCAAATCCTGCGTATGCCTTGAACGAAGAATAGCCGCACGCTTCGGTTGTACCCGCCTGATAAGACGGCTGGAAGTATACGCTGTTCTTGTAGTGAGATTTGAGCTCGGCATTGATGATTTCAACGAGCTTGCGGTTTTCGTCCTGCTTATCCTGGTCGTTAGACTCAATCATATTGCCGACAGAGGTTACGGTTGCCTCTCTGATAACGGTACGCAGGATTTCATCATCGGATACATTGTCATAGTAGCTTGCACGGATTGCTCTCTGGAAGTGAGGCATAAACTTGCGCACTCTTCTAATCATATCCTCGTCAATTCTGCCGTCCTCGTCCGTGAAAACAGTACGCATAATTTCAGCGTTGCCGCGCATTTCCTCGTCGTTCATAAATACAGTGAGCGAGTTTGCGTCAAGCAGGCTGCTGGACGAAAGCAGGAACCAATACAGCTTCTCAAAGCTTGTTTGCAGGCAGATTACCGCAAACAAAGCGCGCTGTCTGGTGATTTTGCTAATGCTGGGATCTCCGGTGGACTTTACCTCGCCCCTTTCAAGAGCTGCCTTTTCTTCATATTCGGATTCGATGTCAATTGTAGCGTCAAGCAGACGGAAAGTATTGAACAGGCGCTTCATACCGCGCGGATTAAAGCCGATTGAGCTTCCGATAAGGCTCTTGAACAGGCTGATATCGTTCTTTTTGAGGATTGTTTCGTCCCAGGAATCAAATTCGGTTCTGACGAACTTTTCGATGTCATATTTTTCAACGGGAACGTTGAACGGGAGCTGAATCATCTTTTCAAAGAAATCTCTGCTGTCCTTAACGCCGTATTTCTGGCGAATTCCTTCGGTTACGGTATCATTGTTCACTGCGAGAATGAAAACGCACTTTTCGCAGTCAATGAACATTTTGAGATATTCAAGCAAATCCACTGCCTTTACGGGCTGCAAGCGGTCAAGGTCATCGATGAAGAAAGCAATTCTGTCGCTTTTTGTATCGCAGAGCTTCTGGTCAACCGCTGCCTGGAACTCGTTTTTGAGCGCGCGGATTTCATCTACAACCGCACACGCTTCTTCAGCCTTGCGAGGCTTTTCGGCAATGCTGGAAAACAGGTTCATAACGTTGCGGAAATGCGCGCCGCCGTCGTTAAGCTCCTTTATAAGCAGTGAAATCACGGAGAAAGTCAGACCGACATTGAACTGCGAGGACTGCCACGCATTAATGCTGATAACGGTGGTGTTATTTTGCTCCAGCTTTTCCCTAATCATTTTCAGCATACTTGTACGGCCGCTTCCGCCGCTGCCCTGAATGGAAATTGTCATCGGAGTATCGCAGCTTCCGATGTACCCGCAAAGTCCTTCTATGTATGCCTCGGTGCTAAAGCTGTCCTCAGAGCTGCCCGAAATAGGCAAATCTGCTTTTCCGAAACATTTGTTCTCAAAATCGTTCATTGGCCAAAACTCCTTTTCAAAAAAATTTTGATATTTTTATTATACAGCTTTTACAATATTTTGTCAAGCAATTTCCACAAAAAGAAAAAGTTTTTGTGCAAAATCACACAAATCAAAAAGACAGATTTGTTGACAAAAATAACGGAAAATGTTATAATTATGGCAGAAAACCAGAAAGAAGCGAGATAATGACAAACGATTTTTCAAAGGGCTCGGTAAAAAGAAATATAGTGTCGCAGGCGGTTCCGCTTGTATTTGCGCAGATTACCCAGCTTTTGTACAATGTAGTTGACCGGATTTATATCGGACATCTTCCCGAAGCGGACAGTATGGCTCTCACGGGAATAGGTCTTGTTTTCCCGATTACAACCCTTATCGCGGCTTTTACAAACCTTTTCGGTATGGGCGGCACTCCGCTTTTTTCCATTGCGCGCGGTGCAAAGGACGATGAAAAAGCCCGCAAAATCCTCGGAAATACGTTCTCGCTGCTTTTGTCAAGCTCGGTTGTTCTGCTTGTGTTGTGCTATGTTTTCCGTGAACCCGTGCTGTTTTTGTTCGGAGCAAGTGAAAACTCCTACGTTTACGCGGACGATTACCTCAAAATCTACCTCGTCGGAACACCTTTCCTTATGCTCTCGACAGGCTTGAACGGGTTCATCAACGCGCAGGGCTTCCCGAAAATCGGAATGCTGACAACGGCAATCGGCGCTGTTCTCAATCTTGCGCTCGACCCGCTGTTCATTTTCGCGCTTGATATGGGAGTAAGCGGCGCGGCAGCCGCAACCGTAATAAGTCAGATTGTATCGGCGGTCTGGGTGCTGAAATTCCTGACGGGCAAAAAAGCCCTGATGAAAATCCAACGGAAATACCTCAAAATCGACCTACGCCTCACAGGAAAAATAATGTCGCTCGGTCTTGCGGCATTTATCGTACAGGCAACAAACTGCGCTGTTCAGGTTGTGTGCAACTCCACGCTGAAAATCGTCGGCGGCGACTTGTACGTCGGGATTATGACGATAATCAACTCCGTGCGCGATATTCTTCATCTCCCCGTACAGGGAATTACCCACGGCGCGCAGCCCGTACTCGGGTATAACTACGGCGCGCGCGAATACCCCCGCGTAAAAGAAGGCATCAGATTTATGGCTTTTCTCGGCATTGTCTATACCGCGATTGCTTGGGTTTTCGTGCTGCTTGCGCCGAAGCTGCTGATTTCCGCGTTTACAGACGATTTGCAGATGATTGAAAAAGGCGTTTCAGCGCTTCATATTTACTTCTTCGGATTTGTTTTTATGGCTTTTCAGTTCACGGGACAATCCACTTTTCAGGCTCTCGGATACTCAAAACGCGCGATTTTCTTCTCGCTGCTGAGAAAAGCGATAATCGTTATCCCGCTTACGATAATTCTTCCGCAGGTCGGCTTCGGTGTTGACGGAATTTTCCTCGCAGAGCCGATTTCAAATGCAGTCGGCGGGCTTGCTTGCTTTTTCACGATGTATTTCACAGTTTACCGAAAGCTCGGCAAAAACAAAACGGCTGAATTTTAAGGTTCAGCCGCTATGTAATCAATAGTTCGTTTTGCGTCTTTTCGCGTTGTATTTTTTGTACAATTCAAGGCACTCGGCGCGGTCGGTTTCGGTGAAAAGCAGTTGTTTCAGCTTGTCGCAGTCCTCGTAGAAACGCTTGTCGCGAAAGCCGATAAGCTCGGTGTCGTCAACATTACAGCCGTAATACACCTTTGAGATATTTGCCCACAAAATCGCTCCGAAGCACATCGGGCAAGGCTCGCCCGTGGTGTACAGCTCACAGCCCGTCAAGTCAAAAGTCCCGAGATTTTTGCTTGCGTCGCGGATTGCCATAATCTCACCGTGACAGGTTGCGTCACGCTGCTTCACGACCTCGTTGTGACCGCGCCCGACAACCTTCCCGTCTTTCACGATAACGCACCCGAAAGGTCCGCCCTCGCCGCTTTCAATACCGCTTTCCGCTTCTTTTAAAGCGAGCTCCATAAACTCGTTCATTGCAAAACCTCCCGTTAATTTATAACGCAAACTTTTCTGTCCGATGTGAAATTTTCCGAAATTCCCTCGGTAATGTAAATCTCACCGCTTTTTGCAATCAAAATCATATCAAACCCGCCGTTTTCCCGAAAGAAACGCTCGGCTCTTTCCCTGCCCATAACAAAAAGCGCTGTCGAGAGCACGTCGCAGAGCTTGCCCTCCTCCGCAATAACCGTCACGGAAAGCAAATCGTTGTCCGCGGGATAACCCGTTTTCGGGTCGATTATGTGACCGTAGGTTTTGCCGTTTTGCGTGAAACTGCGCTGATAGTTGCCCGACGTGACGACAGCTCGGTCTGAAACCGCGACAATTCCCGCATTTTCGGAGTTTTCTCCAAGAGGGTCGGCTATGCCTATTTTCCACAAATTCCCGTCGGGACGTTTTCCGAGCGCGTACACATTCCCTCCGAGATTAATCAGCGCGGATTTTATGCCATTTTCTCGCATTATCGCGGCACATTCATCGCTTGCATATCCCTTTGCAGCTCCGCCGAAATCCAGCATCATTCCCTTTTCAAGCGTGATTTTGTTCCCGTCGGCAGAAACCTTCCCATAGCCGACCTTTTCAAGCAGCTCGGCAAGCTCGTTTTCATCGGGAACGCGGTGTTCGTCAGCGGTAAAACCCCACGCGGTCAACACAGGATAAATCGTCGCGTCAAACGCTCCGTCGGTTTTCGCGGACATTTCAAGCGTAAACGAAAGCAAATCCAGCGTTTCCACGGAAAGCTCGGGATTTTTTCCGTGATTTATCGCGTAAATCTCGCTGTTTTCATCGGTCGCCGACCAGAGCTTTTCAAGAGTTTCCACACGCTTTCGCGCTTGTGAAACACATTTCTCGGAATTGTCCCCGTAAGCCTCAATCGACATATATGTGTCCATCGCGAAAAAGTGTTCCTCGGACTTTTCGGGCGCTTTTGAGCAGGAAGTCAGCAAAAATGCCGACAAAATCAAAACTGCTCCCACGATTTTTCTCAAATAATCACCGCCCTCTTTAATGTTATACATAATTATATATCAAAATGCAAAAAAAGTCAAGTTTTTTTGAAAAAACTATTGACAAATCGTTTTTGCCGTGGTATAATATATTTGCTGTTCTAAAGACAGCAGGTGGAAGCAATTCTATAATGCGGTTTTCCGCGCCTGCCGAAGAACGGGATTTGATTTTTTGAAATCTGTTCTCCCTTTCTGTCTTTTTGCAGAAGGGATTTTGTTTTTTGACAGCAAATTTTAATGTAAGGAGTGAAACAAATGCCTAGTGAAAGCGTTATCGCAAAGAAGCAGCAGTTCGTTGAGGAATTGACGGAAAAGCTGAAGAATGCGGCAGGCGGCGTGCTGGTTGACTACAAGGGAATTACCGTTGAAGACGATACCAAGCTCAGAAAAGAGCTTCGCGAAAACGGTGTTGACTATTTCGTAGTTAAGAACACTCTGCTCAAGCGTGCGTTAAATGCTGCAGGTATTGAGGGACTCGATTCCGCTCTTGAGGGTACAACCGCAATTGCGCTGTCAAACGACGATATCATTATCGCGCCTAAGGTTCTCAACAAAAAGGCTGAGGATTCCAAGGGACAGTTCTCCATCAAGCTCGGTTTCGTAGACGGAAAGGCAATTTCCAAGGAAGAGGTTGAGGCTTACGCAAAGCTCCCGTCCAAGGAAACCCTGCTCTCTCAGCTTGTATTTATGCTGCAGTCGCCCATTCAGCGCCTCGCTATCGCTATCAGCGAAATCGAGAAAAAACAGGGCGAATCCGCTTAATCTGCGGAAAAAAGTCGGCTTAACCGCCGCGTAATTCAACAAAAAACATAATTTATGGAGGTAAATTGAAATGGCTTCTGAAAAGATTACTAAGATTATTGACGAAGTAAAAGAACTTTCCGTTCTTGAGCTTAACGAGCTTGTAAAGGCTCTCGAAGAGGAATTCGGCGTATCCGCTGCTGCTGTTGCTGCTGCTCCCGCTGCAGGTGCAGGTGCAGGCGCTGGCGCTGCTGAAGAGAAGAGCGAGTTTGACGTAGTTCTCGCTTCCTTCGGTGACCAGAAGATGGCTGTTATCAAGGCTGTTAAGGATATCTGCGGTCTTGGTCTTAAGGAGGCTAAGGAGCTCGTTGAGGCTGCTCCTAAGGCTATCAAGGAAGGCGTTGCTAAGGCTGAGGCTGAGGAACTCAAGGCTAAGCTCGAAGAAGCAGGCGCTAAGATTGAACTCAAGTAATTTCGTTCAATTAAAACAAGTCCTCCGCGGGTTCTCTGCGGAGGTTTTTGTTATGGAGAATAATGATGAAGCAAATTATTGCTTTTCTCGGAGTACTGGGCTCGCTGTTCGCGTTCACGGGCTGCGGAAATAAAACCGACAGCTGGAACGTAAAGCTCGTTTCCTTTGACAGCGGCTCCAAAATCAAGGTTATAAAGGAAATTATGGAATTAAAGGATATCGAGCTTGCCGAGGCGAAGGAAATTTCCGAGTCCGTGCCCGTTATAATCGCGGAGAAAAAAACAACTGCCGAGGCAAACGAAATCAAGGGAAAATTCGAGGAAGCCGGCGCGGTTATCGAGCTTTCGCCGTCAAAATAACAGGAAAATCCGCTTTCATCACGAAGGCGGATTTTTTCTATTGACTTTTTCGGATTTTGTGCTATAATTTCAATTGAAAAACAATCAAGAGGTGACGGAAATGTGGCTTTTATTCGCGGCGCTTTCGGCAGTTTTTGCCGCGCTGACATCAATTCTGGCAAAGATTGGAATAGAGAACGTGAACTCAAATCTCGCAACCGCAATCAGAACAATTGTCGTTGTGATAATGGCTTGGGGAATGGTTTTTCTAACACACGCAGAAAGCGGTCTTTCCGAAATCAGCAGGAAAAGCTGGATTTTTCTCATTCTTTCGGGACTTGCAACCGGCGCTTCGTGGCTTTGCTATTACCGTGCGCTCCAGCTAGGAGAAGCGTCAAAGGTTGTTCCTATTGACAAGCTGAGCGTTGTGCTGACGCTGATTTTAGCGTTCATTTTCCTGCACGAGGAATTCACTGCAAAATCGCTTATCGGCTGCATTTTAATCGGTGCGGGAACGCTCATTATGGTTATCTGACAGAGTTTTTTCGGCAGCCTTGTTCGGTGAAAACAGCTCCCGCAAACCGAAAGCAATCAGAAACAGCGCGAAAAGTTTTCTGAGCAAATCGTTCGCGATGATGTTTGAGCCAAGCGTTCCGATTACCGCGCCGATTATCCCGCCGAGCAGCATTTTCTTGACGAGAGATTTGTTGACGAGGTTATTTTTGAGGTGCAGAAGCAGCGCGATAAACGCAATCGGCAGAAAAAACAGCACGTTTATCCCCTGTGCCGCCTTTTGACCGACGTTTTCAAAAAGCGTCAGCCACACCACCAGAATAAACCCGCCTCCAAGCCCCATTGACGCGAGAATTCCCGTCGCAAAGCCAATTATCGCTTCCATCATACCATCAGCATCCTCACTGCGGCAGCTGTTATTATCCCGCCGAAAATCCGTTTCAGCCAGATTGACTTGATTTTTTTCAGGAAAAATGCACCGCAAAGCGCTCCCGCAATACCGTATGGGATATATTTCCAAGCGCCCGCGAAATCAAGATTTCCCGAAAAGCCGTAAAATACCGCTGTTACTAAACTAAGCGCGAAAATCAACGCAACCGAGGTCGCGTGCGCCTCGTTTGTTTCGCAGCCTTCTTTCTCCAAAATCGGCACGGCAAGCACTCCCCCGCCGCTCCCGAAAAAACCGTTCAAAAAACCGCAAAGCGTGCCTTCAAGAAATTTTCTCACAAAATCACCTCTTTGGCTATTTTGTTCAAATATCTGTCGGAAATTCAAGAAAAAATATGCTTTATGTCGTTGACAGAAAGTGCATTTTATGGTACAATATTAATGTATATAATTTTACAAAAAGAGAGAGGGATTATTTATGATTTTATCCGGTTCGGATATAATTGTCGAGTGCCTTTTGGAAGAGGGCGCGGATACCGTTTTCGGGTATCCGGGAGGCGCTGTGCTGAACATTTACGACAGCCTTTATAAGTACAGCGACAAAATCCGCCATATCATCACCTCGCACGAGCAGGGCGCTTGTCACGCGGCTGACGGCTTCGCGAGAGCAACCGGCAAAACAGGTGTTGTTATCGCGACATCGGGCCCCGGCGCGACAAACCTCACCACAGGTCTTGCTACCGCTTATATGGACTCCATTCCGCTGGTTGCGATAACGGGAAACGTTGCGTGCAGCCTGCTCGGTCTGGACAGCTTCCAGGAGGTTGACATCACGGGCGTTACTATGCCCATAACCAAGCACAATTTCATCGTCAAGGATATAAACGAGCTTGCTTCCACGCTTCACCTCGCGTTTAAAATCGCAGGAAGCGGTCGAAAAGGTCCGGTTCTCGTTGACATTCCGAAGGACATCACCGCGGCTAAAATTGACTACACACCGCTCGGAAAGTCCGTTCCCGAAAAGCCCGCAGAGGTCAGCGAAGCTGATTTGAACGAGGCTGCGCGCCTTATCAACGAGAGCGAGCGTCCCTACATTTACGCAGGCGGCGGTGTAATCTCGGCAAATGCCGAGGAAGAGCTTGCAAGACTCGCTGAGCTTTGTGACGCGCCCGTTTCCTGCTCGCTTATGGGACAGGGTGCTTTCAATCAGCGCGACAGAAAATATATCGGTATGCTCGGTATGCATGGCACGGTAAAGGCTGCGGCTGCGCTCAACTCCTGCGACCTGTTTATCGGTATCGGCACGCGTTTCTCCGACCGAGTTATCGGCGACCCGTCCGTTTTTGGAAAGAACGCGAAAATTATCCACATCGACATCGACCCTGCCGAGTTCAACAAAAACGTCGAGGTTTACACAACGATTGCCGGCGACGTGAAAATCGCTCTCGCGGAGCTTTGCAAGAAGGTTTCGCAGAAGAAAAACGCGTGGACGGACGAGATTATCGCAAAGGATTTCGGCGAGCCTGTTCAGAGAGGCACGGAAGCGCTCCCTGTTACTCCCGAAGCGGTTATCGAGAAGCTCGACGAATTGACGGACGGAAACGCTGTCATTGCAACGGAAGTCGGTCAAAATCAGATGTGGGCGGCTCAGTATTACCGCTACAAGAACCCGCGCAGCTTCATTTCCTCGGGCGGTCTTGGCACAATGGGATTTGGTCTGGGTGCGTCGCTCGGCGCAAAGGTCGGCTGCCCCGAAAAGACCGTGGTAAACATCGCGGGCGACGGCAGCTTTGCTATGAACCTGAACGAGCTTATCACCGCTTACGCGCACAATATACCGATTATCCAGCTTGTCATCAACAACAACGTTCTCGGAATGGTTCGTCAGTGGCAGAGATTGTTCTACAACAAGCATTTCTCGCAGACAACCCTCGACAATCGTCACATCGATTACGTCAAGCTCGGTGAGGCTTTCGGCATTGAAACCTTTGTCATCGAAAAGAACGAGGATATCGAGCCCGTGCTCAAAAAAGCGCTCGAAATTTCAAAGAACAAGCCTTGTATGATTGAAGTGAAAATCGACCGCGACATCAACGTTTTGCCGATGATACCCGCGGGCAAGCCCGTGATTAACCCCATTACCGAAATTGACTTGGAGGCGTGAAAATGGAACAGGAATATGTACTTTCGGTTAAAGTAAACAACAACAACGGTGTTCTTCTGCGCGTTTCGGGACTGTTCAGCAGACGCTGCTTCAACATAAAATCCCTCAACGCTGCCGAAACCGAGGAGCCGAATGTTTCCCGCCTGACAATTGTTGTCGCGGGAGATTTGAAGGTGCTCACGCAGATTAAAAACCAGCTTCTGAAGCTCTATGACGTGCACGAGGTGAGAATTCTCGAAGACGCTGTTACGCGTGAACATATCCTTATCAGAGCGGGACGCTCCGACGAGGACAGACACAAAATCATCGAAATCGCAAACCTTTACCGCGCAAAGCCCGTCGATATCGGAAAGGACTCGATTATGCTGGAGCTTACCGGCGAGCCTGCGAAAATCGACAGCTTTATTGAGCTTTTGAAACCGTTCGGAATAATCAAAATGGTCCGCTCGGGAATAACCGCTCTCGAAAGAGATTAATCAACAAAAAAGGCTGTACACTTTCCGTACAGCCTTTAATTATTTCAGAGCAGTTTCAATGTTTTTTCTCATCTTCTCAACAGTAGTGCTCATCGCTTTCAGTTCCTTATCGCTTATCCCCTTCAGCACAACCTTTTCAACCTTTTCAAGCGTCGCCAGAACCTTTGAATACATCTTTCTTCCTTTTTCGGTGATTGAAACGTGAGTTTCACGTCTGTCACCGCCGTCTTTTGCCCGCTCAACAATCCCGTCCTTCTCCATATTTCTTAATGTAATGCTTATTGTCGGCGGCTTCTGCCCTGTAATCCTCACCAGCTCCAGCTGCGTAAGACTGTCATTTTCCATAAGCGGATTTAACACATATCTATATGAATATTTCATGCCTATACGTTCCATCTCCGCGCTGAGAAACTCTCCGTACAGAAAACTTGCCTCGTTATATATTTGAAGAGTTCGGTTGCCTTCGTGAACAATAAAGTTATTGTCTGCAGCCTTCATAAATTAATCCTTTCAGATATTTTTCAGATATTTACAATTTATAGAATAAACCCTTATTTTATTATACCTTATTTTGCTGTCTTGTCAAGACAATATTGTTTAAAAAAGCCAACGAATGTGAAATTTTGTTGATTATCATCAATAATTTTATATGCTAACAATTTACTGCGCTGATTTTATCTCTTGACAAACGCAAAAAAATCGTTTACAATATATCCGATAACCGATTATTTTACTATATTATGCAGTTTTTAGGCTGTTACAAAAATGTAACTTTATTTTCATATATGTGGTTAAAAAGACGAATAATCGATAAAGGTGGGTAAGAATAGAATGCTGAAAGAAATATTGTCAAAAAATGATTGTGCAAAATGCCGAATTTGCTGTGGTTTTGTCGAAAGCGACAAGTGGGAAATCCCGCTGATTTTCCGCGAAAACAAGGACAAAATCGAAGAAAAACTCAGGATTGCTCTCGAAAAACGCGGCGAGGAATACGTTTTACCGATGAAGTTTGACGGGGAAAAAGTCGTGTACTGTCCCGCGGTTTCCGAAAACGGCTGCACGCTCGGCGAGCTTAAACCGTTTGACTGCGCGATATGGCCGTTTCGCGTGAACAAGCTCGGCAATTTCCGTGTGATAACTGTGTCGCCGGTCTGTGAAAGCGTGTCAAAGCTGCCGCTGAAAACGCTTTGCGATTTTATACAAAAGGACGGCTTCGCACAAAAGCTACTCTCCGAAGCAGACAAGCACCCCGAAATGATAAAGCCCTATATCAGCGGTTATCCCATACTTTTAGTTGAAGAAAAAGCGCGGTTGTAATGCAAAAATTCTTGACAAAATATGCGAAAAATGTTATAATTTAATTATACTTTGCAGTTAAATGAAAGGATTTTTGAGATGAAAATAAAATGTGTTAAAGGAACCCGCGATTACCTCCCCGAAGAAGCGGAGCTTCGCGAAAATATTCAGAATACAATTTTCGAGATTTACAGAAAAAACGGTTTTTCCCGCATTATGACGCCCGCTGTTGAGGATATTGAAAACCTCGACAAAAGCGACGGCGGCGATAACCTCAACCTTATTTTCAAGATTTTAAAGCGCGGCGATAAACTCACAAGCGCTCTTGAAAAGGGCGGAGAACTTTGCGATATGGGGCTCAGATATGACCTCACGCTCCCGCTCACGCGCTATTTTGCGGCAAATCGTCAGAACCTCACAATGCCTTTTAAGGCAATTCAGATGGACAAGGTGTACCGCGCGGAAAATCCGCAGAAAGGCCGTCTGCGCGAATTTATGCAGTGCGATATCGACGTTATCGGCGACGACTCGGCTCAGTGCGAAATCGAGCTGATTGCCGTTACGGCAAAGGCTCTCAAAGCGCTTGAAATCGGCGATTTCACCGTTCGCGTCAACGACAGAACCGTCCTCAACGCGCTGCTTTCAAGCTGCGGTTTTGCCGAGGAACAGCTCGCGTCCGTTTGCGTGAGCTTCGACAAACTCGACAAAATCGGTGCTGAGGGAGTTGTCGCGGAGCTGCTTGAAAAGGGCTTCGACAAGTCTGCCGTTGATAAATTTGATGACGTTCTGAAACAGCTTCCGCTTGATATCGACAAGGTTCGCGAGATTGTCGGCGACGAGGCAACAGCACGTCTTTCGGGTATTATTTCGGCAAGCAAGACGATTGCCGACGGAAAATACGGCGTGGAGTTCGATATTTCGCTGGTTCGCGGACAGGGCTATTACACGGGCACCGTTTTTGAGGTTCGCTCCGAAAACTTCGGAAGCTCGGTTGCGGGCGGAGGAAGATACGACAAGTTAATCGGCAAATTCATCGGCGAGAACATCCCCGCGTGCGGCTTTTCAATCGGCTTTGAGCGCATTTTCAGCATTCTTTCGGATATGAAACGCAAGACTTCCGCAAAGGAGAAAATCGCTGTGCTTTACGAGGAGAATTTCCTCGGAGCATACGAAAAAGCTGAGGAGCTTCGTGAAAAATATGATGTTGCGCTCTTCAAAAAGCCCAAGAAAATGAAGAGCTTTCTGGACAGGCTTCAGGCGGGCGGTTACACGGGCTTTGCTTATGAAGACGGAAATATACGGACTTTCTGAGTGTCGGAGGAAATTATGCAAAAGGCTTTAATTCTTTGCAAGGCGAGCTTTGACAGAAAAGACGTCAAGGGAGCGGGAATTGATACGGCTATTGCGCTTGCAAAGCTTGGTGTTTCGGCTGCTCTTGCCGCAAAAACGGAAGAAAAATATGAGGAGAATATCCGCACACTTTTTCAGAAAAGCGGTGTTGACGACAGCCTTATAACCTCGTTTGACGACAATCATTTCGATGCAATTCCCGAGGATTTTGACGCGGTTTTTATTACGGGAGAGCTTGTTGTTGACAGCGAGAAATCTTATAATTTCGTGAAAAGCCTGTGCGAGAAATGCAAAAAGCTTGAAATTCCCGTTGTTTTTGACCCGGGAAACTGCGGAAAAGAAAACGCAAAAATCATCAACGACATCGCTGTAAGAGCTGAAGTTTTCGTGCCGTCAACCGATGACGCGAAGCTGCTCTGCGGGCTGTCCGAGCCTGAAAAAATCGCGGATTATTACATCTCGCTCGGCGTAAACAAAATTGTCATAACGCTCGGAAAACAAGGCGCGTTTTTCAGGAGCCGCGTGGAAAGCGGTGAAGCTCCGACTTTCAGAGCGGATAAGGTTGTCGATGTGACGGGTGCGGGCGACGCTTTTGCTGCGGGACTGATAAGCGGAATTATCGAGAAAATCCCGCTCGGAGAGGCTGTTGTTCGGGCAAATGCCTGCGGCTGCTGTGCTATTCAGCGAGAGGGCTTCAGCTTCCCGTCAATTCAGGAGCTGCGTGAATATATGCTCACGCACCGCTTTGTTGTCGAAGGCTGCAAGGACTACTGATATGACGCTTTATGTAACCGACCTTGACGGAACGCTTCTCAGAAACGACGCGACGCTTTCCGATTACACGGTAAACACGCTCAATTCGCTTGTTGAAAACGGTGTGCTTTTCACCTATGCGACCGCGCGCTCTTTTACAAGTGCGCTGCCGCTGACAGAAAAATTGAACCTCGAATGCCCCGCTGTGACTTTCAACGGGGTTTTCGTGATTAATCCGCAAACCGGCGAGCACCTGATTGAGAATGTTTTTACGAAAAAATCACTTAAAAACGCAAAGAAGTTTCTGTGCGAAAACGGATTTGCGCCGCTGGTTTATTCGTATATAAACGGTGAGGAGAAAGTGTCGTTTCTCGGAGAAAAAACCGACTGTGTGAGGGTCTACATAAACTCGCGCAAGGGCGACAAACGGCTTCGCAAAGCCGATAATTTTGACGAGCTGTTTGAGGGAAACGTGTTTTACATAACCGTGCTTAACGCGGAAAACACCGAGCTTCTCGACAGTTTTTTTACAGCGGAAAACGGTTTTGCGCACAATTTTCAGCACGACACCTACGACGATACAACCTGGTACGAAATCTACGATAAAAAAGCTGGAAAAGCAACGGCAGTTCTTCAGGTCAAGGAGCTTCTGAATGCGGATAAAATGGTCTGCTTCGGCGACAACAAAAACGATATCGAAATGCTGAAAGCTGCGGATTTAGGCGTTGCCGTGCTGAATTCCTTTGACGAATTGAAGGAGGCCGCGGATATAATTATCGAGGAAAACGAAAAGGACGCGGTTGCAAAATTCATCGAACAGCGCGAAAATATCACAACCGACCGCTTCAAAAAAGCGGTGGATTTAGCGCGAAACCGCATAAAAACAACCGTCGGAACGCAGAATGAAAAGCTAATTCACGCGGCGCTGAAAAATTATTACGCGCCTTTTTCCGATGAACAAGAGGTCAAAATCGGGAACTTTTTCGCGGACGCGGTGAACGAAAACGGTATCTTCGAGATACAGACAAAACAGCTCTACAAGCTGCGTGAGAAGCTCTCGGTGTTTCTCGGAAGCGCGAAAGTAACCGTCGTACACCCGTTTATATGCGAGAGCAAAACCGTCTTCATAAACGCACAAACGGGAGAAATCAAAAAAACCGACAAGCCACGAAAAACGTCCTCCCTGCTGAAGGTTTTCGAGGAGCTGTATTCGATAAGAAATTTCTTGCAGAATGACAATCTGAAAATCGTTATCGTAAAGCTGAAAGTAATAAAAAACGTTTATTTTGAAGGCGATAATCTTCCCGATTTACGAAGCAGAAATGTGAGAAAAAAATGTCTGATTGAGAAAATCCCGACGGAAATTGTCGAGGAAATCCGCTTTGAAAACGCGTCGGATTTTCGCAGACTTCTGCCCGAAAATCTCCCCGAAAGCTTTACAAAAAAGGAATTCTGCAAGGCTGCCGGCGAGGCAAATTCATCGCTGCGGCTTGAAATTCTGAGAGCGGCGGGAATTGTAAAACAGACGGGAAAATGCAAAAACGCTTATGTTTATGAAGTTGTGAGAGGGTGATTTTGTGGTAAAAATAATTGCAAACGGAACGGAATTTGACGTATCGGGAGCTGTCCGCGGGGAAATCTGCAAGCTTTTGTCAAACGAAAAAACCGCGAAAAACATCGTTTTTATCGTGCCCGACCAGTTTGAATTTGAAACGGAAAAAGCAGTTTACAAGGACCTGCTTGAAAGAAATCTGCTCACGCGGCATAATGAAATCCACATCGAAACCTTTTCCTCGCTCTCGGAAAAAATCCTCGCGAACGCAGGAGAAAAGCGCATTCCCGCTGATGATACGATTAAGGATATTCTGATGCACAAGGCTGTCCGCGAGCAGAAAAATGCGCTCTCTTCCCTTTCGCGGCAAGCCGATAAACCCGGCTTCTGCAAAAAAATGCTCACAACAATTTCTATGCTTAACGCTGCGGGATTGTCCGCGTCAAGTTTAGATGAAAGCGCCATTCGCAAAAATCTTGACAACAACGAACAGCTCAAAAATCATCTTCCCTTCGTGGAAAAGCTTTGCGATGTTTCTAAAATTCAGGCGAGCTATGAAAGCTGTATGAGCCGTTATATAGACAGGATTGACGCAATCGGAAAGGCAGCGGATTTGATTGCCTCCGAGAAAAACCGACTGTTTGAAAACGCAGATATTTTCGTGGATTGCTTCAACGATTTCACGAGAAATCAGCTTTATTTTTTGCAGAAACTGACCGAAAAAGCAAAAAATATCACATTGGGATTTACCGTGATTTTAGGTCAGAATTCCCGCGAAAATCTGTTTTTCAGCCTCACAAATCAGATTGATAAAATCATAAATCACGCGCGCGAAAACGGCTCGGAAATTGTCATTCAGGAGAACAATATTCCACGAAGAATTTCCGAAAAATCACCGCTTTCCGAACTTTCCGAAAAAATTTTCGGCAGCGGTAAAAGCAGCGTTTCGCTCGGTGAAGCGTGCGAGCTTGTTCATGCGGCAGACGTCTATGATGAGATTGATTATACCGCCGCAAAAATCAAGGAACTGTGCCTTGACAAGGGTTATCTGTACCGTGAAATCGCGGTATTATGCGCAGATGTTTCCTATTGGAAACAGATAAAATATGCCTTTGACAAGTACGAAATCCCTTATTTCATCGACATTCCCGAGCCTGTTATTTTTCAGCCGCCCGTGAGCTTTTTCCTTGCATTGCTGAATGTTTTGCGCGACTTTTCAACAGACGCAGTGCTGAGCCTGATAAAGACAAATTTTCTGAGTAAGCCGCAGATTTCCGACGATGACAGCGAGAAAAAATCCTCGGAAAACAACAAAAAAATCGCGCTTTCAAAAAAGGATATCGATGATTTTGAGTCTTATGTTTTTGAGTGGAATTTGAAGGCAAAGCACCTCAAAAAACCGTTTAACTATGCGAATTCTTCCGCAAATGAAGAAAATGCGGAAGCGGTCAGAAAGGCTGTTGTCGAGCCTGTTTTAAAGCTGAAAAGCGAGCTGAAAAACAAAGACGGAGCGGAAATCACTCGCTTGATTTACGAATATGCGGTCAATGAAATCGGAATTGAACGCGTGCTTTTCAGGCACTGTCTGAAGCCGAATTCCTCGGAAACCGACACCGAGCTTCTCCGCTTAAATCAGCAGCTCTGGAACACGCTCGCGGTTATTCTCGAAACGCTTGAAAGAGAGCTGAAGGGCGAATATATCACGCTTGACGAGTATTATCGGATTTTCTCGGACATCTGCTCGGGAACCGTTCTCGCAAAGCCCCCGCAGTTTCAGGACAGCGTTATCGTCGGCGATGTTGACAGAACCCGCGCGACAGGTATTAAGGCAGCGTTTATCGTCGGCGCTTCTTATGAGAAATTCCCGACCGTAAACGAAGGTGCCGGTGTTTTTTCCGAGAACGAAACCGAATTTCTCAGAGAAAACATCAGCGAATTCGGAATTACAAATTCCAATAATTTCGCGATTAAGTCGACAAAGGAGCAGTATTGTCTGTCGCTTTATCGCGCTTACAGAGCCGTTTCGCTGGCAACCGAGAGGCTTACTCTTATTTCCCGCGACTATGATATCAAAGGCGCAAACGTTCAGCAATCGCTGGTTGTAAGCGAAATTCAAAAGCTGTTTCCGAATACCCGCGTAATCGAAGCCTCGGAGCTTGACGACAAGTTTTACTGCCGCTCGATAAAGGCTGCAAAACAGCGCTATGCAGGAAAATTCTCGGAAAAATCCCACAGCGTCGGTGCTTTGAGGAGCGCTTTGAAAAAACTTGACTGCGAAGATTTTGTGGAAAAGCTTGATGAAATCCGACAGATAAAATCGCGGAAAATCCCGAGAAATCCCGAAAAAATCGGTCAGCACAGACTTGACGGGAAAACCGCAAAACGTCTTTTTGACGCGAATGTCGGAGCAACCTCGGTTGAAAAGCTGAACCTTTGCAAGTTTAACTATTTCTGCGAATACGGTCTGAAAATCCGCGAAAAAAATCAGCGCGTTTTCAATGTGTTGAACCGCGGAAATGCCGTGCATTATGTTTTGCAGAATATTCTCGAAATGTACTGCAACAAAATGGACGAGTTTTTCAGGCTCACGAGAAAGGATTTCACCGCTCTTGCAAGGCATTTTCTCGATGAATACCTCAAATCCGAAACAAACGGCGACTTTGAAGAGGACAGCCGCACGAAATTCCTCTTTTCAAATCTGGCAATATCAGCGGTTGATGTTCTGATAACGCTTCAGGCGGAGTTTGCCGCGCGCGATTACCGCCCGAAATTCTTTGAGCTGGATTTGTCAAATCCCGTGCAGCTTTGCATTATTGACAGCAATGAAAAGTCGCAGATTAAACTTCCTCAGACTGAGCTTTATACCGAAATTCAGCCCGACAATTTCTCCGAAAACACCTCGGAAGCTTCTTCCGAAACTGACGGCTCAATTCTTGTAAAGCCGCTTGAAATAACGCTCGACGACGGTTCCTCTGTCAGGATTTCAGGTCGTGTAGACAGAATTGATATGTTTTTCACTCAGAACAACGAGTCCTATGTGAGAATTGTCGACTATAAATCCGGAGCAAAGGTTTTCGACGCAGAAAAAGCAAAGCTCGGTGTTAATATTCAAATGCTCCTGTACCTGTTCGCGCTCTGCGACGCAAACAAGGACAATGACCTGAAAGTAAATCCCGGCGGAATTTGCTATATTCCGTCGAGAAATTCGGGCGCTGTCGAGGACAAAATGTCCGCTTTCAGACTTCTTGCGCTAAATCATCATCAAAGCGGATTGTATGTAAAAGACGAATTTACCGACAAAGAGGAGCAGAAATACTTCGATTTCCTTATCGGAAAGATTATCGCGGACGAAGAAAACAACAACAGTCCGCTTGACGAGAAAACAAAGGAAGCAATCCGAAAGGCATTCCTTCCCGATGAAGAAAACTCTCCCGACGCAAAGAAATTCGAGGAGCTTCGCAGTGACTGTCTTACGCTTTTAAAGAGCAATTTCGAGGAGCTTTTCGGCGGAAACATCGACGCGCTTCCGATAAAATACAGCGAAAACAAAATCAGAATTGACGGGCAGAAGGACTCTGCACAATATAAAATGCCCTGCGATTACTGCCGATTTAGTTCAATCTGCGGAAATAACGGCGAACGGATTTTTGAAATTCCCGCAGCCGGGAAAGGTGAGAAAAAATGAGCGAAGAAGTAAAATTTACTCCCGAGCAGCTCGCTGCAATTGATTTTTCGCGAAGCAGTCCCGCTGTTGTAACAGCCGCTGCCGGCAGCGGTAAAACCACTCTGCTTGTCGAGAGAATTATCCGTCTGATTTCCGATGTAAATAACCCCATAAGCGCTGCTTCTCTCGCAATTATGACCTTTACCGTAAACGCAACGCAAAGTCTGCGCGAAAAACTCAACAGGGCTTTGCAGGAGCGTATTTCCGCGATTTCCGATAAAATCACACCCGAAGCCGAGGCAGAAAAAAACTATCTTTCCGAGCAGATTATAAACCTCAGAAACGCTTCGATTTCCACAATAAATTCATTTTGCCTTGGAATTATCCGCGAGAATTTTCAGCTTTTTGACCTGCCGATTAGCTTTTCAATCGCTGACGATACAAAAAGAACCTCAATGCAATGGTCTGCCGAGCAGCTTGTAAAACAGGATTTCTATGATGAAAACGGCGAAGGCGGGTTTTCTTCCGAGGAACGCGACGCACTGTTTTACACATTTAATTTCGAGGACGACAAGCTGCTTTTCGAGAATGTTGTCGCTGCCGCAAATATGCTTTCTTCCTACGGAAACATCGACAAATGGCTTGATGAAGCCGCAGACGCACATTCCTCGATTGAAGCTCTCGAAAAAAACTATATGTGCGTTTATGTTGAATTTATCGACAAGCAGTTTGCAAAGCTGAGAAATAATCTCGATAAAATCACCGAGAGTGTGCGTGATTACAAAAACTACGTCGAAAACGAGGAAAACGACAAAAAACGCGACAAAAATCAAGATGTTCTCGCAGCGCTGATTTGTTCGGAAAAGTTCGATAAAAACCGCTTCTCCGCTCTTGAAACGGACTATGAGATTTTCAAGGACAATCCCACAATCGACACGCTTGAAGCGCTGATTGAAGCTATTGCGAAAACTCCCGAAAACACCGCGGAAAGAAGCCGCGGTGACGCTCAGAACGCAATCAAAAAACGCTTTAACAAATCCCGCGACGCTTTTCAAAAAGCCTATTCAAAGCTTATGGATATTTCGGTTTCAAGGTCCGAGGAGGAGCTTATTCTTCCCGAAAGAAAGCTTTGCACAAAGGCTTTTGCAAAGCTTGTCAAAAAGTACATTTCGTACTATTCCGAGATAAAACGCGCCCAAGGGTATATTGATTTTTCGGACTGCGAGCTGCTTTTGCTTGATAAACTGCAAAGCGACGAGGACTTCCGAAACCAGCTTTCGCAGAGATTTTCCTGCATTATCGTCGATGAATTTCAGGACTCAAACGATGTTCAGGCTGAGATTTTCCGGCTTTTAGGAAACGGAAAGCTGTTCTATGTCGGCGATGTAAAGCAATCGATTTACGCGTTTCGCGGCGGAAATCCGATGATTATGGCTCAGCTTTGCAAGGGCACTGACGGTTTCACACCGCTTCCGCTGAACAAAAATTTCCGAAGCAGACGACAGGTTATCGACGTTGTAAACGCTGCGTTTTGCGGGCTTATGACCGAGGAATACGGCGGCGTTGACTATGAAAACGGAAACAAGCTTGAATTCGGTGCTGACTTCGCTCCGCTCTCCGACTGCGAAGAAAAGAATTTCAGCTCGGAGATTTTCGCTCTTGACGTTAAGGAAGCGTCCGATGAAAAAGAAATGATAAACGCTCGTTTTACTGCGGGAGTTGTCAGAAAAATTATGCAGGACGAGAGCTTTTTCATCACGAAAAAAGGTGAAAAAGTTCGTCCGACTTACTCGGATTTCATCATATTAATGCGAAACAACAGCAAAATCAAGTACTATCGTGACGCATTTTCCGAGCTTGATATACCGTCGATTTCCTCGAAAACCAAGAATTTTCTTTTTTCGGAGGAAATCAGCCTGATTATAAGCCTGCTCAGAGTCATCGACAACCCGCTGCGCGATGAAGATACGCTGAAAGTGCTGATGTCACCGCTTTACCGTTTTTCGGCAGAGGAAGTCGCAGAGCTGAAACTCGGAATTCTCGGATATAACACAGACGACCTGTCCGACGACGATGTGAAAAGCTTGTCCTGCTCCACTAAAAAAAGCACGCTTTACAGATGTCTGAAATTCTGCACAAAATCAGACGGTCAAAAAACAGCTTCTGCCGAGCAGACTGAAAAAGAGCTTTCGGCTCGCGGAATTATTCGTAATTTAAACCCGAAGGCTGTGGCTTTTCTGCACGATTTAGAGCTTTTCCGCAGCTTTATGAGCAACAATTCCACGGATAATCTTATAAGCAAAATCTACGAGGAAACCGATATTTTCGCGGTTGTGAGCGCTTATGACGACAGCCGCAGACGCATTTCAAATCTCCGCAGATTTGAAACAATTGCGGCGGATTTTGTTGTCGGGGAATACGGAATGCTCAGCGATTTTCTCAGATTTCTCGATAAGTCAATGCAAAACAGCGTAGATATCGAAGAAGCAGCGACTCCCGAGGACTCGGCAAATTCCGTGAGAATTATGACTTTTCACGCAAGCAAAGGTCTGGAAGCACCGATTTGTATTCTCGCGGAGCTTGACGATAAGGTAAACATCTCCGACAGCAAGGGCTCGTTTCTGATAAACCACGACTACTATTTCTCAATGGACTATGTCGACCGGAAAAACCGTTTCCGTGAAAAAACCTTCAGCGGAAACGCATTGAAGCTGGTAAACAGAAAAAAGCCCATCGGCGAGGAGCTTCGGCTGCTCTATGTCGCGATGACGCGCGCTCGTGAAAAGCTGATTATGATTGCTCCGATAACCGAGAAAAAACTCGCGGAAATCCCCGACAACAGCTTCGAGCCGGACGAGATTTTTGAGCAAAGTATACCGTTTCGCTGGATTTTGAGCTCGCTTATGAGAAAATGTTCCGTGAGCGAAACAAAAGCTGACAAAAAAACCGTGAGAGAGTATTCGTTTGATGATTTGCCGCTGGAGCTGAATGTGATAAACGACGAAAACTACGCGGATTACGTCGGCAATCCCACGGACAAGCTCTGCGATGATAACGGGGAATTCGACGATGATTTTGATGAAGAAGCGAAAGCGCTTTCCGATTTGATTTCAAAGCCGTATCACAATATCGATGAAACGCGCCGTCAAGCAAAATTCTCGGTGACCGAGCTTGCCCACAAAACCTCTCAAATCCCGTTTACTCTCACGAAACCTGCATTTGCTCTGTCGGGAAAAATGAGCGGCGCAGACCTCGGAAACGCTTATCATCACTGTATGGAGCATATCTCGTTCGATATCGCGAGAAATTCCCCCGCAGGCGAACTTGTCGACAATATCGCAGCTGAGCTTTGCAGACTTTGCGACGAGGGCAAAATAACCGAGGACGAGCTGAACTGCATAAAACCGGAAAAAATCGCGGGATTTTTCACAAGCAATCTCGGAAAACGTCTGCTCAAAAGCGTTAAAATCGAGCGGGAATTTCCGTTTTACGCTGAGCTTGAAGGCAGCGAAATTGACGATAATCTGAGCGGTGTGATTGGTGTTCAGGGAAGAATTGACGCGTGCTTCGAGGAAAACGGAAAGCTTGTCGTCATCGACTACAAAACGGACTACGACATAAACGCCGAAAAGGACGCTTATGAAAAACAGGTAAAAATTTATGCAGGGGTTTTGCCGATGCTGCTTGGAAAAAGCGTTTCGCAGACCTATTTGTATTCATTTTCGGAAGGAAAAGAAATCTTGCTATGAAAAAAATACTTGCAATTGTAATTTCAATTTTGACAGCGGTTGTTATATCGGCAGCGGCTTTCGCGGAAAACGCGGGCTTTGCCGTGGAAAGCGAGGCTGTAAGTCCTGCAAAAACGCCGTATGACAAAAACTACGTTAAAATTATGTGGAACACAAGCGAGGCTTCAACGGCAGGAGTGCCGCTGAGCGAAAACGGGTATTTGTACGTTCCCGTCGGAAATAAGCTAAACAAGCTGTCCGAAAAGGACGGAAAAATCATAGCCTCGGTTGAATTTGAAGAAAAAGTGAGCGAGAACTACAAGGGCGCAATCCTCGGAAACACGCTTGTACAGCCGACGCGTACGGGAATTTGCGTTGTTGATACCGAGCAGATGAGCCTGCTTAATTTCAAAAAATTCGGAGAAATCGTGACCGATGTCGCGGTGCTTGACAACCTTGTTTTTTTCGGTGTGAGAACCGCTGAAAATTACGCATTTTACTGCGTTGATTTGAGCAAAAATCTTGACATAATCGCGGAGTTCAAATCCGAAAATCAGCCGTCCTCGCCAGCCCTTTTCAACAATTTTGTCGTGTTTTCAAGCGGAGAAAAGCTGGTTTGCTATTCGATTTCCGACAAAAATTTCATCGAAAATCAAATCGGTGTTAAAACGAACTACGTTTTTGCGGGAAAATACGCGATTTTTATGAGCGGCGACGACGGGAATATGTACAAGCTGCGGCTGCTCGATGACGGTAAAGCTGAGGACGACTCGCTGCTGAAATGCGAGGTCGGCGGTGTGCTCACGGCTCCCGCAGAAACCGACAATCGGCTTTACGTCGGCTCAACAGAGGGATTTTTCGTGCTCGACGGGTTGAATATGGATATCGAAAAAAAGTTCCCGCAGATGAAAAATTCCTGCGCGCCCGTGATTACTCTCGGAACAGGACTTAGAATTTACACGGCTGCTCCCGTTGAAAGCGACGGCGGAAAGTGGTATCTTTACGGTATTCTCGACAGCGACACCGAGCAAAGTGTGAACGAAATTGCGAAAATCATCGATTTCAGGAACGGCAAAATCACCGTTTCCGACAGCGGAATTATGTTTTTCCGCGACAATCTCGGGCAAATCTGGGCAATCTCCACACCCGAAACCGATTATCTCGCAATCGTCCTCAAAATCATTATCACAATCGCAATCATTGTTTTCCTCGTGCTGATAATCAGAGCTTGGGTGAAAAAACATTCCGAAAACAAGCCGAAAATCTGAAAACAGGTTGATTTTTTCGGGCAAAAGTTGTATAATTAAGGCAATCAGATTTTATAAATTCAGGAGGTATTTTATGGAAACCATACTCAAAAACAAAACCTGTTCCGCGAAAATTTTCTCGAAGGGTGCGGAGCTGAAATCGCTTTGCGTGAACGGCAGAGAGCTTATGTGGAGCGCAGACCCTGCATTCTGGGCAAACACCTCTCCCCTGCTGTTCCCGATGATAGGAACACTCAAAGGCGGCAAAACGCTTATCAACGGCAAGGAGTACGCAATCTCCAAGCACGGCTTTGTCCGCGACTTTGAGCACACCGCCGAGAAAATCACCGATGATACCGCGGTTTTCTCGCTTTCGCAGAATGATACCACAAAGGCGATGTTCCCGTTTGATTTCAAGTTCACAATCAAATACGAGCTTACAAATGACGGTATTAAAATCACGCAGACCGTCAAGAACAACAGCTCCGAGGAAATGCCTTACTGTATCGGCTGTCACCCTGCGTTTGCTGCTCCCGGTGAGTTCACCGATTACCGGCTTGAATTCCCCGAAACCGAAACCGCGAATATCCCGAACTACAACAAGGTGACGGGTGTTTACGAGCCGAATAACCGCCGTGTTATCATCGAAAACTGCAAGACAATGCCGCTCAATCACGAAATGTTCTACAACGACGTTCTCTATATGGAACACCCCGTTTCCCGCTCGGTTTCGCTTCTTGACAAGGAAAACAAGGGTGTTCGCGTGGATTTCCCCGACTTCACGGGACTTGGTATCTGGCAGTTCAAGGACGCGCCGTTCCTGTGCATTGAGCCGTGGTGCGGTTCGCAGGACTTTGAGGACTGCTCGGGTGTTTTCGCAGAAAAACAGGGCATAGAAATTCTCGGTGCGGGCGAGGAAAAGTCCTACGTTTACACAATTTCCGCTGTATAAAAAATGTCGGATATCCGAAAAGATATCCGACTTTCTTTTTACGACTTTTTGATAATCGGCAGCCAGACCTCGCTTCTGTAATCAGCGGACTGCTGGTCGCCTGCGGGATAAACCTCGACATCAGGCGCAGGAGCGTACTCGTAACCCGACGACGGAAGCCACTCCGAGATTATTCTCTGCTGTGTTTCCTGAATTGCCGTCGGCACGGGACCTGTTGCCTCGAAAACAGCGTAGGTCGTTTCGGGGACGATGTACTCGCTCATTCCCTCGGGCACGGGTGCGTCGGTTGCAACACAGATGAAATACGCGTCATAATCGCCGTTTGTGCAGGTCGAAACACCGAGTATACCGTTCGGCTCTTTACCCTGCAAAAGCGCGAGGAGCTTCGGAATACCTCCCGACGCGCCTACCTCCGCCCACAGCTTCGGGCAAATTTCAAAACAGTTGTCCATCGTCATTTTCTCGGTCGATTTGTAGCCGACAATTCTGAATGCTTCCTTTTTGATAATTCTGTAATTCATCGCTTTTTCTCCTTTTATCGAAAATGTGAAGATGATTTTCGGGAACGTATTGAGCGAAACTCCGTCTTTTTTTGCCTCGCTCGGAGAAATCCCGTGAACTGCGCGAAAAGCTCTCGTAAAGGCTGTCGGCGAGTCATAGCCGTATTTCAGCGCCGTGTCGAGAACCTTTGCTCCCTCGGAAAGCTCAAAAGCGGCAACCGACATTTTCCTTCTGCGAACGTATTCTCCGAGCGTTACCCCAGTGAT
Organism: Oscillospiraceae bacterium; assembly: GCA_017847835.1. Classification (GTDB taxonomy): domain Bacteria; phylum Bacillota; class Clostridia; order Oscillospirales; family Ruminococcaceae; genus CAG-115. The sequence goes on from JAGASH010000005.1 coordinate 376,008, forward strand.
AAACGTGAACATTCGCTGAAAGTGAAACGACGAACAAGCCGCAATCGCCGCGAGTTTTTCGGGATTTATCTCCTCTGAGAGATGTTCTTCGATGTATTCCATCGCTTTGTTCATTCCGTCAATCCATTCCATTTCTCTCACCCTCCGATATCATTGTACAACATTTTCCCTGAAAAGTCCTCTTAAAAAGCGTGCGGCTTCTGCGAGATATTTCATTTCTATTATAGCATTTTTTCCTGTTCTTTGCAATAGTACTTGATTTTTTCGGGAGATTGTGGTATGATTATACTAGAGAAGTTTGTTTTTACAGGCTTCTCTGTCTTGAAAAGTAATCGATTACATTTCCGAAAGAGGTAAGAATATGGATACCAGATATCTGAATTTGCTTGCGCGGGAGTTCCCGACAATAAACAGCGCAGCAAGCGAAATAATAAATCTCTCGGCTATACGAAGCCTTCCCAAAAGCACGGAATACTTTTTCAGCGATATTCACGGTGAGCACGAGGCTTTTATTCATATGCTCAGAAGCGCTTCGGGCGTTATCCGGAAAAAACTCGACGACAGGCTTTCTTCAACGGTTTCCGAGGAAGAACGCGAAAATCTTTCAGCGCTTATCTACTACCCCGAAAGCGAGTTGAAACGGCTGAAATCCGAGAAAGTTGTCGATGAGAAGTGGCTTAAAACCACGATTTATCGGCTTGTTCTCGTCTGCGAACGCGTTTCCTCAAAATACACCCGCTCCCGCGTCAGAAAACGCGCTCCCAAGGATATGGTGTACATTCTCGACGAGCTTCTGAACGTCACCGACGACATCAACAAAGAGCTTTACTATGATGAAATCATAAACACAATTCTCGGAACGGGCATTGCCGAGCGGTTCATTATTTCAATCTGCAAGACTATCCAGTCGCTTGCGCTTGACACGCTTCACATTATCGGCGATATCTTTGACAGAGGTCCCAGAGCCGACATCATTTTTGACGAGCTGGAAGCGCTCCACGATGTTGACATTCAATGGGGAAATCACGATATTTCGTGGATTGGTGCGGCTTCGGGCAACCCCGCGCTTGTCGCAAACGTTATCAGAATTGCTATGCGCTACAACAGCTTCGATTTGCTGGAGGACGGCTATGGACTTAATCTGAGAGCGCTCGCTGTTTTCGCAGCCGAGGTCTATAAAAACGACGACTGCGCGCTGTTTTATCCGAACACGCTTGACGACAACATCTATGACGCGGTTGACAACAGTCTTGCCGCGAAAATGCACAAAGCGATTACGATTATCCAGCTGAAGCTCGAAGGCAAGCTGATTGACGCGCACCCCGAATGGAATATGTCCGAGCGAAACCTGTTCAAGAGGGTTGATTTCGAGAATTGCACAATCGAGGAAAACGGCAAAATCCACACGCTGAAGGACAGAAATTTCCCGACCGTTGACAAAAACAACCCGCTTGAATTGTCGGACGGTGAAAAGGAGCTGATGAACGTCCTCACAAATTCCTTCAAGCACAGCGAAAAGCTCAACAGGCACATTTGTTTCCTGCTCTCGCACGGCTCGATGTACAAGATTTTCAACGGCAATCTGATGTTCCACGGCTGTATCCCGATGAAGGAAAACGGAGAATTTGCCGAGATGAATATTCTCGGGAGAAAGTACGGCGGGCAGGCGCTTTTCGATATCATCGACAAAATCGTCAACAACGCTTATTACGAATACGACAAGAAAAATCTCGCTTTTGACAAGGATTTTATCTGGTATCTCTGGTGCGGTGAAAATTCTCCGCTCTACGGCAAGGACAGAATGGCGTTTTTCGAGCGCACGTTTCTCGACGACAAAGAGCTTCACAAGGAAACGCACAACCCGTATTACCGCCTGAGTGAAAACATCAAAATCTGCGAAATTATCCTGCGGCACTTCGGTTTGAGCGAGCACGGTCACATCATAAACGGGCACGTTCCCGTTAAAATCAAGGACGGCGAAAGCCCCGTAAAAGCGGGCGGAAAGCTGTTCGTTATTGACGGCGGTATCTCAAAAGCGTATCAGCCGACCACCGGAATTGCAGGCTACACGCTGATTTACGACTCGCACAGCCTCAGCCTTGCCGAACATAAACCGTTTGTCACGGGACAGTACAACAGCTCTCCGACGGTACGCGTTGTCGAGAATATGAAAGAGCGCGTCAACATCTCCGACACAGACAAAGGTATCGAGCTGCTCTCACAGATAAACGACCTGCGCGAGCTTCTCGAAGCGTACAAAAACGGCACAATCAAGGAAAGAACATAAAAACTCCCGTCGGGTTTATCGCCCGACGGGATTTCTTATAGCGTGATGTAATGCGGGATTATGTCCTCGTAGCTCCCGTCCTTCATCAAAAATCCGTTCGGGATAACGCCGAGCTGCACAAATCCGAGCTTTCTGTAAAGAGCAAGCGCAGGTTTGTTGGAACTCACCACAGCGTTGAACTGCAAAATCCCGAAACCGAGCGTTTTTGCAGTTTTCATACAGTCGCGGACGAGAATTTCACCGATGTGCTGCCCGCGCAAATTCTTTTTCACGGCATAACTCGCGTTGCACAAATGCCCGCAGCGACCGATATTGTTCGGGTGAAGTATGTACAGTCCGACAACCGCGCCGTTTTCATCAACGGCAACTCCCGTGTAGGACTGGCTTTGGAAGAACGCCTCACCTGTTTTCTCGTCAAGCAAATCAAGCTGCGGGAAGGCGTTTCCCTCCTCGACAATTTCGTTCCAAATCGAAACCGCCTGCTTGATATCTTCCGAACAGTATTTTCTTACAACAATTTCCATATCAATTATTTCTCAAATCCGTCACGCGCTTTGTCTTTTTCTCGCTTCTCGGAAGCGTGCCAATCGGCACTACGATTACCTTCGGCGTCATTCCTATCATCGACTTGAACAATTCGAGAATTTTCTTTGTGATTTCGTCAAAGCTGTAATTTCCGTCGCCCTCGACCGTCAGAAGCATAACGTCACGGTTGTTGTCGTCGTCGCGGGCAATCGTCACGCTGTACTCGCTCGACGCGCCCTCAACCTTGCTCAAAATCTCCTCAACCTGCGACGGGAACATATTCACGCCGCGAACCTTGAACATATCGTCGCTTCTGCCCTTGATGATGTCAATTCTCGGGAAGTTGCTCCCGCACGGGCATTTTTCTGGGATAATCCGCGACAAATCGTGCGTTCTGAAACGAATAAGCGGCGCGCCCTCTTTAACCAGAGTTGTAATGACGATTTCGCCTTCTTCGCCGTCAGGCACGGGTTCGCCGGTCACAGGGTCGATGATTTCGATGTAAATATAGTCGTCCCAATAGTGAATTCCCGACTCATTTTGGCAGTTTATGCCGATTCCCGGACCGTAGATTTCGGTAAGACCGTATATGTCGTACAGCTCAATTCCGAGCTCCTCGTGAATACGCGCTCTCATCGCGTCACTCCAGCGCTCCGAGCCGATTATTCCCTTTTTCAGACAAATCTTGTCGAGAAGTCCGCGTTTCGTGACTTCCTCACCCAGCATAAGCGCATAGGAAGAAGTCGCCGCGATGACGGTTGATTTGAGGTCAATCATCATTTTGAGCTGCTTTTCGGTGTTGCCGGGACCCATAGGAATTGCCATTGCTCCAAGCCGCTCACAGCCCGCCTGAAAGCCAATTCCCGCAGTCCACAGACCGTAGCCGGGGGTTATCTGTATCCTGTCGTTTTTGGTAATTCCAGCCATTTCGTAGCAGCGCGCAAACATTATCGCCCAATCGTCAACATCTTTCGCGGTGTACGGAATGATAACAGGCTGTCCAGTCGTGCCCGAGGACGAGTGTATACGCACGATTTCGCTCTCGTCACAAGCCATAATCCCGAGCGGATACGCGTTTCTGAGGTCGTTTTTCTCCGAAAACGGCAGCTTCAGAAAATCCTCCTGCGACTTTATCCCGTCAATTCCTAGCGACTTGTACTTCTCGCCGTAATAGCTTCCCGACTTAATCAGCCGCTTTACCTGCCTGTCAACCTGTTCAATCTGCGTTTCATTCAGCTGCATAGCTTGCTCCTATCCGCTCTCCCTTTTGGAAAGCCGCTATATTTTGTTCAAGAAATTTCTTCGGAACGCGCTTTTCGATTTCACCGAGAATTTGCTCGCGTGAAACACCGAGCTTTTTCGCCCCGCACGCAACTCCGAGTATCGCAATATTGAAAAACTTCGACGAGCCGAACTCCCTGCAAAGTTCCTCCGCGTCCACGATAATTGCGTTTTTCACCTTGTTTTTGAGGTAATCGACAGACTCCGCGCCATTGTAGCTCATATCGTTTACAGGCTTCACGGGAACGCTGTTTGCGATAACCGTGCCGTTTTCCTTCAAAAGCGGCAGATTTCTGACAGCCTCGGCGGGTTCAAACGCGAGAATAAGGTCGGCGGTTTTGCTCGGGATAAGCGGTGAAAACGCGCTTTCTCCGATACGAACGTGACTTGTAACCGAGCCGCCGCGCTGTGCCATTCCGATTGTTTCGGCGGAGTGAACGACTTCTCCCGCCTGCATAAATGCCGCTGCAATCAGCTTTGACGCGAGAACTGTTCCCTGTCCTCCGACGCCGCACAAAAGTATGCTCTTATCCATTCGTATCACCTCCGACAGGTTTTATCGCGCTCACAGGGCAAATCTGCGCGCAAAGTCCGCAGCCCGTGCAGAGCGTCGCATCAATCGAAATGCCGTCGCTGCCCGCAGAAAGCGCAGGACAGCCGATTTCGCTGATACACGTTTCGCACATAACGCAGCTCTCGTCCACCGTCATCTTTTTCGCCGACTTTTCAACCGCTATGCAAGGCGACTTGAAGATAATCGCTTTCACTCCGTCAAGCTCAGCGCACTCCTTTACCGTTTTAACCGCCTCGTTCAAATCAAGCGGGTCAACCGTCACGATTTTCGCAACGCCGATACCTTCAAGCACCTTCGTCAAATCAACGCGCGAGGTGATGTCGTCCATCAGATTTTTGCCCGTGCCGGGGTGCGGCTGATGTCCTGTCATCGCAGTCGTGGAGTTGTCGAGAACGCACAAAATCATATTCGCGCGGTTGTACACGGCGTTTACAACACCCGTCATTCCCGACGCGAAAAACGTCGAGTCACCGACAAACGCAAAGCAAGTCGTGTCTTTTTCAACGCGCCCGAAGCCCTGCGCCATCGTAATTCCCGCGCCCATACACAAGCAGGTGTCGGTCATATCGAGCGGCATCGCGTTTCCGAGCGTGTAGCAGCCGATATCGCCGCAGAAAATCGCCTTTTTCCCGCTCATCGCTGTCTTAACCGCGTAAAATGAAGCACGGTGCGGACAACCTGCGCACAACACGGGAGGTCTTACGGGCAGCTTCGGCATATCCAAAAAATCTCGCTTTTCCGCAGACTTTTCACCCAGAAATTCGCCGATTATTTCCGTGGCAATATCCGCAGAATTTTCTCCCGACAGCTTGCCGTTATCGGTTGTTTTGCCGAAGATTTTTACAGGCAAATGATGTTTTCCCGCAATTTTCAGCAGATTTTGTTCAATGTAAGGGCTGAGTTCCTCGAAACAAAGCGCTTCTTCGACTTTTTCGAGAACCGAAAGCGCGAATTTCTCGGGGAACGGGTGAGGTGTGGAAATCTTTGCCAGAACAACGTCCTCGCGATTTTGCAGGTACTCCTTCGCGTAAGCCCAGCTCACTCCCGAAGCGAAAACCGCTTTTTTGCCCGAACCGCAAGCGAAATTCAGCCCGCTGTCCGAGAAATCCTCGCCGATTTCGGGATTTCGCTTTTCAATCATCTCGTGGTTCATAAACGAAAGCCTCGGGAAAATCACCCATTTCTTCGAGTCCTTGACAAAGCCCTCATAAGAACGCGGCTCGGCACCGTCAAATTCAACCGATGCATAAGCGTGGCAGACGCGGGTTGTCGGGCGGAAAATCACGGGTGTGTGGTATTTTTCCGAGCAGTCGAATGCCTGCTGTATCATCTCAAACGCTTCCTCGGGGCTTGACGGGTCAAACACGGGTATCCGCGCAAACTCCGCGAAAACACGCGTGTCCTGCTCGGTCTGCGATGAAATCGGTCCCGGGTCGTCCGCGACAACCACAACCATTCCGCCCTTTACGCCGACATAAGCCAGCGACATCAGCGGATCGGAAGCGACATTCAGCCCAACCTGTTTCATCGTGACGAGCGTTCTCGCACCCGAATAAGCAGCCGCTGCCGCAACTTCCAGAGCCGCTTTCTCGTTCACCGACCACTCCGCGTAAACCTCGGGCGACTTGTACTTGACGATATTCTCGATAATTTCGGACGACGGTGTTCCCGGATAGCCCGCGCAGACCTTAACTCCCGCTTTGAGCGCTCCGAGGGCAATCGCGCCGTTTCCCATAAGATATTCTCTGTTCATCTATGTAATTCCTTTCAGTTATTTCCGCTTCATAATGCTTTCGGTCACGTTTTTCAGCACAAGCTCTCCACTATGATTGAACACCTCAATCGTCACCTCTAAAATTCCGTTGTACTCGTTTCGCGGAGTTATCGCGGTAACCTCTGCCGTTCCCGTCAAAACATCTCCCGCAAACACCGGCTTGAACCACTCGATTTTCGTGGATTTTCCCGCGATAAGCTGTTCTCCTGCAAAATCAAGCTGAACGTAATTTGCCCAGACAGCCAGAAACGACATAACTCCCGAAGCAAGCGGTTTGCCGAATTTCGTGGTTTTCGCGAAATCCGCGTCGGTGTGAACGGGAATGTTGTTGAACCGCCGCGAAAACGCAAGCATTTCCTCTTCCTCGATTACAGCGGGCGAAATCTCGATTTTCGCGCCGATTTTTATTTCATCAAGAAACATATTTTTCCCTCTTTTCCCACATAATTTTACCACATTTTACAAAATAAGTCAAGTGCCAAGCAAACAAAAGCGGCCTTTTTAAAAGACCGTTTTTGTGTATTATTCAAAAATCGATTTTGTTCATCATTTCAGTACGGAAACCGCATCGGTAATCGTCTTTTCCATTGCTTCCTTGCCGTACTTGTCAACCTCGGACTTGTCCTTTGCGCCGTGCGTCAGGCAGCCCGCGCCGCCGATACAGCCGCCCACGCAAGCCATACCCTCGATGAAATTCACGTCCAGAACGCCCTTGCTCTTCTTCAGCAGCGCAAGTCTGCACTCCTCGATACCGTCGCACGAAATCGCTTTCAGCTCGAAATCGGATAGTCCCTGTTCTTTCAGGCTCTCTGCAACAGCGTCCGAAAGTCCTCCGCAGCGCGCGAAAATTCTTCCGTAGTAGGAAGCGTTGTCCAGAACGCCCTCGTCAAGCGTTGTGATATCGATATCGCGGCTGTCGAACAGCGCCTGAAGCTCCTCGAACGTCAAAACCGAGTCGATATACGGCTTGACATCTTCCTTCTGGAACTCCATTTTCTTCGCGGTGCACGGACCGATGAACACGATTTTCGCGTCCTTGTCGGTCTGCTTTATGTACTTTGCAATCGCCGCCATCGGTGACAGATTGTGAGATACGTTTTCCTTCATTTCGGGGAAATTCTTATGAACAAACTCAACAAATGCAGGACAGCAAGAGCTTGTCAAAAATCCCTTTTCCGTGAGCTCCTTGCCCTCTGCAAGAGCAACCATATCAGCTCCCAGAGCCGCTTCAACAACCGTGTGGAAGCCGAGCTGCTTGATACCTGTGATTACCTGTCCGAGCTTTGCGTAGTTGAACTGGCTGGAAATCGACGGCGCTACAACCGCGTACAGCTTGTAGCTTCTGCCCTGCTGGCTCTTTCTGATAAGGTCGATTACGTTGAGCATAAACGACTTCTCCATAATCGCGCCGAACGGGCACTGGTAAACGCAAGCGCCGCAGGAAATGCACTTTGAGTTGTCGATAACCGCAGCCTTGTTCTCGTTCATCGAAATTGCCTTTACCTTGCAGGCACTCTGGCAGGGACGAGTACGGCTTACAATCGCGGTGTACGGGCAAACCTTCGCGCACGAGCCGCACTCCTTGCACTTGGTCTTGTCGATATGGGCAACGTGGTTGTGGTCGAAGGAAATCGCGCCGAATTTGCACACGTCCTCGCAGCGGTGAGCCAAGCAGCCGCGGCAGGCATTTGTGACTTCAAATCCGCCGACGGGACACTCGTCGCACGCAACCTCGATTACCTCGATTACGTTCGGGTTAAGCGGATTTCCGCCGATTGCGAGCTTTACGCGCTCCGCTAAAATCGCTCTTTCCTTGTAAACGCAGCAGCGCATTGTCGGAACGTTTCCGGGAACGATGATTGACGGGATATTCAACAGATTGTTGAAAAGCGTATCAGCCCAAGCCTGACGCGCAACCTCGCGAAGCACCTTATATTTCAGATATTGAATTTTGGTATCAAATTTTCTCATAGCAATCCTTTCCTTTACATTTATTTACAGCGGTTTTCCCGCATCATCTCAATCTCTTATATTATATAATTTTTTGTCGTCAATGTCAAGTGAATTTCGGGAAATTGACAAAAAAATCAAATAATGTCAATACAGCGCGGTTTTATGCGGAAAAATCGCTTGACAAAATCCGACAATAGTTATACAATTAATATATAACGGTTATGCGTTTTTATCATTCAATAATCCGAGGTGAACAATTTGTATAATATCGGCAGGAATAATTCGGGAGTTTTTGAAGTAACTTTTGAAAAGTGGGTTTGCCCACACGACAGCTTTGACCCTGTTTTCCCTTTTGCAAAGACTGCCGCTGAGCTTTCGGACGCAAAAGTGAGAATTGTCGACGATTTTTTTGAATACGAAATCTCAAACGAGGACTTTTGCGTTGTGCTTTGCTGGAACAGTGGATTTACAATTATGGCTTACGTCAAGCGCGAAAACGAGCACGGTCTGGCTTATGAAAAGCTCAAAAATGCTTGTAACTGCATAAATTGCGAGCTGTCATTTCACTAAATTTCAGCAGATTTTGTAAAAAATTTTCCGGTTAGTCTTGACAAATCATTTTGAATGATGTATAATTTAGTTAGTCAAAGCAAACTTAATTGTGTAGAATTTTGGAGATGTATATATGACACTTAGAGAGCTTGAAATCGGCAAAACCGCCGTAATTAAAGAAACGGGCGGAGAAGGCTCTTTGCGGCAGCATTTCCTTGATATGGGAGTTATTCCCGGCGCTGAAATCACCGTTGTGAAATACGCGCCGATGGGCGACCCGATGGAGCTTTGTATTCAGGGATACGAGCTTACGCTGCGGCTTGCAGACGCGGAAAAAATCCTCGTCGAGCCGATTGAAAAAAAGGAAAAATCACCCATTCCCGCAAAGGAAGCCAAGCGCAAAAAAGCTCACCCCGGTCTTGGCGAGGGCGGAAAATACCACGTCAAAGCCGATGAAAACCCGCTCCCCAAGGGCACTCAGCTCACCTTCGCGCTTGCGGGAAACCAGAACTGCGGCAAAACCACGCTGTTCAACCAGCTCACAGGCTCAAATCAGCACGTCGGAAATTTCCCCGGCGTCACCGTTGACCGAAAGGACGGCTCGATTAAAAATCACCCCGAAACCCTCGTCACGGATTTGCCCGGAATTTACTCGATGTCGCCCTATACAAGCGAGGAAATCGTCACGCGCGAGTTCATCATCAACCAAAAACCCAAGGGTATCATCAATATCGTTGACGCGACAAATATCGAGCGAAACCTCTACCTCACAATGCAGCTTATGGAGCTTGACGTGCCTATTGTGCTTGCGCTGAATATGATGGACGAAATGCGCGACAACGGCGGCTCGGTACATATAAACGAGCTTGAAGATATGCTAGGAATACCCGTCGTTCCCATTTCCGCGGCAAAAAACGAGGGTATAGATGAGCTTGTTGACCACGCAATTCACGTCGCTTATTATCAGGAGCGTCCCGGAAGAATTGATTTCTGCGACAAAAGCGACTGCGGCGGCGCTGTTCACCGTGCGCTTCACGGCATTATGGAGCTTATCGAGGACCACGCAAGAGCCGCCGATATCCCGCTTCGTTTTGCCGCAAGCAAGCTGGTCGAGGGTGACGCGCTGATTGAAGAAGCGCTTAAACTTTCTCAGAACGAGAAAGAAATGCTCGAACACATCATCTGTCAAATGGAAGAAGAACGCGGTCTTGACCGAAGCGCGGCAATCGCAGATATGCGGTTTAGGTTTATCAGCAAGCTCGTCCGCGAAACCGTTGTCAAGCCTCGCGAAAGTCGTGAACACGAGCGCAGCAAGAAAATCGACAGGCTGCTCACGGGTAAATTCACGGCAATTCCGATGTTCGTGCTGATTATGGCGGCGGTGTTTTTCCTCACGTTCAACGTTATCGGAAAGTTCTTCCAAGACCTGCTCGAAAGCGGTATAGACCTGCTTATCGAAGCTGCCGACAAAGGGCTTTCCGCGATAAATGCAAACGAGGTGCTTCACTCGCTGCTGATTGACGGTGTTCTCGCGGGTATCGGAAGCGTGCTGAGCTTTTTGCCCGTAATCGTCACGCTGTTCTTTTTCCTGTCGCTGCTCGAAGACAGCGGGTATATGGCGCGCGTCGCTTTTGTTATGGACAAACTGCTCCGAAAAATCGGTCTTTCGGGACGGAGCATTGTGCCGATGCTTATCGGCTTCGGCTGCACGGTGCCGGGAATTATGGCTTCGCGCACGCTCCCGTCCGAACGCGACAGAAAGCTTACAATCCTGCTCACACCGTTTATGAGCTGCTCGGCAAAGCTCCCGATTTACGGCTTTTTCACGTCGGTTTTCTTCCCCGATTTCGCGGGAATTATTATGGTCGGGCTGTATTTCGGAGGTATTCTGACGGGAATTATCGTCGCGCTGTTCTCGCGCGGAGTGCTGTTTAAGGGAGAAGCCGTGCCGTTTGTAATGGAGCTTCCGAATTACCGTCTGCCCGGCGCGAAAAACGTCGCAATGCTGCTCTGGGACAAGGCAAAGGACTTTTTGCAAAGAGCGTTCACGGTAATTTTCATCGCGTCGATTGTGATATGGTTTTTCCAGAATTTCAACTTCAGCTTCCAGCTCACCGACAACTCTCACGACAGTATTCTTGCGGCAATCGCGGGCTTTATCGCGCCGATTTTCATTCCGCTCGGTTTCGCTGACTGGAGAATTTGTACCTCGCTTATTTCGGGATTTATGGCAAAGGAAAGCGTGGTTTCATCACTTTCCGTGCTGTTCGGAAGCACAGCGGAATTACAAGCGCTGCTCACCGTTCCCGACGCTGCTGCCCTGCTCACATTCTGCCTGCTGTACACACCGTGCATTGCGGCTATTTCCTCGGTTAAACGCGAACTCGGCGGTAAATGGGCGGTCGGAATTGTCGTCGAGCAATGCCTGATTGCGTGGCTTGCCGCGCTAATCGTCAGAAGTATCTGCCTGCTGTTCGTCTGAAAAATCAATAGCGAAAACATCGTCAAGCGGGATTTCCTCGCCGCTCATCAAAACAAGCAGCCGCGCGGTTTCATCGATTTTCTTCACAAAACCGCGCACTGTCAGATACGCGCCGCCGATTTTTCGCTTGTCTGCAATAAAATATGTCACCGCGATTTCCCGCTCGGGGATTTCGCGGATTTTTTTCGTCTGTCGGTCAAGATAATCGCGCTCGTCCTCGGACAGCTCGATTTTTTCATCAACAAGCCGCGCTGTTTCGCCCACAGCCTCGTCGTAACCCGTGAGCGCCGCAAACGGAGCAAACTGTGCCGCCCGTTCAAGCCCGCTCATTCGCGCTCGGACAGGCTCGGGACGCGGCAGGTTTATCATATCGTCGTACTTTCCCATTTCACGCTCTGTGACCGCCTATCTGCGAATTTCTGCTTCGCGCGGTCGCGCCCTCCTCCAAGCTCATTCCGCGAAATACCGCGTTTTTCCCGTACTTTTCCTTAACCCGAAGCACCGCCTTCTGCACGCTTTTCTCCCGTTCGAGAAACTCGTTTTCGCGCTCGGTTTTTTCATAGTCGGTGAACAGGCTGAGCTGCTCGAAATCCTCGCGTTTTTGCTTCTCGGGAACAACCCCGCACGCGCAAATCGTTATCCTGCGAACCGTCATTTTCCTGTCGCAAATCCGCTCGAAAAGTCCCACAACCGCGCTGCTTATCAAGCGTGACGAAGCGGTTTCGCGGTCGAGGTTCACCGTGCCGTGAGAGTGTACGGGAACGGCTCTCCCGTAGCGGTCAACCGAAAATTCCCCCGAATAATCCCCGCCGCAGTTTTCCTTATCGTATCCGACAGTAAGCGTGAACTGCCGCGTCACAAGACCTTTTCTCGTCAAATCCAGCGCGAGCGCGTCCGACATCTCCTTGACAATCAGCCGCGCTTTTTCGTAAGGATACGGCTCGGTGAGCACCTGCCCGCTGCTTATGCTGTTTGCGCTCGGACGATAACGCTTGATGTCCTCGATTTTGCACGGCTCATACCCCCACGCGTGGTCAATCAGCAGCTCTGCGTTCACCCCGAAAAGCCTGTACAGCAGCGCTTGATTGTTCAGCGAACACCGCGCAACATCTCCCATTGTGAACATTCCGTTTGCAGCGAGCCTTTTTGAGATACCGCCGCCTATTCTCCAGAAATCCGTAATCGGCTCGTGCTCCCACAGCAGCTTTCGGTAGCTCGTTTCGTCAAGCACGGCAATCCGCGCTCCGTCCTTGTCCGCGGGCATTTTCTTCGCGACAATATCCATCGCGACCTTTGCCAGAAACATATTCGTGCCCACGCCCGCAGTCGCCGTAATTCCCGTTGATTTGAGCACGTCGCGGATTATCATCAAAGCGAGTTCCCGTGCGGATTTATTGTAAGTTTTGAGGTAATTTGTCGCGTCTATGAACACCTCGTCAATAGAATAAACGTGGATATCCTCAGCCGAGATATATTTCAGATAAATCTCGTAAATTCTCGCGCTGTACTCTATATAATAAGCCATTCGCGGCGGTGCTACGACATAATCAACTGCGAGATTTCTGTTTTGCTTCAGCTCCTCGTCAAAGACCGATTTCCCCGAAAACATCTTCCCCGGTGTAAGTCTTCTGCGGGCTTGGTTCACCTCGCGAACCTTCTGCACAACCTCGAAAAGCCGCGCTCTTCCCGCAATCCCATACGCTTTCAGCGACGGAGATACCGCAAGGCAAATCGTCTTTTCCGTGCGGCTTTTATCCGCGACAACAAGGTTTGTTTTCAGCGGGTCAAGTCCGCGCTCAACGCACTCAACCGACGCATAAAACGACTTCAAATCTATGCAAATGTACACGCTCATATTTTTCCCCCGCTTTGTTCACGCAACTATTTCTTGTGAATATATTATAACCCATTTCCCCGAAAAAATCACTGGGCAATTTAAACGAAAATTTTATGAACATTTTGTTCTTATTTGTCATAATTCTGAACCTGATTATCCAAATGTTCATCTTTACAGATAAATATGAGGTATATCGATACAAATAATACCGATATATCAAAAAAGCAATTGCATTATTTTTAAAGTTGTGTTATAATCGAATTAAGAAAGGAGGAGGCGAAATGAACGAGGTATCAAGAGCTGCTCTCGGCAGACTGCCGATGTATCTGAGATATCTGAAAGACGTTCAAACCGAAAACATTTCCGCGACAAAAATCGCAGAAGAACTTGGTTTGGGCGAGGTTCAGGTGCGCAAGGACCTGGCTGCCGCAAGCGGAAAAGGGCGCCCTAAAATCGGCTATGAAACCAAAGCGCTCATCGAACGGCTTGAGGTTTGTCTGGGACAGAAAAACCACTGTCGGGCAATTCTCGCCGGCGCAGGAAAGCTCGGACGAGCTCTTCTCGACTACGAGGGCTTCTCGGACTACGGTCTGGAAATCGCCGCCGCTTTCGACTGCGACGACGCTGTGGGAACCTCTGAGGCGGGAAAACCGATTTATCCGCTGGAAAAAATGCGGGACTTCTGCCGCGAAAACGGTATAAAAATCGGTATAATCACCGTTCCGAAAGAGGCGGCGCAGGAGGTTTGCGATTTGATGACCGAAAACGGTATCACCGCAATCTGGAGCTTCGCGCCGATTAATCTCAAAGTGCCGAAGGGTGTGGCATTAAGGCAGGAAAATCTGGCATTATCACTGGCTCATCTAAATCAACAAATATAATTATAAAACGGAGGTAAAGTAACGTGAAGAACAAAACTTATGACATCGTTGACGGTGTGGAAAAGCTCGAGCAAGCATTCGCGCGCGTAAGAGAAGCGCAGAAGAAGTATGCGGAGTACACACAGGAGCAGGTTGACAAAATCTTTCTGGCGGCAGCTGTTGCTGCGGATAAAATGAGAATTCCGCTCGCAAAAATGGCTGTTGAAGAAACAGGAATGGGTGTGGTTGAGGATAAGGTTATCAAAAACCACTACGCTTCCGAGTACATCTACAACGCTTACAAGGATACAAAGACCTGCGGCGTTATCGAAGAGGACAAGGCTTACGGTATCAAGAAGGTTGCAGAGTCAATCGGCGTTGTTGCGGCGGTTATCCCGACCACAAACCCCACTTCAACCGCAATCTTCAAAACTCTTATCTCTCTGAAAACCCGCAACGGTATCATCATCAGCCCTCACCCCCGTGCAAAGAAGTGCACGATTGAAGCGGCAAAGGTTGTTCTTGAAGCTGCTGTTGAGGCAGGCGCTCCCGAGGGAATTATCGCTTGGATTGACGTGCCCTCGCTCGAAATGACAAACCTCGTTATGAAAGAGGCTGACATTATCCTCGCAACAGGCGGCCCCGGAATGGTTAAGGCAGCTTACTCCAGCGGCAAGCCCGCTCTCGGTGTAGGTGCCGGCAATACCCCCGCTATCATCGACGATACCGCTGATATTCTCCTCGCGGTAAGCTCGATTATTCACTCCAAGACCTTCGATAATGGTATGATTTGCGCTTCCGAGCAGTCGGTTATCGTTCACAAGAACATCTACGACAAGGTAAAGAAAGAGTTTATCGCTCGCGGCTGCTACTTCCTCAATCCCGAGGAAACCGAAAAGGTTCGCAAGACTATTATCATCAACGGCGCGCTGAACGCGAAAATCGTAGGTCAGAAGGCTCACACAATCGCAAAGCTCGCAGGCGTTGACGTTCCCGAGGGAACAAAAATCATCATCGGCGAGGTTGAGAGCGTTGAACTTTCCGAGGAATTCGCTCACGAAAAGCTCTCCCCCGTTCTCGCAATGTATAAGGCAAAGGATTTGCAGGACGCTTTCGCAAAGGCTGAACAGCTTATCGCAGACGGCGGCTACGGTCACACCTCTTCCATTTATCTCGATGTGGCAACCGGCGAAGAAAAAATCCACGAATTTGCTGAAAGAATGAAGACCTGCCGTATTCTCGTAAATACTCCTTCTTCTCACGGCGGTATCGGTGACCTGTACAACTTCAAGCTGAAGCCCTCGCTCACTCTGGGCTGCGGCTCCTGGGGCGGAAACTCCGTTTCGGAAAACGTCGGAGTAAAGCACCTGCTGAACATCAAAACGGTTGCCGAAAGGAGAGAGAATATGTTGTGGTTCAGAGCGCCTCAGAAGGTTTACATAAAGAAAGGCTGCCTGCCCGTTGCCCTTGAAGAACTGAAGAATGTTATGGGCAAGAAAAAGGCATTCATCGTTACCGACAGCTTCCTGTACAAAAACGGCTATGCACAGCCGATTATCGATAAATTGAACGAGCTCGGAATTGAGCACGCAGCGTTCTTCGACGTTGAGCCCGACCCCACTCTCGCTTGCGCAATCAAGGGTGCTGAGCAGATGACCGCTTTTGCTCCCGACTGCATTATCGCGCTCGGCGGCGGCTCCGCAATGGACGCAGCAAAGATTATGTGGGTTCTTTACGAGCACCCCGAGGCTGACTTTATGGATATGGCAATGCGCTTTATGGATATCAGAAAGCGTATCTACACCTTCCCGAAGATGGGTGAAAAGGCATACTTCATCGCAGTTCCCACCTCTGCGGGTACAGGCTCCGAGGTTACTCCGTTTGCCGTTATCACCGATGAAAAGAGCGGTATCAAGTATCCTCTCGCAGACTACGAGCTGCTCCCGAATATGG
Organism: Oscillospiraceae bacterium; assembly: GCA_017847835.1. Lineage (GTDB taxonomy): Bacteria > Bacillota > Clostridia > Oscillospirales > Ruminococcaceae > CAG-115. Next base: position 392,086 of record JAGASH010000005.1, read on the forward strand.
CAATCATCGACACCGATTTCCATATGAGCGCTCCCAAGGGACTTACCGCAGCTTCCGGTATCGACGCTGTTACTCACGCTCTCGAAGCATACGCTTCCATTATGGCTACCGATTACACCGACGGTCTTGCTCTCAGAGCGCTGAAAGTTATCTTCAAGTATCTGCCCCGCGCTTATGAAAACGGTCAAACCGATGTTGAAGCACGCGAGAAGATGGCAAACGCAGCAACAATGGCAGGTATGGCGTTCGCAAACGCATTCCTCGGCGTATGCCACTCGATGGCTCACAAGCTCGGCGCATTCCACCACCTGCCTCACGGTGTTGCAAACGCTCTTATGATTGAAGAGGTTCTTCGCTTCAACGCTTGCGAAGTTCCCACAAAGATGGGCTCTTTCTCGCAGTACGACCACCCGCACACTCTCGCTCGTTACGCTGAGGTTGCCGAGTATCTCGGAATTGAAGGCAAGAACGACGAAGAAAAGCTCGAAGGTCTTATCAAGGCTATCAACGACCTCAAGGCTAAGATTGGCATAAAGAATTCTATCAAGGAATACGGTATCGACGAGAAGGACTTCCTCGACAGACTCGACGATATGACCGAACAGGCATTCGATGACCAGTGCACCGGCGCTAACCCGCGCTATCCGCTGATGAGCGAAATCAAGCAGATGTATCTCAACGCTTACTACGGCGACAAGCATTTCACCGAAATCGAAACTCCCGCGACAACTGCAAAATCTCGCGGCAAGAAGAGCAAGTAAGGAGGAAGTTATATGAATCTTGATAAAGTAATTGCGGTTCGCAACACAAAGACAATTTATCGCGACGGCGACAAGTGCATAAAGCTGTTCAACGAGGATTTCTCAAAGGCTGACGTTCTCAACGAGGCTCTCAATCAGGCAAGAGTTGAGGAAACAGGGCTCAATATCCCGAAAATCATCGAGGTTACCACGGTTGACGGAAAGTGGGCTATCGTTTCCGAGTTCATCAAGGGCAAGACGCTTTCTCAGCTTATCAAGGAAAACCCCGCTGAGAAAGAGAGATATCTCGAAGAATTCGTTGATTTGCAGCTTATGGTTCAGTCCAAGACCTGCCCTATGCTCAACAAGCTCAAAGACAAGATGAACCGCAAAATCGCCGAGGCTGAAATCGACGCGACAACACGCTATGACCTCCACACCCGCCTTGAAGGTATGCCCAAGCACAACAAGCTCTGCCACGGCGACTTCTGGATGTCGAACATCATCATCGCTGAGGACAACACTCCTTACATTCTCGACTGGGCACACGCAACTCAGGGCAACGCTTCCGCTGACGCTGCGAGAACTTACCTTTTGTTCTGGCTCAACGGCGATATCGACGGCGCAAAGAAGTACCTCGACTTGTTCTGCAAGAAGAGCGATACCGCAAGACAGTACGTTCAGAAATGGATGCCTATCGTAGCTGCTTCGCAGTCCGTCAAGGGCAACGCAAAAGAACGCGAGTTCCTGCTCTCTTGGGTTGACGTAGTAGATTACGAGTAATTCTTTTCCCCGCGCCGTTTGAAAAAGGCGGCGCGGCGGATTTATTCTATTTTGACACTTTTTATAAGGAGATTATGATAATGAAAGTTACTATCTGCATCGGCAGTTCCTGCCACTTAAAAGGTTCAAGACAGGTTGTTGAAAGACTTCAGTCGCTCGTAAACGAAAACGGTCTCACCGATACAGTTGAGCTCGGCGGTACTTTCTGTATGGGCAAGTGCCAGCAGGGCGTCTGTGTTACCGTTGACGACGAGTTTTATTCCGTTTCTCCCGAAACCGTTGACGCGTTCTTCAAGGAGAATATTCTCGCGAAGCTCGGCAAGTAACCGCATTTATCAAGGGAGGAAACTGATTTATGGCGGATTATCTTACTCTGAGAAAATCCAACTGCAAAAACTGCTATAAATGTATTCGTCACTGCCCCGTGAAATCAATTCGTTTTTCGGGCAATCAGGCGCATATTATCGGAAACGAGTGTATTCTCTGCGGACAATGCTTTGTTGTCTGCCCGCAAAACGCAAAACAGATTAAGGACGATACCGAAAAGGTAAAGGTTCTTCTGCAAAGCGGTGCGCCCGTTTATGTAAGCCTTGCGCCGTCCTTTGCCGCGAATTATAAGGGAGTCGGCATTGAAGCAATGCGCGAAGCCCTCAAAAAGCTCGGATTTTTCGACGTTGAGGAAACGGCAATCGGCGCGACTATCGTTAAAAAGGAATACGAAAAGATGCTGAAAGACGAAAAGCGCGATATCGTGATTTCGTCCTGCTGTCACTCGATAAACCTGCTTATACAGAAATATTTCCCGACGGTTCTCCCCTATCTTGCGGACGTGCTTTCACCTATGCAGGCGCACTGCAAGGATATCAAAAAGCGCAATCCTCAGGCGAAAACCGTTTTCATCGGGCCTTGCGTTTCCAAAAAGGACGAGGCGGATTATTACGCGGGAATTACCGACGCTGTGCTCACTTTTGAGGAGCTCACAAGCTGGCTCAAAGCAGAAAATATCGAGCTCAGAGCCGAGCGTGATACCGAGGAAAAGAGCCGTGCGCGCTTTTTCCCGACAACCGGCGGTATTCTGAAAACAATGGACTGCGACGCTGCGGATTATACCTATCTTGCAATCGACGGCGTGGAAAACTGTATAGCAGCGCTTCGTGAAATCGAAAACGGCGGCATAAAGAACGCGTTTATCGAGATGTCCGCTTGTATCGGAAGCTGCGTCGGAGGCCCTGTTATGGAGAAAAATCACCGCTCTCCTGTCAAGGACTACGCGGCAATCGCAAGTTATGCGGGCAAAAAGGACTTTGACGTTGATATGCCCGACTCGGTTGAGATAAGAAAATCGTTCGGCATTATCGAAAAGAAGCTTCCCACTCCCACCGAAACCGAAATCAACTCGATTTTGCGTCAGATGGGCAAATTCAAGGAAGCGGACGAGCTGAACTGCGGCTCTTGCGGCTATGACACCTGCCGCGAGAAGGCAATCGCGATTTATCAGGGAAAAGCCGAGATTTCGATGTGCCTGCCGTTCCTCAAAGACAAGGCGGAGAGCTTCTCGGACAATATCGTAAACAATACCCCGAACGGACTTATTGTACTGAACGAAAATCTCGAAGTTCAGCAGATAAACGCGTCCGCGAGAAAGATTATGAATATCCGTGCAGAAAGCGACGTTCTCGGCGAACAGGTCATCAGAATTATGGACCCGAAGCCGTTTATGGACGTGCTTCAGACGGGCAAGGATTTGCGCGACTTCAGAACATATCTTGCCGAATATAACAAGTATGTCAAATATACAATAATTCACGACAGGGATTATCACCTGCTTATCTGCATTATGCGTGATGAAACCGAGGAGCAGACCGCTCGCCGTCAGAAGGACGATTTCAGCCGCCAGACCGTGGAAATTGCGGACAAGGTTGTTGAAAAGCAGATGAGAATTGTTCAGGAAATCGCGTCGCTGCTCGGAGAAACCGCTGCTGAAACCAAAATCGCACTTGCAAAGCTGAAGGAGAGTATTTCCGATGAATAATCTTTGCGTGGACATTGGCTACAAGAGCATAAATCATTACGGAGAGCAGCTCTGCGGCGACCACGTTGACGTTGTCGAGCAGGGCGAGGACTCTTCGGTAATCGTGCTTGCAGACGGTCTTGGAAGCGGTGTTAAGGCGAGTATCCTGTCAACGCTCACCTCGAAAATCATTTCGACAATGATGGCTGAGGGGCTTTCGCTTGAAGACTGCGTTGAAACAATCGCGGCTACTCTGCCTATCGACAGCCAGCGCGGCGTTGCATATTCCACGTTCACCATAATTCACCTTATCGGAAACGAAACCGCGGAGCTTATTCAATACGACAACCCGAAGGTTATTCTTATACGCGACGGTGAAAACTACGATTACCCGAGAACCGAAATGCACATCGGCGGAAAAAAGATTTTCCGTTCTTCGATTAAACTGCGCGAAAACGACCATTTTATCGCGGTAAGCGACGGCTGCCCTCACGCGGGAATAGGCACGGGCTACAACTTCGGCTGGGAGATGAAGGACATAACCGCCTTTATGGAGCCGATTTCGCTTGCCGGGTACACCGCGAAAACAATCTCCACAATTCTCGTGGACGAGTGCGCGCGGCTTTACGGAAACAAGCCCGGCGACGACGCGACAGCCTGTGTTGTGAAAATACGCCGTCGTGAACCGATGAATATTCTCTTTGGTCCTCCGTCAAACCGCGACGACTGCGACCGAATGATGTCGCTTTTCTTCTCGAAAGAGGGCAAGCACATCATCTGCGGCGGTACAACCTCGACCATTGCCTCAAAATATCTCAACAAGCCCATTAAGGCAAGTCTGAACTTCGAGAGCTCGGACGTGCCGCCGATTGCCGAGATTGAGGGCGTGGATTTGGTTACCGAGGGTGTAATCACGGTGAACAAGGTGCTGACCTACGCGAAGGATTACCTCGCGGACAACTCGCTCTACGACAAGTGGAGCACCAAAAAAGACGGCGCGGCGCTTATCTGCCAGCTTCTTTTCGAGGAGGCAACCGACATCAATTTCTACGTCGGAAGAGCCGTCAATCCCGCTCACCAGAACCCCGACCTGCCGATAAATTTCAACATTAAGATGAACCTTGTCGAGGAGCTTTCAAAGTGTCTGAAATTAATGGGCAAGCGAATTAAAGTAAGCTATTTCTAATAAACAAGCGCCGTTCCCGAAAGAGCGGCGCTTTTTAATAAATTTAAAGGCTGTTGAGAAATCGTCAGATGCAAGGAACACACGCAACGGCTAGGCTTTGTGCCTGCCGCTGCGTGTGTGACGCCGCAGATGGCGGTTTATCGACAGCCTTACTTGATATTTCGTCTTTTTGAGTTGGCAAGCTCGGTAATGAACTGATTATCAAGTTCCGTGAGCTTGTAATCCTTGCGGCGAATAAGTACGTCCTTGTAAAGACGAGTGTTGTCACGGCAGCTTTTCTGAACAAGCCCGTATCTGTCGAGAACTTTCTGCGGCGCGGACGAAACCCACATAAACGTGTTCGTGTTTTCGCTCAGCAGCTCAAACTGACTGCACCTCTCGAACACGAAAATCCGCTTGTCAATATCGTCGGGCAGCTCTTCCTTGCGGACAGTTGCAAGAGGAAGCGACGGGACATACGGGTCAGCGTGGGCAATCTCCGTGTACGCTTTCAAATCTTTAAAGCGAATATCCTCTTTTGCGGCAAGCGGGTGTTCCCTGCTCATAATCAGCACATAGAAAAACTCCGCGACAAGCTCCCCGACAAGACCTTTTTGTGCGAGCATCTGCTTGAAATGCGTGTCATAATTCTCCGCATAACGGATAATTCCGAGATTAAAGTCCGCTTCAAGTATATTTTTTATCGCACGCATAGCGTTTGTTTCCTTGTAAACAAGGTCAAACGGCGCGTCCTGCTTGATTTCCTTGGAAAAATTGACAAACGCTTCCGAAATATAGCTTGTTCTCGGCACGGATATCGAAAAACTCTGCGTAACCGTCGAGCCGTTTTTGTAAATCGCCTCAACCTCGTCAATCTGCGTCAAAATCTTGTTAGCATAGCCGATAAACTTTTCACCCTCGGGAGTAACCGTCATTCCTCTTGCAGAACGCTCGAAAATCGTTATCCCGAGATTTGCTTCAAGCTCTTTTATAGCACGGCTCAAGTTAGGCTGTCCCATATAGAGATTTTCCGCAGCCTTGTTAAGCGAGCCTGTTTTCGCGATTTCAGACGCGTATTTTAAATGAAGTATGTTCATTTCCTGTTGTCCTTTTCACTTTATTATCTTGTCCTATTTTAAATATATCACAGTTTTTTTCTCTTGTCAAGAGAAATGACGTAAAATTTACACAAATGTTTATTTATTGCAATTCTTGACAAATTATATAAAAAAGTGTATAATGTATGCGGAAATTAATATTGGAGGTAAAATATGGACAGAAACAACAGACCTCACTCTCGTGACAAGAACGTTTCGGGTTCAAGCAACGGCGTTCATCGCAGAGGCTCGGGACTTGGCACAGGCAGAGTAGGCTCGCACGACTACTCATCGCAGGGCGCTTCTCACGGCTCACCGGCAAAACGTGCCGCTATCGGCGGAGGAAGCGGTCTTACGATAATCCTTTTGCTGGTGATTTTCTTATTCTCAAAATGCAGCGGCTCGGTTGATTTATCGGGCGGTAACAACGGAGGATACGGCGGCAATACCGGCACGAACAACTCCTATGTGAACGAATATGTCGGCGGCGGCGGAAGCGTAAACTATAACGTTGCTGACGGCTCTCGCGCGAAAAGAACCGCGATTATGGGCTCAAACAGCGACGCCGTGACGATTATGGTTTATATGTGCGGAACCGACCTCGAGTCAAAGCACGGAATGGCTTCCGCGGATATGGAAGAAATGCGCGCGGCAAGCTCAGGCTTCGGCGATAATTTTAACCTTATCGTCTACACGGGCGGCTGTAATAAATGGAAAAACGGCGTGAGCTCCTCGGTAAATCAGATTTATCAGATTAAGGGCGGCAAAATCAAGACTCTTGTCGCGGACGACGGCAAAAAGTCGATGATAAAGCCCGAAACGCTCACCTCGTTTATCAAATACTGCACGACAAACTTCCCCGCAAACCGCAAAGAGCTGATTTTGTGGGACCACGGCGGAGGCTCCGTGAGCGGCTTCGGATATGATGAAAAATTCTCGTCAAGCGGCTCTATGACGCTCGCGGGTATCGACAAGGCTCTCAAAAACAGCGGCACAACCTTCGATTTCATCGGCTTTGACGCGTGCCTTATGGCAACCGCAGAAAATGCGCTTATGCTCAATGATTACGCGGATTATCTCATCGCGTCCGAGGAAACCGAGCCCGGTATCGGCTGGTATTACACGAATTGGCTGACAAAATTTGCCAAAAACACCTCAATGAATACTCTTGACGTCGGCAAAAATATTATCGACGACTTCGTGTCGGAGTGCGCAAGAAAGTGCGCGGGACAGAAAACCACGCTCTCGATAATCGACCTCGCGGAGTTTTCGCACACCGTTCCCGAAAATCTCGCAGCGTTCTCAAATTCCGTCACCACGAAAATCAATCAGAACGACTACAAGTCGGTTTCAGACGCACGTTATAACACAAGAGAATTTGCGACAAGCTCAAAAATCGACCAGGTTGACCTTGTAAATCTCGCGGACAATATGAAAACCGCTGAGGGAAAATCGCTGAGCAATGCCCTCAAAAACGCGGTTAAATACAACCGCACCTCGTCGAATATGACAAACGCTTACGGTGTGTCGATTTATTTCCCGTACAAGCGCACATCTTACGTTGACAAGGCCTGCGACACCTACGCTGATATCGGAATGAACTCCGAGTACGCCGAGTGTATCCGCAAATTCGCAAGCCTTGAAACCAGCGGACAAATCGCGGCGGGCGGCTCCTCGTCACCGATAACCTCAATTTTCGGCGGAAGCTCCTCCTACTCCTCGGGCAGCTCCGACATCATCGGACAGCTGATAAGCGGATTTTTAGGAGGTCGCTCAACGATAAACGGTCTTGACAAGAGCAACACCGCGTTTATGGAAGCGATTGACGAAAACAGCGCCTCGGAGTACCTCGCGAGCAACTATTTCGACGCGTCAAATCTTATCTGGGAGCAGAAAAACGGAAAGTATGTGATGACGCTTCCCGAAACGCAGTGGGAGCTGGTTCACGGGCTTGACAGAAATATGTTCTACGATGACGGCGAGGGCTGGGTTGACCTCGGAATGGACAACACGTTCAGCTTCGATGACGACGGAAACCTTATCGCGGACGACGAGCGTAACTGGGTTGCGATAAACGGACAGCCCGTTGCCTATTATCACACCGACACAATCAAAAACGCAGACGGAAGCTACACCGATATGGGATATGTTCCCGCGATGCTGAACGGAACGCGGGTTAATCTGATACTCGTGTTCGAGGGCAAAAATGCTTATATCGCGGGCGCGAACACCGATTACAGAAACGGCGAAACCGAAACGGTTGCCAAAAACCTCACAGAGCTGCAAATCGGCGACAAGCTTGATTTTATCTGCGATTTTTACAGCTACGACAAGGTTTACCGCGACTCCTACTATCTCGGTGAACAAATGACCGTGACCGACGATATGAAAGTAACAAATGTTGACGTGGGCAGCGGAAAAGTGCTGATAACCTACTGCTTCACGGATATATACAACCAAGAATACTGGACCCCCGCAATAGAAAAGTAAACAAATACCGCGCAGTGTAAAAGCTGCGCGGTTTGTTTTTACTTGTGATACTTTGAATTTGCGTTGATTGAAAATGCTCGGTAAACCTGCTCGAAAAGCATAACTCTTGCTAATTCGTGCGGGAAAGTCATCGGCGACATCGACAGCCGAAAATCACACTCGCGCTTGAAACTCTCCGACAACCCGAACGAACTCCCCACGATAAAATTCACCGTGGACGAGCCGCCGCAGCCGAGATTTTCCAGCTTTTTTGCCAGCTCCTCGCTCGAAAGCTCCTTCCCCTCAATGCAAAGCGCGATATTATATCCGCCCTTGCAAATCCCGCGAAGCTTGTTCGCTTCCGTTTCAAGAGCCGCGTCAATCTGCGTTTTCGAGGGATTTTGCGGCAAAAACGCAGGTTCAAGCTCCTTCACGGTCACTTTCGCGAACGCAGACAAGCGTTTGAGATACTCGTCGCAGGCTTCGCGGAAAAAGCGTTCCTTCAGCTTGCCGAACGCGATAAAATTAACGTTCATCATTTTCTTCTGTTTTTGTCGTTATAGCGCGGTGCCATCTGAATTTTACGGCGGCGGTTAAGCTCGCGGGCACGCTTTCTCTTTTTCTTTTCGACGTTTATCAGAACTATCAGCGCAATAAGCAGCGCAACAAACGCACAAACTCCCGCGATAAACCACGGTGAAGTCACGATTTTCATCAGCTTTTCTTTAAGCTCTGCGCCGAAGTCAAGCTCGATGTCCGTTTCCACAGCAAGCGGGATTTCCGTGAGAGTTTCTCCGTTGAGCCGAAGTTCAAGCTTTCCGACAACCGTTCCCTTGGAAATCGGAGCGGTCATAGCTTCAAGAGTTGGCTTTATAAGCTGGATTGAGGACTTGTCGAGGGATTTCGGCATAAGCGTGAAATAATCCTTCGTTGTGACAACGCCCACAGAGTCCGCGTCCTGTCCCTTCAGCACCTCAACTTGCATAATCTGCTCGTTTTTGCCGATAACCTGCGTATACTCAAACTCGCTGAAAGCCCATTCGTAAAGGTTGTAGTGGTCTGCGAAATTATAGTCGGAGTCGTCGCCCTCGGGAGTGTAATAAGGCGCTCCGAGCGTAACTAACATATAATTGTAGCCGTTGCGCTCTGCCGTTGTGACAAGCGCACGCGAGCCCGGCTCGGCATTTTCCCTGTCCCACTCGCCGTTTTTCTTGTGGATATAGCAGTCGATACTTCCCGTCTTTACGCCCTTTACACCCTCAAGATAAAATTCATCTGTTGATTTCATCAGCCTGTTTGTCTGGGTTTTTGTGTAACCGTCGGGATTGTTTTCATTTGCGGGCATTTCGTACTCATAGGTCGAGCAGATTTTCATAAACGCGGGATAATTATCCATCGCGTACTTTGTGATTAAGTACAGGTCATAAGCCGTGGTGTACTGCTCCTCATCGTAAAGTCCGTGGGGATTTGTAAAATGCGTGTTCTTGCAGCCGATTTTCTCGGCGGTCTGGTTCATCATCGTGACGAAATTCGGGATACTTCCCTGCCCGACATTATAAGCGAGAATATTCGCACCCTCGCAAGCGGAAGCCAGCATAAGCGCATACAGGCAGTCCTTATAGGTGAGGTTGTCCTGAAGCGGCTCAATGGCAGCCTCGGAAGCGCCGTATAAATTCGGGTTTCCCTCCCAGAATTCGTCAAAGCAGACATACGGGCACTCGACGGTCTGTTCAAGATTTTTCACCCGTTCAAGTGTAACAAGCGCCGTCATAATCTTTGCCGTCGAAGCGGGAACAAGTTTTTTGTCGATATTTTTCGCGACGATTTCAATTCCCGTGTCAAGATTTACCATATAAACACCCTCGCTGTGAAGCTCAAAAGAGGGCGAAAAAGCGGCAAAAGAAGTAAATCCTGTAATTAGTAATGAAAATTGGAGTAAAAATGTAAAAATAATTGTGAAATTTTTTAGCTTTCTCATATAGACAAACCACCTTTTTTCGGTTAAAATATAATAAGGGAGATTTATTCATCTTTTCTATTATAACATATTTTAAATGAAGTTGTAAAGTTTTTTTTGATATTGTAAGAAATTTGTAATATTTTTTCACAACCGCTCCCAAAAATTATATCGAGGTGGTCAGATGATTTACATAACGGGCGATACTCACGCGGATTTCTCGCGGTTTAAAAACCCGTCACTGAGAAAACTCAGAAAAAACGACGCGCTTATAATATGCGGAGATTTTGGTTTTATCTGGGACGGCAGCCCGAAAGAGAAAAAGCTCCTGAAGAAAATCGGAAAGCTCCCGTATAACGTGCTGTTTGTCGAGGGCTCTCACGAAAACTACGATTTGCTGGAACAGTATGAAATCACGGAATGGTGCGGCGGCAAAACGCGGCTTATCAGCGGCAGACTGCGGCAGCTTATGCGCGGACAGGTGTTCGAGATTGCCGAGAAAACGGTTTTCGCGTTCGGCGGCGGTCAGACGGACGATGTGTACGAGCTGACGGAAGGCTCAAACTGGTGGCAGAGAGAAGTCCCGAGCGAGGAAGAGCTCGCGAGCGGTCTGGAAAATCTTGAAAAAGCAGGAAATAAGGTGGATTTCGTGGTGACCTACGAGCCGCCCGCGAAAATGCGCGAGTTTCTCACGGCAAACACCGAGCGAAACCGCATAAACACTTATCTCAGCGAGGTTTTCGATAAAATCGAATTCACGGGTTGGTTTTTCGGAAAGCTTCATATAAACAAGTTTATTCCGACAAAATATCACGCAGTTTACGACGGGATAGTTCCCGCCGATAACACAAAAATAAAAAAGAAAAAATCAGACAAGAAAGGTAGTAAACAAAATGGCTGAAATTACATTTGAAATCACAAAATCGCTCGGAGTTATCTCCGAAACAGCAAAGGGCTGGACGCGCGAGCTGAATATGGTGAGCTGGAACGAGCGCGAGCCGAAGTTTGATATCCGCGACTGGAGCCCCGACCACACCCGTATGAGCAAGGGTGTTTCCCTTACCGAGGAGGAAATGAAGCAGCTTGTCGAGCTGTTCAACACGCGCGACGAAGAGGACTCCTTCGAGTAATTTTCACCTGTAAAGACAAAAAAGCGGGGTTTTCAGCCTCGCTTTTTTAATTCAATGAAAGAAGCACGCGGACAGCCGAAAAAGCCGTCCGCGCTTTGGGTATCTGAAACAGCCGCCGCGAACTTAAATCCGCCGCCTTCGGCTATTCTGAGGGTAAAGAGCTTAGCTCCCCGCCACCTTCGGCGCGGCTGTATTTTTTACCCTGCCGCATTTTATGCCGAAAGTGCCGAAAGCGTTACCATCTGTAATTTGTAATTCTGAATGCTTTTTCAAAGCCCTCGCCGAGATTTTCAACCCATCTGACAATGTTGTCAAAGTTCCAGCCGATGAAGCACATAAATACCACAAATCCGATTATTACCAAGATAAACGCGATAAGCTCGAAAATAAGCATTGCACGGCAATAATTCTTCTTCGGCTGAGGTGTAGTGCTTCCAAAGCCCCAGACAAACAACAAAATCAAGCTGATAAGACCGAACCAAGTCGTAAGAATAACAGTTCCAACCCAGGAGCCAACGCTCATATGCTCATATCTCTCGGGAGCAGGCGCGTTATTATAGGGCTGCTGATACTGAGGAGCAGGGTTCTGATACATCGGCTGCTGATATGTATTCTGCATAGGCACAGAAGTCTGCGGAATGGGTGTGGGAGTGGGCTGAACGGGAACGGAAGCAGGCTGAACCGGCTCGGACTGCGGCTTGTTCAAATCAACCGCGCCCTCAATCTTCGTTCCGCACTCGGGACAAAACAAACCGTCACCGGAAACCAAAGTACCGCATTTAGGACATACTCTTTCCATATATTTTACCTCTTTTCTGAAATTTTCTTGTTAAGTCAATAATACCACATTTTTCCGCTGTTGTCAAGACTTATTTTAACTCGGGTACTTTACAAAAGCTGAAAAATATGTTAAAATATATGTACATTTTATTTTGGAAAGGTGCATAAAATGAGAAAATTTTTGTCTTTTTTGCTGACGCTGCTGTTATTATTCGGCATAGTCGGATGCAAAAACAATCCGAAAACCCAGAGCGTAAGCTATCCGACACCGAGTTCAAGCGAATTTTCTTCGGAAACAAGTTCTTCGGTATCAAGTTCATCTGAAAATTCTTTGTCGACAAGTTCAGCCGATAGTTCTTCGTCGACAAGCACAGCCGAAAGTACATCGGCAACGAGTTCGAGTGAAAGCTCAACGGAAAGCGCGATTATCGACGAGAACGGCTGTTTCACAAGCAAGGACGATGTTGCGCTTTATCTTTACGTTTACGGGCATTTGCCTAGTAATTTCATCAAGAAAAAAGACGCGGAAAAGCTCGGCTGGAGCGGAGGCTCGCTGGAGCCGTATGCACCGGGAAAATGCATCGGCGGTGACCGTTTCGGGAACTATGAGGGCTTGCTCCCGAAAAAGAGCGGGCGAACCTACACGGAGTGCGATATCGATACGCTCGGCAAAAAAAGCCGCGGCGCAAAGCGGATTGTGTTCTCAAACGACGGGCTGATTTACTACACTTGCGACCATTACGCGAGCTTTGAGCTGCTTTACGGGGAGGAGTAATTTATGAAAAAGTCGCTTTTGATTGACGGAAACTCAATCGCTGGCAAGGAACAGCTTCACGAAAGATTTGCGGCTGCGTTCGATTTTCCGGACTACTACGGAGCAAATCTTGACGCGCTTTTCGACTGCCTCGGAGAGGTTCGCTGCGAGGCTGAAATCCGAATAATAAACGCGCGCGGGATTGCCGAGAAGTTCGGCGAGGATTACGCGGAGAATTTCAAGAGTGCGCTGCTTGACGCGCAAAGCGAGTTCAAAAACGTCCACGTTGAGTTTGTTGATTAAACTGAGAAAGCTCCCGATTTGGGAGCTTTTTTGCTATAGAAAACCGAAGCAATATTTTGTACCAAAGTCATCTTCGGGAACAAAAATCGTCCCTAGAACATACTCTGAGCAAAACAGCCCACATCAAAGCGAGATTTGCGCACCGCGGATTTTTGTGATTTCGTGCTAGTGTGACATTCTGTCACCTGCGAAATCATAAAAAACGCAGAAGAGGACGGTTCTTCGAACCGTCCTCTAGCACGCTGCTGGTGCCGGTGGTGGGGGTCGAACCCACACGCTGTTGCCAGCAACGGATTTTGAGTCCGTCTCGTCTGCCAATTCCAACACACCGGCGATTTTACCCTAATATTATACCACGTCTGCGCCGATTTGTCAAGGGGTTTCGCTGAATTTTCTCAAAAATAACGATATTCCTTGTAAATTTCACCCGAGAAATCCTTCCACAAAAACAAACCGTTTTCGTAAACCATATATCCGTGAGGGCTGTTTTCCTTCGGGATTGACGTCGAGCCTGGGTTCATATAGACGAAATTTTCGTGCTCCGTGCACTTCGGAACGTGCGTGTGACCGTTCAGGAGAATATCACCCTTGTGAAGCGGCGGGAGCTTGCTCTCGTTGAAATTGTGGCCGTGCGCCATAAAAATCGCACCCTTTTCAAGCGCCACAAAAGCGTACTCCGCGAGCACGGGAAACTCCAAAACCATCTGGTCAACCTCCGCCTCGCAGTTTCCGCGAACACATAAAATGTCGTTTTTGTATGCGTTCAGAAGCTCGATAACACGCTTCGGTGCGTAATCGCGCGGCAGGTCGTTTCGCGGACCGTGATACAGCAAATCACCCAGCAAAAGCAGTCGCTCGGCGTTCTCCTTGCGGAACGCTTCGAGCATTTTCTCACAGTAATACGCAGAGCCGTGAATGTCCGACGCAATTATCAATTTCATCAGCTGTCCTCCTCAAACGTGTCCTCGGGAATAACCGGAAGCTCACCCTCGTCGCTGACTGCCACAAAGCCTTCTTCAAGCTCGGGTTCAACTGCCTTAACCTCGTGTTCGGCAGCTTTCTCCACGGGAGCGGCAAAATCATCGGGAATTGAACCAAACGCGTCGTCCTCGTCCTCAATATCGGGAACTTCGGGAAACTCGGGAATGGTTTCGGGCTCTTCGGGAACGCTCTCGTTTTCATCAAAATCCTGTTCCGCCGAAACCTGTTCCGTAAGCGCTTTTTTACGCTTGACGTGCTTCAAAATCAGGCTCAGCGCAATCATTATCAGCAGCATTCCAACACCCGCTGCCGTCATAATCAGTCCTGTTTTCATTCCCGCAGGGAAGAACGTCAGCTTTATCGTGTGCTCGCCCGCAGGAACATTCAGGCATAAAAGCGAGTCGTTTACAGCGGAAGCAATCGTGCACGGCTGTCCGTCAAGCTCTGCGCTCCAGCCCTCTTCGACGGGAATTGTCGTGAAAAGCGCGCGGCTTTGCTCTGTGTTCACCTTGATTTCAAACGAGGAATGACCTGTTTTGACAACCTCGCAGTTCTGACTGCCAAGCGTCTGCGTGAACTCCGAAAGCGCTTCCCTGTCAAGAACGTAAAACTGCGCGTCGCCGAAAATCATTTCCGAGTCATTCGGACGAAGCTCAATCTTGAACTCCTCGCCCGCCTTATAATCGCCGAGATATACTATGCAGTGATTTTCATTTCTGAAATAATTCCGCAGAATTTCCCCGTTGAGGAACATCTTGCACTCGCGCTCGTATTTTGTGGGAAGGTAAACGTATGCAGCGCCCGATTTCTGCATTTTAACGCTGAACGAAACGAATGCCTCATCGCTGCTGATACGCTTTTTGTAGGTGTAATAGCCGTCTGTGGTCGAGCCGATTGTGATGTTCTTGTTGTCGAAAACAACGTCGTTTATCGGCGAAAACAGCTCCAAATCGTCACCGAAATCCCTGCCGGCAAGAATTGACGCAAGACGCTGCTGGAACATAAACGGAGAGTCGCTGTAAATGCTGCTGCCGATAGCCTTTTCATCGGCAAGATATGCAATCGGCAAAGCGTCAGGGTTCTTGTAAACACGCGCGTCAAACTGATTTGCCGCGGTGATTTCCTCGTCATACTGAACCGTTCTCTCGTCCTTTGCGATAACGTATTTCACGCCGAAAAGGTCGTCGGTTAGCAAGGTCGCGCCGTCATAGCGCGAATAGTGGTCGCGCGCGCCAAAGCCCAAATCCGCGAGCAGGTTTATTATTTTTGTGTTGTAGGTGCTGGTGGAGTGCGAGAAACCGTAAAGTCCGACGGACATCGCGTCGTTTACCGTGCGATGATACGTCTTTTCCATTCGGTAGAAACTGCCGTCCTGCTCCCTGACTTGGTTTACAATACTTCTCGTCTGCTGAATATCGTGAGCGTAGCTGTCACGGTCGGAATAGTACACATCTCCGTGGATTTTGTAGACGTACATTCCCGCGTTGAGCAAAAGCTCCGCGCAAACCGCTATGCTAAGCGCAATTTTCATCGAGGTCTTTCTGTGGTTCTTCCTGAAGCCCGCCGAAAAAGCCGCGATAATTCCAAGCACAATCAGCGGCACTACAACCACAAGCGTCGTGTTGAAATGCTCACCGCCCGCGTAATAATCGCTGAACAAAAGCACTCCGAGCAGTATCAGAAACGCTGTTCCTATTTGCTTCGGACGAACGCTCTCGATTTTCTCAAACGCTTCCGCGCCGAAGATTATCAACAGGAAAATCACGGTAAACGAGTAGCGATACGGCATCCACACGGGCACTTGTCCGCCGTGCCAGAGCATATCGACAGGCTTGATGTACATACAAAGCGTCATTACACCGAGCAAAAAGCCGCCCGCGATTTTTTGCTGTGCGGGAATTTTCTTGCACATAAAGTAAATCAGCACGAAAATCAGCGCAAGCGTGCCGCAGTAAAGCATCGGCAGGCCGTCGGGGCGCTCGGTGTCGTAGGTGCCGGGAAACAGCTTTATAAAGCTGTCCGCGATGTTGAAGTTCTCGACAAAGGAAAAGTCGGGTTTGTGACCGAGCTTACCGTTTTGAAGCGACTTGAACGCGGGGATTATCACGGCGCAGGACATCAGAATTGCCGAAACAGACGAAGCCGTGTAAACTCCCACAGCTCTGAAATAGTCCTTCACACCGCCGATTTTTCGCGAGGAAACATAGTAAATCGCGTACAGCGCCGAGAAAATTCCCACCATATAGCCGATGTAATAGTTCGCGATGAAAATGTACAAAACCGACAGCGTGTACAGCAAAAATCCGCGTTTTTGGCAAATGCGCTCAACACCCATTATCACGAGCGGCAGCGCAACAAGTCCGTCCAGCCACATCGGGTTTATAGTGTGCGCGACAAAATATCCGCAGAGCGCGAACATTACCGAGAACAGAATTGTCGTGTAATCGGAGAAACCGCGGTGCTTTTTGAGGTAAAACGCAGCCGAAAGCCCAACCGCTCCCGATTTCACAAGGAGCATCACCATAACGCCCTCGGTGATAAATTCGCGCGGGAAAAGCCAGATTATGAAGTTGAACGGGCTTGCGAGATAGTAAGCAAACGTTCCGAAAAACTCGCCGGAAAGAGTTCCGCTCCAAGTGTAAAAAATGCTCTCTTTTCCGCCCAGAACGTCGTACATATAGTCGAAATATGAAACGTACTGCGCGTTAAGGTCAAGCGCAAGAACGGATTTTTGTCCAATCGGGTACACCCCGAAAAGAGCATAAGCCGCGAAAAGTATCGCGGCAGGGATTATAAAACTGAGCCAATAGGCTTTTTTTGATAAAACTATTTTTCCGAAAGAGGTCTTTTCCATAAATTTACTCACCGATTATTTTTACTATAACATATTTTTCGCGCATTCCGTCAAAATCGCCGTACATTATGTACTGACGAGGACCTAAATCCAGCTTTCCGTCCGAAATGGGTATCGTCACCGAAGAACCGAGGGCAATCTGTTTGAGGTGCTGTTTTCCGCGGTTTATGTAGTCAACCTCATAATCCGTTTCAACATCTGTCATCTTGTCCAGCATCAGCTTCCAGTCGTGATACAGGCACTCGTTATCATTTTCGAGGAAAACCGCAGACGTGGTATGCTGCGACGCAACAACGCAAATTCCCTCTTTTATCATACTCCTGCGAACACATTCCTCAACCTCATATGACAGATTTAAAAACTGCTCCACATCATCTGTTGTTATGGTGAGAATTTGCTTGAAATGTTTCATTTTTTGCCCTTTCCGCGAAATTCACCGCTTCTTTATCGTAAGAATTCCTTCCTGAACAGCCGCGTAAATCGACCTTGCGCCGCCGTTAATTCCATAAACACCGTTTCCCGAGGGACGACCGCCCGTTATCTCGGGAACGCACGCGCCCGTTTGAGTTTCAAACTCCACGGCAACCGACGATTTTTCCGAAACATACACGTCCACATCGCCTTTTCTAGACAAAATCGAGCTGTTTTTCATTGCAGCTTCGATATCAAGCGAAACAAACCCTTCCGTCGTCGAAATGCTGAACTGCGAAACCGCATTTTCAAACAGAATATCTCCGCTTTCGGTCAGGACTTTCACCAGCCTGCTGTCCACGCGACCGATTTTTACATCTCCCCCGCCCGTGACAACCGAAATCTCACGATAACTCCTCTCGGGAAGATAAACGCTCAGCCCGAACTTGCTCTGCGAGCCCGGAAACAGCGAAATCACAAACTTTTCGTCCTCGGAAATCGAAATGCTGTTGTCACCGTGCTCGATTATCAGCGGAAGATTGTTTTTGTAGCAGACGCGGATTTTATCACCGCTGTACGGGATTATCTCAACGTTCAGCTTCAGCAGATTAATCTCAATATAATCGCACACGGAAAAGCTCTCGTCACCGTCGGCCGCGTTGTCGTGCTCCGCGTTTCTGAAAACATAAGCAAGCGCTCCGAAAATCACCGCTGCTGCCGCCGTAATAATCAGCAGTCTGTTCACGATTTTTTCCATTACCAATTCCTCAAAGCGTCGCAGCGACGTTTAATTTTCAGAAAAGAACGAGATATGATAAACCCGAGCTTTACAGCTAGAGCGCCGAGAAAAGCCGTCAGAAACGCGCCCGCAAGCCCGCCGAAAAGCATAACTTCGGGAGCGAGCTGCGTCAGCACGAAATCCGCCTTGAACATCAAAACCGCAACCCCGAGCACCGCCATCATCACCCCGAACGGTATCCCGATAACACACACCGCAAGCATTGCAAACATCACCGCAAAAACCACGGCAAATACAAGCCAGAAGCCCGTGTATAAAGCGGCAACCTTTAGCTTCTCGCGCATACCCCGCTCAGGATTCCTTGTTTTCGGTAATCGCGGGAGCTTCCGCGTCAACTTCGGTTGCAATTGCCACGGTTTCTTCAATTCCGCTTGCACCCGCGAGCGCAATTATATCCGCAGCACAGCCCAGAATAAATGCAGCTCCGAGCAGAATTGCCGAAACAGACGGAGTGAACACCGCGTTGTTGAAAGCATTCAGTCCGATTACAATGCCAATTCCGACAATCAAAAGTATCGGAATAAGCAGCAAAAACCACTTCTTGAAGCCCGCCTTTTTCATAGCGAACATATTCGGCAGCTTCAGTACACCGTAAACGCCCGCGAAAATGCCGACAATCAGCGTGAACACGTCCTGCATACTCTGCCACAGGAAAATGAAGCAAGCGCCCGCAGCAATTCCCAGAACCGCGGTTATCAGCATAGTGATGTTTTCTTTCTTTTCCTTCTTGAAAAGCCACAAAATCAGCGTGATAAGTCCATAAGAAGCAGCGATTATTCCGATAATTCTAAGAACAATCTCCAATCCCCTGTCGTTGTAGACTATAAGGAAAAGTCCGCCGATAAGCTCCACCAGCGCCAGAAGCACCAGATTTCTTCTCAAACCCTTCAATTTATTAAGCTCCATTTTATAGCCCTTCTTTCAAAGTTTTTCAACAGCACCCGCTGTCCGATATATACATATTTATTATAACTCTTTTTCCCGCTATTGTCAATACCTACGCAATCTTTTTGACTTTTTTAATGATTTTTAATTTAACCCCTTGACAAAACCGACGTTTTCGTGTATAATATTAGTGTTGCGATTGCAGCAATATATGGAAGCGTATCGAAGTGGTCATAACGGGACTGACTCGAAATCAGTTGTACCTCACGGTACCGTGGGTTCGAATCCCACCGCTTCCGCCACCAGCGTGACGCTGGACCCTATTTCGCCCCTAGTTTCTGCTAGGGGTGAATTTTTGTGCCCGAAAAATTACTTTGCAAGATTTTTCCTCTGCGTTTTTGTCGTTTTTGCAGGTGACACGATGTCACACTAGCACAAAAACGACAAAATCCGCGGGTTGCTCGTTAATCCTGATTTGATATTGCTAATTTCGCCCCTAGTTTCTGCTAGGGGTAAATTTTTGTGCCCGCAAGCAACTTTTGTGCGTTTCAACCCGAGTTTTCTTCTTTTTTATAACAAAAAACTGCACCTGTTGAAAAAGGTGCAGTTCTTTTTATCAGTCCAGAATACCGTGAATAATCTCCTGAAAAACATAGGACGAAATCGGTTTTGTCACGAAGTCTGTCACACCGATTTCCGACAGCTCCGACAACGACGCTCCTTGCTTATCCGAAATCAGCAAAACTATCGGCAAATCGTGGTTTTGTCTGATTTTTGAAATTGCCGCTTTGATATCATCGAACATCTGCGCGTCAAGCACCAGCAAATCCACGTTCATTTCACCGAGCAGCTTTAACAGTTCATCTTCGGTCTGCGTTCCGACAATATTGTAATCCGGGCTCTCGCTCAGCATATCAACAATCATTCTGATTGTGAACACCTGCTCGTCGGCAACAAGCACAGTCTTGCTTCGCAGCTCAGCCTGCCGCATTGTATAGCCCTTGTCCTCGTCTATCATTCGGAGCATTATATCGGCAATCCGCGCGTCAAACTGCGTTCCCTTTCCGCTTTCTATTTCGTGACGGACTATTTGCTGCGGAAGCGCCTTTCGGTAGCTTCTGTCGCTTGCCATAGCGTCATAAGCGTCCGCTACTCCGACAATCCTCGCGACCTCGGGTATATTCTCACCCGCAAGTCCCATAGGATATCCCTTTCCGTCAAAACGCTCGTGATGAAATCTTGCCGCGTTGAGGATTGCGCCTTCCTTATAGATTTCTTTGAGGATATAATAACCCGTAATTGTATGTATTTTTATCTGACGGAATTCCTCGTCGTTGAGCTTTCCGGGCTTGTTTATTACCTCTTTCGGGACGCGGATTTTTCCCACGTCGTGAAGCAGTCCCGCGTAATAAACGTCCTTTTGCTCTTCCTCGGATTTTCCGAGCCTGCGCGCAATTTCACGCGAATAGTTCGCAACTCTCTGAGAATGTCCGTTTGTGTACCTGTCCATCGCGTCGATTATGCGGACAATCGTTTTGATGATATCGGTGTTCTGCTGTTTGAGCTGCTCGCGAACTCTCTGCTCGTTCTGAGAGCTTTCGCGCAGCCGTTTCATCATAAACGAGCTGAAAATCACGATTACTCCGAACACAGCCAGACAGACGATGATATTTCTGATAAGCATTCCGCGTATTTCGCTGAACAGCTTTGAGCTTTCGATAACCAAAACAACCCGCAAATCGTCCATTACGGTGTTGGTGAAAATCTTGCACTGCTGCCCGTTAATCACATAATCGAAAACCGAGCGCTCATCGGGAATTGAGTTCAGCAGACCGCCCATCTCGCTGTCCTCGAAATAATTCTTTCCGAGCTCGTCGATATTGTGATGAGCGACAACCATTCCGTCCCGCACCACAATAAACCCGTAGCCCATATTATCAAGTCCCATCTGACTTGTGAGAGCCTGAATTTCGTTCAGCTCAATATCAAGAGAAAGAACCGAGTCGCCGTCCGACAGCATTCGGCTTACCGAAATCATAACGGTGTGCGTCTGCTCGTCAACATAAGGCGATACAATAACCGCGTTTCCGTGCGCTTTTTCAGCGGCAACGTACCAGTCGCGTTCCTTTGCAACATAGCCCGCGGGCGGAGTCCAGCCTATTCCGTCGATGTACTCACCCAGAACCCAGCCGTAAATGCCCGTGAAATTCTTGTCGATATCGCTCATATATCGCTGCGACTCCTCAACAAGAAACGCCTCGATTTCCTTCGCGGTTTTGCCCTCTTTCATCAGATACTCAACCGAAATCGACGTCACCTTCAGCACGTCCATTCCCTTGTTAAGATATCCGTTTAGCTGCTCCGTTTCATAAGCGAGAGCGTTTTCCCCGACCGACTGAATATTTCTCACAGCGTTGTCGTAAAACGAAATGAAATTGTACACGGTAAATACCGCGAGCAGCGCAAGAATGACGACAATTGTCGTGAAAAACAACCGCTTTTCATTCGTTTTCATCGGGAACTCCTTTCCGCGAAACGCTTATTTGAATTTCTGGATAAAGTTTATCAGCAGTCCGACAAGCACCGATAAAACAGCGCTCAGCGCTATCGGAAACCACACGTTTGCCATAGGCAGACCGCCTGCATTTTCGTGCAGGTTCATTCCGTAAAAGCTGAATACAATCGTCGGGACGGCAATGATAATGGTGATTGTCGTCATTCGCTTCATCACGATGTTGAGGTTGTTCGAGATAATGGAAGCGAATGTATCCATTGTGCCGCTCAGAATGTTCGAGTAAATTCCCGTCATCTCAATCGCCTGCTTGACCTCGATTATTACGTCGTCGA
The DNA here is from genome assembly GCA_017847835.1 of Oscillospiraceae bacterium. Classification (GTDB taxonomy): domain Bacteria; phylum Bacillota; class Clostridia; order Oscillospirales; family Ruminococcaceae; genus CAG-115. The sequence goes on from JAGASH010000005.1 coordinate 414,052, forward strand.
GCAAATCCTGGTCTTCCTCGTACAGCTTCAGATAACGTCCTCGCATAAGCTTTTCCAGCACCGCCTCATTTGATTTAAGCGATGTCGAGAAATAAACCAGCGACTTCTCCAGCCCGAGAAGCTGAATTAAACCCTTGTTTTTCATCGAGAGGTACATCTTTCCCTCGACGTAATTCGAGATTTTGTCGATTTGTTTGAGGTACTGCAAATAGCGCGCGGCAATTCTCCACAAAATCGTGAAAACAAAACGAGTTCTCAAATTCGTGTGAATTCCCTTGACAACGCCCTTTGCAATCTCGTCGATAACCACGTTTTCCTTCGCGCTTACCGTTATGACATTTTCATCAGTGATGATAATCGACATAGGCGTTGTGGAATAGAGCAGCGTTTTGTCGGGGTCGTTGTCCTGCTCTGCGACAGGATAGTCCACGACAATCAGCGTCACGCCGTCGTCGCTTTCAATTCGCGACGGCTCTTCCTCATCGAGCGCGGCTCTGATGTAGTCACGGTCGATGTGCATATCCTCTTCAAGGTCGGAGATTTCGGTTTCGGTCGGGTTGATAACCGAAATCCAACAGCCCGCCTCGCGGTTTTCTATCTCACAAACCCTGCCCTCAATGTTTCTGTAATACTTTACCATTTCGGCACTCCTTTGCTGCTTCTCAATGCGAAAAGCCGGTTTATTTGCGCAAAGAACCTGCCGGGATTACAAGCGCGGCAAATTCTATGCAATTTCTACTTCGGCAAATACCGCCGTCCTCGCTCATAATCTCACCCCTTTATCGATAAAACAATTTTTCATTTTATTATACCATATTTCCGCAAAAAAAACAAGCGTTTTTTTCAAAACGCCCGATTTTTCTTATCAATCATTTTTTGTAATCCACTGGCTCATTCCCGCGCCCCAGACCTCGTTTGGACGTTCACGGAAGCCGAATTGTTTGTAAAACGGCTCTCTGCCGCTCGCAGACATCAGATAAAGCACGATTGTTTCGCCCTTTTCAAGCGTGTTGTACATAAAATCAATCGTCCTTTTCATCATTTCTTTGCCGATACCGCGGTGCTGATACTCCGGGATAACCATAACGTCCGTGATGAAATTCGCGTAGCTTCCGTCAGAGAGCACGCGTATCATTCCGATTGCCCTGCCGTTGTCGCGTACCGTGGTGATGTGAAATGCGTTGTTGAGCGCGTTGCTGGCAATCCTGTCCGACAGCACCATAAAATTCACCGCTCTGCGCATTTCCTTGTACTCTTCAAGGCTCGGTGCTTCGTCTATGTATTCTATCATAAATTCCCTCTTTTTGCAAAATTCCGCTCCGCTTTTATCGCGGAGCGGATTGCTGTTATTCGTTATTTTCGGAGTTTTCCTCGGTATCCTTGCTCAAATCAACCGCAGGTTCTTCGGTATCCTTGTTCAGGTCAACAACAGAGGTTTCCTTTTCTTCGGAAAGCTCAACCTTATCGCCGTCAACCGTGATTTCACCCGCCATAAGCTTGTAGAAATCGGGACCGTCGATTTTCTCGTGCTTCATCAGATACTGCGCGCACTTTTCAAGCATATCGCCGTGAGTTGTGAGGATATCCTTTGCCTTTTCGTAGCCAGTTTCGATAAGCTCGCGGATTTCCGCGTCAATCTCGGAAGCAACATTTTCGGAGTAATTCTTGCCCTGAGAGTAATCTCTGCCGAGGAAAACCTCGTGGCTTGCGCTGCCGTAGAGTATCGGACCGAGCTTCTCCGAGAAACCGTAGCGCATAACCATATCGCGCGCAACGCCGGTTGCTCTTTCGATATCGTTTGAAGCGCCGGTTGAGATATCGTCAAGTATCAGCTTTTCAGCCGCACGTCCTCCGAGCAGAACAATAATTTCCTCCTCCATATAGGTCTTGGAAACGAAGCTTCTGTCCTTTTCGGGAAGGTGCATTGTAAAGCCGCCCGCCATTCCGCGAGGAATAATCGAAACCTGATGAACCTTGTCCTGCGACGGGCAGAAATAGGTTGTAATCGCGTGTCCCGCCTCGTGATAAGCCGTGAGCTTCTTCTCGTCCTCGGAAACCACCTTCGACTTCTTCTCGGGTCCCGCAACAACCTTGATTGTCGCTTCCTCAATGTCCTCCTTGGTGACTGCCTTCTTGTTCTTGCGGGCAGCAAGCAGCGCCGCCTCGTTGACGAGATTTTCCAAATCCGCACCCGTAAAGCCCGCAGTTGTTGCCGCTATTGTCTTGAGATTTACGTCGGGACCGATATTCTTGTTTCTTGTGTGAACCTTGAGGATTTCCTCACGTCCCTTGATGTCGGGATAGCTCACGACAACCTGTCTGTCGAAACGTCCCGGACGGAGAAGCGCAGGGTCAAGGATATCACGGCGGTTGGTTGCCGCCATAACGATGATGTTTTCATTTTCGGTGAAGCCGTCCATCTCGACGAGAAGCTGGTTCAGAGTCTGTTCACGCTCATCGTGACCGCCGCCAAGACCTGCGCCGCGCTGACGTCCCACAGCGTCGATTTCATCGATGAATATAATGGACGGAGTGTGCTTTTTCGCCTGGTCGAACAGGTCGCGGACGCGCGACGCACCAACGCCGACATACATTTCCACGAAGTCCGAACCGGAAATCGAGAAGAACGGAGCGTCTGCCTCACCCGCAACAGCCTTTGCGAGCAGCGTTTTACCGGTTCCGGGAGGGCCTTCGAGCAAAACTCCCTTGGGTACTCTCGCGCCGATTTCGCGGTATTTGTTCGGGTTTTTGAGGTAATCGACAATCTCGACAAGCTCCTGCTTTTCCTCGTCAGCGCCCGCAACGTCCTCAAACGTTACCTTTTTGCCCGACATCTGACGAACATTTGCACGGGAGAACGAGTTCATCTTTCCTCCGCCGGCAGACTGACGGAAAATCACAACGGTGAAAATCACCATTACAAGTACTAAGAACAGGTACGGAAGCAAATTCATCCAGAACGAGTTGTCGGAAATCGGGATATAGTTCTCGACAAGCGGTTTTTCGGGATTTGCCTCGTTATAGCGCAGACGGTAATTCGCGATTTTGCCGTTGCTGGTGTAGCCCGAATTAATGTCGTTTATAAAAATGTTGACGTTCGGCACACTGTACAAATAAACCTTGTTTGAGTCGCCCTCGCTCTTGAGCTGGTATTTCAGAGCGCCGCTGCCAAGGTCGAGCTCATATGCGGAAACGTTCAGATTGTCGAACTCCGCGATAACCTCTGAATAGCGCTTTGTCGCGGTACGCGAGCCGCCTCCCGCAAGGTTAAGCACCGACACAACTCCCACAATAAGCAGTATTATTATCAAAAAATAGATGATAACGCCGGATAATCTGTTTTTCTTCATTTAGACCACCTTTCCTTTATTCGGTTTTGTATATGCCTATATAAGGCAGATTTCTGTATTTCTGAGAAAAATCAAGCCCATAGCCGATAACGAAAAAATCCTCGATTTCAAATCCCGTGTAATCGGCTTTGAAGCCCTCAACAACGCGTCTTGACGGTTTATCGAGAAGCGAAGCTACTTTAAGCGAGCGCGGTTTTCTCTCACCGAACAGCTTTTTCAGCGCACTGAGCGTTTTCGCGGTATCGACAATATCCTCGACAAGCACAACGTCCCGTCCGTTTACGTCGGGCAAACCGTTTTCGTCAACCGAAATTTCGCCCGAAACCGTGCCCGTATAGCTTGAAACCCGTATAAAACCGATTTCCAGCGGGCACTCGATTTGCCTGATAAGGTCGCAGAAAAACACACTCGCACCCTTCAGCACGCAGATAAACAGCGGATTTTTCCCCGCGTAATCCCGCGTAAGCTCCTCGCCGAGCGATTTCACGCGCGCCGCAAGCTCCTCGCGTGTAAAGAGAATTCTTTCAATTTCCTCGGGAACATACATCTTGATGTCCTCCTACTCAATAAAATATTATAGCATACTTTTTCTCAAAATGCAAACGAATTTTCTGAATATTTAGTGAAAAATCAAAATCGCGTGACAATAGTTTTCAACAATCAGCCTTTCTTCTCGTTAAAACCGCCGAAATGCTGTTCAATTTCTTCCACAAAACAAACTCCCTTGCGTATTGTGAAAAAGCGGTTTTTGCAGGGATTATACCTCGCCGAGCGCTTTTTCAGCAGCGAAACCGCCGTTTTTATCCGAAGCGCAGACGGCTCTACACCGCCGTTTGCGAGGATTTTCTTCACGGCGCGCGTCTTTATCGGCTCGGCGAGTTTATCAAGCTCATATGCCTCATAACCTTTTCCGCTTTCCGCGCTTTTTAAAGCCCTTTCGGAAACTCTTTCAAGATAATCGCTGTCAACACGCAAATTATTCGTCATTCTCGAAAATGTTCCCACTATCGACGGATTAATCTCTGCCATTTCGGGAAGAATTTTCAAGCGTATCCGATTTCTCGTGTAATCCTCCGAAAAATTCGACTTGTCCGTGACAAAATCCTGCTTTTTTTCCGCGAGAAATTCCTCGATTTCACGGCGCTCGATAAGAAGCAGCGGGCGGATTATCCGTCCTCTTTCGCGCGGAATACCGCAAAGTCCGCGAAGCCCCGTCCCGCGAATTAAATTCAGCAGCACCGTTTCCGCGTTGTCGTTTGCGTTGTGCGCTGTCGCAAGCACCGCGTTTTCACCGAAATGCGCGAGCGCTTCCTCAAAAAATTCATATCGCACCTTTCGCGCGGTTTCTTCAAGGCTTTCGTGCTTTTCGGAATATTCGCGGACGTTCTCGCGCTTTTTGCAGAGCGGAATTTCAAGCCTTTCGCACAATTCCGTGCAGAAGCGCTCGTCGCTGTCGCTGTCCTCGCCGCGAAGCCCGTGGTTTAGGTGACAAGCGGCTGTCGTAAAGCCGAATTCCCCAGAAAGCTCCGAGAGCGCAAGCAGCAAAGCTGTGCTGTCCGCGCCGCCCGAAAGCCCGCAGACAACCGTTTTCGCGGTTTTCATCGCCGACAGCTCCGAAAGTGCCGCTCTTACTTTCCCGATAAATTCACTCATTTTCTCAGTTTCCGTTGTTATCGTACTTTACCTCAACGTTTGTAAAGCGTGTAAACTCACCCTGCCAGCCGAGGTATGCCGTGCCTGTTTCACCGTGACGGTTTTTCGCCACAATGCACTCGCAGACGTTCTGGTTCGGGTCGGTTTTGTCATAGTAAGCGTTTCTGTACAGGAACATAACGATATCCGCGTCCTGCTCGATTGAACCCGAGTCCCTCAAATCCGACAGAAGCGGCCGCTTGTCGGGACGCTGCTCGGGACCGCGGGCAAGCTGCGAAAGCGCGATTACCGGCACGTTCAGTTCCTTTGCCAGCACCTTCAATTGCCGCGTGATTTCCGAAATCTCGGCAACACGGTTTCCGTGGAAATTGCTCACGGACGTCATCAGCTGAAGGTAGTCAATAACCACAACTCCCAGATTTTTCATTCTGCGCAGCTTCGATTTTATCGATGAAACGTTGCAGCCGGGTGTGTCGTCAATGTATATCGGAAGCTGCGAGAGCATATCTGCGCTCTCCATAATCTGCTTCCATTTATCCGCCGCGACTTTTCCCGTTTTCATCGCTTCGGACGGCAAAAGCGCCTCGGAATTTATCATTCTCGCAACAATCTGCTCTTTCGACATTTCCAGACTGAACACGCAGATTTGCTTGTCGCGATACTTTTTGCCGACGTTCACGGCAATGTTCATCGCAAACGACGTTTTTCCCATACCGGGACGAGCCGCAAGTATAAGCAAGTCCGAACGGTTAAGTCCGAAAATCCTGCGGTCAAGCTCCATAAAGCCCGTCGGCAAGCCCGACATCACGGGTTGTCCGCCGTTTGCCGCCGTTACCTTTACAAGCTCGTTCAATGCTTTTACGCGGTCGAAAACTATGCCGCTGATGTGAGTGAGGCTCTTGTTTTCAACGCCCGCGCGAATATCGTAAATGCGCTGCTCCGCGTAATCCACGATATCATTCGCGTTTTCCGAGCCAGCCGAAGCCGCGTCGATTATCTCCTTTGAAGCAAGGATAAGGCTTCTCAGAAGATATTTCTCGGTGACAATTCCCGCGTATTTCGCAATCGAAGAAACGCTCGGAACCGCTTCCATAACCGTCGCGAGGTACTTTTTCGCGTCGTCTGCCGTTTCAAAAACACCCTGCCGCATACAAGCGTCCAGCACCGTCACCACGTCAATGCGCTCGCTTGTCATATACATCTGCGTCATAACAGCGAAAATGTCGCGGTTCAGCTGCGCGTAGAAATGCTCCGGGTGCAGAGTGCCGACGATTTCTCCCAGCACTCCTCCGTCAAGCAGAACACACCCGAGAACCGACTGTTCGGCGTCGGGATTGTACGGGAGATTTACCCCCGAAAGGTCGTAATCAGCCATTATCCCTCGTCCTCAACAGATACCGTGAACTTAGCCGTAACACCCGCGTAAAGACGAGCGTCTGCCGAAAATGTACCGAAGCCCTCGATTTTCATCGGGATATTAATCTTTTTCTTGTCAACGTCAAGGTTGAGCGACTTTTTGATTGCCGCGGAAACTTCCTTTGAAGTAACCGTGCCGAAAAGTCTGCCGTTCTGTCCCGCCTTTGCCTTAACCGAAATTGTCTTGCCTTCGAGCGCTTCGGCAATCGCTTTTGCGTTCGCGGTATCGACATCGATTTTGTGCTGAGCGCTGTCCTTCTGACCCTGCAAAAGGTTGAGGTTTTTCGCGTTTGCTTCCTGCGCAAGTCCCTTCTTAATCAGGAAATTGCGTCCATATCCCTCTTTTACCTCTTTAATCTCACCCTTTTTGCCCGTGCCCTGAATGTCCTGCAATAAAATTACTTTCATTTTAAACTCTCCTTATTCTTTTACTTGTCGGAAAGGTGCTCGTCAATCGCTTTGTGGAGCCTTTCGACAACCTCCTCCAGAGAAACATCGTAGAGCTGCGCGCCTGCCATTGACTGATGACCGCCGCCGTCGTCAACCTTATTTCCCATACTTTCCATAATAACCTGCACGTTGACCTTGCCCAGCGAACGCGCGCTGATACTCCAGCCGTTTTCTAAGGGATAAACCGTAAACGACGCGTCAACGTTTCTGATATACAGCATTTCGTCCGCTGCCTGCGAACAAAGCACCCGTATTCCGTCATAATTGTCCTCGACAACCGCGATTGCACACCGTGAGCGGTAAATCTTTGCCGAGGATATGATTTCAGCTTTTTTCAGCTTGTTTTCAATCGACGTATCAAACAGCTTCTTTACCGAGATTGTATCCGCGCCGATTTTCTTCAGATAAGCCGCCGCCTCAAACGTCGAAACACCCGAGCGCATTACAAAGTCCTTCGTGTCGAGAGTAATTCCCGCGAGAAGAGCCTCTGCTTCAAGCGGCGTGAGAAGCGTGTTGCTGCTGAAATACTGGATAAGCTCCGTCACAAGCTCCGCCGATGAAGAAGCGTTGCTTTCGTGACATTTCACGGCAGCCTCCGTTATCGCGCCCGCGCTCAGTCTGTGGTGGTCGATGATAACAACTCTGCTTTTCGGCGAAAGCTCGTAGAGGTCCTTGTCCTCCAGCTTTTTCAGAATATGCGTGTCCACGATTATCAGCACGGATTTTGACGTAATCCACTGCTCTGCCTCAGCCGGCTCGATAACCACGGGCGTGTCGTACTCCGAGAACCTGTCGATAAGCTGTCCTGCATTTGTTTTTGTTCTGTCGTGAAAACGCGCAACCGTGTACGCAGGAATTCCCATTCGTCTGATAGCGCAGGTAAGACCGATTGCCGAGCCCACGCTGTCGAAATCGCCGAAAGCGTGTCCCATTATGTACACGGTATCGGCTGTACTGATTAAGTTTTTGATGTTCTCCGCGGCAAGTCGGATTTTAACTTTGCCCGTTCTCTCTTTTCCGGGTGAAATCGCACCGAATGCCGTGAAGCCGTTCGATGTTTTGACGAGAGCCTGGTCACCGCCTCGTTCAAGAGCCTTGTCAAGCATTTCCGAAGCGAAGCGTTCACCCTCGGCAAGCGTTGACGCGGTATCGCCGACGCCGATTGAAAGCGTAACAGCAGCCCTGTCGCGGACGATAATCTCGTGCGCTTTGTTGATAAGCGACATTTTCTCGTCAATCATCTCGTTAAGGTAACGTCTTTCGAGAACAATCAGGAATTTGTCGCCCGTGATTTTCTTCAAGACCGCCTTTTTCTCGGCGAAATACTCCTCGATCAGCCTGTCAACCTGAATAGTTACATAAGCGCGCTCGGACTCCTTTGCGCCCGAAAGCAGCTCCTCATAGTTATCAACCATAACTATCATAACCACGGGCTTGCCGTTTTCAAAGTCGTTGAGCAGTTTTTTGAAATCGGTTATTTCGCGGAAAATCAGCATTGTTATCGTGTCTTTTACCACGGTGCCGCTGTCCTTCGCGAAAATAAGCCGCTTTCTGATTTTCTCGTCAACCGCAAACTCGTGCGGCACTGAATACACTCTGAACCATCTGTCCCCGTAGCGGATTTCTCGTCCGTCCGAACCGAAAAGTTCCAGCGGCATATCGGTCACGGGGTCAATTGAGCTTCGGTCCTCGTTGGGCAGGAAAAACTGCTCGTTGAAGCCGTCGTTGCTCCAGATTATGCTTCTTCCGCTGTCAACAACCGCAATCGGAAGCGGAAAACCGATAAGCGAAAGGCTGTCTGTTTCTCTGATTTCGCGGCTGAGCTGGTCGAAGTACCAATACTCGCTCTGCCTTATCTGAAGCAGTTTTCCCAGAGCAAGCGCAGAAATTCCCAGCAAAATCGGCAGAGTTATCCAGAACATCAGCGGCTCGCTTCGGAAAACGAACACGTCAACCGTTATCAGCAGTATTATCAGCGCGCAAACCGCTCCCAGAAGAATATTGCTCTTGTAGAAATTTCGCATTTTCTCACCGCTCTTTCAATCGGAAATAACTCGGCTTACAGTTCCATAATTATCGGCAAAATCATCGGGCTGCGCTTGGTTTCACGGTAAATATACTCGGAAAGCTCGTCGCGCATTGCCGCTTTGATGTTGCCCCATTCGCGGACGTTTCTGTTTGCAAGGTCTCCCAAAACCTGCTTCATCAGCTCGCGCGCGCCGTCAATCAGCTCCTCGCTCTCGCGGACGTACACAAAGCCGCGCGACACGATTTCCGGTCCCGAAACAACCTTTCCCGTTTCGCGCTCAATCGTTGCCGCAACAACCATTACTCCGTCCTCGGACAGGTGCTTTCGGTCACGCAGAACAACGCTTCCGACATCGCCCACGCCAAATCCGTCAACCAGCATCATTCCCGCAGGAACGCTGCCCGTCATCTTCATATCAACGCCGTCTGTTTCCAGAACATCTCCAAGCCCGCTCACGAAGATATTTTCCTCGGCAATGCCCATTCCCTGAGCAAGAATTGCGTGCTTTTTGAGGTGCTTGTACTCGCCGTGAATGGGAACGAAGAACTTCGGCTTTGTGAGCGAAATCATCATTTTCAGCTCTTCCTGACAAGCGTGTCCCGAAACGTGAACCTCGTACATACTCTCGTAAATAACCTCGGCACCCTGCTTCATCAGCTCGTTTACAACCTTTGTCACGAGCTTTTCGTTGCCGGGGATAGGGTTTGCGGAAATAATGATGAAATCGTTCGGATTAATCGAAACCTGCTTGTGGTCGCCGCTCGACATTCTCGAAAGCGCCGAAAGCGGCTCACCCTGACTTCCCGTCGTGACGATAACCAGCTCCGAAGGGTCGAAGCGGTTAATTTCGTCAATCTCGATAAGCGTGTTTCCGGGAACCTTGATATAGTTCAGCTCAACCGCCTTTGCGATAACGTTTGTCATACTTCTGCCCGAAACCGCGACTTTTCTTCCGCGGCGGACAGCCTCATCGATAATCTGCTGTATTCTGTGGATATTGCTCGAAAAAGTCGCGATGATGATACGTTTTCCCTCGGCTCTGTTGAACAGACCGCGGAAGCTCTCGCCGACGCTCTTTTCGCTTTTCGTGTAACCGGGACGCTCAACGTTCGTGCTTTCGCTCATCAGCGCGAGCACACCCTTGTTGCCCAGCTCACCGAAGCGCGCCAAATCTATTATCCCGCCCTCAATCGGCGTGTAATCCACCTTAAAGTCACCTGTGTGAACGATAACACCCGCAGGTGTGTGAATTGCAAGTGCGCAGGAGTCGGGTATCGAGTGGTTTACCCTGATAAACTCAACCGACATACAGCCCATTCGCACGTTATGGCGCGGCTCGACAACATTCAGCGAAGTCTGCGACAGCAATCCGTGCTCTTTGAGCTTGCCCTCGACAAGTCCAAGAGTAAGCCGCGTTCCGTAAATCGGCACGTTTATCTTTTTCAGCAGATACGGCAAAGCGCCGATATGGTCCTCGTGACCGTGAGTTATTACAATTCCGCGAAAACGCTCTCTGTTCTTTTCGAGATATGTGAAATCGGGCACAACCAAGTCCACGCCGAGCATATTTTCATCGGGAAACGCAAGTCCGCAGTCCACGATGAACATATCGTTGCAGCACTCGTAAACGTACAGGTTCTTGCCGATTTCGTTCAAGCCGCCGAGCGCCGTAAACTTGACGGGAGCCGAGCGCACGGGCTTTCTCTGTACGGGAGCAGTCTGTCTGTTTCTTCCGAGAACAGGCTCTCTCGCGGGCAGCTGACGCTTTGCGGGAACAACAGCCGCTCCTCTGCGGGTTCTGTCCGACGAACGGTCGTCCGTGAGCACAGGTCGCTTCACAGGCACGGTGTTACGCTGTCTTTCCTGCTTATTCTGCTTTTCGGAATTGCCTTCTTTATCCGACAAAACCTTCTTGTTTGACAATAATCCCATAAAATTCCTTTCTTGAAAAAAGCGCAGAAATCCCCTTTTACAAAGCCGTAAAAAAGAGTATCTGCAAGACGGCAAGCCGCCTCACCATAGAATAAATATGTAGATGAACCAACCGCCGCGAAGAAAATAAATTAGTCAGAAAAAATGGTAAAAATGAACTTTAATTTTCCGCGATTTTTTAACCACAATATTTTTATCGGTTAATTCATATATAAAGAGGACAATTCCTCAATTTTCCAAATCAACATTTTCCGAAGCGAAAAAATACATACATATTATTATACAACTTTTTTCCGAAAAAGTCAAGAGATTTTTTTCCAATCGTTTTTGCGTGCGGTTTCGCGGAAAAAGCCGCGCTCACCTGTTTTATCCGCTTGTTATTTCCTTTAATATCGGCGGTTTTGCAGCGAATTATATTTGCAGCCGGACGTTTCTCCGGAATTGTTATTAAAAAAACTTCAGCATTAGAAAGGCACAGCATATCTATGAACCAGAAATTTGCAAAACTTTTTTCGGCGGCTGCAGCGGCACTCGCTGTCTGCTTTACGGCAGCTTTGTGCTGCTTTTACGCGGCGCTGCCGTGCAATATAAGCGTTCCCGCGGGAAAATTTGAGGGCGGCGGCTTCTCGATTGCAACCCTCAGACAAACCGACAGCGGTCTATGCTATTATCTCGGAAATATCCCCATAAAACCCGCTTCTGCCGTTGCCGCAAACCGTCCGAAGGTTACGCTCTGCGGCACTCCCTTTGGCATAAAAGTTCGCTCAAACGGTGTTATGGTTATCTCGGCTGCCGAAAATTCTCCCGCAGCAGCCGCGGGAATTAAAACAGGTGATGTGATAACGGAAGTGAACGGGAAAAGCGTCTGCACAAACGCGGAATTTGCCGAAGCCGTTCAGCAGAGCTCCGACGGGACAAGCATTGTCCTTGAACGCGGAGGTGGTGAAATCAGCATTGCCCTCACTCCCGAAAACCACGGCGGAAAGCTCAAAGTCGGGCTGTACGTCCGCGACAGCGCCGCAGGTATCGGCACTCTCACCTTTTACGACAAGGAAAGCGGAGTTTTCGGCGGGCTCGGACACGCTGTCAGCGATACCTCAACGGGCGGTGAAATCCCCCTCAAAAGCGGTGAAATCACCCGCGCCGAGATTTTTGACGTTGTAAAGGCAAAGGAAGGCACAGCGGGAGAGCTCTGCGGGAAAATCTTCTCGGAAAGCGAAATCGGAGAGCTTTCCCTCAACACATCGCAGGGTGTTTTCGGCACGCTTAACGAGCCGTTTGACGGGAAGGAGTACGAGGCTTCGTTCCGTCAGGAAGTCCACACGGGAAAAGCGGTCGTTCTCACCACAATTAACGGCAGCGAACCCCGCGAATATGACATCGAAATCGAACGCATAAATCTGTTCGGGCTGGACGGCTCAAAGGGTATGGTTATCAGGATAACCGACCCCGAGCTTCTCGAAGAAACAGGAGGAATTGTCCGCGGAATGAGCGGCTCTCCGATTATTCAGGACGGTCGCTTTGCGGGCGCTGTCACGCACGTTCTCGTCAACGACCCCACGCGAGGCTACGCGATTTTTGCCGAAAATATGCTCGAACAGGCAAAATCCGCGAATTAACGGTGATTTGCCGCTAAAATCCGCACACCGAAGCCGTTTTCCGTCGGGTAAACCTCAGCCCGTGAGTTGTCGGGAAGTTCGCCCGAAATTATCCTCCCGCCAAGCATATCCTCAATCTGCGAGGTTATTTTCCTCCGAAGCGGACGAGCTCCCATTTCCTCGTCGAAAGCGCTTTCGCAGAGCTTTTTCACGGCTTTTTCATCGAACGAAAGCTCAATCCCGCGCGAAAGCGCTCTTTCGGCGACATTTTTCAGCATTTTGCGGCAAATTCTCTCCATATTTTCAGCCGAAAGCCGCTCGAAAACCACGATGTTGTCAATTCTGTTGAGCAGCTCGGGACGAAACGTCTTTTTGAGCGCTTTCATCACGTCCGACGAGCCGCCCGCGGTCTTCCCGAAACCGACGCTTTTTTTCGACAGCTCCTCCGCGCCGATGTTGCCCGTCATAATGATAATCGTGCTTTTGAAATCTGCGGTTCTGCCGTCGGAACCCGTGAGCTTTCCGTCCTCCAGAATTTGCAGCAGCACGTTCAGCACCTCCGGGTGAGCCTTTTCGACCTCGTCAAAAAGCACCACGGAATAAGGCATAGAACGAACCTCCGCGATAAGCCGTCCCTCCTGCTCGCTGCCTACATATCCGGGAGGCGAACCGATTAGCTTTGACACGGAGTGCCGCTCGGTGAACTCGGACATATCAAAACGAACAAGCCGCTTTTCATCGCCGAAAACCGCTTCGGCAGCCGCTCGGCAAAGCTCGGTTTTTCCCACGCCCGTTTGCCCGAGAAACAAAAACGAGCCAATCGGGCGGTTCGGGTCGCGAAGTCCCGCCCTGCCGCGACGAACTGCGTTTGCTACAAGCGAAACTGCGTTTTCCTGCCCGATAACCCTCTCGCAAAGCCTGTCTTCAAGCCGCTCCAAGCGCTCGCTTTCGTTCTCGGTGAGCCGCTGCACGGGAATTCCCGTAATCATCGCGGCTGCTTTCGCGATGTCCTCCTCATCGACAATAACCCTGTCACCGCGAAACCGCTCCTTGACAGTTCTGAGCAGCCCATTTCGCTCGGAGAGCCGTCCTGCGCGCGCTGCCGCAGCCGCCTCGTCAAGCAAATCTATCGCCTTGTCGGGCAAGCGTCTGTCGTTCATATAGCGCTCCGAGAGCGTCACCGCAGCACGGATTGCCTTGTCGGTGATGAAAGCCTTGTGATACTCCTCAAATCGCGGTCTTAAACCGTTCAGTATGCCGATTGTCCGAGCCTCGTCGGGCTGCTCGACATTTATCGGCTGAAACCGCCGTTCAAGCGCGCTGTCCTTCTCGATAAAGCGACGGTACTCCTTGGTTGTGGTCGCGCCGATAAGGCAGATTTTCCCGCGAGCTAGCATAGGCTTCAACACGCTTGCCGCGTCAATCGCGCCCTCAGCAGCTCCCGTTCCCACAATCATATGAATTTCATCGATAAAGAGGATAATATCGGGATTTGAGGACGCTTCGTCAAGTACGCCTTTCAGGCGCTCCTCGAAATCACCGCGGTACTTCGCGCCGCTCAGAATTGCCGCCATATCAACCGAATAAACTCGCTTTCCGCAAAGCTCGGGAGGTACGTTTTCCGTGGCAACGCGCTGCGCGAAACCCTCGACAACCGCGGTTTTTCCGACGCCCGCGTCGCCGATTAAACAAGGGTTGTTTTTGCTGCGGCGCAGGAGAATTTGCACCATTCGCTCGATTTCCGCGTCCCGCCCGATTACCGGGTCCAGCCGTCCCTCACGCGCAAGCCCCGTAAGCTCCACAGCATATTTCGCAAGCTGCGCGGGCTCGTTTTTCTGAACAGCGCGCTTTGGCTTGACATCGGGCTTTGCGGGAGCTTCGGAAAAGCGAGGAGGCTCGTATTTTTTCACGCAAATTCCCGCGTAAATCCGTGAAAGTGAATTTGCCGGGAGCATTGAATAAGCCGTGCTTGCCCTGTCCGCGAGAAGAGCCATCATAATATGCTCCGTGCCGACCGTGTTTTCACCGCGTGCCGAGGCAATCCCGCGAGCGTTTACAATCAGCTTTTTAAGGCGCGGTGAAAAATCCTTCTCGGACAGCGTGCAGGGTGTTCCCGCACCCGCTCTGTCCTTGAGCAGCAGCACAAGGTCGCGGAAAAACACGCCTTCCCGCGCAAGAGCAGCCCCCGCAGTACTTTCCGTGTTCTTGGCAAGCGCACAGAGCAAATGCTCGCTTCCGATATACTTGTGTCCCATCTGCCCCGCGATTGTCACCGCGTTTGCCAGCGCTTCCGCGACCTCGGCAGAAAAAGCCGGCGCGTTGTGATTATCCATAATTAACACCTCTTTACAAAATCAGGTAATTTTATTATGGACGCGCCGGCGGGGTTTATTCAGGGTAAAAATAAATCCCGAGAAGAACGCGTCTTGTCGGGATTTTTGTTATCGGCGGGAAATGAGTCGTTTTCAACTTCTTTCCATAGAAATCAAGTCATTTTTCCGGCTTTTTCTTTTGTTCAGGTGATTTATTCCAATATATTGCCTTATTTTTTATTGCATACTCCATCTCTATGGCAAGTCGTTCTTCTTTATTTTGAGATTCAGATATAATTACAAAAAACAAAGACTTATATTTTTTACCAATATCATACCAAACTCTTTGCCTTATTGTAACAGGCTTATTCTTTGGTCTATCAAAAGTAAATATTACATCTCCATTATAATTTTTATAACTACCTACTTTATTCCTGAATATCCCCTTTGAATATTCACTATTCGTTCTCATTTCTTTTCCAATATATCTACTTTGCCCAACATTCAAACACACCCAACCCGAAGAAATATCTTTTGGAATTCCATAACACGCCCACACGCCTTCTGTTTTTAAATATTTTGAAAAATCCCCCACTACTTTTTTTACATCTTCCGGAAAATTTCGTTTCTCCAAATTTATCTTTAGCGAAAGATTTCTCATTATACTTTTTGCAATCATATAGACACCTCAATAAAATTTCAAAAACAGGTATAGTTATTCTGTCAAAATCACCTGTACATCGCAAGCTCAATGCTGTCCATATACTTAAGAAGCACTGTTTCGATTATTCGCCTTTGCCTTGATTTTCCGCTTCTTCCTTTTTCTTCCTGAACACAAACAGCTTGCTCAAAAGATAATTCAGCACCAGCACAACGATTGTCGAGAGCACTTTCGCGCCGAATTCGTAGAAGAAATTGTGTATTCCCGTCAAATCAACCAGCAGGAACATTATCAGAATATCCACCGCCAGCGTGAACAGGCGCGAAGCGAAGAATTTCAGCGCTTCAAGAATTACAAAAGCACCTTTTTTGCGGCTTTGGAAAACGATTATTCTGTTGGTGAGGAACGCGAAAATGTTCGCGCAAATCCACGACAGCAAATTCGGCAAAATCGTGTTGCTGTCGACACCAAATCCCCTCGTAAGCTCATAAATCCAGCCAAGCCACGCGGGAACGCTCTCCGCGTTCGGGAAAATTATCCTGAACAGCGCGTAGCTCAGCATTGAAATAAGCGTAGTGCCCGCACCGAAAATCACATATAAAATAATCTCCCTGTTCTCACGGTAAAACTCGCGCCGTCCCTCGCGCGTTTTCAGCGATTTCAATATCTCCCCGAGCTCTTTTCCCTTGATTTTCAATTCATCATCTCCGAATTTTCTTGTATTTCTTATATATTAGCATACTTTACTAAAAATTGCAATACAAAAACTGCTTTTTTTGTCAAAACTATTGACAGAAATTATTTTTTGAGTTATAATTAAGATTGTATAGCGTAATATAATTCAGCGCTTATTTTATAATAAGGTTATGCGGCAACCGGAAACGGAGGAAAAAATATGTCGGATTACATCAGAAGGCTTCCCGTGTATCTGCTGCTTGATTGCAGCGGCTCTATGGCGGGTGAACCTATCGAGGCAGTTAAACAGGGAATTAAAACGCTTGTATCGGAGCTGAAAGGCGACCCGCAGGCGCTTGAAACCGCGTTCCTGTCGATTATCACGTTCGACAGCTCCGCAAGACAGATAAGCCCGCTCACAGAGCTTATGCTGTTCAAGGAGCCGCAGATTTCGGCAGGTGGAGCAACCGCGCTCGGCGGTGCGCTCAAAATTCTCGCGGACTGCGTTAAAACCGAGGTTCGCACGTCTACCGCAATCCAGAAAGGCGACTGGAAGCCGCTCGTATTCCTTATGACGGACGGCGCGCCTACCGATAACCTTGACGAGGGTATAGACGCGATAAAGCAGGTGTCCGTGGGCAATATCATCGCTTGCGGCGCGGGTGCAAACGCAAACGCAAACACGCTCAAAAAAATCACCAACAACGTGCTTATGATGAACAATCTCACGGCAGGCGATATGGCACAGTTCTTCGCGTGGGTTTCGAGCTCAATCAAGGCTTCTTCCAAGAGTATCGACGCAAAACCCGGCGAGGCTGTTCAGCTTCCGCCGCCGCCTCAGGGATTTGTTATCGTTCCGTAATCGGATTTGGGTGAATTTATGGATAAAACCGATATCACAAACGCTCCCGAGCTAAACGAGGAGCAGCTTTCGGTAACGATTGACGATACCGAAAACAAGAATTGCCCGACTGATGACGAAAAAACCGAGAGCGCTGTTCCCGCGGAAAATACTTCCGAGGAGCAAAAACGGCTTTCGGATATGGAAGTTATCGAGCATACGGCAAATATCTGGCAATATAAGGAAATTGTTGACGATAAGACCGAGCAGCACTCCGAGTATCATCAAAAGCGCACGGTTATGCCGTTCGGCGAGATAATCGGCGCAAGAGTGCGCGGGAAAAAGCACAAGCACGAGGGCACAAACTGCGACGATTTCTTTGAAACCGCGGTGACGGACGACTGCTTTATTGCGGCTGTCTGCGACGGAGCCGGTTCAAAAAGGCTTTCGCGGATAGGTTCGCGCGCTGCGTGCGAAACGGCAGCGGCTTTCCTGAAGGATAAGCTGGAGAAGCTTTTCTACGAGCTTCCCGCGATTAAAGACGGGCTTTCGGCGGATTTGAAATCCACGGAATTTATGGCTGCCTGCGGGAGAATTGCCACGCTTGTGCGGCAGTCCGCGCGAGAGGCTTTTTCGGCTCAGCAGGACGCGCTAGCAAAGATTGTCGATGATGAAAACTACGAGAAAGCGCTCGGCAGAAAGCCTACGATTTCAGACCTTTCCACGACATTTCTCGCGGCGGTTGTCGTGCCGCTTGTAATCGACGGGGAAAAGCGAAATTTTATGGCTTGCGTGCAAATCGGCGACGGCTGTATCTGCGCGATTGACAGCAAAGCAGACGCTTCCTCGTGTCTGAAATTAATGGGCGAAGCGGACAGCGGGAAATACTCGGGCGAAACCGATTTTCTCTCCGAGAAAAATACCGACCAACAGTCCCTTGCCGCGAAAACCCGCGTGAGCAGAGGTTCTTCGGATATAATAATGCTGATGACGGACGGTGTTGCCGACGACTATTTCCCTGCCGTGCCGAAGATGAAGCGGCTTTATCTCGACCTCGGACTGAACGGAATTATCCCGATGAAGGGTGAACTTTCCGCGGGCGAGGACCCCGCTCCAATCCGTTTTCACTCGGTTTCAATGAGCAGACAGAGCGTTGCCCTGCAATACGCGAAGCAGCTGCTCTCCGACGACTCAGCCGAAGCCGTGGACGCGCTCTGGGACAAGCGCGAAGCACTTCGCTGCCACTCGCTCGAAGCGTTTCGTATGAACATCGGCGACACGCCCGAAGAACGGCTTCGCGTGTGGCTCGACAACTACAACGAACGCGGCAGCTTCGACGACAGAACGCTTGTTGTGATAAGACAAAATGATGATTAAAAGCAGCTTTGGGGGTAAAATATGCTCAGCGGCAGCGTGTTGACAGCCGTTCTTGAAAACGGCAGCACAATTGAATATGTGTACGACGCAAACGCTCCTCGCGGCGGTATGAAGCACACCTTTTTCACTCCCGACAGGCGCTTTGCAGTGCAGTTTTTCAATAATCCCGCAGACTCGCTCAACCCGCGCCTGCAAGACCGCATAAGAACGATTGTCGGCTTATACAATCCGACTCTTTCCGAAGCGGACGGCGGCGCGCTCGGCAATACCGAAAAGACCGCGGAGTATTTCAGACAGCGCTTTTGCTGGCCTGTCGCGATTGTTCAGCAGCCCGAATTCGGCATAGTCTGCCCGACCTATCCCGCGAACTTTTTCTTCGACAGCACGGCTTCGCTTGTCCTCAACCTCAACGGCAAGGACAAAAAATCGAACTGGTTCACGGGAAGAAACCGCAGATATCTCGCACCCGCAGAACGCGGTGATTTCAGGACAATGCTCGGCACGGCAATCAGCCTTTGCCGCTCCGTCCGCAGAATGCACCAAGCAGGTCTTGCGCACTCGGATTTGTCCTGCAACAACGTGCTGATTGACCCGAAAAGCGGCTCAGCGGTTGTTATCGACATCGACAGCCTTGTCGTGCCGAACAAATACGCGCCCGAGGTTGTCGGGACGCGCGGCTATATCGCGCCCGAGGTGCTTGCCTCAATGAACCTTGACAGCGGTGACGCAAACCGTGCTCTTCCCTGCGTTCAGACGGATTTACACGCGCTTCCCGTGCTGATTTACGAGTATCTTTTCTTCCGGCACCCGCTTATCGGTCCGAAGATTTACTCCGAAAACAGCGCCGAAGAGGACGATTTCCTCGCGCTCGGCTCTATGGCAACGTTTATCGAAAATCCGAATGATACCTCAAATCGTCCTCCCGACCTCAGCGTAACAATACAATCGCTTTCAACGGGACTGGAACGGCTGTTTCTGAGAGCGTTTGTCGACGGACTTCACAATCCCGCCGAACGTCCCACGGCAATGGAATGGGAAAGCGAGCTGCTGCGCGCTTGGGACAGGCTCGTGCCGTGCGCAAACCCGAACTGCGAGAAAAAGTGGTTTATTCTGCGCGATGAAAGTAATCCCGTCTGCCCGTTCTGCAAAACGCGGCTTTCGGGCAAAATCATCACGCTCAATTTCAAAAGCGAAATGCGCGGCAAAAAAGGCGTGTTCCGCGATAAATCTCAGGTTGTCGTGTACGACAGAATGCCTCTCTACGACTGGCAGGTGTACGCAAACGTCCACAACGACGAAAAAGCCGACAGGACGCTGCGCGCTTATACCGCTTTCTACAACGGAATGTGGCTGCTTGTCAACAACTCGGTTGAGGGAATGCTCTCGCCGTCGGGAAGACTTGTTCCTTCGGGCAGCGCAATTGAGCTGAAAGACCGAACCGTTTTCAGAATGACAGGCAAGGAAAACGGGCTGCTTTGCGAGGTTACGGAAACCTGATTATTATGCCAAAACGCGGATTTTCCGCTTTATTTACAGAAAGGAACAACCAATGAAGAAATTCGGACTTACAGACAGTGAAGTTGCCGAAAGCAAACAGAAATTCGGCGATAATTCAATGACAGAAAAAGCCTCCGAGAGCTTTTGGGATAAACTGAAAGACAATCTCGGCGACCCGATGATAAAAATTCTTATCGTGGCGCTTCTTATAAACGTTGTGCTGGCAATTCTCGGCATAACGGGCGTTATCAAGGAGGGCGCGCCCGAATGGTTTGAGCCGCTGGGCATATTCATAGCAATCTGCCTTGCTACGCTCGTTTCCACGTTCTCCGAGTACAGAAACGAAAACGCGTTCCAGAAATTGCAGGAAGAAGCCTCGCGCATTATGTGCAAGGTGTACAGAAACGGCGTAATCTCCGAGGTTGCGATAAACGACATCGTTGTCGGCGACGCGATTTTGCTTCAGTCGGGCGACAAAATCCCCGCTGACGGTATCATCATCGACGGCGATATCAAGGTTGACCAGTCGGTTCTTAACGGAGAAAGCCGCGAGGCAAAGAAAACAACCATTCCGGACGGCTGGACGGACACCGACGACAATATCAATTTCGACAACGAGCACAAGGTTTTCCGCGGCGCTGTCGTTTGCTCGGGCAACGCAGTTATGCAGGTTACGGTTGTCGGCGACAAGTCGGTTTACGGAAAGATTGCAAGCGAGCTTCAGACCGACGACGACCGCGAAACTCCCCTCAAAGTCAAGCTCACAAAGCTCGCAAACGGTATCTCGAAATTCGGCTATATCGGCGGTGTTGCAATCGCAATCGCAATGCTGGTTAAGACGCTTTTCCTTGCTCCCGGCGGAGTTGAAGCAGTTCTGTTCGCAGGCGGAGAATTTCAGTGGGTAGCACTGATAAACGCGGTAATTCAGGCGATTATGCTTGCGGTTATCATCATCGTAATGGCAGTTCCCGAGGGACTTCCGCTTATGATTGCGATTGTTTCGGCTCAGAATATGGGAAAAATGCTCAAAGACAACGTTCTTGTACGCAAGGTTGCCGGTATCGAAACCGCAGGCTCGCTGAACATTCTGTTCTCCGATAAAACGGGCACGATTACCAAGGGCAAGCTCGAAGCAATCAACTTCCTTGACGGCGCTGTAAACGAGTACAAGACAATGAACGACGTTGACGGAAAGCTCAAAGATTTGCTCGCGCTGTCCATTCACAAAAACACGCTGTCTATCATCAGCGGTGAGGGCAAGGACAGAAAGGTTCTCGGCGGAAACGCAACCGAGCGCGCTATTCTCGGCTATGCTGTCGATAACCCGTCAAATGCGGACGTAATCGCAGTCGGCAATATCCCGTTCAACTCCACAAACAAATATTCTGCAACTCAGGTTGACGGACAGTATTCGCTTTCGCTTATCAAGGGCGCGCCCGAAAAGATTTTGCAGCGCTGCTCTCACTATTACGACAAGGACGGAAACAAGCAACCGTTTGATATGGCGGCTCTCAACGCGAAAATTGACGAGCTTGCAAACCGTGCAATCCGTGTTCTTGCGCTTGCAACAAGCGAGGACGCTCTCGGAGAGGACTCGCTTCCCGACGGAAACAACTGGACGCTCGTGGGCTGTCTTGGCATTCGCGACGAGGTTCGTCCCGAGTCCGTCACCGCAATCAAAGAGGTCAAAGGCGCGGGAGTGCAGGTTGTTATGATTACCGGCGACCGCAGAGAAACCGCTGTTGCAATCGCAAAGGAAGCGGGACTTATCGACGACGAAAAGACAAATCTTATGCTCACGTCCGATGAGCTGTCGAAGATGTCCGACGAGGAAATCAAGGCGAAGCTCAAGGATATCCGCGTAATCGCGCGCGCACTTCCCTCCGACAAGAGCCGTCTTGTACGTCTTGCACAGGAACTCGACCTTGTTGCAGGTATGACAGGTGACGGTGTAAACGACTCACCCGCGCTCAAAAAAGCAGACGTCGGCTTTGCGATGGGCGGCGGCACCGAGGTTGCAAAAGAGGCTTCGGATATCGTTATCCTCGACGACAACTTCAACTCAATCGACCGTGCAATCCTCTACGGACGCACAATCTTCAACTCAATCAGAAAATTCATCGTATTCCAGCTTACAATCAACGTTGCGGCGGTTCTTATCTCGTTTATCTGCCCGCTTATCGGTATCGCAAACCCGCTGTCCGTTATCCAGATTTTGTGGGTAAACCTCGTTATGGATACGCTCGCGGCACTTGCATTCGGCGGAGAGCCCGCTCTCGCGCGTTATATGAAGGAAAAGCCCAAGCGCAGAAACGAGCCGATTATCAGCAAATATATGATGAGCCAGATTATCACGGGCGCAGGCTGGACGTTTATCCTGTCGGCTGTTATGCTTATTCTGGGCAATTATCCCGCAGGCGATGTGAGCTTCCTTGAACAGTGGGGACTGCTCCGCAACATCAACATCGAGGGTGAACCTCACGCAATTCTTCACACGGCATACTTTGCGTTCTTTATCCTGATTGCCGTGTTCAACTCCTTCAACGCGAGAACCGAAAAGCTCAACCTTTTCGACAATCTCGGCAAAAACAGAGGCTTCCTTGTAGTATTCGGCATAATCACGGCAGTTCAGATTGTTATGACCTATGTCGGCGGCACAATTCTGAGCGGCTGGGGACTTGTTCTGGTTGAATGGGCGCTCGTTCTGGCAATGGCGATTTCGATTATCCCGATTGACCTCATCAGAAAAGCAATCGCAAATTCTATTACAAAAAACAGCAAATAATCGTTTATCAAGGAGAAAAAAGTTATGGCAGTTAATCTTTCCAAGGGACAGAGAGTATCTCTTGACAAGTCGGTTACAATGGCAAGAATAGGTCTTGGCTGGGACATCAACAAATATGACGGCGGAAAGGACTTTGACCTTGACGCGTGCGTTTTCCTGCTCGGAGCAAACGGAAAGGTTCTCCGTGACGAGGATTTCGTGTTCTATAATAACCTCTCCGCGCGCGACGGTGCCGTTCAGCACACGGGCGACAACCGTACCGGCGAGGGTGACGGCGACGACGAGGCAATTATCATCGACTTCACGAAAATCCCTCCGGAAATCGAGAAAATCGCGGTTACTGTCACGATTTTTGAAGCTCAGCAGAAAAATCAGAATTTCGGTCAGGTTTCAAACTCCTATGTACGCGTTGTGAAAATCGACAGCCCCGACGACCGGAACGGCGAGGAGGTTATCCACTTCGATTTGGTCGAGGAGTTTTCAATCGAAACCGCGCTTGTTGTCTGCGAAATCTACCGCTACAACGGCGACTGGAAGTTCAACGCTGTTGCAGGCGGCTATCAGGGCGGACTTGAAGCGCTTTGCAGAAACTACGGCGTAAACGTTTAATTCACAAAAATCCACAACGGGAGGCGGCGCTTTGAACCGTAACATCAATCAAATAATTGACGGCGCGCTTCCCGGAGCGGAAATTACGCTTCCGGCGGGTGAGTTTGAAGGACCTGTCGTCATCGAAAAGCCGCTCAGAATTATCGGCAAAAACACGACAATCTGGGCAAAAACCGGAGGAGTTATCGAGATAAAAGCTCCGGGAGTTTCGATTTCGGATATCCGCGCGGAGCTCACCGAAAGCAGCGAAACCGACTGCGCAATCAAGACCTTCTTCCCTGCCGATGTGAAAAATGTCGAGGTTCTGGGAAGCGTTTCGGGGTTCGGCTCCGAGGACGGTTTTTTCGACGTGCCGCGGACGATAAATCTCGGTGATTTTCTCGCAGACGCGGAAAACACGTTTTCGCTCACGGTAAACGTTCCCGAAAAAACCGAGGTTTTCTGCGATATAAGAGAGATTGAAATCTCTCCGAAAACGCTGGACGCAGGCAAAAACGAGCTCAGGATAACCGTTCGCGGCATTTCCGAGAAAACGCTTTTGTACGCGGAAATCCTCTTTAAAACGCGGTTTGTCCGGCGGATTTACATTATGGGAAAGCCGAAGTCAGACATTCCCGCAGCGGTGAACAAATGCGTTTACACAGCGCCCGAGCGCGATTTCACGCAGAGCGTTCCTCAGCCGACAGCGACTGCCGAAAGCGATGTTGTTTCGATGACTAATCGGGCTGACAGCGCGCTTTCGCCTCTCGAACTGCAAAAAGGACAGCGGCTGTCAATTTCAGGGTACTTAGGTTCGCGGTTTTCCGTGTGGTTCACCTGCGAAAAACCGTTCGGAATGGACATCGACCCGTATGTTTTCCTGCTCGGTGAAAACGATAAGGCGCTTGACGAGCGAAGTCTGGTGTTCTTCGGAAACGAAAGCTCACCGAACGGTGAAGCGCGCGTTTTCACAAGCGACGGGCACATTGAAATCGACCTCGCGAAAGCCGATTACCGTGTGAAAAAAATCACGCTTGTCTACTCGGTTTACGCGGGAAGCGAGCGAAGCAATTTCTCGCTCACGAGAAACCCGCGCGTGTCGCTCAGAACCGACTGCGAACGGCTTTCTTATGTGATGAGCGATTTGAAAAACGAAACCACGGCAGTCGCGCTCGAATTTTACCTCTACAAAGGTGAATGGAAGCTTTCGGTTGTCGGAAGCGGTTATTTCAACGGAATGGCACGGCTTTGCAACGGTTTTGGCATACAAGTTGAAGAATAATTCAAGGGAGAAAAGAAAAAATGGCGTTACGGGAGTTTACGAGATATGTCGGATATGACAATGCCGACAGTTTTCGGGGATTTCTGATACAACAGTTTGTGGCTTCACAAAAGGACGGACTGTTCATTAAGGAGAAGCTGCCTATGGCGACAACGACGGAAATTTCGTCGGCTTCGGACTATACGGCGGCAAGCTTCGACAAGGCGGACGATATCAAAAAAGCGCTTGAAATGTGGCTTCATAAAGCGAATATTCCGTGTGACAGCGCAGCGATTGCCGAAATTATGGCAAAGGCTGTCGAGGAATGCGGCGCAAACAAGAAAAATACTTACTTCGTGATTTTGTGCTGGCTGATAAAATATCTCGGCGCGCGCCCGTCAAATCTGCTTTTTATCGGCGCACCGACGCTACGCGAGCTGTATTTCCTGCTGATAATGCAGGCTGCCGGAGTAAAAGTCACGCTGGTGAGCTACGGTCTGGACAAGGACTTCGACAAGCTCGCGTTCTCGGACAGAATTTCCGTCAAAAGCGGCAAGGAAACCACACCTCTGCAAATCGATTTCAGCAAGATTGACCTGTCGCACGAGGCAAAACTTGCCGAAATGCACGCTGAGGGAGAACGCGTAAGCGGGCTTGTAAAGCGGCTTTCCACAACGGCTGCGGGTATGTTCGAGGATTTTTTGAAAAGCAGAAAATCCCGCGTAATCGCAGACGGCGGCGTGTACACCGAGGACGGCGAAATCCCCGTTTACTGCGCGGCGCTGCTCGGATTTGACGAGGACGTTGTGTACACGAATATGCTCGTGAAGTTCAAGGAGAGCTTCGCGGGACAGAAAAAACAGCTTATCTTCATCGAAAAAACGCTCTCGAACCCGAACGCGGACGAGGTGAAAGCGCTCGGTGCGGTCACGAGAACCGATACTGCGGCTATGATTGACGCGCTCGCGATGTCGATAAATCTTCCCGGCGACAGAACAAGAACGGCTCTTGCACAGCGCGCGCTCAAAGAGGTGCTCACAAGCCTTGATACGGGAAATCAGACGGTTGTGCTGAACTACGCGAACAAGCTGATAACGTGGCTCTACCGCTGCACTCAGGCGCGAAAATACTCCGTGCAGTACGAGGATATTCCCGTGATTTTGTATTACGGTGATATTTCGCAAAGCGAGGTGTATTTTCTCAATTTTATGTCGCGCTGCGGCTTTGACGTGATTTACATCTCCCCTAACCTGAACAACGCAGAGCTTGTCGTTTCAAAAAATCTTGACAGCAGAATGCAGATTTTCAAGCTCCCGCAAAGCCGTGAAAGCGGAGCTTATCCCACGCAGGCAGCGAAAATGAAGTTCGCGACGGTTGCTTATTCGGCAGAGCGCGAGCTTGATACCACGCTTTATGGCGGAGATACGGGAATTTACCGCAATTTCCAGTTCCCGAACAGCCAGAGCCTTACCCTCAAAACAACCTTCGAGGAAATCGACATCTTGTGGAAAGAGGAAGCGCGTTTCCGACAGGGATTTTCGACGTCGGGAAATCTTGTTTCCGTGCCGAATGTGTTCGCGAAAATCAGCGGCGTCGAGGACGGAAATCTTGACAGATATTGGGAGGACGTTCGCAAAAAGCTCACTCCCGAAACCGTTCTTGTGGAGAAAAAGCCGAACGGAAACGAGCAAATTCCCGATTTATCCGCGTATCGGCAGTTTTATCGAAACGGTGAAATCGACGCGGAAAAGCTGAAAAACTCCACGCTGAACAAGTACGGATTTTTGCCCGACAGAATACAGGATATGCTGCTGTTCAAGCTGCAAGAGGCTTGCTCGTCGGGATTTCTGAAATTACAGGGCGACGACCTGATGTGCGCGGTTATCCACTACGGAATGAGCTTCAATAAGGAAATGCTCCAGATTATCCAGCGCTTCGATTTCACGCGGAAAATCCCGAAGCTCATCTACATCGACGCAGTTGAAGACACGTTCACGCTGCAAGAGTGCATACAAATCGTTTTGTGCAATCTAATCGGCTTTGACGTTCTGATTTACACTCCTTCCGGCTACAAAAATCTCGAAACCTTCGTCAAAAGCGAAGCTTTCGAGGAGCATATAATGAATAAATTTTTGTACAATGTAGAGGTTCCGAAATTCAAAATACCCTCTGAGGACAAGAACGGCGGTTTTTTCGGAAAGCTGTTCGGGAAACATTAAAGCGCATAGCGCGAAGTTAAGAAAGGAAAAAGACTATGGGATTACAGTTTACTCCGGGTGCTGCACAGGCACAGGCACAGCCTCAGGTTGTTGAAACCACGGGAACAGTTGTTACTACAGCTGTTGATACCACGGCTCTTGACGCAAAAATCGAAGAAGTCAAGAACTTCAACATCGTTGTAAAGACCGACGAAATCAAGCAGCAGCTCGCAACCAGCGAGGAAATCGACAAGATTGTTTCAACAATCAACGTCAACGACTCCTCGACAATCGTTAAGTTCGGCGCAGAAGCGGCAGACGAGATTTCCAAGGCTTCCGACCAGGTTCTCAACTCGATGAGCCTTGCTCAGATTAACGATACCGGCAATATGATGAAGGCGCTCGCTAACATTATGGACCAGTTCGATATCGATGAAATCAAGGACGACAAGCCCGGCTTCTTCGGCAGCCTCAAGAAAAAGCTCGAAAAAATCCTCAACAAGTACGATAATATGGGCAAGGACATCGACAAGATTTATGTTCAGCTCAAGCAGTACGAGAGCGAAATCGAGGCTAACAACAAGAAGCTTGACGCGATGTACGACGCAAATCTCGGCTATTATCAGCAGCTCGTAAAGTACATTATGGCAGGCGAGCAGGGCGTAAAGGAGCTTGACGCGTTCATCGAGCAGTATCAGGCAAAGGTTGCCGAGAACCCCGACGACGGCACAATCCGTATGGATTTGTCCAATCTCCAGCAGATGCGCGAAATCCTCGACCAGAGAGTTATGGACTTGAAGGTTGCCGAGAACGTTGCACTCCAGACTGTTCCTATGCTTAAAACAATGGAGTACTCCAACCTCAATCTCGTGAGAAAAATCAACTCCGCGTTCATCATCACAATGCCGGTATTCAAGCAGGCTCTCGCGCAGGCAATTATGCTCAAGCGCCAGAGAATTCAGGCTGAAAGTATGGCAGCGCTTGATGAAAAGACCAACGAAATGCTCCTCAAGAACGCGCAGAACACCGTTGACCAGTCGAAGATGGTTGCGGCAATGGCGGCAAATTCTTCTATCAAGGTTGAAACGCTCCAGCAGACCTGGCAGACTATCGTCAACGGTATCGACGAGGTTCAGGCAATTCAGGACCAGGCTCGCGAAAAGCGCAAGACCGACGCTGTGGCTCTCGAACAGATTAAAGCTGACTACAAAAAGCGTATGAAGGCATAAAAAATCGGGCGGGTTTTCCCCGCCCTTTTGCTTTGTTAAATCGGCTCAGTGACTTTGCCGAGCCACTTTTTTTCGTCCTCGGAAAGCAGCGGTGAGAGCTTGTCAAAAACCGCTTTCTGATACGCGTTGAACAGTTCGATTTGCCGCTCTGTGAGATACTTTTTGTCAATTCCCTGCCTGTCAAACGGCACAAAAGTGAGCGGCTCAAACCGCAAAAATCCCTCGTGCTGCGACTTCACGCAAAGCAGCAGACTTTCGTGCCGAATTCCGAATTTCCCGTCAACATAAAGCCCCGGCTCATCGGACGTTATCATTCCCTCGCGAAGCGGCTCGTCGTCAAGCGCGCGGCGGCTGATACGCTGCGGTCCCTCGTGAACGTTGAGCAAAAATCCAACGCCGTGACCTGTGCCGTGGTTAAAGTCAAGACCGTACTTCCAGAGCGGCTCGCGCGCGGTGTAATCAAGCGTGTGCCCGAAAACACCCTCGGGAAATTCCGCGCAAAGTAAGTTCAGATGTCCGGCAAGAGCAAGCGTAAAGCCGCGTTTTTCCTCGTCGGACAACTCCCCAAGAACAAACGTGCGCGTGATGTCGGTCGTGCCGTCGAAATAGTGCCCGCCCGTGTCCGACAAAAGCAGCCCGTGCGGCTCCAGAAGCGCGTTCGTGGACTTGTCGGCGCTGTAATGAACAACAGCCGCGTGCTCGCCGTAAGCCATAATCGGCGCAAAACTCTGCCCGAGATAACCCTCTCCCATTCTGCGAAATTCTTCAAGTTTTTCGGCAGCGGAAATCTCGGTTACTCCGCCCCGCGAAACCGATTCACAAAGCCATTTCCAGAACCTTACGACAGCCACTCCGTCAAGCAAATGCGCTCGTTTTTCGGCGGCGATTTCAGCTTCATTCTTCATCGCTTTCATCAGCGAAATCGGACTTGGTTTTTCGATTTTTTTCGCATTTTCAAGTGCAGAATAAAATGCGTGATTTACAGCGGACAAATCTACCCAAACCGCACCGCGAAGCCGTTTCAGAGCATTGTAAATCTCATCATAAGGCTGAATTTCTACGCCGTCTTTTTCAAGATTATGAGCAATTTCGGACGAGAAAATTTTCGTGTTCGCAAACAAAAAAACTTTGCTGTGCGAAATAATCATAAACACGAGAAAAAGCGGACAAAAGTCGATGTCACCGCCGCGCAAATTCAGCGTCCAAGCGATTTCATCAAGCGCAGAAACCGCGATATAATCAGCTTTTTCGGCAGTCATACGCGCGCGAATTTCGGTAATTTTATCGACACGCGTTTTCCCACAAACATTTTCCCGAAGCTCAAAAACAGGATTTTCGGGCAGCGGCGGTCTGTTTTCCCAGACAAAATCACCCGCGTCAAAATCGGACACAAATTCAACGTCAAGCCCGTGAAGCGTTTCACCAAGCCGTTTCACAAAGTGCGCCGATAAAATTCTCCCGTCAAATCCAAGCCGCGATTTCGGCGGCAAATTCTCGCGCAGGAACCGTTCAATCGTCGGCACGCCCTTTTCACCCATTTTCATCAGCTCAATTCCCGAGCCGGAAAGCTCGCGCTCCGCCTGCAAAAAATAGCGCCCGTCCGTCCACAAAAAAACGCCATCAAGCGTCACCAAAAGCGTGCCTGCAGAGCCCGTGAAGCCGCTTAAATACTCGCGCAGCTTGAAATGCGCGCTCACATATTCCGACCCGTGAAAATCGTCCGTCGGCACAATGCACGCGAAAATTCCGCGCTCCTTCATTCGCAAAATCAGTCGCTCAATCTCACTTTTCATCTTCAATTCTCCTCGCCACAACCACTCCGAAATCCGCGCTGTAAAGCCGATTTATCGTATACAACGGCTTATCAGAAGCGCGATTTTCATCAATATAGTATTCAAAATTCCCGGACAAATCCGCTTCAAAAAATTTGTTTTCGGTGTTAATTATCATAAAAAATTCGTCTTTTTTCAACAAAAAAATTCCGTCGAATTGCTCAAAACAACAGCCGCGAAAAACACCGCCAAACCGCTTCCTAAAGCCAATCAATCCGCGATAGTACTCGACAATTCCAAGATTTTCGTGCAGCAAATCCCACTTTATTGAATTCACCTCGTCAGGCAAATTATAGCTGTTTTCCGAGAAATTTTTCGAGCGCAAAAACTCCTGTCCGGCTTGAAAAAATGCCGGTCCCGATGATAAAAATATAAGCGCAGCAGCCATTTTTCCGGCAACAAGTATTCGCTCCGAACCCGCATTGTTAAGCGAAATTTTTAGCTTATCAAATAGCGTTAAATTGTCGTGGCACTCGACGTAATTTATCGTTTGCGCAGAATTTTTCGTCCAGAAATTTTCGGGAAATTTGCCCGAAATAGCTGCAAAAATCTGCATAAAATGCGAAAAATCCGGCTTTCCGTTCACAAAACCACAGTCATTTTTGTCGAAAACATTTCCCTTCACCGCGTCGCGAAAACTGTCGTTGAAAAAGGCTATTTCGGGCAGCTTTTTTGCGTTCCTCTGAACCGCGCGAAGCCTCTCGGGAAGCGGGCTCGCGCCTCCTGTCCAGCCCTCGCCGTACAGCAAAATCGCAGGGTTAATTTCGCGCAGTTTTCGCTCGATTTCCCGCATAGTTTGCACGTCTAACAATCCCATTAAATCGAACCGAAATCCGTCAAAATGATACTCTTTTGCGAGGAAAATCAAACTGTCTAAAATGAATTTTCTTGACATCAATCTTTCACTTGCAAATTCATTTCCACAGCCCGAGCCGTTTGAAAACTCACCGTCACCGCGAAAAAAATATCCCGGAACCTGCTTTTCAAAACTCGATTTATCTGCTGAAAAGACGTGATTATATACCACATCGGCGACAACTCCAAGTCCGTTTTTGTGCGCGCGAGCAATTAACTCTCTAAGCTCTAAAACCGCATTATCAAGCGAATAATTATTGCTCGGTGCGTTGTAAAATCTCGGATTGTAGCCCCAATTATACGAGCTTCCGTCGCTGTCGAAATCAAAAATCGGCATAAGCTGTATATGCGTTACGCCGAGATTTTTTATATAATTCAGCCCGATTTCTTCGCCGTAGGAGTTTGTCACACCCTCCTCGCGAAATGCAAGAAATTTTCCGCAACTTGCAAATTTTGCATTCTTATCCATTGAAAAATCGCGCACGGAAACCTCGTAAATCACCGTTTTTTCCGGCTCGATTTCGCGCACAAAATTGTCATTTTCCCAGCCTTTCGGCGCGTTTTTCCGCATATCGGTCACGATTGCGCGCGTCCCGTCGGGCGTCACCGCGCACGCGTAGATATCCGCAAATTCGCGCTCGCAGCCGTCCTCAATCACCGAAAAATCGTACAAAAACCCCTCGCAATTTCCGCGTTTTTCGTACTCGAAAATGTTGTTTTTTCGCTTCATTTCAGCCGAGAAAATCAGCTCGTTTTTCGCATTGTAGAGCCGCAAAAACGCTTTCTCTGAAAACGGCTGCCAGAACCTGAAAACCGTTTTTTCGAGTGTGAAAATCGCGCCGAGTTTTCCGCGAAAAGCACGCTTTTCGTATTCTCGCAAATCAATCTTTTTCATCATATTTTTCAAGAAAATTGTGCACTCCGTGCTCGTCCTTGTACGAAATTATCCGGTCAAGCGGAATGTTCTGCACGGCTCGGAAAATGTTCATCTCAACTTGCGGGTTATCCTCACAAAGCCGCTCTATAAGCCGTTTCACAAAGTCACGCTTTGAGTTTTCACCGCGCTTTGTCAGCACGCATTTGCACCCCGAAAGCTCCAATCCGCAATAGTTTGCCCACGAAACTACGTCCCGCTCGCGCACGAAATACAGCGGTCTGATGAGCTCCATTCCCTCAAAGTGCGCCGCCTGAACTCGCGGCATCATAGTGCCCGTCTGCCCGCCGTACAAAATCCCCATCAAGATGCTCTCGATGACGTCGTCGAAGTGGTGTCCGAGCGCGATTTTGTTGCAGCCGAGCTCGCTCGCCTTTTTGTACAGCAGCCCGCGACGCATTTTCGAGCACAGAAAGCACGGATTTTTCTCACCTTCAACGTGCGCAAAAACGTCCGTTTTGAAGAACTCTAAATCCACGTCAAGCCGCTTTGCATTGCGCTTTATCTGCTCCTCGTCCTCGTCGGAAAATCCGGGGTTCATCGACAAATATCTGACCGTTATCGGCAGCTTTCCGTGCTTCTCGTACTCGCGAAACAGCGCCGCCAACAGCAGCGAGTCCTTTCCGCCCGAAACGCAGACGCAGATTTTGTCGCCGCTTTTCAGCAGTCTGTACTCGTCAATTGCTTTGCCGAATTTCCCGAGAAGCGCCGCCGAAAACTCGCGCGTCAAGCCGTTATCAATCACATTTTCACTCATAATCTCATATAAATTTCCGCGTAGTCGTGCAGCTTTTCAGCGGTTTTTTCCCTGAGCGCGTTCGGTTTCATTCGCCAAGCCCAGTTCCCGCCGAGCGTTGACGGAACGTTCATTCTTGCCTTTGCGCCGAGGTTTAAGACGTCCTGCATCGGCACAATCGCAAGCGCTGCCGGCGACGCGTAAAGCGCTTTTATAGCGCGGTCGTTCAGGCTCTTGAACAGACCTTTTTCAAGGTATTTTTTTGCCATATTTCTCGTCGCCAAATCAGCCTCGGTGTACCACTGACGGAAGGTCGCGTTGTCGTGCGTTCCCGTGTAGCAGACGGAGTTTTTCGGGTAGTTATGCGGGAGATGGTCGTTGTCCTCGTTCTTGTCGTTGAAGCCGAACTGCAAGACCTTCATTCCCGGAAAGCCTGTGTCCGAGAGCAGCTTTTTCACGCTGTCGAAGATGTCGCCCAAGTCCTCGGCAATGATGTCAACGTTCTTGATTTCGCTTTTTATCACGTTGAACAAGTCCATTCCGGGACCTTGCTCCCATTTTCCGAACTCGGCTGTCGGGTGACCGAACGGGATTGCCCAATAGGTGTCAAAAGCGCGGAAATGGTCGATACGCAGCATATCGTAAAGCTCCGCAGACTTTTTCATTCGCTTTATCCACCACAAATAGCCGTCCTTTTTCATCGCGTCCCAATCGTACAGCGGGTTGCCCCAAAGCTGTCCCGTTTTCGAGAAGTAATCCGGCGGCACTCCCGCAACGCGCTTCGGGTTCAGCCGCTCGTCAAGCTCAAAGAGCTGCGGATTTGCCCACACGTCCGAGGAGTCGGGCGAAACGTAAATCGGGATATCGCCGATGATTTTTATGCCGCTTGTGTTGCAGGTCTGATGAAAGCGCGTCCACTGACGGAAAAAGATGTACTGGCAGAATTTCTCGTAGCGGATTTCCTCGGCAAGCTCCTCGCGGCACTTTTCAAGAGCCTCGGGCTTGCGGAACTTGATGTCGTCGTCCCAGACCGTCCACGGTTTCCCGCCGTACTTGTTTTTCAGCGCCATAAACAGCGCGTAATCCTCCAGCCAGTCTGCCTGATAGAGGTTGAACGAGGTGTAACCAACGTCGTCCGTAAACGCAGCGCAAGCCATGTGGAGCAGCTCGCTGCGTGTTTTGCTGATTTTATCGTAATCGACAATATCGGGGTCAGCGCCGAAATCCGCGTTCTCGCAGTCCGTTCTCGACAGCAATCCTTGGTCGCAGAGCTCCTCAAGGTCAATCAAAAGCGGGTTTCCCGCAAACGACGAAAACGGCTGATACGGCGAGTCACCGTAACCGGTAGGTCCCGTCGGGAGCACCTGCCAATAGCTCTGTCCCGCGCTTTTCAGCCAGCGTGCAAACTTCTCCGCTTCAACGCCCATTGTGCCTATTCCATAGGGCGAGGGCAGCGAGGTGATGTGCATTAAAATGCCGCAGCTTCTTTTGTTCATTTATCAAAACTCCTCACAAGTTAATTTATGTAAAATTTTATCTGTTCCAGTATTTGCGGTCTAAGCTCCTGAAACCGATTGCTTGGAAAATGTGATTTTTCTCGATTTTCTCGCTCCCGTCAAGGTCTGCGCAGGTTCTCCCGACTTTCAAAATCCTGTCGTATGCTCTCGCGGACAGCCCTAGTTTCTCAAAAGCGTCACGGAGCGTTTCCTCGGCAGCAGGCGACATCGCGCACACCTCTGCGATAATATCGGGAGTTATGCGGCTGTTTGACTTGATTTGCGTGCCCTTGAAACGCTTTGCCTGAATATCCCGCGCACGCTGCACCCTCTCAGCAATCGCAGCCGAGCTTTCCTGCTTCACGCGCTTGTAAAGGTCGTCGTATTTCACGGGCTGAACTTCAATCTGAATATCAATTCTGTCGAGCACGGGCTGCGAGATTTTGTTCAGATAGCCCGTCACCATTTTGTCCGAGCAGGTGCACTTTTTCAGCGGATTTCCGAAATTCCCGCACGGACACGGGTTCATCGCCGCAACCATCATCACCTCGCAGGGATAATTCACCGAGCCGGACGCTCTCGAAATCGTGATTTCACCGTTTTCAAGCGGCTGTCGGAGCGTTTCGAGCACCCTCCTGTCAAACTCGGGCAGCTCGTCGAGAAACAGCACTCCGTTGTGTGCGAGGGAAATCTCGCCGGGGTGAGGCACGCTTCCTCCGCCGATTAGCCCGACAGCGCTTGCCGTATGGCTCACAGAGCGAAACGGGCGCGTTGTGATAAGCGGCTCGCTCGGGTTTATGCTGCCCGCGACCGAGTAAATCTGCGTGGTTTCAATGCTCTCCTCGAACGTGATTTTCGGCAGCACCGACGGAATACGCTTTGCAAGCATTGATTTTCCCGAACCGGGAGGACCTATCATCAGCAGGTTGTGCGAACCCGCCGCGGCAACCTCGATTGCCTTTTTCGCGGAGCTCTGTCCCATTACATCGGCAAAATCACCCATTTTCCGAACAGCTTCTTCGGCTGACGGAATGTATCGCGGCTCGGGTGAAAGTCCCGTTCCGTGACGGAGAAATTCTACAATCTGCGTGATGTGTTCAGCACCGTAAACCTCGATGTTATCGGCAACGGACGCTTCCTTTGCGTTCGCTTTCGGGAGAAAAATCCGCTTTATTCCGTTTTGTGCGGCGGTGAGCGTCATTCCAAGCGCGCCGTTAATCGGGGAAAGCGTGCCGTCAAGCGAAAGCTCTCCGATAAACGCGCAGTCCGTGCACTCGCTTTGAATAACCCCGCCCGTTTTCATCAGCGCGATGATTATCGGCAAATCGAAAATTGCGCCGATTTTCCTAACGCTCGCAGGAGCGAGATTTACCGTGACTTTGCCGTTTAACAGCTTCAAATCAAGCTGCCCGAGAACCGCGCGAATACGCGCTTTGCTCTCCTGAACGGCAATGTCGGGCATTCCGACAATGTCAAAATTCGGCTGCCCCGGAGAAAAGCTCGACTCAACCGTCACGGAAAACGCGTTCAGCCCGAAAAGCCCCACGCTGTTTATCTTACTGAACATAAAATATCCTCACATTTACTTGCAAATTTTCATCTTCTCTATATTTTACCATATTTTTGTGGAAATTGCAATGCTAATCGACAGTATTTTTCACGAAATTTTATAAATCTTACATATTTTTACTGTTGAAATATTATTAGAAATATGTTATAATAAAGAATGTATGATTTTATTTTTATGTGCAGAAAAAGGAAGATTATGGAAACATTTGAAAAACAGATAATTTACGGAAAAAACGCCGTTATGGAAGCACTGCGCTCGGATAAGGAAATCGACTCGCTTTTCGTTCAGAAGAACGCAAGCCTCGGAAGTATCATCGACGCGGCGAAAAAACGCGGCGTTCTGATAAAGCAGGTTGCCGAGGAAAAGCTCACGGCGCTCACGGGTACTCAAAAGCACGGCGGTGTGGCTGTCGAGCTTTGCGCGGGAAATTACTGCGAGGTTGAAGATATCCTCGAAAACGCTCGTCAAAAAGGCAAGCCGCCGTTTATCATCATCGCCGATGAAATCGCAGACCCGCACAATCTCGGCGCGATTATCAGAACGGCTGAGGCTGCGGGCGCAGACGGTGTAATTATCCCGAAAAGACGCTCCGCTTCGCTCAATTCAACCGTGTTCAAGACCTCGGCGGGCGCTGCGGCTTACGTCAAAGTTGCGCGCGTGTCAAACCTTGTCGATACGATAAAGCAGCTCAAAAAACAGGGCGTCTGGGTGTACGGAATGGAAGCGGACGGCAAGCCCTACGATAAGGTAGATTTCTCGGGGAGCGTGGCTCTCGTGGTCGGCTCGGAGGGCTTCGGGCTGTCAAGACTTGTCCGCGAAACCTGCGATATGGTTGTGTCGCTGCCGATGCTGGGAAAGGTAAACTCACTCAACGCGTCGGTTTCCGCAGGAATTTTGATGTACGAAATCGTAAAATACAGAACTCTCTGATGGAGGTAAAATAAATGCCGGGAAAAAACTATGATGTAGACGATATTTTAAAGGAAGTTGACTCTCTGCGCAAAAATTCGGACAAGCGCGAAGGTCCTGTCCTCACGGGCTCGCAGAAAAAGTCACCGAAACCCGTCAAGCGTTCCGCAGAAAAGGATTTGAGCGTTACGCAAATCCTCACGGATATGCCCGAAAAACGCAGCAATTCCGTTGCTCGTCAGCTCTCCGAAAAGCAGTCCGAGGAACGTCTGAAAGGCGATATCTCTGCGGCTTTCGACAAGAGAAAGCCCGTTAAAATCACCGATGAGGACGATGTGAAGGAAGCGCGTTCCGCTCGTCAGCTCACCGAGCAGGAATACGAGGCGCGCGTTGCCCGCGACATCGACAGGGCGGCTGACGTCAAGCTCTACGAGAAAAACCGCGTGAAGCCGCTCGAAGAAGATAACGCAGACACAGCGGAAATCGACAGGTTCTCCGAGCACGTCAGCGCTTTCGTGAAGCCCGATGTTGCCGGAGAGGACGACGACATAATCTTCCACACACGCGGCGACCTTGTCACCACGGAAACAATGGAAATGCGCAAGCAGCAGAAAATCGATGAAATCAACCGCGCGCTTCTCAAAGTTGACCGTGAGGCACAGTCACCCGAGGAAATGCTCGACTCAATCAACCCGATGGAGTCGAAAGAAAAGGTTGCCGATATGTTCAGGGACAGCGACGATACCGATACGCTGACCGTTGCCGGCGACGATTTGAAGAAAATCTCACGCGGCGGCGAACGCGTCAAGGAATATCAGCCGACCGTTTCCCGTAAAAAAGACATCGACAGCGTGCTGTTTTCAAAGCCCGGCAAGCAGGCAAAGCCTCTTGTCGGAGAGTTCCACGTCGGCGAGTCAATCGTAGACGCGCTCAACAAGAAAATTGCCGAGGACAACAAGCAGAATTACGCGCTTTTC
Organism: Oscillospiraceae bacterium; assembly: GCA_017847835.1. Taxonomy (GTDB): domain Bacteria; phylum Bacillota; class Clostridia; order Oscillospirales; family Ruminococcaceae; genus CAG-115. Next base: position 451,213 of record JAGASH010000005.1, read on the forward strand.
AAGGAGGGCGAGGACCCCGACGAAATCGCGGCTGCCGCTAAGGCTAAACAGGAAGCCGAGGAAGCCGCTGCCAGAGAAAAAGCCGAAAAGGAAGAACAACTCGAAAAAATCAAAGCGGCAAACGAGCTTGCTCAGAAGAAAATGCGTAAAATCTCGGAGTTCATTCTTGAAAATCCCGAGAATGACGAAATGCCCGAGCCGGACGACGATGACAAATCGGTTTCCTATGACGATGAAACCGACGAGGCAATCGACCTCGATGATGAAAACGTAATCCGCGACAGACTTTCGCGCGCTTCAAAAGGTCTTATCAGCAGACTTGTTATTCTCGGAGTGCTCTTTGCGATTACGCTTTTCGTGGCAATCGTAAATATCGCAAACCTCAACGTCGGCTCGCTTATGAACATAATCAGCCTGCGCCGTTCTCCCGAAAATTACCTCTACACCCACCTCACAATCGGAATTTTGTCGTTTGCGGCTTGCTCGTCTGTAATCACAAACGGCTTCTCACGGCTTGCAAAGCTGCGTCCCGACGGCGACACGCTCTGCGCGTTTGCTCACACCGCGTCAATCCTCGCGCTTATCCCCTACCTGATTTACGGTGAATATATCCAGCGCAGCTTCTCCCACGTTTACCTGATGATTTCGCTCGGTCTGCTGTGCTTCAACACGATTTCCAAGCTGATTACCGTCAGAACCGCGAAAAAGAACTTCGCGTTTACCTCGGGAAACGGCGCAAAATACTTTATCGAGCGCTGCGACGGTGACGGTGCTGAACAGCTTGCAAAGGGCACGGTTTCGGGCATTCCCGTCATTTCCTCAATGCGCAAAACCGAAATGCTTTGCGACTTTATCGTTTCAACCTACTGCGAGGACGCGTCCGACAGAATTCTCGGCAAAAACTCGGTTGTCGCGCTTATTGCGTCGATAATCGGCGGTGTTGTCGCGTTTTTCATCGAGGACGGCGGCGCTGTGAGAAATCTGCCGTGGGAAACGATTGCGCTCAACAAGCTCTCGTGGGGAGTTACCGTGATGACGGCAATTCTCTGCCTCGGTGCAGCTTTCTCCTGCTCTATGGTTGTGACTCTCCCGCTGCTGATGTCAGCGAAAAAGGGCAAGTCGGACAAGTTTGCCGTGCTCGGATACGGAGCAGTCGAGCAGTTCAGCGAAACAAACGCTGTGCTTCTTGACGCGAAAACGATTATTCCGCCGAGCGCTGTCAAAATCACAAACATCTGCGGCTACAACAAGCCCGGAAATCGCGGAGAGGGCAAAGTAAACGTCGACGAGGCTATTATCTATGCAGCAAGCCTTGCCGTAAAATCCGACAGCGTAATGGCTGACGCGTTTTTCAATATGCTCGGCTACAAGCAGGAGCTTTTGAAGCCCGTAAGCGGCATTGTGTACGAAAACAGCCTCGGTGTTATGGGCTGGATTGACCGCAGAAGAGTGCTTCTGGGCAACCGCGCTCATATGAAAGCGCACGAAATCTCCGTTCCGAACGTCAAGAAAGAAATGGCGGCAAACGTCCACAACGACGAGGTTCTTTACCTCGCGGTAGGCGGAGAAGTGTGCCTGCTGTTTTTCGTGGAAATCACCGCCGACAAGGCTGCCCGCGAAAATGTCGAGGAGCTCTCGCGCCGTGGTGTATCGCTGATTGTCAAGACCGTGGACGGTATGATTACAAGCTCGGTTATCGCGGATTTGTTCCGTCTTGACGAGAAATCGGTCAAGATTATTCCGTTTGAAAACCACGAAAACTTTAACAATCACACGCAATTCACTCCCCGCGGTTCAGCCGCATTCTGCTGCGACGGAACGCTTGCTTCGTTCACAAGCGCAGTATGCACCGCGAAATCGCTCAAAACCCGCATTACAATCGGCTGTATTATGCAGCTTTTCGGCGCGGCTCTGGGAGTTCTGCTGGCATTCATTTTTATGTTCTTCTCGAAACACGAGCTTTTCAGCGAGATTAACATTCTGATTTTCAATCTCGCTTGGACAGCGCTTACGCTCGGAGTTCAGATTTTGCTCGGAATTTCCGATAAGCTGTCGAAAAAGTTCAGAAAATCCAACGAGCAGACCGTTGAACAATGAACGAAAATATAACTCTTTCCTCTGTTCTCACGGACGAGGAATATATGGAAAAAGCGCTTGAATTAGCGCAAAAGGCTGCCTCGCGCGGGGAAATTCCCGTGGGAGCGCTTGTCGTTGACAAGAACGGAAAAATCATTGGCGAGGGCTTCAACAGACGCGAGGAATTGCAGTCACCGACAGCTCACGCAGAGGTTCTCGCAATTGAACAGGCAGCGAAAACGCTGAAAAACAGACGGCTGCTTGACTGCACGCTTTACGTCACGCTGGAGCCTTGTCCGATGTGTGCGGGAGCCGTGATGAACGCGGGACTGAAACGGCTTGTCTACGGAGCGTTTGACGATAAAAACGGAGCCTGCGCTTCCGTGGCAACCCTCTTTGACGAGAAATTCACGCATATTCCTATGGTGAGAAGCCGTGTTTTAAAGGAACGCTGCGGAGAAATCCTGTCGGAGTTTTTCAAGGACAAAAGATAAATTTAGGAAACAAAACAAATGAGTAACAACAAGTACCGAACCCTTGCGAGCAATATCATAATTCTCGGCATCGGTCAATTCGGCTCGAAGCTGCTTGTGTATGTAATGCTGAATTTCTACACAAGTATGCTCGGCAAAGCAGCCTACGGCGACCTTACAAACATCATCAACGCCGCTTCCCTTTTTATATCGGTGTTTACGCTGTCGATTGCCGACGGCGTGCTTCGCTTTGCCCTCGAAAAGAAAAACGACGGAAAAGGCGTATTTTCAATAGGAATAAACGTCGTGATTTGCGGTATGCTTGTTTTCGCCGCGTTTACTCCGCTTGTGGGACTTCTGCCGATGCTGGCAGGGTACGAATGGCTTGTGTTCATCTACGTCTTTATGGGAGCTGTAAAGGAAATCTGCGCGATTTATGTCCGTGCGCGGCACTCCGTCACGCTTTACGCAATCGACGGTATCGTCACAACGGTTTCGATGATTATTTACAGCCTTGTGCTGATGGGAATTTTCAAGCTGGGCGTCGCGGGATATGTTTTTGCGGTTGTTCTCGGTGATTTGACGTCCGTTATCTTCCTTGGAGCAACAACAAAGCTGTTCAGAGAGTATCGTCCCGTCAAAAATGACCCCGTGCTGCGGTGGTCGATGCTGAGATACAGTATTCCGCTGATGCCGACGATGATTATGTGGTGGATTATCAACACCTCGGACGGATTTATGGTAACAGCGTACCTCGGCAGCGAGGCAAACGGACTTTACGGCGTCGCGTACAAATTCCCGAACCTCGCGACGGTTGTTGTGGGAATTTTCTCGCAGGCTTGGAGAATGTCCGCGATTACCGAGCGAAATTCCCGCACGGTTTCAAACTTCTACTCGAATATTTTCAGTATGATGCAGACGGTTATGTTCCTCGCAAGCGCGGGAATTATGCTGATTTTAAGGCCGCTGATAATGCCGTTTTTCGTGGACGCAAGCTTCGGTGACGCGTTTTTCTTCGTTCCGATTTTGCTCGGAGCAGTCATTTTCCAGAGCTTCAGCAACTTCCTTGCAAGTATCTACGAGGCTTCCCAAAAGACAACTCACTCGCTTATCTCCTCGTCAATCGGCGCAGGTGCAAATATCGTTCTGAACTTCATTCTGATACCCGCAATCGGCATTGCGGGCGCGGCTATCGCAACCCTTGTGAGCTACATAATCGTGTTCGTCTATCGTATAATCGACACGAAAAAGCTGCTTTATATGAAGGTTTACTGGGCAAAAATCGGCGTGAATATGACGCTTCTGATAATGATGGCGCTGTCGATTATGTTCCTGCCCTACGGCGCTTTCCAGAACGTTATAAACGCTCTTATCTTCGTTGTTATCGCAGCGCTGAACTTCAAGTCCTGCATACAGGCGGTTCGGCTGGTACTTAATAAGAAAAAAGAAAAATCGGAGAATTAATATGAAACAGTTTCTCGAAACGGCAAAAATTGTCGCAACTCACGGAATTCGCGGAGAAGTGCGCTGTCAGTATTTCTGCGACTCGGCAGAGTTTTTGTGTGAATTTGAAGAGCTTTATCTTGACAAAAACGGCGAAAAGCCCGTGGAAATATCGCGCGCTTATCCGCACAAAAATGTGGTAATAATGAAGCTTGACGGTATCGATACCGTTGAGGACGCGCAAAAACTCATCGGAAAGACGCTCTATATGGACCGCGACGACGTTGAGCTTGACGAGGGCGTGTACTACATTCAGGATATCATCGGGCTTACGGTAAAGGATATCGAAACCGGCGAGGTTTACGGGAAGATTTCAGACGTTTATCAGAACGGCGCTACCGATGTGTATTCGATTAAGAAAGAAAACGGCACGGAGCTGATGTTTCCGTGCATTGACGAGGTTGTGAAAAAAATCGATATCGAAGCGGGAGAAATGCTGATAAAACCGCTTGAGGGACTGTTTGATGAGGATTGATATTGCCACGCTGTTTCCCGAGATGTGCGAGAGAGTGTTCTCGGAGAGCATTGTCGGGCGCGGGATAAAAAACGGGTTTATCGAGGTTTACGCGCACAATATCCGCGATTACACCGCCGACAAGCACAGAAATGTTGATGACAAACCTTACGGCGGCGGCACGGGAATGGTTATGCAGGCGCAGCCGATTTTTGACTGCGTTGAGGCAATTCTGGCGCGTCACAAGTCGCGTCCGCGGATAATCTACCTCTCGCCAAAAGGTGAAACGCTCACGCAGAAAAAGGTGTCCGAGCTTGCAAAAGAGGACGGGCTGATACTGATTTGCGGGCACTACGAGGGTGTTGACGAGCGGGTTCTCGAGGAGCTAAATGCCGAGGAAATTTCGGTCGGCGACTACGTTTTGACGGGCGGAGAACTGCCTGCGCTGATTTTAACGGACGCGGTCGCAAGGCTTCAGAAGGGTGTTCTCCCGAACGAGGACGCTTACAGTATCGAGAGCCACTACAACGGGCTGCTGGAGTTTCCGCAGTATTCAAGACCGGAAGTGTGGCGCGGAAGAAAAGTGCCCGAGGAACTGCTCACAGGCGACCACAAAACCGTTCGCGAATGGCAGGAGAAGATGTCGCTTGAGGTGACCGAGAAAAAACGTCCCGACCTCTATCGTGCGTTTATCGAGCAAAAACTGAGCGAAATCAAAGCGCGTTTCATCACCGAGAAAAATCCCGAAATCACCGAGAACACGCGGTTTCTTGCGCTCAAAATCACGAAAGAAGCGCTGAAGCTCGTTCTTCGCGGGAAGCAGCGCGAATTGCCGAACAACGATTACAGAAAAGGCGATTTTCTGATTTTGTCGAACGAACAGGGCGTGCCGAGAGGAATTGTTCAGGTCACGAAAACGCTTGAAAACGCGGTTTATTTCAGAACCGTCTACAAATACAAGGGAGAAAAAAATGACTAAAAACGCATTTATCGCAATCACGGGCAGACCGAACGTCGGGAAATCCTCGCTTACGAATTTTCTTGTCGGCGAGAAAATTTCCATCGTCAGCGAGAAGCCTCAGACCACGCGAAACCGCATAAACGGTGTGCTCACGAAGGGTGAAACGCAGTTCGTTTTCATCGATACTCCGGGATTTCTGCGCCCGAAAACAAAGCTTGCCGAACATATGGTGAAGTCCGTGCGGACAAGCGTGGACGACGTGGACTGCGCGATTTTAATGGCGGACGTTACCAAGAAAATCTCCGCGGTTGAGCAGGAGCTTATACGTTCGTTCGCCGAAAGAGGAACGCAGGTTGTGCTGATTTTGAACAAGGTTGATTTGCTGAAATCAAAGGCTGACATCTTGCCCGCAATCTCGCAGTACAGCGCGCTTTATGACTTCGAGGAAGTCATTCCCGTGAGCGTGAAAAACCGCGTGAACACGGACAAAATCCTGCCTGTTCTCGAAAAATTCGCAGTCGAGGGCGAGCACTTCTTCCCCGACGACATCGCGACCGACCGCACCGAGCGTTTTCTCTGCGGGGAGATTATCCGCGAGAAGCTGCTCTGGACAATGCACGACGAAATCCCGCACGGCACGGCTGTCGAAATCGAGCAGTTCAAGCAGCGCACAAACAAAAACGGCGCCGAAATCATCGACCTCGGCGCGGTTATCGTATGTGAAAAAAATTCTCATAAGGGTATGATTATCGGAAAAGACGGCGACAAGCTCAAACACATCGGCACGCTTGCCCGTAAAGATATCGAGGACTTGCTCGGGGTTAAGGTGAACTTGCAGATTTTCGTGAAGGTCAAGGAAAACTGGCGCGAAAACGAGCGTTTTATCCTCGAAAACAACATCGCAGACGAATGATTACAGCTTGTCCAGCTCGCGCTCAACGTTGCTCACAACCGAGAACAGCGCTGCGCTCTGACGCGGATATTCGCGCTCTATGCGGGAATTTGTGATACGCTCGTCAGCAGTTCCCTCTTCCATCGCAGCCTTTGCCGCGACATCGTCCAAAGCGAGCTTTGCGGCGGTTTTACCCGAAGCCGCCGCGCTCGGCACAGCAAAGCAGTTTTCGTCGTTTTCACCGCCCGCGCTGTAAACCATTCGATAAGCACGGTAGGTTGTCGTGAGGAGATAAGAGCTCACAGCTTTTGCGAGCTTCTGGTTCTTGGTCTTTATCAGCAGCGAGAAAATCACTTCAAGCGCGTTTGTAATCAGCTTTTTGCGCAGGAACGTTCCCGTCCCCTCAATCGCGCCCTCATAGCTCTCGGAAACGCTGCTTTCGGGCAGCTCGTTTTCGGTGATGACAATACCGCTTCGGGAGCTGGTTCTTCCCAAAAGATAATCCACGGAAACACCGTAAAAATCAGCCGCCTGAACGAGAAAATCCAAGCCGCACTCGCGCTTTCCGTTTTCATAGTGCGACAAAAGCGCCTGCGCGACGCCAAGGCTGTCCGCGGCTTCTTTCTGACGAATACCGCGCTCCTTGCGCAGCAGCTTCAATATTCTAGGTAAATCCTTATTCATAAATTTCGCTCCAAATTACACATTATAATCAAAAAAAGTTCGCGAGAGAGATTTTTACGGGGATTTTCAAGGGATTAGATGTATTGTTATCGATAAAACGAACATTTTCTTATTGTATATTATAACTTTTTTATTCCGATTTGTAAAGCGGCATAATAACCAAATTTTCGACAGCTTAATGGGCAATACGCACAATTGCACAAAATAACGGAGGTTGAACTATGAAAAACTACTATATATACCTGATAAGACACGGAATTACTCAGGGAAATCTTGACGGAAGATACATCGGTCAGACAAATCTCTCGCTTTGTCCCGAGGGACGTCGGCAAATCGAGTCGTTTTGCGCGGACGGAGTGTACCCCGAGGTTCAGAAAGTGTACTCGTCGCCGCTTGAACGCTGCCTTGAAACAGCCGAGATAATCTATCCCGACAACAAGCTGATGATAATCGACGAGCTGTCCGAGATGAATTTCGGCGACTTCGAGGGCAAAACGCAGGCTCAGCTTCAGGACCTGCGCGAGTACGCGGATTGGCTGAAAGGCGGCGCCGAGAGCGCTCCCCCTAACGGCGAGAAATACGGCGACTTTATGCTGCGCTGTATCGAGGGACTGGACGCGGTTTTCAGCGATATGATGAACTCCGACATCACCTCAGCCGCTGTCGTCACGCACGCGGGTGTAATCACGAATTTGCTCTGCGGATACGGTCTGCCTAAGGGAAAACCCGCCGACTTTTTGTGCCCGCCCGGCGGTGGTTTTGAGATTGTCCTCACGCCGTTTTTATGGCAGAAAGGACCGGCTTTTGAGATAACCGCGCGTTTGGTTACCGAGGACGAGGGAGTCTGATATGAGAAAAATTCTGGCTTTATGTACGGCAATACTGCTGATTTTCACGCTGGGCGGCTGCCAAAACAGCGAACCTCCGAAAAATCCCGTAAACCCGCCGTTTTTCGTTGTAAAGGACGAAAAAACGGGCGGCGAGGTGTATATGCTCGGGTCAATGCACGTCGGTCTTCCGAACACGGTTTATCCCGACGCGGTTTACGAGGCTCTCGACAAATGCAGCGCAGTTGCCTGCGAGATTGACTTAATTCGTCTGAACAGCGACAATGCCGAGGTCAACGAGGCTTCAAAGGTGTTTTTATGCAGCTCCGCGAAAGAGCTTCTCGGCGAGGACTATGACGAAATCAAGAGCTATTTCGTGGAAAAAGGTATTTACAGCGCGAGATTTGAGAAATTTATTCCCGCGATGTGGAGCATAGCCCTCACGAAAAAAGCGTCGTCGGACAGCGGATACAGCTCGGAATACGGCACGGAGCTTGATATTCTCGCTCTTGCGAAAAGCAAAAACAAGAAAATAATCGAGCTTGAAACTGCCGCGGAGCAATATGCAATCAACGCGGGACAGTCGCTTGATTTTCAGATTTATTCGCTTAAAAATACCGTGAATACGCCCTACGAAACGCTCAAAGCGCAGAACAACGCGCTTTATTCCGCGTGGAGCGAGAGCAATACGCTGATGCTTGAAATGATGCTTTCACAAAGCAGCGTGCCCGAGGAGTTTTCGGAGGATTTCGCGAAATTCTACTCCGAGATGTACGAAAAGCGACAGGAAAAAATGGCGGATTTCGTGATAAAATCGCTTCAAAACGGCGACAAAATCTTCTTTATGGTCGGCGCAGCGCACTTCTACGCGAAGCCCGATATCCTTGATTTTCTCGCAAATGCGGGATATTACGCGCAGGCTGAAACCCTTGCGAACGCGGCTTGAATTAATTTGCAATACAAACTATCGGCAGTCGGAAACGGCTGCCTTTTTTTCACGAAATTTTCCGAAATACATATAATGCAGTGTCATCAACTATGAAATCGGGTGAAATTTTGACTAAAAGGAACTGCCTGTCCGAAATGAAAATCGGCGAAACCGCCGTTGTAGAACGGCTTCTTATACACGGTTCAATGCGACGCAGACTGCTGGATTTGGGACTTTGCGAGGGCTCTGTCGTGAAATGCGTGGGGAAAAGTCCTCTCGGTGACCCGTCCGCTTACCTTATTTGCGGCGCTGTTATTGCAATTCGAGCAGCCGACGCGCGCTGCGTTATCATAAGGGGGATTTGAATGGGACTTACAGCTTCATCGACGGGAATTTCCGCGTCCGATAACGGGCTTGTGGTAAAAAAACGTTCCCCGAATGACAAGATAATCGCGGTCGCGGGCAACCCAAACGTCGGCAAAAGTACCCTCTTCAACGCGCTCACGGGGCTTCATCAGCACACGGGAAACTGGCCCGGAAAAACGGTTGCTTCGGCGCAGGGGTACTGCAAAACCGAGGACTTTGACTATGTTCTCGTGGATATTCCCGGCACTTACTCGCTGCTTGCGCACTCCGCCGAGGAGGAGGTCGCTCGGAATTTTATCTGCTTCGGCGGCGCTGACGCGGCTGTTGTCGTGTGCGACGCAACCTGCCTTGAACGCAGTCTGAACCTTGCTTTGCAGGTTATGGAGGTGTTCCCGAACACGATTGTCTGCGTAAATCTGCTTGACGAGGCAAAGCGCGCCGGAATAAAAATCGACCTTGCGCTGCTTGAAAAACGGCTCGGCGTGCCTGTCGCGGGAACGTCCGCGCATAAGAAAAAAACTCTTCGCTCGCTTACGGAAAAGCTCGACAAGGTTTGCTCGGGTGAAATCACGACAAATCCGCGAAAGCTGCGCTATTCCGAGCCGATTGAGAACGCGATATCGATTGTGGAAAAGGTTGTCGTAAAGCGGAATTCGGGGCAAATTCCCGCAAGGCGGCTCGCGCTTATGATTATCGACAACGACGCTTCGCTGAAAGAGGAGCTGCGAAATCAACTCGGCGGGGATTTCTTTGACGAGGAGCTTGACGCAGCGGTTTCCGAGGCGCACAGAACACTTGCCGAAGCTGGGATAACAACGGAAATGCTCTCGGATAAAATCGTGTCGTGTATTCTGCAGAATGCCGAGGAAATCGCCCACGGCGCGGTTTCACAGCCCGCGAAAAAGCTGCCGAAAATCGACAAAATCCTCACAAGCAGGGCGCTTGGTTTTCCGATTATGATTTTAGCGCTTATGGTGATTTTCTGGATAACGATTGTCGGTGCAAACTATCCGTCGGAGTGGCTTGGAAGCGCGCTTTTCTGGCTCGGTGACAGACTTTCGGACTTCTTCGTGTACATCAATGCGCCCGAATGGCTTCGCGGTGTGGTCGTGGACGGAGCTTACCGCGTGCTTGCGTGGGTCGCTTCGGTTATGCTGCCGCCAATGGCTATTTTCTTCCCGCTGTTTACGCTGCTCGAAGACCTCGGCTACCTGCCGCGCGTCGCCTACAACCTCGACAAGCCGTTCTGCAAGTGCAAAGCCTGCGGAAAACAGGCGCTTTGTATGACTATGGGCTTTGGCTGCAACGCTGCGGGAGTGGTCGGAGCGCGGATTATCGACAGCCGCCGCGAGCGCTTGATTGCTATTCTCACGAACAATTTCGTGCCGTGCAACGGGCGCTTCCCCATAATCCTGAAAATCATCTCGCTGTTCTTCATCGGCGGTGCAATCGGGCTTCTCGGGAGCTTTCTCTCGGCGGCAGCGCTCACTGCCGTGATAATCCTCGGCATTCTGATGACGTTTGTCGTGTCGCGGATTCTCTCGGCAACCATTCTCAAAGGTGAACCGTCCTCGTTTACGCTGGAGCTTCCGCCGTTTCGCAAGCCTCAAATCGGAAAAATTCTTGTTCGGTCGCTGCTCGACAGGACGATTTTCGTGCTCGGGAGAGCGGCAGCGGTCGCGGCTCCCGCGGGTGCGATAATCTGGGTTCTCGCGAACGTCAGCATTGACGGAGCTTCGGTTCTGAGCTATATCACGGGATTTTTTGAACCGTTCGGGCAATTTATCGGAATGGACGGGGTTATCGTGACGGCATTTTTGCTGGGACTTCCCGCAAATGAAATCGTGCTGCCGCTTGCCGTGATGATGTATATGCAGCAAGGCGTGCTCGCGGAAATAGCCCCGTCGCAGATGTTCGAGCTGTTCACCGCGAACGGCTGGACGCCTGTAACAGCGGTCTGCGTGATAGTTTTCACGCTTATGCACTTCCCCTGCTCGACCACTCTCCTCACGATAAAAAAAGAAGCAGGAGGCATAAAATGGGCGGCTCTTGCGTTCGCGATACCGACGCTCTGCGGGATTATCCTATGCGCGATTATTTCTGGAATTTCGCGCATTATAGCATAAAAAAACGGCTCGTTTTCGCGAGCCGCTTTTGTTTGATTATGTAATTACTTTTTCTTGAGGTCAACGTAGGACAGGAAAACTGTCGCACCGAGAGCAAGGAAGCTCAGAACCATCATAAATACGCCGAAGCCCGAGAAAGTAGCCGCACCCTTTGAAGTGCTGACAAATCCGATTGTAATGAACTGAGATACAATCGAGAGGAGGAGCGCAAACGCGGTTGCCGCATAAGACGAGCAGGACGGAAGCGGGAGCTTTACCTGCGGAGCAACCTTCGGGAGGATTGTAAGAACAATTCCCGCAAGCGCAAGGAGAATGGAAAGTATCATCAGAATAAGAATGGGAACAAACTGTGCGCAAGGCTTTCCTGCCATAGCGTTAAGTCCCATAAAGCTGAAATCAATCCTCAGGAACGAATTGCCCATAGATACATACGCGAGCAGCGGACCGAACGCAGCCCAGAGAGAAATCGCGCCGAGTGCCAGCTTGATTATCATCATAATCATCGGATTTCCAGTAATCGTGTTCAGCGAGAAACCTGCCTTCGGAGCAGCGGGCTGCTGATAAGGCTGAGCCATAGGCTGTACCGGCTGAGTAGGCTGAATGGGCTGAGCGCTGCCAAATCTCGCACGGCAATTTGCGCACATAGAATCTCCGCCGTCGGGAATTTGCGCACCGCATTTTTCACAAAACATTAAAAAACCACCTTTCAGAATTTGGAAATATAAATACCAGATTTATTATATCATACTTTTTTCGACTTGTCAACAGACATTTTGTAAAATCTTTTTTAGCCCCACTTTATCTGCGCGAGCGGTGAGCTCAAAAGCATAGGGAGCATTGTGTTCATAAAGTTTATCGCGGATTTTATGCCGCAGTTGTCGTCAAGGAACATAAACAACCCGCAGCCCATTATCGTTGAAATCATATACTCCTCGAACGACGCGAATTTATCCCGTGCGGTCTGTGCAAGCGCTGACATACAGCCGATAAAATCGCTTTCGGAGAGCAAATCGCAGGCATAGCAAAGCCGCGCTGTTCCGACCTTTTCGGAGATGTCCCAGCCAAGAACAGTCGAGCTTGTCATACACTCGCGGATTGCGTTCAGGTACTCCGCGCAGTCCACGAAAAACTCGCGTCCCTCACGATTGAGCTCCTCCACGGGAAATCTCGGCTTTCCGTCAAGATAAGCCAGCACATCTCCCGCCATACCGTACAAATCGTATTTCATATTGCGGTGATAAAAATTCCTGAAGTCCTCCGCGTTTGAAATGCCGAAGTATTCTTGCAGAAAATCCCGCAAAACCGGCTTTTCCTCGTCGCTCACCTTTTTCATCACATCATCGAAAAGCAGCGGTTTTTCAAGACCTATCGGCACGCGTATTCCCGAGAGAAATCCGAGATACACGGTAAATTCCGGCTCGGAAAGCTCGGTTCTGTCCTTTTCGGCAACCTCCTCGCAGCGCGCGTGAATTGCCTCGACTGCCGCTCTGCCAAAGCCTTTGAGCTCCATCAAATCACGGGAAATATATCCGTCGCACTCCTCGATAACCTCGTTCAAATCGAGATTTGCGGTGTCCTCGGGGTCGAGCTCCTGTGCTTTTTTAAAGCAGTGAAAAGCTGCCATTTCATGGTCGCTTACATAGTGAACGTAACCCGTGCTGTACCAGAAACGCGCTTGTTCTGCGGGAGTACTGCAAAGCGGCTCGATTTCTTTCAGCTCGGCAATTTCCTCCTCAAGCTTTTTCTGGTTATTCAGAGCGCTCGCCAGACGAAATCTCAGCTCAAGGCTGAGTTCCTCACGCGGGAGCTTTCTGATTTCACTTTCGATTTCGGCAAACCTGTCCGCTTCAAACAGCTCGTCAAGCTTTTTCAGAAGCGCATTTTCATCAAAACTCATTCGTTATCCTTTCAGCATTTGCGCAATCAGCTCGCGAACGCGTTCAAGCGCGGTTTCGGGCTTGATTTTCTCGGAAATTGACTTGTCGCGCGAGGTGAGCTCGAACACTCCCTCGTCGAGATTTCTCGGGCTTACGACAACGCGAAGCGGTACTCCGAGCAAATCCGCGTCCGAGAACATAACTCCCGCTCTCACATTTCTGTCGTCGTAGATAACCTCGACTCCCGCGTTCTGCAAGTCCTCGTAGAGCTTGTCAGCGGCAGCCTTTACCTTCTCGTCATCGGAACGCACCGCGCAAAGGTGAACCTGCCACGGAGCAATCGCCATAGGCCAAATCGGACCGTAATCGTCGTGACAAACCTCGCAAACCGAAGCTGCAAGACGTCCCACGCCTATTCCATAGCAGCCCATAATCGGTATCTGCACGTTTCCGTCCTTGTCGAGATAGGTCATTCCCATTGATTTCGAGTACTTTCTTCCGAGCTGGAAGATGTTTCCCACCTCGATACCTCTCGAAATCGATATCGCTTTTTCGCCGCACTCGGGGCAAATTCCGCCGTCGGCAATCTTCGCGAAATCGTGGTACTCTGCGTTCGGCACATCGCGGCTCATATCAAGCCCCGTGAGGTGATACTCGTCCTTGTTTGCGCCGCAGGAAAGGTTGTTCGTGTTTTCAAGGGAGTTGTCGTAAAGCACGGTGAACTCGCCGTTGATTTTGAGGTTTACGGGACCGATGTAGCCTGCGTTCAGCCCGCATTCCTCGGTGATAACCGCAGGATGAATGTCGCAGCCAAGGAAGTTCGTGACCTTGGTTTCGTTGATGTCAAGGTCGCCGCGAATGAAAATCACAACAAAGCTGTCATCGTGATTTTTCTGATAAACAACCGCCTTGCAGCTCTTCTGAAGCGGCATTTTCAGGAACTCGCAGATATCCTCAATCGTGTGAATATCGGGCGTGTGAACCTCTTTGAGCTCCTCGGAAACAGCGTCGCGCTCGTTCTCGATAACAGATTTCGCAGCTTCAACGTTTGCCGTGTAGCCGCAGTGCTTGCAGACGGCAATGCTGTCCTCGCCGATAGGAGTGAGCAGCATAAATTCGTGCGAAACGCTGCCGCCCATCATACCGCTGTCCGATTTTACGGAAATCACCTGAGGCACTCCGCAGCGCGCGTAGATTTTCTCGTATGCCTTGTGAACGCGAACGTAGTACTCCTCCAAGTCCTCCTGAGAGGTGTGGAAAGAATACGCGTCCTTCATCGTGAACTCGCGTACACGGATTAATCCGCCGCGAGGTCTTGCTTCATCGCGGAATTTCGTCTGTATCTGGTAAATCATAAACGGGTATTTCGTGTAGCTGTTCGCGTACTCGCGCACAAGCTGTACGGCAGCTTCCTCGTGCGTCATTCCGAGCACCATAGGCTGCTTGTTTCTGTCGGTGAAGCGAAGCAGCTCAGAGCCTATGCTCTCGTATCTGCCGCTCTCCTGCCAGAGCGAAGCCGGCATTACAACGGGGAACGAAACCTCCTGCCCGTCAACCGCGTCCATTTCCTCGCGGATAATGTTTTCAATCTTCTTGGTAATGCGCTTGAGCGGAGGGAACGAGGAGTAAATTCCGTTCGCCACATACTTCATATAGCCGCCTCTCGTCATCAGCGCGTGGCTGTCAATCTGGCAGTCCGAGGGACGCTCCTTGAAGCGGTCTCCGATAAGCTTGTCAAGTTTCATAAATGTCACCTTCCGTATTTTTTTTACAAAGTATATTTTATCCCGAGCTTTTCGCAAAGCTGCGCGAGGTTGTCCGCGCTCTGCTTTAACTCGGAAAAATCGCCGTAATTCCTGCGGTACAGCTCGACAATCAGCGCGCCGTCGTAGCCCTTGTCCGCAAACGCTTTGAGCAGCGTTTCAAAGTCGTACTTTCCCGCTCCAACGGCAAGACAGTCGCGGTTTTCGTCAGCGTCGCTTATGTGGCAGTGTACGATATTTTCACCAAGCTCTCTGATATAATCGAGCGGGTTTTCGCCGCTTCTGCGAGCCTGTTTCAAATCAAGAACAAACCGTGCCGCTTCGGGGATATCGCGCTTCATCTTTTTCAGAAATTCAAGATTTCCACTCATACAATAGCTCACATTTTCCTGAGCCACGGTAATCCCGAATTCCCTTCCCGCTTCGGACAGCATAGCAAACTGCTTCATATAGTGCGCGGGCGCGCATTTTGAGCTTAAAATCGCGCCGTGAAGCACGAAAATCTTCGCTCCCAGCTTGTTCATACTCTCGAAAAAGCCGCGGTAAAGCGTCATCATCTCGTCAATTCTGCGGTCGTAGTCCGAGAAGAGAAACACGCTTTCCATAGGCGAAGAAAACGGGTGAAACGAGGTTATGCGGACGCTGTTTTCATCGCGCATTGAACAAAGCTCCGAAACTATCGGCTCTTGTCCTTCGGCGGTGCTGTTTGCGAAAATCTCGGCGGTTTTCACTCCGAGCTTGCAAAGCGTCCCGAAAGCGTCCTCAACGTGCAGCGGGTACAAGGACGCGGTTGATACTCCTATTTTCATATTTCAATCCTTTGGCAGAATTTTTTTCATACATTTCTATTATAACACAATCTTGTCAAAATTGCAATAGAATATTTTTCAAAACTCGCCGAATAATATAAGAAACAGTTTAAAGAGGTGTTTTCTTTGGCAATCGTACTGATAAGAGCGGTTATTTTGTACATCGTGATAACATTTTCGCTGCGGCTTATGGGCAAAAGGCAGCTCGGTGAGCTTCAGCCGTCGGAACTTGTCGTGACAATACTGATTTCAAACATCGCGGCAATTCCCGTCGAGGACAGCAGCGTGCCGATGATTATGGGAATTGTTCCCATTTTAACGCTGGTGTGTCTGGACGTCATTATGTCGGGGTTTATGCTGAAAAGTCCGCGAATGAGAAAGCTGATTATCGGCAGCCCGCGGATTATCATAAGCGAGGGAAAAGTCCTGCAAAAAGAGATGAACAGGCTTCGCTACACAGTTGACGACCTTATGGAGTCGATGAGAAATCAGCAGATTTTCGATGTTGACCAGATACACTACGCGATTGTCGAAACCACGGGCAAAATCAACTTTTTCCTCAAAAAAGACTTTCAGCCCGCCGAAAAACAGGACGTGAAATCGGGCGGCTCGACGGAAAACCCGCCTTCCGTGATTATCCGCGACGGGATTATCGACAAGGAGCAAATGCGGCTTCTCGGGCTCGGTGAAAAGTGGCTCACAAAAACACTTCGCGGGGAAAATATGTCAGAGAAGCAGGTGTTTTTGATGACCGCGGACAAAAACGGAAAATACGGGATTATCGAGAAGGAGTAAGCGATGAAACGAATTGTGATAAGCGTGATTTTGCTTTGCGTGGTGACATTCGGGTGCGTGTATTCGGTGTTCGCGGTGAACGATTTCACTGGGAAAATGCTGGACAAAATCCACGAGGTTGAGCGCGCTTTTGAGGATGGCGACACCGAAAAATCCTCGGAAATCGCAAAGGAGCTCTCCGAGGACTGGAACAAATTCATCGATTTTGCAATCCTTGTAAACGACCTCGGTCACGCTCTCGAAATCACCTCGTCAATGGCGGAAATCCACTCCTTTGCTCAGGAAGGAAACGATGAATTGTACGCTGCGTGCGACCGTGCCGAAGCGCAGATTGATATGTTTCGGGATATGCAGAAGCCGACGCTGTGGAAGATACTGTAAACAAGAAAAAATCCCCGAAAAGCTCGGGGAAATTTCGTTTAGGAGGAAAAGCTAGAATTTGATTATCTCGAAGTAATTCTGCGCAATCAGCCACGCGGGTGTGTAACAGCGGTTTATCGTCCACCAGCTCGCTCCCGCAAGGTTAAATTCATCAACCAGCCGCAGCTTTGCCGAAATACTTCTCGGGTCGTCAAACCACACAACGTGCCGCACATCGTTCTCGGTGTAGTAGAAATACGGCGTCTGCGTCGCTTCATCGTACATAATCTCGGCACCCGTCCTCCCCGCAAGCTCTGTCGCCGCCGCAAACCCGATACTCTGAGCCGCAGTGCCTCTCATATACGGCAAGGTCCAGTCATAGCCATAATTCGGCATTCCCATAAGGATTTTCTCGGACGGTATCTCCGAAACCGCGTATGAAAGCACCTTTCTCACCTCTTCAATCGGCTGAACCGACATCGGTGCCGAGAACGAATATCCCCATTCATACGTCATGATTATAACGTAATCCGCGTATCTTCCCTGTGCAGCGTAGTCGTGACTTTCGTACAGGATACCCTGCTGGTCGGCGGTGTATTTCGGCGCTACCGCCGTCACCAAGATATACCCGCCGTTGTGAAGCCGCTCGGACAATTCGGCGAGAAACGCGTTGTAGGTTTCGCGGTCATCGGGCGCGATGTACTCCATATCAAGGTTCACGCCGTAGAAGCCCTTGCTGTCAAGTTCGAACAAAATCGATGAAATCAGACGCTCGCGCGCGTCCTCGTCGTTCAGAATTGCCGTCAGCACCTCTGTCGAGAACGTTCCGTCAAAGATGTTTGTGACAGTCATAAGCGGCATTACCGCTCCCCTCACGGCGCTGTAAATCAAATCCTCACCGCGTGGTGCAATAAGCTCGCCGTCTGTTGTCAGCGAGTAGGAAAACGGGCTCAAAAACGTCAGAAACGGCAGCGCGCAGCTCAGATTTTCGGCGGTTATCGTGGGATAAGCGTAGCCGTTTATCAGAGCGGGACGGCGCGTGAAATCGCGCGTCTGCGGGATAACGATAGTTTCGCCCACACGCAGAGAAATCGGGTTTAAATCGGGGTTTGCCGCAAGCAGCGTTTCAAGCGGCACTCCAAACTCGCTTGCCACAGAAAAAAGCGTCTGCCCTTCCCGCAAAACGTACCGCCGCTCGTTCGACATTATGACAAGACTTTGCCCGACAGCAAGCCTTGCGGGATTTAAAAGCGTGTTGTCGGAAGCGATTTTGTTTACGGGCACTCCGAACATTCTCGAAATCCCGCCAAGCGTGTCACCGCTTTGCACCGTGTAAATAAACATAACAGCACCTCAACTAAAAAAAATCTCTCTTCTCGCGCCGATTATATGTATCGGAAACAGCTCGGAATAGCCGTATGTGGAAAGACGGCGGTTTCGCGCGTCGTCGGAGTGAGCGCAGACGAAAACGCTTTCGGGAGTTACGGGATAAATCACAGAGGACACGAAAACCGTGTGATAAAACCTGCCCTCGCTGTTTATCAGCTGGATTACATCGCCGCGTCTGATTTCCGAAAGCGGCACTTCTTCCCCGTAAACGGCTGCACCGAGGTTTGTGAGCAGAAAATCGCGGAGAAAGTTTACACCCGTCCACGAGGGCGCGCGATTGTCGGAATTTATGTAAAACCAACCGTTTTCCCGAGAATAGTTCATCACACCGCAGCCCGCGTAAAGACACTGCGAAACAAAATTCGTGCAGTCGCCGCCGATATCGTTGAAATCGTAAAATCTCGGGTTTCTCGCGTATGCCCACGTCAGCGCATACCTCACGGCTGCCCGCCTGTTGTACTCCGTTTCTACCAGCATTTTTTCACCCCCTCAAACCTATTTTATGCCCCACACTTCGACCGCGTTCATAAATATTCTACAAATTTTTTCAAAAAGTATTGAAATTTTTGGGCAAATATGATATAATTTCTGTGGGGATATATACCATTATAAATTATTAAGGGAGAGGTTTATAAAATGGGAAAGAAAACATCAATAAGATATCGAGTGCTCAGGCTGGCGATATTGAGCGTTGTAGTCGTTGTGATTACGCTGCTTATAGCGAACGCGATTATGATTTTCACGGCTTACAACAACAGCTATCGCAATCAGGCAGACAGCCTTACCGCTGCTTATTGTCAAATGTTCAGCGGTAATATCGATAATCTCAGACTTAATGTTCAGTCCGTTGAGCAAAGCACGGATATTCTTGATGAAACATCTCCGATGGAAGTCAGAAAGGAGAAATTGAAAGAGCTCGCTTCGACGTCTGTTTTCAAGGACTTCTCCGTGGCTTTTGCCGACGGAAAAACCTATAACGACACGGATATCTCAAAGCGCGAGTATTTCCAGCTTGCTATGGCGGGTAACTATGCGATTTCCGCACCCGTAATCCGTCTGACCGACAACAGCATCACGACAATGATGGCGGGACCTGTTTTCACCCATAACGGAAAGCAGTACGTCATCTACGGAAGTATCGATACGCTGTACTTCTCGAAAGGCTTTGACACGTCCGCACTTACCAAGGGAAGCAGCATTTTTGTTATGGACAAACATGGACAGGTTGTTGCTTCGTCCGACTCTGACGCGGTTATGAGCCTCGCAAACTACACTTCCGAGGATTACAAGGACTACAATGCGCTTGCAAACGAAATACTGAGCAAAGACAGCGGCTTTATGAATTGCAGTATCAACGGCGTCGAGTACCTCGCAGCATTCAAAACCGTTCCCGAAACCGACGGCTGGAAGATTGCCGTTTGCCAGAATTATTCGGGAGTTACGCAGAATATTGTCGCTTCAATTTTAATCGGTCTTGGCATTGCAATGGCTCTCACCGTAATTGGAACTTTCATTTCGATTAAGGTTGCAACCAAAATCACAGTTCCCGTCTTAAAGAATACCGAGCGTCTGAAACTGCTTGCCGAGGGCGATGTTACAACCGAGTTTGTAAACGACTCTCCCAACGATGAAACCTATATTCTGTCCGAATCGATGTGCAAGACGGTTGAAACGCTGCGCCTGTACATAAACGATATCCGAGAGGTGCTCGGAGCGCTTGCAGACGGCGACCTCACGGCACGTTCAAGCGTTCAGTACACGGGTGACTTCAGGGAAATCGGAGAGTCGCTCGACCGTATTTCAACCGCGCTCCAGACCGCTTTCTCGGGACTGAAGGACGGTATCGAAAGTATGCGCGAGGGTTCAAGACAGGTTGCTGCGGGAGCACAGACGCTCTCCGACACCGCTCTCGAAGAGTCAAAGGCAATTTCCGATATCTCCGAAACCATTGCAAAAATCAGCGAGCAGGCTGAAAATACCGCGAGAATTTCCGAGAAGGTTGCCGAGCTCACCGTAAAGACAAACGAAAACGCAAAGACAGGCGGAGAGCTGATGAAGGAAATGCTCGGAGCTGTCGAGAACATCAAGGACAAGTCAAACGCAATCAGCAATATCATTCAGACTATCAGCGACATCGCTTTCCAGACAAATATTCTCTCTCTCAACGCGTCCATTGAAGCTGCGCGCGCAGGCGAAGCAGGAAAGGGCTTCTCGGTTGTTGCAAGCGAAGTAAGCGTGCTTGCCGCAAAGAGCCAGAATGCCGTTCAGAATACCGAAGCGCTTATCAAGGACTCGCTCGACGCAGTAAACAACGGCACGGAAATCGCAAACAAGGCTGTCGAGGGAATGAACAGGATTGTCGAGGATATAAACCGCGTTACCGACGAGATTTCGCTTATCAACTCCGCGGCTGTCGAGCAGAAGAATTCTATCACGTTTATCAACGATAATATGATAAAAATCGAAAACGGTATGCAGAGTACAACCGCAACCGCTGAGGAAAGCGCGGCTTCCGGTGAGGAACTTTCATCGATGAGCATTAATCTCGCAGAAACCGTCGGAAAGTACAAAACAGAATAATTTTATGCTAATTGCTCAAAAAAAGCTGATATAATTTTTGCATAATGCTAACCGGAAGTTGACAAAACCCTATTGAATTATTTCGATAAATATAGTATAATTATATCGATATATGACAATTGATAGCAGGTTTTGTCATAAAACGGTTGGTAAGGGAGCAGGAATATGAAAAGTATCAAGCAAATTCTGTTGAAAAAAATCATAAGAAGCACGATTATTTCACTTGTCATAATGGCAGGTCTGTGCTTTTTAATTCAGGCGGTTTTCTCAGACAACACCACAAAGGAAACCGCGATTATGCGAATTTCCGACGCAAAGGCAAGCCTTGAAGCAAGCGCTGCGGAAATCGCGCAGATTACCGAGGAAATGAACGAGGAATATCTCGCAAAAACACGCGCTTTTGCCGAGATGATTGAACTCAATCCGTCCATTCTTGAAGATAACGACAAGCTCATTCAAATCAGGGACGAGCTGAAGGTGGACGAGCTGCACGTCACCGATGAAAACGGTCTGATTAAGTGGACGACAATTCCGGGATATATCGACTTTGATTTCAAGACCTCGGAACAGACAAAGCCGTTTTTGCCGGCGCTTCAGGACAAAAGCTTCGAGCTTGCCCAAGAGCCGCAGCTTAATGGTGCAGAGGGAATTCTGTTCCAGTACATAAGCGTCGGCAGACGCGACAAGTCCGGTATTGTGCAAATCGGTATGGAGCCGAAAAAGCTCTCGGACGCTCTCAAAGCAAATCAGATTGACGCTGTGTTAAAGAGCATAACCGTCGGCAAAAACGGCACTTTGTTCGCTGTCAACAAGTCCGACAAAACGCTCGCGGCATTCTATGACGAAACGCTTATCGGCAAAGCAGCAAGCGAAATCGGCTTGAACGACGGGCTGCTCGCAATGAACGAAAACTCAATCACCCGTACTACCATTAACGGAAGAGCAATGCTTGTGAGCGTTTCTCAGACCGACGATTATTATATCGGTGCGCTTGTTCCCTCGGAAGAGTCTATCACAAACGCGCTCGCGTCAACCGCGCTGATTATGCTGATTGCGCTGATTGTAATTCTGTCGCTTGCGTTTATCGTAATAAAAAGCGTAAACAAGGACGTTGTAAACGCGCTTCATAGCTTTGTTTCCAAGATTGACGAGATTTCAGCAGGCAACGCAAGCGAACGCGTAAACGTGAGAAACTGCTCGGAAATCGACGCGCTCAGCAACGGTTTCAACGCGCTGCTTGACGGTATCGACGAGAAAATCCACGAAACCGAGCAGCTCAACGTTAAAATGCAGGGACTTATCGGAAATGTTGCAAACACCTCGCAGAATATCAACAGCCTGTCCGTTGAGATGAAGGACGTTTCCAGGCGAATTTCCGACGGTTCCTCGCAGCAGGCCGATACCGTAAAACAGCTCAGCGACACGTTCCACACGATTTCAAACGATGTCCGCGAAAACGCTGCCGCCGCAGAACAGGCAAGCAATTTCTCCAAGTCCGCGGGTGAACAGCTAAACGTAAGCGTTGACAAGATGAACAGCGTTAAGGCCGCAATGGGCAAAATCACCGACTGCTCTCAGGAAATCGAGAAAATTGTCAAGACAATTGACGACATCGCGTTCCAGACGAATATTCTCGCGCTCAACGCTTCAATCGAAGCAGCAAGAGCAGGCGTCGCGGGAAAAGGCTTTGCGGTTGTCGCAGACGAGGTCAGAAATCTCGCAACCAAGAGCAGCGAGGCGGCTCAGAGTACAAACGAGCTTATCGCGCAGACGCTCGAAGCAGTTGAAAACGGAAATGTGACAGCACAGGCTGCCGCTGATGAGCTTCAGAATATGAAAGTCGATATCGAAAAGAATATCGAGCTTATCGACGCGATTTCCGCTGCTTCCGCGAAGCAGGCAGACGCTGTTGACGAGGCAAAGAACGGTATGGACGACATAAGCGAGATTGCCCAGAGAAACTCCGCGGTTTCAGCCACGGCAAGCGATACCGCAGACCGTCTTGATACCGCTGCCGCAGACCTTATTTCACTTGTTACCTGGGATAAAAAGTGAGGTTTATCGGTAAATTTACAGTCGCTCGGTAACTCGGGCGGCTGTTTCTTTGAGAAGGAGAACGAAATGACGTTATTTGTAAACTGCTGCCCGCGCGAAAATTCACGCACAGAGCGGCTCGCAAAAAAACTGCTCGAAAAGCTCGGAGAATACGACGAGGTAAATCCCGAAAAGGAAGGGCTTGTTCCTCTGGACAACGAACGGCTGAATTACCGCACGGCTCTTCTTGAAAAGGGAGATTTGTCCGACGATATCTTCAAGTACGCGAAACAGTTTGCCAACGCAGACGAGATTGTGATAGCCGCACCGTTCTGGGATTTGTCGTTTCCGTCGGTGCTGAAAATCTATATCGAGAACATCTATGTGACGGGAATTGTGTCGGAATACAGCGAAAACGGCACTCCGAAAGGGCTTTGCAAAGCGAAAAAGCTCTATTATGTCACAACAGCGGGCGGGGCTTTTGACGGAAGGTTCAGCTTTGATTATCTGAAAGCGCTTGGCGAGGATTATTTCGGGATTAAGGAAACTGTTCTGATAAAGGCGGAAATGCTGGATATTATCGGCAACGACGCGGAAAAAATTCTGTCGGAATGTGTGAAAAACTATGGATTGGATTGAATAACAGAAAAGCCGCTCGGACAAATCGAGCGGCAATTTTTGTGTTATTGAACGCGGAAAACGGTAAAAGCTGACTGTGCGCGGCTTTCACGCTCGGTGAATATCAGACTGTGATTTGCGCAGCACCCGCGGCTTTTGTCAATTTCGTGCACTTGCGACATCGTGTCGCTTGCGAAATTGCCAAAAACGCAGAGGATGTCGCAAAGCTGCTTGCGGGCACAAAAAACGCCCCTAGCACACACTAGAGGCGAAATTGGGTCCAGCGTCACGCTGGTGGAGCTGGTGAACGGACTCGAACCCCCGACCTGCGCATTACGAATGCGCTGCTCTACCGACTGAGCTACACCAGCAATTTAACGTTACTATTATATCACAGCTCAATCGTTTTGTCAAGTACTTTTTTCAAAAAAAGCGAACCGACAGGTGAAAAACTGCCGGTTCGGTGTTTCAATATTACAGGATAATGCAAATCAGACCGCCGCAGCCGTCGTTGATTATCCTGCCGATAGTTTCCTGCAATTTCATTCGCGCGTCTTGCGGCATTCGGTTGAGCTTGTTGTGCAAGCCCTCGTTCACCAAATCCGACAGCGATTTCCCGAAAATGTTGCTCTCCCAGATTTTTGTCGGGTTCTCTTCAAAGTCGTTCAAAAGGTAGCTGATAAGCTCCTCGGACTGCTTTTCGCTGCCGACAATCGGGTTGATTTCGGTGGTAATATTCGCGCTCATCATATGAATTGACGGTGCAGACGCTTTCAGGCGCACGCCGTATTTCCCGCCCTGCTTGATAATCTGCGGCTCTTCCAGCGTGAGTTCGTCCATTTGCGGCAGCACAATCCCGTAGCCCGTTGCCTCAACCTCGTCCAGCGCGTTTTTCACACGCTCGTATCTGCGCTTGATGTTCGCAAGCTCTATCATACACGGCATAAGGTCGTTTTCGCTGTTGAGTTCAAGTCCCGTAGCCTCGCCGAGAATTTTGTAAAACAGCTCGTTTTCAAGCGTTATGTCAACAACTCCAGAGCCCGTGCCCAAATCAATATCGGCTGCCTCGGCACGCTTGATGTGTTCGCACTGCAAAACGCTTTCCGCGCAGGTCTTGATGTCGTTTATGCCGTGAATTTCGGCAGCGGCAGCCTTGATACACGAGAAAACGTCCTTTTTGAGCCAGTGCTCCTTGTCAAGAGCGGAAATCCAGCGCGGCATTTTGATTTTCACCTCGCGCACGGGGAATTTCAGCAGCACTTCCCCGAGAATTTCCTTGATTTTGTCCTCGTCCATATCAACGCAGTTCAGCGGAATAACACGGCTGCTGTACTTCTCGGACAGCTCCCCTGCGAGCTGCTTGCTTTCGGGACTGTCGGGATTTGTGCAGTTAAGCAGAACGACAAACGGCTTGTTTATCTCGTTCAGCTCGGAGATTATGCGCTCCTCTGCCTGCTCGTATTCCTCGCGCGGAATGTCGGTTATCGAGCCGTCCGTGGTGACGACGATACCGATTGTCGAGTGGTCGGTGATAACCTTTCGCGTGCCGACTTCTGCCGCCATATTAAACGGGATTTCCTCGTCAAACCACGGTGTAATCACCATTCGCGGCGCTTCGTTTTCGATATAGCCGATTGCGCTCGGGACAATATACCCCACGCAGTCAATCAGCCGCACGTTCATTTTCACATCGTCAACTTGAATGGAAACCGCTTCTTCGGGGACGAATTTCGGCTCGGTTGTCATAATCGTCTTGCCTGCCGAGGACTGCGGAAGCTCGTCGTTTGCGCGCTCACGGCGATATTCATCGGGAATGTTCGGGATAACAAGGTCGTTCATAAAACGGCTGATAAACGTGGATTTTCCCGAGCGCACGGGCCCCACAACCCCGAGATAGATATTCCCGCCGGTTCTTTTTGCTATATCCGAGTAAATGCTGTTCATCTAAATACTCCTTCCACCGGTGCGACCGGCGCGTATTTCGCCTATGGTTTCTGCAAGAGGGAAACTTTTCTCCCGCAAGCAGCTATCTGCTAAATTAAATCGTCCACCGGTGCGACCGGCGCGTATTTCGCCTATGGTTTCTGCAAAGGGGAACCTTTCTCCCGCAAGCAGCTATCTGCTAAATCATACCGTGGGAATAATAATCATACCCGAAAGCGCTGCCTGTTCATCGGAAATGTCGTTTTCCTCCATAAGCGCCTTTACCGTTGTGTTATACGCTTTTGCAATGCTCCAGCAGTCGGACTGCTCGTCGGTGTAGCAAATCCTCAGCGCAAACTCGTCGTTTTTCGCCTTAGGCTTATCCTCGTGCACCGTGACCTCGCTCACCGCGTCCGCCGTCACAACATCGCACAGCACACCTTTCAGCTCGGTGAGCGCAGACAGCTCAATCGTGCCGTCTGATTTAATCGAGAAATCCGTGCCGGTGATTTTCGCGGCAAACTGCGCCGAAGTGTTCTCGGTGATATCGGAAACGGGAATTACCTGTCGGAAAGCCTCCTGTTTTTCGAGATAAAACGGCACGCCCTCGGCATTTTTCCCGTAAACAGAGCCGCAGAGCATTCCCGAAAACTCGGGCTCTCCGTTTTCACCCGCGCGCAAAACGGGATTTTTTATCACCGCGTGACAGTCCCACACGGAACGTATCTCGAAGTTCTCGGCGGTGACGTTCATTTTAAGGGTGAGCGTCTGCGAAAGCTGCCGCGGTGATGTGTTCAGCCGAAGCGTGTTTGTGAGGAACTCGGTTTCATACTCCGTGGAGTACACATCGACGGGAAAAGCCGTTTTTTCCGCTTTATAAGCCTTTGCCGAGCACTCCGCGCTTATTCTGCACGAGATTATGCCGCTGTCGGTTTTCGGGATAAGCTCGAAATCAAGCACGGAAATCGTCGGCACAACAACGTGCTCGTCTGTAATTCCAGCGATGTCGAGAATTGCGCTTATCGGGATTTCCGCGGTCATTTTCTCGGCTTCCGAGCTTCCGCTTGACTCAACATTCGGCAAGCCGTAGAGCGCGCTCACGATGACGCTTCCCTTCACAACCGCCTTATCCGCGACAATTCTCACGTCGGTTACTTTCGGGCAAGCGCTGCTCTGCATTATAAAAGAAACTCCCGCCGAGCCGGTTTCGATTTCCTCGGAGCTTAAAATCTGCTTTTTCGCGCAAAGCGTTCTCCCGCAGCAATTCACCGAGCGCGACTTAACCTGCAAGCCTGCGGGAATATCGCCGAGCTTGTTCTCGCGGCAGCTCTCCGCCTTTATCCGACAGGAAACCGCTCCGCGCACGTCAATTCTTCTCGGAGAAACCGCCCGACAAGTGCAGTAATCCTGCTTCGGTTCAAAGGTGAGCCACGGTGAAGCCGCGTCCTTGCGGGCAATGTCGATGAGCTTTGAATAGGTGTAGCGCTGGTCGATACAAAAGACGTCGGAGCTGTTCTCGGCAAGATAGAGCGCTTTTATGTACACCACGCCGTCAAGCGAGAGTTTTCCGTCGCCGGACACGCTGTACGACACGATTTTCGGCGTGAGCGTGCAGGACAGGATTTTGAAGATATCGGGGCAGTAATCGGGCAAAACATAGTCCAGCTCCACACCCTGTTCCGTTTGTCCGTCAAAAATAATTTCGTCGA
The DNA here is from genome assembly GCA_017847835.1 of Oscillospiraceae bacterium. Classification (GTDB taxonomy): domain Bacteria; phylum Bacillota; class Clostridia; order Oscillospirales; family Ruminococcaceae; genus CAG-115. Next base: position 478,360 of record JAGASH010000005.1, read on the forward strand.
TAAAAACGGCGGTTTTGCTTGTTTCTTCCATTAATGATTTCCTCCTTATATTTTCCGCGGGGGTTGATTTTCGTTACATCACTACTGTATGCTTGTTTTGTACAAAGTATGATATAATTTCCCGCACTATTCGCAAAAGCTCTTGAAAAATTTTTCCGATTGTGTTATAATGTATAATGTATTGTTATGCGAATATTTTTCATCTCTTACGGAATACTATTGTAAAAACGTACAAGAGGTGCAAAAATGAGCCATAAAAACGACGTTTCCGAGGAGAACAACGCTCCCTTTTCGGAACAGCAGAACCAGCAGATTATCGATATGGGAATTATCGCGACAGCAAACGCTCCGCATAATATTCACTGCTTGTCGATAATCGGGCAAATCGAGGGGCACTATATCCTTCCGCCGCAAAACAAAACGACAAAATACGAGCACATTATCCCCGCGCTCGTTTCAATCGAGCAGGACAGCTCGGTTGAGGGCTTGCTTATCGTGCTGAACACGGTCGGCGGTGACGTTGAAGCGGGACTTGCAATCGCCGAGCTTATCGCGGGTATTTCAAAGCCCACGGTATCGATAGTTGTCGGCGGCGGCCACTCGATAGGAGTACCGCTCGCGGTTTCCGCGAAGGAGAGCTTCATCGTGCCGTCCGCGACAATGACCATTCACCCCGTGCGTATGAACGGAATGATGCTCGGAGTGCCGCAGACGATGAACTATTTCGAGAAAATGCAGGACAGAATTACGCGTTTTGTGACGAAAAACTCCCGCATTTCTCCCGAACGTTTCAAGGAACTGATGATGGAACGCGACGAGCTGGTCCTCGATATCGGCACGGTGCTCGACGGGAAAAACGCTGTTGACGAGGGACTTATAGACAATCTCGGCTCGCTCTCCGACGCTGTGAAACGGCTGTACGAGCTGATTGAGAAGAACGGCGCTCCCCGAAAAGCTCCCGCAAAGCAGGAAAAGCCGGCGAAATCCCCGAAATCATCAAAAAGCTCACCCACAAAATCAAGCTCAAAAAAGAGCGCAAAAAAGCAGAAAACCGTCGCGGTAAAGTCGGAGCTGAGCGGTGCGGTTATGCGGGATTTGCGGGGTGAACAGCGATGATACCGTTTGATAGGATTGACGGCGCGTTTTCGGCGCTCCCAGAAGAACCCGTGAACTTTGCCGCCGAGGATAAAGAGTATGTGAAAAAGGTTGCCGCAGTCAACACAATGCGGCTCTGGTTTAACGGAAACTGAAAGAATAATCCGCTCCCCGTCATGGGGAACGGACGCGATAGAAAGGTACATATTATGGATATTATAACAGTGATTATACAGGCGGTTGTGCAGGGACTTACGGAGTTCCTTCCCGTGTCAAGCTCGGGACATCTCTCGGTTGTTCAGCACATCACGGGCGTCAACGGTGAAGCCGCGCTGATTTTGTCAATCGTGCTTCATCTGGGAACGCTTGTTGCTGTCTGCGTTGCGTTTCGCAAGACAATCTGGGGTATGATAAAGGAATTTTTCCTCACGTTCCGCGATATCTTCACGGGAAAATTCTCGTGGAAAAAGATGAACGCAAACCGCAGAATGATGTTTATGGTGATAATCGCGACGATTATCTTAATTCCCGCTTACCTTTTCAAGGACTTTTTCACGGCGCGTCAGGGCGACGGAGATATCATTTTCGAGGGCGCGGCTTTCCTGTTCACGGCAATGCTTCTGTTTATGTCGGACAGGTGCGGAGGCTTGAAAACAGGCGAACAGATGACCGTCAAGGACGGCGTTATCGTGGGACTTTTCCAGTGTGTTGCACTGTTTCCGGGAGTTTCGCGTTCGGGCTCGACGACTGCCGCGGGACTTTTCTGCGGACTTGAAAAAAACACGGCGGTTTCGTTCGCGTTTATTCTCGGTATCCCCGCAATTCTCGGCGGAAGCGTCCTTGAAATCGGCGAGGCTGTGAAGAGCGATATCCAGCTCGACTGGCTTGCGCTCGGTGTTGGATTTTTCATCGCGGCGGTTGTCGGATTTTTAGCAATAAAGCTGGTTAAATGGCTTCTCGAAAAAGACCGCTTCAAGATTTTCGGTATCTACACCGCGATAATCGGCGCGGCTTGTATCGCGGGCGGTATCTGGGAAAACGTCACGGGAAACACGCTCGCTTCCCTTTTCGCATAATTACTTCGACTACATAACTTTGGGGTGAAAAAATGGCAGAGAAAAAATCGGGTTCCCGAACAACGGGTTCTACGGGGAAATCAAAATCCACATCGGCTGCGCGTTCCAAAAAGGCGCTTGAAGAACAGCGTCTGCGCGAAGAAGCGCTCCGGAAAAGCAGACAAAAGCGGAAAATCGCGTCGGTTGTCCTGCTTGCTGTCGGAGTTGTGCTTTTGCTTATCGCGATTATTCCCGGCAGCGAGGGCTGGCGCGCGCTCCACGATGTAATGCACGGGCTTTTCGGTATTCCCGCGTACACCGTCGGACCGCTTATGATAACGCTTGCAATTCTCATTTCGTCAAGCCGTCCGAACGCAGCCGCAACAGCTTGGAAATTCGTTTTCGCGCAGCTTATCCTCTGCGCCGCGCTTGAAATCTTCATCACGGGCAAGGTAAACGGAGAGAATTTCGGCGATGTTGTCGTGAAGCTCTATCAAAACGGAGTAAACTTCGCAGGCGGCGGATTTTTCGCGCTGTTCCTCGGAGTGCCGCTTTTGTTCCTCGGACAGCTCGGCGCTGGCATTATCATCGTGATAATTATGCTTGTGTGCATTTTGCTGATGATTGATATGCCGCTCAACGAGATTTTCGGGAAAATCGGCAAGGGCGTGAAAAGCGCGGGCACGAAAACCGCTCAGGGTATCGAGCGACGTCGTGAACAGTCAGCGGTGCTCAATCAGGAGTATCGTCGTATTCACGAGGAGGAAAAAGAGCGCAGACGTGCTGCCGTTCAGACAACTCAGAAAATCGAGCGCGATTTGCAAAAGGACGTGAAAAAACGCGCTCAGCTTGAAGATATGAAGGACGTTGTGGGAAGCGTCGGGAAAACGGGCGCGCCCGCTCCCGCAAAGGAACAGCAAAAGCCCGAAAAACGTCCCGCCGTAAATATCCCGCCCGAACGCGACAATTCAAAGGTTCTCGAAGAACAGCGTCAGGACTCGCGCGATTATCACGAGGCACTGAAAAAATATATGGAAAAAAAGCACCCGATTTTGCGCGAGCCCGAACAGCCCGACCCCGAGCGCTTCGTGGACAACGACGCGGATTTGGTGCCGATTGTCGAGGCTCTGGACAAGCTCAACGCGGAAAAAGGTCCTGCGCGTGTGTCGAAAATCATCGACGCTCCGCGTGAAAATATCGTTTATTCAGATGATTTGAAAAAGCCGCGCGTTGTTCCCGAAAAGATTTCCTCAAAAATTATCGACGAGATTTCCGAGGTTGACGAGGGCGAGCTTCCGTTTGATTTGGACGACATTGTTGACGAAGCCGAGCCTGTCAAAAAAACCGAGCCTCCTGCAAAGCCTGTTGTACAGCAGCCCGTCCGTGAGCCCCGCGAGAAGCAGCTCACCCTTTCGGACGTGTACACCTTGCCGCCTATGACGCTTCTGAACGAGGTGAAAAAGCCCGCGAAGCCCGACGATATCGAAAACGAAATCCACTCAAACGCACAAAAGCTTGTCGACACGCTCAAAAGCTTCGGTGTTTCGACAACGTTCCTCGGAGCTTCAAGAGGTCCTTCCGTAACGCGCTATGAGCTTCAGCTTGCCCCCGGAGTAAAAATCTCGAAAATCACGACGCTTGCCGATGATGTTGCGCTTAATCTCGCGGTTTCGGGAGTGAGAATTGCGCCCGTGCCCGACAAGGCTGCCGTCGGTATCGAAATCCCGAATAAGGTCAAGGAAACCGTGTTCTTCCGCGAGCTTGTCGATAACGAGAACTTCAAAAAGACCTTCCCGAACAAGCTCGACAGCGTTCTCGGAAAGGACATCAGCGGTGAAACTGTGCGCTGCAACGTGTCGAAAATGCCGCATTTGCTGATTGCGGGAACGACAGGCTCGGGAAAATCCGTCTGCGTGAACTCAATCATAATGAGCATTCTGATGAAATCCACGCCCTCTGACGTGCGCCTGATAATGGTTGACCCGAAGCAGGTCGAGTTTATGATGTACAACGGTATCCCGCATTTGCTAATACCTGTTGTCACCGACCCGAAAAAGGCTGCGGGCGCGCTTGCGTGGGCTGTGACCGAGATGGAAAACCGCTATACGCTCTTCTCCGAGAACAACGTGAGAAATATCGACGGCTATAACGAAATGGTTGAAAAGGGCGCGATTGACGGCGAAATTATGCCAAGAATTGTCATTTTCATCGATGAGCTTGCCGATTTGATGATGGCGTCGCCGAAAGACGTTGAGGACAGCATTGTCCGCCTCGCGCAAAAGGCAAGAGCCGCGGGTATGCACCTTGTTATCGCAACGCAAAAGCCCACGGTACAGGTTGTCACGGGCTTGATTAAGGGCAACATTCCGTCAAGAATTGCGCTTATGGTGGCTTCTCAGGTGGACAGCCGCGTTATTCTGGACGCGTCGGGCGCTGAAAAGCTGCTCGGAAACGGTGATATGCTGTATATGCCGGTCGGCTCTCCGAAGCCGATAAGATTGCAGGGCTGCTATGTTTCCGATGATGAGGTTGAACGCGTTGTCGAGTTCATCAAGCAGACATTCAGTGCGGAGTACGACGAGAGCATTATGGCTGAAATCGAGCGCCAGACTGAGATTGTCACAAGCAGCGACAAATCCTCGGCTTCCGATATTTCCGACGGCGACGACGCTGACGAGAAGCTTGACGAAGCGATTGAATTTGTCGTGACCGCGGGACAGGCAAGCACCTCTGCTCTTCAGCGGCACTTGAAGCTGGGCTATGGCAGAGCCGCGCGATTAATCGACACAATGGAAAAAATGGGAGTTGTCGGACCGTATGAGGGCAGCAAGCCGCGCGCTGTTCTTATGACGAAACAGGAATGGTATGAGAGAAAATTAAGGAATTGAAATGTACAGAAACGATGAAATGATGAAAAAGCTGGACGAGTTCCTGCTTGATGTGCAGAAGCCGTCACGCTATATCGGCGGTGAAAGCGGAAGCGTTTTCAAGGATAAGGAAAACGTGGACGTGAGGTTTGCGTTCTGCTTCCCCGACACCTATGAAATCGGTATGTCCCACCTCGGAATGAAAATCCTCTACGGGCTGAAAAACCGCGTGCCTAATTACTGGTGTGAGCGCGTTTTTATGCCGCTTCCCGATATGGAACAGAAAATGCGCGAGCGAAATATACCGCTCTACGCGCTGGAGAGCCTCGACCCTATCAAGGACTTCGACTTTATCGGCTTTACGATACAGTACGAGCTTTGCTACACGACAATCCTCGAAATGCTGGATTTAGCGGGAGTTCCCGTCCTTGCAAGCGAGAGAACGTCCCTCACACCGATTATAATGGGCGGAGGACCGTGCGTGTGCAATGCCGAGCCGCTTTGTGACTTCTTTGATTTGTTCGCAATCGGTGAGGGCGAGGAGATGAACCTTGAATTAATGCGGCTTATGGAGGAGTGCAAGAAAAACGGCTTGACAAAGGCTGAGTTTCTCGAAAAAGCCGCGCAAATCGAAGGAATTTACGTTCCGTCGCTCTACGACATTTCCTACAATGAGGACGGCACTGTGCAGAAAATCACGGCGAAAGCGCCCGCTCCCGAACAGGTGAAAAAGCGCGTTATCAAGGACTTTGACAGCGTTTATTCGCCCGACAACTTTGTCGTTCCGTTCACCGATATCGTTCACAACCGAGCTGTTGTCGAGGTGCTTCGCGGGTGTATACGCGGCTGCCGCTTCTGTCAGGCAGGTTTCATCTACCGACCGTTCCGCGAGAAAAAAACCGACACCGTTCTCAATCAGACAAAAACGCTCTGCGAGAACACGGGCTACGACGAGGTATCGCTCTCGTCCCTTTCCACAAGCGACTTCTCGGACATCGAGGGCTTGCTCTCCACGCTCACCGCGTACACCTCGAAAAACCGCATAAATCTCTCGCTTCCGTCACTGCGCGTTGACCGTTTCAACGAGAAAATCTTCGAGGAAATCTCGTCCGTCCGCAAGAGCGGTCTTACCTTCGCGCCCGAAGCTGGAACTCAGCGTCTGCGCGACGTAATCAACAAAAACATCAAGGAAAGCGACGTTCTCAAAGGTGTGAAAATTGCTTTCGAGGGCGGCTACACCGCGATTAAGCTGTACTTTATGCTCGGACTTCCGACTGAAACCGACGACGATATCCGCGGAATTTACGCGCTTGCAAAGACGGTTATCGACGAGTATTACCAGAACCCGAACCGCAAAAAAGGCAAATCTCCGAGCGTTTCCGTGTCGCTTTCGACGTTTATCCCGAAGCCGTTCACGCCGTTTGAATTTGAGCCGCAGGCAAGCGAAGCCGAAATCAAGCGCAAGCAAAAGCTGATGACCGATATCTGCGTTGACAAAAAAATCAACATTTCGTGGTCGAAATATGACGTGTCGCTGCTGGAAGCGGTTCTTGCACGCGGTGACAGACGCGTGGGAAAAGCGATTTATCTCGCGTGGAAAAAGGGCTGCGTGCTGGACGGCTGGGACGAGTATTTCGATTTCGGCAAGTGGAAAGAGGCTTTCGCGGAGTGCGGGCTTTCGATGAGTTTTTACGCGAACAGAACGCGTTCCTATGAGGAAATCGCGCCGTGGAGCCATATAAATATGCTCGTTTCGCACGACTTTTTCGTTGAGGAAAACAAGCGCGCGCACGAGGGAACCACTACTCCGAACTGCCGCGAAAAGTGCTCAAACTGCGGCGTAATCAAAAATATCGGCGGCGAATGCTGCAAGAAAATCTGAGGTGAAGCGAAATGCCAAACGTAAACACGCGCGTTTTTTTCAGCAAAACCGACCGCGCAAAATATATCTCACACCTTGATTTGTACCGCGTTTTTCAGCGCGCGATTATAAAATCGAAGCTGCCCGTGTGGTACACCGAGGGCTTCAACCCGCGCCTGTACATTCAGTTTATGCTGCCGCTGTCGCTCGGACAAGAGGGCTTGCGCGAGGCTGCTGATTTCCGCTTAACCGAGGAAATCCCGCCCGAAGAAGTCACCGAGCGGCTCAACGCTTCCCTGCCGCTCGATTTGCGGATAACCGAAACCTCTGTGCCCGTGATGAAAAACACCGACATTGCCGAGGCGGAATACAAAATCGAAGCCGAGCTTTCGCGGGAGAAATTCGCGGAATTTGCTCAAAGCGAGAAAATTCTCGTCGAGAAAAAGACGAAAAAGGGAATTTCCGAGGTTGACCTCAAACCCAATATCAAAAATCTCGAAATCAGCGATAAAATCACGCTTCGGCTTCCTGCCGGAAACGAGTTTAACCTTAATCCCGCGCTGCTTTTTGAAGCGTTTGAGAAATTCTCGGGCGAGAAAATCAGCCGCATAAAAATAACCAGAACAAGGATTTTTGCTAAAAATGGTGAAGAGTTCAAATAATTTCGGCTATTTTCAATAAAATTTCAGATATTTTTTAGTAAAATTGCTTGATTTTTCGTGGGAAATGTGATACAATATGAATATTAACAGTAAGGGGGAAATGTCAGAATATGGCAAATCCAAATTACAGGGGAAAAAAGCCGACGCCTAAAATTCCGCGCTCGATTATCGTAATATACATATTGATGATAATCGTTCTTCTGGGAATTTGCGCGGGCGTCTTCATCGTCTTGTTTTCAAGCTCAACCGACGACGCGAAAAATTCATCGTCGTCAAGCAGCGTTTCTTTGATTGTGACTTCAAGCAGCTCCTCTTCATCGAGCAAACCCGAGATACCCGAAAGCAGCTCCGATGACATTATTTACACAAGCTCCGATGAAACAAGCTCCGAGAGCAGTTCGACAAGTTCGGAGATTTATTGGAGCGAAACGTATGATTTGAGCTTCTTCGAGGACGATTTGTTCATCGGCGACAGCATTTTCACGGGACTTTACCTCTATCCGGACTATCTCAGTATGTCACAGGTTGCCGCGGGCGTTGGTCTTACACCATACGGCGCGATGAACAAAACGCTTGACGACAAGGGTATGACGGCTGTTGAATACGCTGCGACAAAGCAGCCAAAGCGCATTTTCATTATGCTCGGCAGCAACGCTATGGCAGGAACCGACCACAGCGGTCTTGAAAGCAGTTATCGCGAGCTTTTGAGCAGGCTTATGGGAGTTTGTCCGAACGCGGATATCTGCTGTATTTCCATTACCCCGACAGCCCGCAAGAACGATTACCCGAGAATTGACAACAGCGAAGTGCGCGAGGTAAATAAGCACATCAAGAATATGTGCTCGGAGCTCGGGCTGAAATACTGCGACCTGTACAGTATCATAAGCGACGAGGACGGCTATTTTCTCGACGATTTTGCAGAGGTTGACGGAATGCACTTTAAAGGCAGAACCTACGCGGTTATGTTGTCTGAACTTCAAAGAATAATGTAAAAGAACAGGAGTAACAAAATGAAAAAAGTTTTATTATCGGTGATTACAGCAGCGCTTGTGTGCAGTCTTTGCGGCTGCGGCTCGTCAAACGGCGGCTCTTCGACATCAACAAGCAGCGTTTCTCAGAGCACTCTTTCCGCTAAGGAAAAGACCGAAAAGCTGCTCGGAGCGGTTGAATTCCCGTCAATGGTTGAGATATCCGAGGATAAGCTCGATATCTATTTCGGTATCTCCGAGGACGAGGTTTCGGAGTATTCCGTGTACATCTGCGGCTCGGCTGCAATGCCCGATGAATTCGGAGTTTTCGTGGCAAAGGACGCGGATATCGCCGCTAAAATCAAGGAAGCAGCCGAAAAGAGAATTGAAGCGCAGAAAAAGACCTACTCGGACTATAAGCCCGATGAAATGTACAAAATCGACGACAGCTTTGTAAATGTAAACGGAACAACCGTTTCTTACGCGATTTGCGCGGATAATGCAAAGGCAGCCGAAATTCTCAGATAATCCGATAAAGAGGTGAGCTTATGGGTGTTGAATGTGCCGTTATTGCGGGATTGTTCATATTGTTTTTTCTGACTTTTATCTGCACGAAACGCAGACAATGGGCTTGGGCAACGCTTCCGCTGCTGCTTGTGCCGCTGACCGATATCACAGTTGAACTTCTGCTGATAAAGGCGCTTAATGTTGAAGTAACGGCTTTCGGAGCAATTCTCGCGCTGGTTATCGCGGTTGCGATATCGGCTGCGTGGATTGGATTTCTGGCGGGACATCTCGACCATAAGCGCTATAAGGCAAGCTATATCAGTATAACAAACCTGTTTAATGTTGCGCTCGCAGCAATTGTTATCAGCAATATTCTCTCAAAGGCAGCGCTTGACGCAAGCCTTCCCGTAAACATCTGACAAACGCGATATGTATTCAGTATCATTCACGGGATATCGTCCCGAGAAAATGCCGTTTCCGAGTGAAAGTCACCCGCTTTGCGAAAACCTCAAAAAACGGCTTCGGGAAACAATCGAGCAATGCATAAAAGACGGCGCAGACTGCTTTTTCAGCGGAATGGCACGCGGCACGGATATGTGGTGCGCGGAGATAGTGCTGGAGCTGAAAAAGAGCTACCCGAACATAAAGCTCACCGCGATAATTCCCTGTCGGACGCAGACAAACGGCTGGACTGACAGCGAAAAACAGCGCTATGACAGCATTATCAAGGAGTGCGCGGCAGTTGTGTGCGTAAGCGAAAGCTACACGAAAAGCTGTATGATGAAGCGAAACCGCGCGCTTGTAGATTGCTGTGACCTGCTGATTGCGGTTTTTGACGGGCAGAAAGGCGGCACGGCAAACACCGTGAGCTACGCGAAATCAAAGTCGAAGAAAATCATCACGGTTTCACCCGAATAAACATTATTTCCCTCTTGTCCGAATAGAATGGACAAGGGGGATTTTTATGGGCATAATTTCTTTCATCAACGACAAAATCGTCTGGGGCGCGCCGATGCTTTGCGCAATGCTGTTCACGGGCGTTTACTTCAGCGTGAGGTCGCGGTTTTTTCAGGTGCGGAAGTTTCTCACGGTACTGAAATCAACGATTTTTTCGCGCTCGGAAACCACCGAAAGCGGCACTTCCCCGTTTCGCGCGATGTGTCAGGCGCTCGCGGCAACCCTCGGCACTGGAAACATCGCGGGAGTGGGCTCGGCGCTTGCTGTCGGGGGAGCAGGAGCGGTATTCTGGATGTGGATTTGCGCGGTTTTCGGAATGATGACGGGTTTCGCGGAAAACGTGCTCGGGTTTCTCTATCGAAAGCGTGACAAAAACGGAGATTTTCACGGCGGCGCGATGTACTATATCCGCGGCGGTCTTGAAAAAAAGCGCTCGACAAAGCGCATTGCAAAGCCGCTTTCGATGATTTACGCGGGACTTTGCGTGCTGGCGGGGTTCGGTATGGGAAATGCCGCGCAGATGAACTCCGCGTCCGAGGCGCTGAAAATCGGCTTCGGAATGCCGCCGATTGTGACGGGAATTGCGCTCGCAGCGGCAGCGGCTGCCGTGGTTTTTGGCGGTGTAAAGCGTATTGCCGCGTTTTCCGCGAAAATCGTGCCAATAATGTCGGGGTTTTACATCATCGGCGCTGTGTATATCCTCATCGCGAATGCGTCGCGTTTGCCCGAGGTCTTCGGAGAAATTTTCTCGTCTGCGTTCGGTTTTTCGGCAGTCGGAGGCGGGATTTTCGGAGCAGCCGTGAAAACAGCGGTTTCGATGGGCTTCAAGCGAGGCGCATTCTCAAACGAGGCGGGGCTCGGCACATCGGTTTTCGCGCACACGGCAAGCGATATGAAAAGCGCGAAAATCTGCGGTATGTGGAGCATTTTCGAGGTGTTCTTCGACACGATTATAATGTGTGGGCTGACGGCGGCGGTGCTGCTGACAAGCGGGTGCCGGCTGCCCGAAAAGGACGCGGTTTTGAGCGCGGTGACCGAGGAAACGCAGTATTTTCGGCTTTCCGAGAGCGACGAAATAATCACGGACGGCAAATTTCACGGCGGGAAAATCCGCTGTTTCGGGGTTCACGGGGAGGAGTTTTTCGCGGAATTGCCGGACAGCGCGCGCTATTCAAATGTAATGCAAATCACGGGTTTCTCGCAAAACGGGCAGATTATCGGCGCAGTGATTGAGCCGGTTTCGGGCTCGGGACTTGCGTCAATCGCGTTCAAATCGGAGTTCGGCGATTGGGCTGGCGGAGTTTTGTCGGTGCTGGTGGCGATGTTCGCGTTTTCGACGGTAATCGGCTGGTCGTATTTCGGGAGCGAGGCAGCTTGTTTCATCTTCGGAAACCGCATTAGAAAGCCGTTTCTCGTGGCTTTCACGGCATTTTCGATAGTCGGCGCAACGGTGAATATGGGGCTTGCGTGGGGCGTCGCGGATATGCTCAACGGGCTGATGGCAATCCCAAATTTGTTCGCGGTTTTCGCGCTCCGAAAAGAGGTTCTCGCGCAGCTAAACAAATAAAAACAGCGCCGTTTCGCGATTTTGAAACGGCGCATTTTTCACATCATCGTGTCAACGAGATTTTCGATGACTTTTACCGCCTTTTTCGCGGTTTTGCCTGCGCGGTGACTTCCGCCCGTGAACATTCTCACCGCAAGAAAAGCTGCGCTTCCCGCGATAACTCCCGCGGCTGCGCCCTTGATAACGCTTGAAGTCTGTCGTGTCATAAAATCACTCCTTTTGAAAGTTTACTCTTGTATTTTCTGCAAAATCATCTCTTTTATCCTCGTTTTTATCTGGAAAAAGCACAGCTTTTCGCCATTATTCCGAGCAAATTCAGCCGATATTTCCGCAATTTACCGCAGTTTTTGCCTATTTTTGTGCAAAATGTTGTGTAAAATAGCCCATTTATTATTGAAATTGTGAAAAACTACAAAATGCAAGTTTTGAAAGAAAAAGTTGCAAAAATTGCTTGACAAACGGAGTTGTTTTGAGTATAATTAAGACATAGCAAAGGAGCTGTAAAACTTACGGTTGATAAATTAAAAAGTGACTGCGACTTCGCGGAAGTGAAAATTTCCGCAAAACCTCTTAAAGCAGTTGTTTTGATTTCTCAACCGCAGGTTACGGCTCCTTTTGCTTTTTAAAGCCGCGAAGGGAATTTGCGGCAAATCAAGCGAAAAGGAGCGGTATTTATGAACACAATGGCAATGGTTTCCGAAGCTGCCGCAAGCAACGTTATCGAAACGGTCAACGGCGTGATGTTCGGAACGGAGGGCGTCTGGTTCCTGATAGGTGCAGCGCTCGTATTCTTTATGCAATGCGGCTTCGCAATGGTCGAAACCGGCTTCACTAGAGCAAAGAACGCCGGCAACATCATTATGAAGAACCTCATGGACTTCTGCATAGGCACGGTGGTTTTCACACTGCTTGGCTTCGGGCTTCTCTGCGGCGAGGACGCGCTGTTCGGACTTGTCGGTATCCCGAATATGAACATCTTCACGGATTTCGCAAACTTCCCCTGGCACAACTTCGTATTTAACCTCGTCTTCTGCGCGACAACAGCAACAATCGTTTCGGGCGCAATGGCAGAAAGAACGAAATTCTCTACATACTGCATTTACTCCGCAGTAATCAGCCTTATCATCTACCCGATTGAAGCGCACTGGGTATGGGGAGGCGGCTGGCTCGCACAGCTCGGCTTCGTTGATTTCGCAGGCTCTGCGGCAATTCATATGGTCGGCGGTATCTCGGCACTTATCGGCGCGAAAATGCTCGGTCCGCGTATCGGCAAGTTCGACAAGGACGGCAAGCCTAAGGCTATCCTCGGTCACTCGATGACGCTCGGCGCTCTCGGTGTATTCATTCTCTGGTTCGGCTGGTACGGCTTCAACGGCGCTGCTGCCGGTGACGCTGACTACCTCGGTCAGATTTTCCTCACGACTACAATTGCTCCCTCGGTTGCAACTGTAACCACAATGCTCTTCACCTGGATTAAGCACGGCAAGCCCGATGTTTCGATGTGCTTGAACGGCTCGCTCGCAGGCTTGGTTGGTGTAACGGCTCCCTGCGCAGACGTTGACGCTCTCGGCGCAACTTGTATCGGTATCGTTTCGGGACTTCTGGTTTACTTCGGCGTTTGGCTTCTCGACTACAAACTCAAAATCGACGACCCTGTCGGTGCGGTTGCGGTTCATATGATGAACGGTATCTGGGGTACAATCGCGGTTGGTCTTTTCGCAACCGGCAAGGGTCAGGACGGTATCACCGGTCTGTTCTACGGCGGCGGCTTCAACCAGCTCGGAATTCAGCTTCTCGGCTTTGTTTCAATCGCAGCTTGGACAGTACTCACGGTTAGTCTGCTGTTCCTCGTTCTCAAAAAGACAATCGGTCTGCGCGTTTCCCGTCACGAAGAAATCGTTGGTCTGGACGCAACAGAGCACGGTCTTGTATCCTCTTACGCGGACTTCGTTCCCTCTATGCACGTTGAAACAACTTCTTCCGGCAAGGAGAAAGAGGTTGAAACGGTTGCCGAAAACGCGGACGCAGTTCCCGTTATCAAGAAATATGTTCCTTCCGAGGGCGGCGTTGCTATGACAAAGGTTGTTATCGTAACTCGTCCCGACCGCTTCGAGGCGCTGAAGGACGCAATGAGCAAGATTGGCATTACGGGTATGACCGTTACAAACGTTATGGGCTGCGGTATGCAGAAAGGCTCTAAGGAGTTCTACCGCGGCGTTGAGATTGAAACTCACCTGCTGCCTAAGATTAAAATGGAAATTGTCGTATGCAAGGTACCTGTTGAAACGGTTATCAACACAGCAAAAGAGGTTCTTTACACAGGCGCTGTCGGCGATGGAAAGATTTTCGTATACGAGGTTTCCGATGTTGTCAAGGTAAGAACCGGCGAAAGCGGCTATGACGCGCTTCAGGACAGCTTATAATCAGCTTTCAGTAACCTTCAGATAGTGTAGAACAAAAGATAGAATAGATAACCCGAGGGGCTTGCGCTTCTCGGGTTATTACGTTATGCGAGAAGCAGACTTGCCGCAAATGCCGCCATATAGTCAAATTCCGAAAGCCCGTCAACCAAGTCCTCGGGAAGTTCAAGCGGCTGAGCAATGCCGTTTTTTGTGCGTATTGAACGGTTGAGCGAAAGCGTGATTTTGTCGTTTGAAAGCGAGGTAAACGAAACGGTATTCTTCGGGTTTATGCCGCAGGTTATCAGCTGCACTCCCCGCGGGAAATCCCGAAAACAGCCGTCCTCGTCCGCGATAATTCCAAGCGCTGCCTTTATCTCAGCCGAAGCGTTTTTCTCCACGATTACAACGGCGCTCGGCGCGTTTATCACGGCGCGGTTTTCCGTCACGACAATCTCACGCTCGGGAAAAATCCCGCCGAACAGCTTTTCGGCTTTACAGCGCGATTTTTCCGCGTTTTCCCCGACAATTATCACCAAAGAAAATCAGCTCCTTTTCACCTATTTTGCGGTGAAAAAATTGTTTTATTATAGGAATTTATTGCAAATTTCCGCAGATAATAGAGGTATCAAAAGCAAAGGAGCAGGATTGTGGACACTATCGAACATTCATCAGTCTGGCAGGCAAGCTTCGGGCAGTACCCTATGCTCAAAACCGCGATTTCAACCGATGTTCTGATAATCGGCGGAGGAATTTCGGGAATACTCACGGCGCGTCTTCTCACGGACAGCGGCGTTTCTTGCGTAATTGCCGAAGCGGGAAAAATCTGCGGCGGCATTACCCGAAACACAACCGCGAAAATCACCGTTCACCACGGGCTGATTTACTCGAAAATCACCGAAAAATACGGCTCGGATTATGCGAAAATGTACCTTGCGGCAAATCAAAAAGCAGCCGAAATGTACCGGCAGCTTGCCCAAAACATCGACTGCGACTATGAAACGCGCGACAGCTTCATCTATGCAAAAAACAACCCGAAGCCGCTCTATGACGAGCTTTCCGCGCTCTCGGAAGTCGGCTGTCCCGCGGAATTATGCGAGAATGTTCCCCTGCCCTTTCTGACAGCAGGTGCTGTGCTCGTGAAAAATCAGGCGCAGTTTAACCCGCTGAAGTTTCTGTCTGCGCTCACGAAAGGTCTTGACATCTACGAAAATACCCACATCATCGAGCTTGACAAAAACACGGCGATTTCGGTTGACGGGAAAATCACCGCGAAGAAAATTGTTTTCGCTTCGCATTTTCCGTTTGTCAACAGCCGCGGAAGCTATTTCCTCAAAATGTATCAGAGCCGCTCGCACGTTCTTGCGCTCGAAAATGCTCAGCCCGTGAACGGAATTTTTATGGACGAGGACGCAAACGGCTTGTCGTTTCGGGATTATAAAAATATGCTGCTGATTGGCGGCGGGGCTCACAAAACGGGCTGCCCGTCAAGGACAGAGGAGCTGTTCAAGTTTGCCGAGCGGTACTATCCGTCGGCAAAACCCGTGAATTTGTGGTCTGCGCAGGACTGCATAACGCTGGACGGGCTGCCATACGTCGGAAATTACAGTGCGAACACTCCCGACAGTTACGTCATCACAGGCTTTAACAAGTGGGGAATGACAAACGCAATGGCTTCCGCAGAGATAATCCGCGACAAAATTCTCGGCAAGGAAAACGAAAACGCTCCCGTTTTCAACCCGTCGCGGACAATTTTTCACAAGCAGCTTTTCGTGAACGGTATAAACGCCGTGAAAAATCTTGCCACACCTACAGCGCCTCGATGTCCACATATGGGCTGCGCGCTTAAAAAGAACAAGGAAGAAAATACCTGGGAGTGCCCGTGTCACGGCTCGCGCTTTTCCGAAAACGGAGAGCTGCTCGAAAATCCCGCAAATACAAATCTTAACCGAAGATAAACAAGGCTGCCGACAAATTTTTCCGGCAGCCAAAATTTTTTCAAAAACCTCTTGACAAATATTTCTAGGCGTGGTATAATTTCATCAAGATATCAAATTGATATCAAAAAATATTGAGAAAGAAGGTATTTTTATGGAAAAGGACGAGAAGAAATATTGTTATGAAGAAAAAGAGCTTCACCCTGCAAGCGGCTGGGCTGTGCTGTTTATCACGATTTTGCTGCTTTGCGCGTCGCTCGGTCTGATGATTTACTTTGCAATCGGAATGGAAAGCAAGGACGCTGATATGGCGGGAGTTGGCTTCGTTATTTCGCTGATTTACCTGTGCTTAGGCTGGATACCGCTGCTTGGCTTGCGTGTTATGAAGCCTAACGAGGCAATGGTTCTCACGCTTTTCGGTAAGTACATAGGCACACTCAAAAAAGAGGGCTTCTTCTTTGTAAATCCGTTCAGCAGCGCGGTTGTCCCGAAGAACGAAAACAACCGTGTTATCGCAACGATTGCCACAAACGGAACCGTAACCGCAACGACCGTCAACCGCAAAATCTCGCTTAAAACAATGACGCACAACAACGAAAAGCAGAAAATCAACGACGAACAGGGCAACCCGATTGAGATTGGAATTATGGTTACCTGGCGCGTTGTAAACACGGCGAAGGCTGCTTTTAATGTCGAGAACTACAACACATTCCTGTCAACACAGGCTGACTCGACGCTGCGTGACGTTGCGCGCTGCTACCCTTACGACTCCACCGACAACGACGAGAAAACCCTTCGCGGTTCTTCAATGGAGATTTCGGAGCAGCTCAAAAAAGTCCTTCAGGAGCGCGTTGAAATAGCGGGACTTGAAGTTCTCGAAGCGAGAATAACTCACCTTGCATACGCTCAAGAAATCGCTGCTGCAATGCTTCAGCGTCAGCAGGCAAACGCAATTATTGAGGCACGTCAGAAGATTGTCGACGGCGCCGTGGGAATGGTTGAAATGGCTCTCAACAAGCTGTCTGAGAATAATGTCGTTGAGCTTGACGACGAGAGAAAAGCACAAATGGTCTGCAACCTGCTTGTCGTTCTCTGCGGCAACAAGGACGCTCAGCCGATTGTAAACAGCGGCTCGGTTTATTGATTTCTGCAAATGAAAGGCGGTGAGCGGAATGCCCGAAGAAAAAAAGGACGCAAAAAAGCAAATTCCCCTGCGGCTTTCCGCAACGCTTTACAACGAGCTTATGCGGTGGGCTGAGGACGATTTTCGCTCGGTGAACGGGCAGATTGAGTACCTTTTGACCGAGTGCGTGAAATGGCGCAAAAAGTCAAAAAAGCACAAAAATGCTGATGAATAAAAGAAACGCTCTCCGTGAAAAGAGAGCGTTTTTTGTTACTGAACGTCTTTCATTGCGTCTGCAATAGCCCCGCCGTTTTTGTGAACGATAAGGTAGATATAGTTGTCGGCAGTTTTGCCGGAAACCGCGCCCGCAGCGCTTTCTTCCTGAGCGGGATAGAATGCAGCGCCCGTCTGTGAGTAGTTGAGGTAGGTGTTAATCGCGTCCTCGACAGCACCCTCTCTGCCGTTTACAGGCTTCACGACGATTACTCTGTTGAGCTGCGCGCTCATAAGGTTTGTACAAAAGCAAAACTCCTCTAAGTCGTCGAGATTGAACACCTCGCCCTCGTCCGTCGAGAACATCGCGCCGATTTCGTCAGCCTCGCTCACAACGTCCATTGCAGGCCAAGCGTCGGTTCTGAGCGCTGCCGCAGCCATTCTTCCTGCACGGTTGTCGGGGAACGAAAGACCGCTGTTGTCAACACCGCCGTTTGCACCGGAGGTCTGTTCAGACGAGCTCTCTTCAGACGATGTCTGCTCGGACGATGTCTGCTCGGACGATGTCTGCTCGGAGCTTGAAGCCGCGGAGCTTTCCGAGGAATTATCGGAATTGTTTCTGTTTCCGCAGCCCGAGAGAGTTAAAATCAGCGAGCCGCAAAGGATTGCAGATAAAATAATCTTTTTCATAAAAAGCGTTTCCTTTCCAATGATTTGATAACTTTTTATCCAAATGAATAAAAAGGCTATCAGTATTTTTAACGCAGTTTTTATGAAAATTCAAGGGAAAAAATGCCAAAAAAACAGCCGTCATACAACGGCTGCTTCCAAATTTAATGCCTTACCAAAACGATGCCGGGGATAACCAAAAGGGTATGCTCGGTACTTTTTCGGTGCGAAAAGCGAACTTTCGCGCATTGATTTGATTATTCGCCCTTCTGCTTAGCGAAGCACTCGCTGCACAAAACGGGTCTGTCGCCCTTCGGCTCGAACGGAACTTTTGCAACTCCGCCGCAAACCGAGCAAGTGGTCTCAAAGAACTGTCTTTGACCTCTGCTTGCGTTCTTCTTTGCGTCGCGGCAAGCCTTGCATCTCTGAGGCTCGTTCTCGAAGCCCTTTTCAGCGTAGAATTCCTGCTCACCTGCAGTGAACACGAAATCCGCTCCGCAGTCCTTGCATTTCAGTGTCTTGTCAGTGTACATAAGTATACCCCTTAAAAAAATTAAAATTTGCCCGACAGGACTTGCACCCGTATCTTTGCACTAGGCAACGCTTTAACAGTTAAGCTATCGGGACATATTGAAGCCGTTTTTTCTCGGCTTTTTCACAAATTACCGCCCATTATTCTTCGCACTTTTGCTCTCGCTCTTGAAAGCGCGTTGTCAACGGACTTTTTCTCCACGCCCAGCCTTTTCGCGATTTCCGCATAAGACATTCCCATAGCCGCGCACTCTATCGAATGAAGTTCCAGAGCGGAAAGCTCCGATTTCAGTCTTTTGCGCACGTCCTCGCTGTTTTCACGCTCAATAACAGCCTCTTCGGGAGTAGGAGCCTTATCGGGAATTTCCCGCATTTCCTCCTCCGCGGCAAGATTTTTTCTGCGGTTTGCGGATTTTTTCACGGTGTTGCGCAGTCTGTTGTTAATGCAAACCGACGCATACGACGAAAACTCACCTTTTTCGCAGTCATAGCTGCTCACAGCCGCCAAAAGTCCCTGCATACCATCGGACACAAGCTCCTCGTAATCGGCAAACTGCGCGTATTTTTTCGCACACGAAAACACCGTTTTCATATATCGTGAGATGAGCACGGCGATTTTGCCGCTGTCGGACAGATTATCCCGCAAAAGCTCCCTGTCGCTCAACTTGGAATAATCCTCCATAGCTCCTCCCAAAACGCGTGGATTTCACACCCTATATTTTATCACATTCTGCAAATTTTGTCAACAGCAATTTTCATTTTCACGACAAAAAACAGCGTTTTAATGAATATTTCGCCGTCTATATATACAAAATGCCCAAAAAATTAGCGGTGATTTTCTGTAAAATTAACGTTTAAACTGTTCCCTGCCTGTTTTGAAGATATTTCCGCCGACGCTGTCAACAGCGACTATCAGCGGGAAATTCTCAATTTTGAGACGTTTCACGCTCTCGCAGCCCAAGTCCTCGAAAGCGATAACCTCGCACTCGGTGATACATTTGCAGGCAAGCGCGCCCGCACCGCCGATTGCGCAGAAGTACACAGCGCCGTTTCTCCGGACAGCCTCGCAGACCGCCTCGGAGCGCTCTCCCTTGCCTATCATCGCGGACAAGCCCATATCCAGCATCATCGGTGAATAGACGTCCATTCTGCCCGAGGTTGTCGGACCGCACGAGCCGATTACCATTCCGTCGCGCGCGGCTGTCGGTCCCGCGTAGTAGATTGCCGCTCCGGAAAGCTCGTAGGGCAGCGGCTTTTGCTCCTCGATAAGCTGTTTTATGCGCTTGTGAGCAGCGTCACGCGAGGTGTAAACCGTGCCCGAAAGCAGCACCTTGTCGCCCGCTCTGAGAGTTTTTGCTTTTTCTTTGAGTTCGTTTGTGTTAAGTTCAATCATAATTATCCCATAAATTCAAATCAAAGAGCCGAAAAATCTTCGGCTCTTTTTGTAATCAATCAGAAGTTTGCGAAAACATCACTGCTCATATCATCGTCATCAGACGAGGACTCAGAGCTTGAGAAATCCCAAATTGAGGAGTCGTCGGTTGTGGGAGTAGGTCTGTCGTCCGTATCGGTAAAGTCAAGCTCGGGTTCCTTTGCTGCGGGTGCGGGTGCAGGCGCGGGCTCTTCCTCGCCGAAATTGCCGCTCTGCTCCATTGCTTCGAGCTGCTTTTGCAGGTCCTCCCAAGGATTATCCACACTTGCAGTTTCGGGCTCGTTTGCGGAGCTGTCTTCGGTATCGAAGCTGAGGTCGCTTCCGCCGCCGCCAAACGCAGCTTCTGCCGCTTCAAGCATTTTACGCATAGCGTCAGCGCCGTCGTCATCGTCCGACATATCCATATCGAAATCACGTCTGTTCTCTTCGGGAGTGGGCTGAACAGCGTGCTTTGCTTCTTCCTCGCGAACCGCCGCCAGCAAATCCTCGTCGATTTCATCGGCATTGAGGCTGCCGCTCGGAACAGTCTGCGCGATAAGCTCCTTGTCGAAATCCATATCGAAAGAAGCCTTGCTGTGCTCGGTGGTGTCGTTTTCCTTAACCTCGGTTACAGGCTCGTCAAGAGTGCCGAAACCTGCCATCATATCGTCGTCCTCGGAGCTCTCAACATCTTCGGAGCTGAGGTCGGAAATATCCTCGAAGGAAATCTCGTTTTTCGGCTCGGACTCACGGTATACGGGAACTTCCGCTTCGGGAGCTTCTGCCGCGGGTGCCGAAACCTCAGAGAAATCGGGAATTTCAACGGGCGCGGGTGCGGGTGCGCTCGCGGTTTCCGAAGAAATTTCCTCTGCCTTATCGCAGATTGTCTTATAACCGCTGTTGATTTGGTCGAGGAAAGATTTGAGCGCGGACATAAATCCGTCAACATTTACAGCAGCTGCCGCTCCTCCTGCCGCAGAAGCGCTCTGAGCGTTTGCGACGATTTCCTTTGCGGTCTGCTTTGCCTTATCGACAACCTCGCGCGCGGTTTTGTTTGCCGTGTCAACGGTTTCACGCGCGGTTTTATTCGCTTTTTCGATTATCTCGGCAGCCTCTTTCCGAGCCTCCGCACTTGAAGCGCCGCTTGAAGCCGCTCCGCCGCCGTTTTTGAGCTTTCTCTTCAGGTCGTCGATTTTATTGAGCAAATCCTCGGCATTTCTGCGCTCGGTTTTAATCTGAAGCTCCAGCTCGGCAATCTTATCATTGTTTGCCTGTTCGAGTTTGCGGATTTTATCCTCCGCCTCGTCGGAAATCTTGACAGCCGCTTTAACCTTGCTGTCGTTTTCTTTCATTTCCGCTTCAAGCTCGTTCATCTTTTTGCGGAGATTGCTTATGTACTCGTTTACCTCGTTTTTGTCAAAACCCTGAAAAGCTGTTTTAAATCCACCGTCGCCGACTGCCATAAAAAGTGTCTCCCCTCGAAAAAAATTATAATTTCCGCGCAAAACCATTTTTGCACAAAAATCCTTATTCTTATTATACCACATTTTTTTCCGAGATACAAGTGTTTTAACAAATTTTATAAATATGTAGATTTTGTGCAATGATTTTTGTTTAATATTGCCAAAGAAATGCAAAAAATTTTGTGATAATCGGAGATTTTAGGCAAGAGATTGGTTAAATTTAATAAATGTGGTTGTTTTTTCGGTGAAAAAAGTGTATAATATGGTTAGTAAAGAAATAAAAACAGGAAGGGAATGATAATATGCTGGACAAAACAATGACCTTTTCGGTTCACGAGGACAGGGAAAACGAGATGAAGGAAATCCTTATGACCGTTTACGACGCGCTGAAACAGAAGGGATATAATCCGATTAATCAGCTCGTTGGCTATATCCTTTCCGAAGACCCTACATACATCACCACGTTTAACAATGCGAGAGGTCTTATTCGTCATATTGACCGCGACGAGCTTTTGCAGGTTCTTGTGAAATCCTATCTCTCGGACTAACCGAAAAAACGGCTCTGCTTTCACGGCAGAGCTTTTTTATTGGAAATTTTTGCCGAGAATAAAAAACTCCTCAAAAGTCAAAATAGTTTTGCGGCGAAAACCGCTCAAATTTGCTTTTAAGGAGAAAAATTATGGGAACCGAATTCGCAAACAAGCACATCGGCTGTACAATTCACAACTGCGAGCATCACTGCTGCTGCGAGGACTACTGCTCTCTCGACAAAATCGAGGTCGGCACTCACGAGGCAAATCCGACCGTTGTTCAGTGCACGGACTGCCTCTCTTTCAAGGCTAAGCCCTCCGTCTGATTTCCGATAATCGAATATTTCAAGCGCCGATTTCGTGAGAACGAGGTCGGCGCGGTTTTTTGCAAGCAGCTTCACTCAACCTTTGCAATTTGCGAAATTGCGCGGCTTCGCCGCGAGTGGTCGCGCTTCGCGCTCAAGTGCCTTCGGTTTCTCGTGGACTTTCAAAAAGACTTTTTTCGCTTCGCGGTGCTCTAAACACACTTTGCAAAAACTCCCGCAAAGCTAAACCGCCCACA
The DNA here is from genome assembly GCA_017847835.1 of Oscillospiraceae bacterium. Taxonomy (GTDB): domain Bacteria; phylum Bacillota; class Clostridia; order Oscillospirales; family Ruminococcaceae; genus CAG-115. The sequence goes on from JAGASH010000005.1 coordinate 500,737, forward strand.
ATCCGTGAGCGGTTCTTAACTTTATCAGATATCCGAAATATCCGCGTGGTGCGCCTGAAGCGACTTCACGCCGAAATGCGTGTTCTCCTTAATCGCGCGGATACCCTCGGCACTTGCCTTTGCCGCAGCCATTGTCGTGATATACGGCACGCGGTGCTTGATGGCAGCCTTTCTGATGTAGCTGTCGTCGTGCGCGCTGGTTTTGCCCGCGGGAGTGTTGATGATAAGCTGAATTTCGCCATTTGCTATCTGGTCGGCGATGTTCGGTCTGCCCTCGTAAATCTTGAAAATCCGCTCGCAGGGAATGCCCGCGTCCTTTATCATCTCATAGCTCTTGCCCGTTGCGATTATCTTGAAGCCAAGCGAGTTGAACGCTTTTGCCGTTTCGAGAAGCTCGGGCTTGTCGCGGTCGCAGACGGAGAGCAGAACCGTGCCCTCGGACGGGAGCGAAATCTGAGTTGCCTCCTGAGCCTTGTAATAAGCCTCGCCGAAGCTCGGTGAAATGCCGAGAACCTCGCCCGTGGAGCGCATCTCCGGTCCAAGCACGGGGTCAACCTCAGGGAACATATTGAACGGCACAACCGCTTCTTTCACGCCGTAGTGGTTTACGTTTCTCTCACGAAGCGCGGGAACGGGAGATTTATTGCCCGTAAGCGGGAGCGTGATTATTTCCGTGGCAATCTTTACCATATTTATTCCGCAAACCTTCGATACCAGCGGAACTGTTCTCGAAGCGCGCGGGTTTGCTTCAAGGACGTACACCGTGTCGCCCTCGATAGCGTACTGCATATTCATCAGACCGCGAACGCCCATTTCAACGGCAATTCTCTTGGTGTAATCGCGGATTGTGTCAACCTGCTTCTGCGTGAGGTTCTTCGCAGGGAGAATGCAAGCCGAGTCGCCCGAGTGAATACCCGCAAGCTCGATGTGCTCCATAACCGCAGGAACAAAGCAGTTCTCGCCGTCGGAAATCGCGTCTGCCTCGCACTCTGTCGCGTGGTTGAGGAAGCGATCGATGAGGATAGGTCTGTCGGGAGTTACGCCGACTGCCGCCGACATATAAACGCGCATCATCTCGTCATCGTGAACGACTTCCATTCCGCGTCCGCCGAGAACGTAAGACGGACGAACCATTACGGGATAGCCTATTCTGTTCGCGATTTCAAGAGCCTCGTCAACGTTTACAGCCATTCCGTTTTCGGGCATCGGTATACCGAGCTTCTCCATCATCTCGCGGAACAAATCTCTGTCCTCTGCCTCGTCAATGGTTTCGGGAGTTGTTCCGAGAATGTTTACGCCGTACTTTTTGAGGTCGCTTGCAAGGTTAAGCGGAGTCTGACCGCCGAACTGCGCGATTACGCCGACGGGCTTTTCCTTCTCGTGAATGGAAAGCACGTCTTCAAGCGTGAGCGGCTCGAAATAAAGTTTATCGGAAGTATCATAGTCTGTGGAAACGGTTTCGGGGTTGCAGTTTACGATAATCGACTCAAAGCCGAGTTTTTTGAGCGCGAGAGCCGCGTGAACGCAGCAGTAGTCGAACTCGATACCCTGACCTATTCTGTTCGGACCGCCGCCCAAAATCATAATTTTCGGCTTGTCGGTGTTGGACGGGCTCTTGTCCTCGGGGAGATTGTAGGTCGAGTAGTAATATGCGGAATTTTCCGTGCCGCTGACGTGAATACCCTCCCAAGCCTCGCGGATACCAAAACCAAGACGAGCGTTTCTCACGTCTTCCTCGGTGACGTCAAGGAGCTGGCTCAGATAGCGGTCGGAGAAGCCGTCCTGCTTTGCCTTACGCAGAGTGTTCTCATCGGGAACAGCGCCCTTCTTTTCAAGAAGCGCGTTTTCTTCCTCGACAAGCTCCTTCATCTGCTCTAAGAACCAGTGCTTAACCTTCGTGAGCTGATATATCTCCTCAATCGAAGCACCCTTGCGGAGTGCCTCGTAGATGATGAACTGACGTTCGCTTGTGGGATAGCGCAGCTTTGCAAGCAGCTCGTCCTTTGTGAGCTTGTTGAAATCCTTCGCAAAGCCCAAGCCGTATCTGCCCGTTTCAAGCGAGCGGATAGCCTTCTGGAACGCTTCCTTGTAAGTCTTGCCGATACTCATAACCTCGCCGACAGCCTTCATCTGCGTGCCAAGCTTGTCCTCAGAGCCCTTGAACTTCTCAAATGCCCAGCGAGCGTACTTGATAACGACATAATCGCCGTCGGGCTTGTACTTATCGAGAGTGCCGTACTTGCCGCAGGGAATTTCGTCAAGCGTAAGTCCGCACGCAAGCATTGCCGATACAAGCGCTATCGGGAAACCTGTTGCCTTTGAAGCAAGCGCCGATGAACGAGAAGTTCTCGGGTTGATTTCGATAACGACAACGCGTCCCGTTTCGGTATTGCGCGCAAACTGACAGTTGCAGCCGCCGATAACCTCGATTGCTTCAACAATGCTGTAAGACATTCTTTCAAGCTCTTTTTGAACGTCCTCGGGAATTGTCAGCATAGGAGCCGAGCAGAACGAGTCGCCGGTGTGAACTCCGACGGGGTCGATGTTCTCGATAAAGCAAACGGTGATGATGTTGTTTTTCGCGTCGCGGACAACTTCGAGCTCCAGCTCTTCCCAGCCGCTTATGCACTCCTCAACAAGCACCTGTCCCACAAGGCTTGCCTGAAGTCCTCTTGCGCAGACAACCTTCAGCTCCTCGACATTGTACACCATACCGCCGCCTGCGCCGCCCATTGTGTAAGCGGGACGAAGAACAACGGGATATTTCAGCTTGTCGGCGATTGCAACCGCTTCTTCAACCGAGTAAGCAACCTCGCTTCGAGCCATTTCAATGCCGAGTTTTTCCATTGTGTGCTTGAATTCAATTCTGTCCTCGCCGCGCTTGATTGCGTCAATCTGCACGCCGATTACCTTCACACCGTACTTTTCGAGAACTCCCGCCTCGTCAAGCTCCGAGCAGAGGTTAAGACCCGACTGTCCGCCGAGGTTCGGCAAAAGCGCGTCGGGACGCTCTTTTTCGATAATCTGAGAGAGCCTGTCAACGTTGAGCGGCTCGATATAGGTGATATCCGCGACATCGGGGTCGGTCATAATTGTCGCAGGGTTTGAGTTTACGAGAACAATTTCATAGCCGAGCTTTTTCAGCGCCTTGCACGCCTGAGTTCCCGAATAGTCGAACTCGCAGGCCTGTCCGATAATGATAGGGCCCGAACCGATGATAAGAATTTTGTTGATATCCTGTCTTTTAGGCATTTCTTTCTCCATTCCCATACTTTTCCGTATGATTTTATTACATCTTTATAATAATACCATATTTTTCTGTCGATTTCAAGTGCATTTTTGTATTTTAGCACAAAAAATTTTAACAAAAATCATTATTCAAGTTTGATGTGCGAATTGAACAATATTCACCCACCTGTTTTGTCATCTTTAGACAAAATCCACATTTTGTTAATTGTGCTGTAATCGTTTTCAGTCAAATTGTTGATATCGCCGATTTTTTACTCAGCTGTGATAAATTTAACAAATTTGGGTTGTAATACTAAAAAATTTATGTTAAAATAACAATAACATCTTATACTTATGGAGGAAAATGATTATGGCACACAAGAAACACAGTCTTGGCACAAAAATTTCCCTTCTTTGCTCGGTGCTGATTGTCGCAACGGTGGCGATTGCCGTCACGATAACCGCGCTGATGTACATGGTAAATATGCGCGATACCACGTTTACGCTGGTAAAGAGCGGCACGGATACCGTTGAAAGCGAAATCGAAGACGAAATCGAACAGCTGAAGTTCCTGAGCAAAACCCTCGCTGCGCACGGAATGACTATGGATACAGACCAAATGGAAAAATGGTGGGCAAGCGACAAGCGCGACGACGCCGATTTCCTTATTCTTGTAGCAAACAACGAGGTTGTCTGGAAAACCGAAAATGCTGTTATTTCCGCAGATTTCAAGGCGGGAACGGGAGTGTATGAGGTTGACGGCAACATCATTTGTACATATCTCACAGAGGATTTGGGCGGATATCGCTTCCTCGTGGGAACAAATCTAGCGAAAACGGATTTTGTCGATAATCTGAAAGAACAGACCGACTGCGAAATCTCGCTTTTCCTCGAAGATGTACGCTATAACACAACTATCACCGACGACTCGGGCAAGCGTATCACGGGACAGAAAATGGGCGCGGCTGTCTGGGAAAGCATCAAGAATGACAAGGTTTATCAGGACCGCACAAATATCAACGGCAAGCAGTATTTCGTTCACTACGAGCCGATGAAGGACACAAGCGGTCAGATTATCGGCGCGTATTTCGCGGGCTACTCTGCCGATACTTATAACAACGCGCTTGTGAAAACTATCGGAATTACGGTTGTTGTCAGTCTGGTGCTCGCAGGTGTTGCGATTGTATTCCTGATTTTCAGTATGAAGAAGGATATCCAGAAGCCTATCGCGGCGCTTATCAAAGAGTGCGAGGATATCAAAAACATCGACCTCAACAAGGAAAGACGCAATTTCAAGTTCAACAACGATGAAATCGGACAGCTCGCCGAAGAGCTTATCGAGTCCAAGCAGACGCTCAATTCCTACGTTCAGGATATTGTCGGCGTGCTTGAAACAATGGCTGACGGTGATTTCACAAAACAGCCGTCCGTGGCTTATATGGGTGATTTCCTGTCAATCGAAAAAGCATTCGCACAAATCCACTCAAATCTCGGAGAAATTATCTCGAATGTTTCGCAGTCGTCTTATAATGTTTCGCTCGGTGCAGAGCAAATGGCAAGCGGCACGCAGGCTCTTGCCGAGGGCACACAGCGCCAGTCCGCAACAATCGACCAGCTTTCTTCGACGGTTATGGGCATAAGCGAGCACGTCAATACGACTGCCGAAAACGCTCGTTCAGCGTCCGAAATCAGCCTTGACTGCGCGAACATTATGCAGGAGCAGACCGTTCAGATGCAAAATCTCATCGACGCTATGGATATCGTCGAGAAGAAGTCCGAGGATATCGCAAAGGTTATCAAGGCAATCGAGGACATCGCTTTCCAGACAAACATTCTCGCGCTCAACGCGTCTATCGAGGCTGCGCGCGCAGGCGAGGCAGGAAAGGGATTTGCTGTTGTAGCAACCGAGGTCGGCACTCTCGCGGCAAAATCCGCAGAGTCCGCAAATTCCACGAAAGCTATCATCGACAGCACGCTTGAAGCTGTCGGAAAGTCGATTGTAATCGCGCGCGACGCTGCGGGCGCTATCGACAACGTAACCGAAAAATCCAAGCAGGCGGCAAACCTTGTCAAGGAAATCGCGCTTGACTCCACATCTCAGGCTGAGGACCTCAATCAGGCAACTCAGGGTATCAACGACATCAGCGAGGTTATCCAGAACAACTCGTCCACGGCTCAGCAGTCCGCTGCGTCCTGCGAGGAGCTTTCATCGCAGTCGAAGATTATGCTGGAAATGGTAGAAAAGCTGAAGGTATAACCGAAAAATCACATAAAATCACGGGCTGTCGAGAAATCAACAGCCCGTTTTTTTATCAATCCAAAAAGACTTTAAGCGCCTTGCTCTTGCCTTGTGTCCTCAGTTTGCGGAGAGCCTTTGCCTCAATCTGACGAATTCTCTCGCGCGTAACCTTGAACTGCCGTCCAACCTCTTCGAGCGTGTGCGAGCGGTCATAGCCTACGCCATATCTGAATTTCAGCACCTCGCGCTCTCTTTCGGGAAGCGTGTTGAGCGCCTTGTTCAGCTCGTCCTTGAACACCGCTTTCATTGCCGCGTCAATCGGTGCGGGAGCGTCCTCGTCGGGGATAAAATCACCGAGATAGCTGTCCTCTTCCTCACCCACGGGAGCTTCCAGCGAAACAGGGTCCTGTGCAATTCTGATAATCTCGCGCACCCTGTCCGAGCTCATATTCAGCTCGCGCGCAATTTCATCGACAGTCGGCTCGTGACCGTTCTTGTGAAGCAGACTGTTCTGCGCCTTTTTAACCTTGGAAATGGTTTCCACCATGTGAACGGGAATGCGAATTGTCCTTGCCTGGTCGGCAATCGCACGGGTTATCGCCTGTCTAATCCACCAAGTCGCATAAGTCGAGAATTTGTATCCCTTTGTGTGGTCGAACTTCTCGACAGCCTTGATAAGTCCGCTGTATCCCTCCTGAATTAAGTCGAGAAGCGGCATTCCGCGTCCGACATAATGCTTTGCAATGCTGACAACCAGCCTCATATTCGCAACAATCAGCCTGTCGCGCGCGTCTTTGTCGCCCTCGGAAATCTTCTGCGCAAGTTCAACCTCTTCCTCGGGTTTCAGAAGCGGTATTCTGCCGATTTCCCGCAGATGAATTTTCACAGGGTCGTCGATAACCGCGCCATTCTGATAATCCTCGGTGTCCTCGGTGATTTCGAGCGCCTTGTTCAAATCCTCTTCCACAACAAAATCATCTTCAACCTTGATGTTGTTACGGTCAAGAAACTCGTTGAGCTTGTCGATATCTATATCGGCTTCATCGATGACGCTGTAAATCTCACGGGCGCTCATCGTGCCTGTCTGCTTGCTTTTTTCAAGAAGTTCGTTGAAGATGGTTTTTTCGGTATTGTTCATCAGCATATCCTTTCAACTGATATTATATGTAACGATTATTCCAAAAAGTCGCGGAGTTTTCTGCTGCGCGTCGGGTGACGGAGCTTGCGCAGAGCCTTGGTTTCAATCTGACGAATTCTCTCACGGGTAACCTGAAACTCCTGTCCTACCTCTTCAAGAGTTCTCTGTCTGCCGTCAATAAGCCCGAAACGGAGTATAATAACCCTGCGCTCTCTGTCGGAGAGCGTATCAAGAACATCACTTAACATCTGTTTAAGCATACTGTTGCAGGCTTCGTCTGCGGGTGCGGGAGCGTCGTCATCGGGGATAAAATCACCGAGATGGCTGTCCTCTTCCTCACCGATAGGTGTTTCCAGCGAAACGGGGTCCTGTGCAAGACGAATAATCTCGCGGACTTTTTCCGTGGTCATTCCGAGATACTGCGCGATTTCTTCCTCTGTGGGCTCGCTTCCGTTCTCGTGAAGCAGGAATGTTTCCGCCTTTTTCACTCTGGAAATGGTTTCCACCATATGAACGGGTATACGAATAGTTCTCGCCTGGTCGGCGATTGCACGGGTTATTGCCTGTCTAATCCACCAAGTAGCGTATGTCGAGAACTTGAAGCCCTTGGTGTAATCGAACTTTTCGACAGCCTTAATCAGTCCGACATTTCCCTCCTGAATTAAGTCGAGAAACTGCATACCTCTGCGGACATACTTTTTCGCAATGCTGACAACAAGACGCAAATTCGCCTCGGAAAGACGCTTTTTCGCGTACTCGTCGCCGGTTGCCATTCGAGCGGCAAGGTCGATTTCCTCCTCGGTTGAAAGCAGCGGAATTCTGCCGATTTCCTTCAGGTAGAGCTTTACGGAATCGTCTGCCAGAATAGCGTCGGAATCGGGGTTATCATAATCCCTGTCGGAATAGTCAAGAATACTGTCGATATCAAAATCCGCGTCGAAGTTATCGACAATCTTGATATCCATTCCCGATATTCTCTCGAAAATATTATTAATCTGGTCTGCGTCAAAATTCAGCTCTTCAAGCGCGTCGGTGATTTCCTTTGCAGTGAGGCTTCCTTTCTTCTTTCCCTGTTTAAACAGCTCTTCCAAAGAGTTTGACGCTCTGGTGTGTTCGGACATTACTTCTTCTTCTCCTTCTGACTTGCCGCAAATCTGAGCAGCTCGTCGTTTGTCATTTCTGAAATCTGCTTTTGTTCTTTTTTCTCGCTGAACCTGTTCAGAACCTCAATATAATCGTTCAAAGCCGCTTCATCAAAAGCAAATGCAGCGTCGTTTACTATACCCGTTATTCTGCCCATCTGCGCGCTGTCAAATTCCTCGTTAAACGCAGAAATATCAGGCGATAAACCCATTTTCAGCTTTTTTGTCAAAAATTCGTAAACATTTTTATTAAATTCCGTTGCAAATCCGCCCGAAAGCCTTTTTTCAACAAGCTCCAGCTTGTCCGGATTATGATACAAAAAGCAGATAATCCCTCTCTCTGCCTTCTCCTCACGCGGAGTTTTGAGCGCATCGGGATTGACGGTATCCTTTTTGTTCGGGTGAATAAGCTCGCCGGTTTCGCGTTTTTTCGCGTAAAAACCGTTCTTGCGTATCTGCGAGTCAACGGCACGCCTTACGGTATCCGCGGGAATATCGCAAAGCCGCGCGGCTCTCGAAATATAAACCTCTCGGTCAAGCGGGTTGTTTATCCCCGCAAGGAACACCACGGCTTTCTTGATAAACGCGCTTTTTCCGTCGTCGTTGTGCAAATCAAGACCGTTTGCGAGCTTGTCCATTTCATAGGCAATCGCGCTTCCGGATTTTTCAATAAGCGCGCGAAAAGCGTCCGCACCGAATTTTTTGATATACTCGTCGGGGTCTTTTGCGCCGTCCATTTTAAGCACGCGCGCGTTCACTCCCGCCTCAGCAAACAGATTGATACCGCGCGAAGCGGCTTTCTGCCCCGCCTCGTCGCTGTCGTAGGACAAAATCACTTCTTTTTTGCCCATTCGCGAAATCAGATTTGCCTGTTCCGATGTGAACGACGTTCCGAGAGAGGCAACCGCGCTGTCAAAGCCCGCCTGGTGCATCGAAATCACGTCCATATACCCCTCGCAGAGTATGAAATAATCCGCCTTAGAGTTTTTCGCGTAATTCAGCGCAAAAAGCATACTGCGCTTCTTGAAAACCTGCGTTTCGTCGGAGTTCAGATATTTCGGCGTTTTTTTGTCCTCGGAGAGCGTTCTCCCGCCGAAGCCGACGATATTTCCGCGCAAATCCACAATCGGGAACATCACACGATTGCGGAATTTGTCGTACATTTTATTGTTGTTCTGAGCAAGCAAAGCCGCGTCCGCAAGCTCAAAATCCGAGAAGCCAAGCCCTTTCATATAAAAGTGGAGCTTGTGATAATCGTCCTCGGCAAAGCCCAGCCCGAAGCGCTTTATCGTTTCAAGCGAAAGCCCTCGGTTAAGAAGATAATCAAGTCCCGCTTTTCCCTCGGGCGAAAACAGCTTTTTGTAGAAATATTTTCCCGCCTCGCGGTTTATTTCGTAGAGCCGTCTGCGTTTTTGCGCGCTCTCATCGTTTGCGTCCTCGGGCATAGGCATACCGGCTCTCTGCGCCAGAAAACGCACAGCCTCGATATAGTCAAGGCTCTCAATCAACCGTATAAAATTCACCACGTCACCGCCGGCTCCGCAGCCGAAGCAATAAAAGCTCTGCGTTTGCGGGTAGAAGTGGCAGGACGGTGTTTTTTCCGTGTGAAACGGACAGCGGCAGGAAAAAGTGCTGCCCGAATGTTTTAGTTCAACATAACTCTGCGCAACGGAAATAATGTCGTTGTTGTCGCGCAGCTCCTGCAAAAATCCCTCAGGCAACGCCATTTTCTGACCTCTTAAATTCCCATTATATAACCCGAATTCCAGCCCCTCGGAATGCAGAGAGTTCTGAAATAGTCGATTGCGTATTCATCGGTCATACCGCTGATAAAATCGCCGACCGCCCGCTGAAGTCCGTCACGCTCGGACAGCTCCAGATAAAGCCGCGGCATTTTGTCCTTGTTGTTCAGAAAATAGCCGTAGAGGTACTCGATAATAAACGAAGCCTTGTCCTTTTCGGCAACAGTCGGTGCCGCTCTGTACACCTTCTCGAACATAAACGCACGAAGCTCGTCGTGAGCGCTCTGCGTTTCCTTGTCCATCTTGATTTCCTCGCCGCTGTTCTCGATAAGGCTGCGCACAAGGCTTGTGATACGCTCGGTTTTCGTGTTTCCGAGCACACGAAGCGGTCTTTCGGGAAGCATATCCTGCGTGATAACGCTGCCTCGGATAGCGTCCTCGATGTCGTGATTTATATAGGCGATTTTGTCGCAAAACCGCACAACCATACCCTCTCGCGTTGCCGGAGCGACAGCTCCCGTGTGAGTTAAAATTCCGTCGATAACTTCAACGGTGAGGTTCAGCCCGTGACCGTCCTTTTCGATAACCTCAACCACGCGCTTGCTCTGAACATTGTGCGCGAAACCGCCGTCCAGAAGCGCATTGAGAGCGCGTTCACCGTCGTGACCGAAAGGCGTGTGACCGAGGTCGTGACCGAGCGCGATTGCCTCTGTCAAATCCTCGTTCAGCCCGAGCGCTTTTGCCACAGTCCGCGAAATCTGGCTCACTTCAAGCGTGTGCGTCAGGCGCGTGCGATAGTGGTCGCCGAGCGGTATCAGAAAAACCTGCGTTTTATGCTTTAGTCTGCGAAAGGAGTTGCAGTGAATAATCCTGTCACGGTCGCGCATAAAATCCGTCCGGAAATCGCACGGCTTCTCATACACGGCACGTCCGCGGCTCATATCTGCACGGCAGGCATACTCGCTCAAAATCAGGCGCTCATTCTCCATAATCCGTTCGCGCGGCAGCATTTTCACCACTCCCTCCGAAAAATACCTTCTATAATTTTATACAATTTTCGACGTTTGAAAACCTTTTTTTGCGCTGCAAATTCGGCATTTTGCATAATTTGCAGCGCATATTATTGTTCAATTTAACGGTCGCTTTCACGCAAAATCAAACCAGATTTTGTCCTTTTCCTCAACGCTTACCTTTCCGTTGCACACATCAACCAAGCGGTTTCTGAGCTGTTCCGAGAGCTCTGCGCGAACGTGAACGCAAACCGTCACCTGCTCTGAAAAGTCCTCGGAGCTTACCTTTGCGCCGAACTCCGCGAAAATTGCCGCGAGCCGCCCGTAAAGCGAGTAATCAAGCGAAATTTCCACCAAAACCGCCTCGCACATCAGCTTGATTTGCGCAGCGTTCACAGCGTCCTTCGCGCCCTTTGCGTACGCTCGCGTGAGCCCACCCGCACCGAGCAAAATCCCGCCGAAATACCGCGTCACCACGCACGCGATATCGGTCAGTCCCTCCTTGCGCAAAACCTCGTAAATCGGCGCTCCCGCAGTACCCTGCGGCTCACCGTCGTCGGAGTGACGCGCAGTGTTGTTCGAGCGCAGTATGTACGCGTAGCAGTTGTGCCGCGCTTTTGGGTGCATTGCGCGGATTTCCGCGACGAATTTCACCGCATCTTCCTCCGTCGAAACGGGCGCAAGATAGCCGATGAACTCCGATTTCTTCTCGATAAATCGCGCCTCACAGCGCTTCGCAATCGTTTTGTACTCCAAAGCGTTCTCCTAACTTACACAGCAAAAACTCACGCACAAATTATGCGTGAGTTTCGTTTCTGAGATTTCTGCGCACCGCGAATTTATTCGCTGACAACACCTGCCGCAGTTTAACTCCACGACAGCCGCCTGCCGACAATTACTTGCCGAGATTGTAGCGCTTCTTAAATCTGTCAACGCGTCCGCCGCTGTCAACCAGCTTCTGCTTACCGGTGTAGAAGGGGTGGCACTTGGAGCAGATTTCAACCTTGATATCGGACTTGGTGGAACGTGTTTCGATTACGTTTCCGCAAGCGCACTTAATCGTGGTTGCCTCGTATGCGGGATGAATTCCCTCTTTCATTATTATCACCTCGTTTAACGGAATATTCTTATTCACAAAATACTATAAAATTATACCACACTTTTTTCAAAAAATCAATAGTTTTTTGAAATTTTCGATATGGCATTTTCAACAAAACCTCAACTTAAAATCCGAGAATTTTTGTGAAATCAGCCGAGAGCTTCTGCTGAAGAGCAGTTGCTTCGTCTGCGGTTTTGCCTACGGTCGTGTAATAAGCCTTGATTTTCGGCTCGGTTCCCGACGGTCTGATGATAACGCTTGCGTCGTTTTCGAGATTGAACGTGATAACGTCCGACTTCGGCAGAGTAATCGCGCTCTCCGTGCCGTTTGCTTCTTTTCTCACGCTTGCCGCGTAGTCGGTTGTCGCAAGAACCGAAAGCCCGCCGATTGCCTTGGGAGAATTTGCGCGAAGTCCCGCCATAATCTCCTTCATACGCTCCATTCCCGAAGCGCCCTCGCAGACGAAATTGTCAACCTTGTTGAAATAAACGCCGTACTCCTCGTAGAGATTTTTTCTCGCCTCAAAGAGCGAAATTCCCTTTGTACGGTAGTAAGCCGCCATTTCACAAATCAGCATAGAAGCCACAACCGCGTCCTTGTCGCGGACATAGCCGCCTGCGAGATAGCCGTAGCTCTCCTCAAAGCCGAAGATGTAGCGTTCTTCCTCGCCCGCAGCTTCAAGCAGACCAACCTGCTCACCGATATATTTGAAGCCCGTGAGCACCTCGCGCAGCTCCACTCCGTACTTCTTGCTGATAGCCTTTGTGATGTCGCTTGTAACGATTGTCTTTACTGCAACGGGATTTTTCGGCATTTTGCCGAGGGCAATTCTCTCCTTGCAAACGTAATCAAGGAGCAGAGCGCCCGTTTCATTTCCCGAAAACAGCGCGTAACCGCCCTGTCCGTCGGGAACGGCAATTCCCACACGGTCTGCGTCGGGGTCGGTCGCCAGAAGCAAATCGGGCTTTTCAACGTCGCAGAGCTTCAGACCAACAGCAAGCGCCTCGCGGATTTCGGGGTTCGGGAACGGACAGGTCGGGAAGTTTCCGTCGGGGTTCTCCTGTTCGGGAACGACAACCACGTCCTTTACTCCGATTTCGCTCAGAATTCTGCGGACAGGCTTGTTGCCCGTGCCGTTGAGCGGTGTGTAAACAACCTTCAGTCCGCTCTTTTCAACAAGGTCGGTGTGCAGTCCCTGCTCGCGAACCTTTGCGATATATCCGTCAATTACATCATCGCCGATGTATTCAACCATTCCCTCGGAAACAGCTTTCTCGAAGTCCATTGACTTAACACCCGAGAAAATGTCGATGTTATTGATTTTGCCGAGAACAGCGTTTGCAGCTTCGGAGGTCATCTGGCAGCCGTCTGCGCCGTACACCTTGTAGCCGTTGTACTTCGCGGGATTATGAGAAGCGGTGACAACGATACCTGCGCCGCATTTGAGTGCACGAACTGCCCAAGAAAGCATAGGAGTAGGCATAAGCTCCTTATAAATATGTACCTTAATGCCGTTTGCCGCGAGAACCTCAGCCGCGCTCTGTGCAAAATATGTAGACTTAATACGGCTGTCATAAGCTATGGCAACGCTCTTTGTAAGTCCTCCCTCGATGATGTATTCCGCGAGTCCCTGAGTAGCCTTTTTAACCGTGTACACGTTCATGCGATTTGTGCCCGCGCCGATAACTCCGCGAAGTCCCGCAGTACCGAATTCAAGCTCACGGTAAAAACGGTCGTTTATCTCCTCGGTTTTACCTTCGATACCGGCAAGCTCGGTTTTGAGGTCGGGGTCTTCAACCGCCTTTTCAAGCCAGAGCTCATACGCTTTCTGAATATCCGCCATTACAATTTCCTCCTTAAAAATCCGTGTGGATTTACTTTATTTCATCACATTATATTATATCACATCGTTTTTTCTTTTTCAAGGGTTTATTTTTTAAACGTCCGAGTTTTCTTAAAAATTAACAAAAAAACGTGCTGTATTATAGCATTTATATATAATTTTTTTGTTTTTTTTTATAAATTTATAGATATTGCCTATTGCAATTATACAAAATGTATGATATACTTATATTATGAAATTTTGCAGAAATGCGAAATAAAATTTTACAAAAGCTTGAAATTCCAAATTTATAGGAGGATTTTATTATGAACAACGCAGAGCTTTCCGAAAAGATTAAGGCTTACCTCAAACCCGCTGCTGCAAAGGCAAAGAAATTCGAGGATACCGTTGCGGTTTCCATCTCGCTGATTTCCGAAACAAACGAGGATTTGTACGTTGCTGTTAGAGAGGGAAAAATTCTCGTTGCTCCTTACGCTTATATCGACAACGGCTGTGCTGTTGAGGCTGCTCCCGAGATTATCGACAAGGTATTCAGCGGCGCGCTCTCTTTCGCAGACGCACTTGACAAGGGCTTCGTAAAGGTTAAGTCCGGCGATGTTGCAAAGTTCAAGGCACTCGAAGTACTTGTCCCCGCAAAGAAGGCAGCTGCAAAGGCTCCCGCTAAGAAGGCTGTTCCCGCAAAGGCACCTGCTAAGGCTGCTGCAAAGCCCGCTGCAAAGGCAGAAACAAAGGCTGCTCCCAAGGCTGAGGTTAAGGCTGCTCCCGCTCCCGTTGCAAAGCCTGCTGCTCCCGCTGCTAAGACCGAGGTTAAGGCTGCTCCCGCTCCCTCTGCAAAGCCCGCAGCTCCCGCAGCAAAGGCTCCCGCAAAGCCCGCTGTTAAGGCTAACAAGAAAAAGTAATTTGATTAAAAATAACGGAACCCGTCGATTTTCGGCGGGTTCTTTTTTTGTAATGATGTCCTTGCAAACCGGAAAAACTTACGTTAAAAGTAAAAGGAACTCGGCTTTCGGGCAGTTTGTCCAGCAAAGTCGCGTGCTGTCAAATTTGGGCATTATCAAACTTACCTTCACGCACAACCTGCTGCTTTCGTGCGAAAAGAATTACAGCAAAGCGGGCAGGTGCACCGCGGCTTTTGTCAATTCCGTGCTTGTGCGGAATTGACAAAAACGCAGAGGAGGACGGTTCAAAGAACCGTCCTCACGCTCACTGGTGCTGATGACCGGACTTGAACCGGTACGGTGTTGCCACCGAGGGATTTTAAGTCCCTTGCGTCTGCCGATTTCGCCACATCAGCGTTTATACCAACAAATATTATACCATAATCAGGCGATTTTGTCAAGCAGTTTCATTCTTCCGAAAAAACAAATTTAGTCAAAAAGGCACAAAAGCAGTCGCGGATTGTGAAAATTTTTCGTAAAATGCTTGACAAGGGTGAAAAATAATGCTAAAATAAAATTGTAGGTTTATCCTAAAATTCGACTTTTGAAAGGACGGAAAATTATGGGCAAGTTTGAAATCAAGAAGACCAAAAACGACGGATTTATTTTCAACCTTAAGGCAGGAAACGGTGAAGTTATCGCGACAAGCGAAACCTATAACTCTCTCGACGCCTGCAAGAACGGCATTAACAGCGTTATCACAAACGCTCCCGAGGCTACTGTTGAGGACCAGACCGTTGAGGGCTTCGCTACCGAAAAGAACCCGAAGTTCGAGCTTTACACCGATAAGAAGGGTGAGTTCCGTTTCCGCCTGAAGGCAAAAAACGGTCAGATTATCGCAACCGGCGAGGGCTATAAGGCAAAGGCAGGCTGCAAGAACGGTATCGAGAGCATTAAGAAGAATGTTGTTGACGCGAAGATTGTCGAGGTTGAGGACAAGTAATTTTTCGTCAATTCAATACATAAAAACCGGAGCGAAAAACTCCGGTTTTTTGTTTATTTATCCTTGTTTGCGGGCAGCTTTCGGTTGTTGTACAAGAACATCGCGACCGCTGCGGCAATAATGATGAAAAAGCCGATAAAGCTGTACAAATCAGGGATTTCGTTCATAAAGAAATAGCCCAGAATTGCCGTGAAAATTATCGAGGAATAGTCATAAACCGATACCTCTTTTGCGGGAGCGTGAGAATAAGCCGCGGTTATCGCATACTGTCCGCAGGCAGCCGCGCAGCCCGCTCCGAGCAGGCACAAAAGCTGCGTGAGCTCCATAGGGTGATAGTCGAAAACCACAAACGGCAATGCGCAAAGCGTTGAAAATGCCGAGAAAAAGAACACGATAAAATACCCCGGCACTCCCTTTGACGAGGCTCTGCGCACAAACGCATAGGCAAGTCCCGCGCACGCTCCGCCGACAAATCCCGCGGCAGACGGCAAAATCTGAACGTTCGACATTGTAGGCTTCAGCACGAAAAGCGCTCCCGCAAACGCGACAAATACTATAAGCCACTGAATTTTGTTCGCGCGCTCTTTGAGGATAATTCCAGAGAAAACAATCGCGAAAAACGGTGACATTTTGTTCAGCATAGACGCGTCCGCAGCGTTCAGATTTGTCAAAGCGTAAAAGTTGCAGCACACTCCCAGATACCCGAAACCCGACCGCATAAGCAGGTCAAATGCCTCGGATTTTTTCGGCAGAAACGGGTGCTTGTGTTTAATCATTGTGATTGTCGCGACAAACACCGCGAAAAGGTTTCGGAAAAACGTTTTCTGTATAATCGGCACGTCCCCCGACAGCCGCACAAACAGGTTCATAAACGCAAACGCAAGCGCCGACAGGACAATAAATAAAACGGCTTTTTTCAGCCGCGTTGACTTTTCTTCCATAAAATCACTCCACATTTATTATAATGACATTTTCCGCTTTTGTCAAGCATAATTCGATATAAATCGGCAAAAGATACAGATTGCAAACCGAATTAAGGAGAATATTTATGGAAAAAATCGCTTTTTATGACGCAAAACCCTATGACAAGGAATGGTTCGACAAGTTCAACAAATCCTACGAAATCGACTATTATGTGGGACGGCTTCGTCCCGAAAACGCAAAGCTCGCGGAAGGCTGCAAGGCTGTATGCTCGTTTGTAAACGATGTGATTAACGCAAAGACAATCGAAATTCTTGCAAAGGAAGGCGTTGAGGTAATTTTAATGCGCTGCGCGGGTTATAACAACATCGACCTTGCCGCAGCAAAGGGTAAACTGAAAATCCTGCGCGTGCCCGCATACTCGCCTTACGCTGTCGCTGAGCACACAATGGGACTTATCCTCGCTCTTAACCGAAAAATCCCGCGCGCATATATCAGAACACGCGACTTTAACTTCAGCTTAAACGGGCTGACGGGCTTTGATTTGCACGGGAAAACGGCGGGGGTTATCGGCACGGGAAAAATCGGGCGCGTTTTCATCGACATCTGCCGCGGCTTCGGAATGAATGTCATAGCCTACGACCTCTACCCCGCCGAAAACAGCGGCATAACCTACGTTTCCAAAGAGGAGCTTTTCAAAAACTCGGACATCATTTCCCTGCACTGCCCGCTCACCGAGCAGACGCGCTATATCATCGATGAAGCGGCACTGCGGCTGATGAAAAAGAACGCTCTTATCGTCAACACCTCGCGCGGTCATCTAATCGACAGCGAGGCTCTGCTCAACGCGCTGAACGAAAAGCGTATAGGAGGCGCAGCGCTTGACGTTTACGAGGAAGAAAGCGGGCTGTTCTTCGAGGACAACTCCGACAAAATCGTCACCGATGAAATAATCTCGCTTCTCGTTTCCCGACCGAACGTTATAGTCACATCACATCAAGCCTTTCTGACCGAGGAAGCTCTCGCGAACATTGCCAAGGTAACTCTGCAGAATTTCGAGGATTATCTGAACGGAAAAGAGCTTGTGAACGAGGTAAAATAACGGATTTTGCGAAAATATTTTGTACAAACCCCGCATAGAATGTACCAAGAAATTCTGTGCGGGGTGATTTTATGCGCAAGAAAAAGCGCCGTTCGCCGTTTGCTCCTTTTGCGGCGGGAATTGCTGCGGGATATGGCGCAGCTTTGATTTTAGCGGCTCTCTCTGCCGGAGCGCTCACGATTACCGACACCGCGTCAACCGCTTCCGGAGCGGCAGCCGTTGTCGCGATATCAGCAGGAAGCTTTGTCTGCGGGCGGGTTGCGGGCAAACTTCGACGAACAGGCGGTCTGAAAACGGGTGCGCTTTGCGGGATTTTGTTCATTGTGCCGCTGGTTGTGATTTCGCTGATTTTCGGGCTTGCCGGCGGAGTTTTGCTGATTGTAAAGTCTGTTTTGTGCGTGATTTTCGGAATGGTCGGCGGTGTTTCGGGAGTAAACTCCGACAGCGCATAAACCGCTTTGCGAAACCGTTTACCGCGAACTTCAAGCATTGAAAAAAGTCGGCGAAAAGCCGACTTTTTGCTGTTTATCCGCACCTTGTTCCGTTTTTGCGAAACTCGCATTTTCCCTGCATTTTGCAGCTCGCGCAGGATTTTTCAGCGATGTTAAGCGGTTTTTCGGACAATCCCGCAACACCGACAATCGTTTTACACGGTGTGAGCATTCCCGATGACAGGCACGTTACTCCGATTTTTCTTCCCGCGTCAACAAGCGCAAGCAAGTCCGAAACCTGCTCCAGCGGGAAATCTCCATAGCCCGCTGCGAAAATCCACGTCGCGTTGTAGCCCTTCATCTGCCCGAGCAGCTCCGAAAGCGCATTCTCGCTCACGGTTTCAGCATAAGCGCTTGCCAGACCGTCGCTTATCAGCCCCGAAAGCGCGTCCGACAGCTCTTGCTTTTTCAGGAATTTGTCGGTATCAGCCGATAAAGTCGAGCAGACAACTGCTGCTTTCTCGCAGCTTTTCAGGTGATTTTTGATATCCTCACCGAGAAGCTCAACTCCGTTTTCACCGAGAAAAAACCGCTCACCGTCACGAAAGATATCGAAAACCCGCGACACAAATCGCGGTTTTGCCGCTTCGAGCAGCTTTTTTTCGCACTCGTCAACAAGCGCGCTTGTCCGCTCGTCCACGGTTTCCAAGCCGCGAAATCCCATATATCTCAGCGCGTCTGCGCGGTTGATTTCGCTCATATTCTGATTACCGAGGAAACGCTTTCGGCGATTTTGCGTGCAATAACGGGGTTGTTCATCGTGTAGAGGTGTATTCCGTCCACGCCGTTTGCGCAAAGGTCGATTATCTGGTCAACCGCATACGCAATTCCCGCGCTGCGCATTGCTTCGGGATTGTTCTCGTAGCGCGCAATCATCTTCGTGAATTTTGTCGGCAGGGACGCGCCGCACATTCCTACCATTCGCTGAATTTGCTTTGCGTTCACGCAGGGCATAATTCCCGCTTCAATCGGCACCGTTATCCCCGCAGCACGCGCTTTTTCGATGAATTTGTAGAACGACGCGTTGTCGAAAAACAGCTGCGAAATAAGGTGAGTTGCGCCCGCGTCAACCTTGATTTTCAGGTTCTCGATGTCCTTGTCAAGCGACTCGCACTCAACGTGTCCCTCGGGATAGCAAGCTCCCGAAAAGCCCAAATCCGAGCGCTCACGCATATAAGAAATCAAATCGGAAGCGTGCTCGAAGTCCTTTTTCGGGGGAATGTCGGGATTGATGTCACCGCGAAGCGCGAGCACGTTTTCAATTCCCTGCCGTCTGAACAGCTCCAGCTGAAAATCAATGTCCTCTTTCGTGGAGTTCACGCAGGTGAGGTGAGCTATGCTCTCGGTGTGATATTTGCGCTTGATAAGCCCAGCAATCTCGCTTGTGATAACGTTTGCTTCGCTTCCGCCGGCACCGTATGTCACGCTGATAAAATCGGGGTGCAAATTGGAAAGACCGTCAAGCGTATCGTAAATCGTGTCAATCGAGCCGTCCTTTTTCGGCGGGAAAATCTCAAAGGAAAAAACCGTTTTATCCGGCTTGAAAAGCTCGGCTATTTTCATACGTTTTTCTCCTTGAACTGCTTCAGCGCTTCGGCAATCTGCGCAGGGCAGGACGTCGATTTCGCACCGCAGCGAATTCCCGAAAGTCTGTCGATTACCTCGTCCACGGGAAGCCCTTTCACAAGCGACGAAATTCCCTGCAAATTGCCGCTGCAGCCGCCCTCAACCTTCAGCTCTTTTACGACGCCGTTTTCAACGTCAAATGTCATTTTGCGCGAGCAAACCCCGCGCGGATAATATTCAAAATTCATCTTAAATTCTCCTGTATAACAATTACTTGTTTGAATTTACCCAGCCGGTGCGACCGGCAGCGTATTCCGTCCCAAGTTTCATAGAAGGGCAAGTTTTCACCCGAAGCTTACTAATTTATTTATTCGCAGCTTCCCAGCAGTCCGCGACAGCCTTTGCAACCGCGTCTGCAACCGTTCTGTCAAGCGCAGACGGAATGATATTGTCAACCGAAAGCTCGTTTTCGGGAATGTGAGCCGCTATTGCCTTTGCCGCAGCAAGCTTCATATCCTCGGTTATTGCCTTTGCGCGAACGGCGAGCGCTCCCTTGAACACACCGGGGAACACAAGCACGTTGTTTATCTGATTAGGATAATCCGAGCGTCCCGTGCCGACGATAAACGCTCCGCTTTCCTTTGCAAGCTCGTAGGTTATCTCGGGGTTCGGGTTCGCCATCGGGAACAAAATCGGCTTCTCAGCCATAGATTTCACCATTTCGGGCGAAACGAGGTTCGGCTTCGATACCCCGACAAAAGCGTCTGCGCCTTTCATAGCGTCCGCGAGAGTGCCCTTGATGTTGTTTTTGTTGGAAATCTGCGCAATTTCAGCATGCGCGGGATTTTCGTACTTGTCGTCACGATTGATGATACCGCAAAGGTCAACCATTATAAGATTGCCCACGCCGAGCTTCAGCAGGAACTTTCCTATCGCAATTCCCGCAGAACCCGCGCCGTTTATTACAACCGTGATATCCTCGAGCTTCTTCCCCGCAAGCTTTGCCGCGTTCATAAGAGCCGCGCCGACAACGATTGCCGTGCCGTGCTGGTCGTCGTGGAACACGGGAATGTCGAGCTTTTCCTTCAGCTTTGCCTCGATTTCAAAGCAGCGCGGAGCCGAGATATCTTCAAGATTTATTCCGCCGAAGCTGTCCGAAATCAGCTCGATTGTACGCACGATTTCATCGGGGTCCTTCGACTTTACGCAAAGAGGAAACGCGTCAACCCCGCCGAATTCCTTGAAAAGACAGCACTTTCCCTCCATAACCGGCATTCCCGCAAGTCCGCCGATATCGCCGAGTCCGAGAACCGCAGTTCCGTCGGTGATTACCGCAACAAGATTTCCTCTGCGCGTGTATTTGTAGGCAAGGTCGGGGTTTTCCGCGATTTCAAGGCACGGCTGAGCAACTCCCGGAGTATACGCAGTCGACAAATCCTCGCGCGTGTTTATCGGAGCGCGCGAAATTACCTCGATTTTTCCCTGCCACTTTTCGTGCATTTCAAGCGATTTCTGTTTGATGTCCATTTCTTTACCTTCTTTTGCTTATTTTATATTTTGCGCGAGTATTTGCTCACGCATTGAAATTCAGTATTCTTTCAAGCTGGTCCTCGGCAGTTGTCGCAGAGCCGATTTGTATCGGGTAGTGATTGTAAAATCCGTGGAAATCCGAGCCGCCCGTCTGAATAAGATTATACTGCTCGCAAAGCGCCGAAAGCTCGCTTCTGTACTTCTCGTCGGCACTGGAGTGAAAAATCTCCGCGCCGTCAATCAGCTTTTCCTTTGCAAGCTCTTCGAGCAAGTCCATACTGTCGAAAACCTTCGGGTGCGCCATAACCGGAATTCCGCCAGAAGCCTTAATCAGAGTAAGTACAAACCGAACGTCGGGATAAAAATCAGCCTCAGCGCGAACCTGCTCCGCGCAAAGTCCCTCGTTCACGTCGAAAATCTCGTCGTAAATATTGCCGTAAAGCTCGGTCGTATAGCCGTAGTCCATAAGCGCGTGCATTATGTGGCACTTGTAAATCGCCTTGCTTCCCGCGGAATAGCGCAGAATGCTCTCCAGCGTAATCGGGTACTTTTCGAGCACCTTCATCGCAAGGCTCTTTCCGAGCTTCATTCTGCCCTCGCTTGTACGCAGGCAAAGACCTTCAAGACGGTCGGGCTTCTTGGGCATATAGCACAAAATGTGAACCTTTCTCTTGCGGGCGCCGTCAAACGCGGAAAACTCAACGGCAGGAATGATTTTCACCTTGTACCTCATTCCGAGAACCGATGAGCGCGACAGCGAAGCCAGACTGTCGTGGTCGGTTATGGCAAGACAGTCAATCCCGTCGCGTCCCGCTTGCATTATTACGTCAGATATTCCGAGCGAGCCGTCGGAAATTGTGGTGTGACAGTGCAGGTCAGCTTTCATAAGCCCCTCCATTCAAGATTTTACAGACATTCGGTTATCCGGACGGCAAAAACCGTCCACAAAACTATTTATGAGAAAAAACATTCTCTTATGACAGCTTGTTTTGCCGCGAGCCGCATTTTGCCGTCGCAAAAAAATATACCAATATAATTATATCATAAATCGTGCATTTTGTCAACCACACTCGAAAAAAATAAATTTGTGCGAAAAAATTAAAAAATCTTATTGCATTTTGGACAATAATATGCTATAATCACTATAACTGTATAAATGCAAATTTTACCGAAAGGATTGATGTTAGGGTTGGAGAAAAAGCTGGCGTTGTATGGGTTCAACAATCTCACCAAAACACTTAGCTTTAACATTTACGATGTTTGTTACGCGAAAAGCGAGAGAGAACAGCACGACTATATAGCTTACATTGACGAACAGTATAATTCGGAGCGTCTGACGAAGATTTTGTGCGATGTCACCGAAAAAATCGGCGCTACCGTACTGAATATATCAAAACAGGACTACGAGCCGCAGGGAGCTTCCGTGAACGTTTTGTTTGCGGAGGGCAATATCGACCCGTCGCATATCGACGAGAGCTGCAACCGCGGGCTGGGCTTCTTCTCGAATATCACGGGAGAAACCGTTCACGCGCATCTCGACAAGAGCCATATCACCGTCCACACCTTCCCCGAATATCACCCCGACAAGGCAATTTCCACGTTCAGAGTTGATATCGATGTTGCAACCTGCGGAGAGATTTCCCCGCTTAAAACCCTCGATTATCTTATCGGCTCGTTTGACTCGGATATCATCATAATCGACTACCGCGTGCGCGGATTTACCCGCGACGTTTCGGGCAAGAAGTTCTTTATGGACAGCAATATGAC
Source organism: Oscillospiraceae bacterium (assembly GCA_017847835.1). Classification (GTDB taxonomy): domain Bacteria; phylum Bacillota; class Clostridia; order Oscillospirales; family Ruminococcaceae; genus CAG-115. The sequence goes on from JAGASH010000005.1 coordinate 523,436, forward strand.
CTCAATTCAGGACTTCATCAACCCCGATACCCTCACAAAATATGACGCTATGGACGTGAACGTCTATCAGTCCAACATCTTCCACACAAAAATGCTTATCAAGGAAATCGAGCTTCAGAACTATCTTTTCAACACCGACGTTTACGAAATTCACCCGCAGGAGCGCCTGCATATTACAAACGATTTAAGACGCGAAATGATTGAGATTTTCAGCGGAATGAATATCTACTGATTTCGGTTGAAAGGCTGTGAAAAATGAACCTTGACCAGAGCCGCGCGCCGCTTTATGAGGCAATGCGCGAGCACAGACTTAACCGCGTTGTGCCGTTTGATGTTCCGGGGCACAAGGGCGGCCGCGGAAACGCCGTACTTACCGAGTTTCTCGGGAAGGACTGTCTGAAAAACGACGTGAACTCGATGAAGCCGCTCGATAACCTCTGTCACCCTATTTCCGTGATAAAAGAGGCACAGGAGCTTGCCGCGGACGCTTTCGGCGCGGATAACTCGTTTTTCATCGTAAACGGCGCAACGGGCGCTGTACAGGCGATGATTATGTCAGCCTGCAAGGCGGGCGACAAGATTATACTCCCGCGAAACGTTCACCGAAGCGCAATAAACGCGCTGGTTGTTTGCGGGGCTGTTCCCGTTTACGTCAATCCCGGCATAAACAAAGACCTCGGTATCCCGCTCGGAATGACTGTCGAAGCGGTTGAACAGGCTATTCTCGAAAATCCCGACGCAAAAGCTGTTCTCGTCAACAACCCGACCTATTACGGCATTTGCTCGGATTTGAAGAAAATTGTTGAAGTCGCGCACAAACACGGGCTTCTCGCGCTTTGCGACGAGGCTCACGGCACGCATTTTTACTTCGGTGAAAATCTCCCGCCGTCGGGAATGAGCTGCGGTGCTGATATGGCTGCCGTTTCCGTTCACAAAACGGGCGGCTCGCTCACACAGAGCGCAATTCTCCTCACCGCGAAAACCGTCAACGCGAACTATGTCCGTCAAATCATAAACCTCACGCAGACCACTTCTGCAAGCTATCTTCTTATGGTTTCGCTGGATTTGGCACGGCAAAATCTCGCGCTCAACGGAAAGCAGTTTTATGCGAAAACCGTTGAATTCACCGACTACGCGCGCCGCGAAATCAACCAGACGGGCGGCTATTACGCGTTCGGTGAGGAACTTTGCAACGGTGCGGATTTTTACGCGTTCGACAGAACAAAGCTCTCGGTGCACACGCGCGCTATGGGACTTGCTGGAATTGAGGTCTATGATTTGCTGCGCGATGAATACGGAATACAAATCGAATTCGGCGATATCGGCAATATTCTCGCGATTATCACGGGTGCTGACCGCGCTCTTGAAATCGAGCGTCTGATGTCCGCGCTGTCCGAGATAAAGCGGCTTTACGGGAAATCTCCCGTCGGGCTTTATGACCACGAATACATCAATCCTATCGTTGAAATGCCCCCGCAGCAGGCGTTCTACTCCGAGCAGAAATCGATGCCGCTCGACCAAGCTGCCGGCAAAATCTGCGCGGAATTTGTTATGTGCTACCCGCCCGGAATTCCGATTTTGGCTCCCGGCGAGCGCATCACCGAGGATATCCTCGACTACATCAGATTTGCCAAGGAAAAGGGCTGCAACCTCACGGGCTGCCGCGATATGAAGGTTGAGTATCTTGAAGTTGTTGATTAGGAGTTTTTATGGAGCTTTGGTTTACCGAAAATCACACTCAAAGCGTGAAATTTTCCATTAAAATAAAACGTCACCTCGCAAGCGTTCAGAGCGAGTATCAGAAAATCGATATCCTCGAAAGCGAGGAGCTCGGACGTATTCTTGTGCTGGACGGGTTTCTTATGCTCACCGAAAAGGACGAGTACATCTACCACGAGATGATAACGCACGTTCCGTTGAGCGTCAACCCGAATATCAGAAAAATCCTCGTTATCGGCGCGGGTGACGGTGGAACAATCCGTGAACTTTGCCGCTTCAAGAGCGTGGAACATATCGATATGGTGGAAATCGACAGGCAGGTTGTCGAGCTTTGCCGGGAGTTTCTCCCGCAGACGGCTTGCTCCCTCGATGACCCTCGCGTTCACATCTACTTCGAGGACGGACTGAAATTCGTCCGCAGAGCCGAAAACGAGTACGATTTGATTATCGTGGACTCGACAGACCCGTTCGGACCGGGAGAAGGCTTGTTTACAAAGGAGTTTTACGGAAACTGCTACAAGGCGCTCACCGAGGACGGTATCCTCGTAAATCAGCACGAAAGCACGTTCTACGACGAGTACGCAGAGGCAATGAAGCGCGCTCACAGCAGAATTAAGAATTTCTTCCCGATTGCGCTCGTTTATCAGGCGCACATTCCCACTTATCCGTCGGGACACTGGCTGTTCGGGTTTGCTTCAAAGAAATATCACCCCGTTCAGGACCAGAACGCGGAATGGTGGGTTGAACAGGGGCTCAAAACGCATTATTACAACCGTTTCGTTCACAGCGGCTGCTTTGCGCTCCCGCAGAATGTTCGCGATGTTTTGAGAGAAACTCCGAAAGAGTGAAAACGGATTTTTGTGGTACAATAAACGAAAACAACAAATAAAGTGAGGTAAAAATAATGAGCAGAGCATTGATTATAGGCGCGGGCGGAGTGGCTTCGGTTGTTGTGGCAAAGTGCTGCCAGAACAGCGAGGTTTTTTCGGAAATTATGATTGCTTCGAGAACAAAGGCAAAGTGCGACGCGCTTAAAGAAAAGTGGCAGGATAAAACAAAAACCGTTATCTCAACGGCAGCTGTAAACGCAGACAATGTTCCCGAGCTGGTTGCGCTTATCAAGGAGTACAAGCCCGATATCGTGATGAATATCGCGCTTCCCTATCAGGATTTGCACATTATGGACGCTTGCCTTGAATGCAAGGTTGACTATCTCGATACCGCAAACTACGAGCCCGAAGATACCGCGAAATTCGAGTATTCGTGGCAGTGGGCTTACCGCGAGCGCTTCGAGAAAGCGGGAATTACCGCAATTCTCGGCTGCGGCTTTGACCCCGGTGTTACGGGAGTTTTCTCGGCTTACGCGCAAAAGCACGAATTTGACGCGATAAACTATATCGATATTCTCGACTGCAACGGCGGTGACCACGGCTACCCCTTTGCAACAAACTTCAATCCCGAAATCAATATCCGCGAGGTGAGCGCGAAAGGCTCTTACATCGAGGACGGAAAGTGGGTTGAAACCGAGCCTATGGAGATAAAGCGCGTCTACAACTTCAAGGGCGTAGGTGAAAAAGATATGTACCTTCTTCACCACGAGGAGCTGGAGAGCCTTGCCCTCAACATCAAGGGTATCAAGCGTATCCGCTTCTTTATGACCTTCGGACAGAGCTACCTCACGCACCTCAAATGCCTTGAAAACGTTGGTATGACCTCGATTGAGCCGATTATGTACGAGGGCAAGGAGATTATCCCGCTTCAGTTTTTGAAGGCTGTTCTTCCCGACCCTGCTTCGCTTGGTCCGAGAACTGTCGGCAAGACCAACATCGGCTGCATTTTCCGCGGCAAAAAGGACGGCAAGGACAAGAACTACTACCTCTACAATATCTGCGACCATCAGGAGTGCTACAAGGAAGTCGGCTCGCAGGCGATTTCCTATACAACGGGAGTTCCCGCGATGATTGGAGCTATGATGGTGCTCAAAGGCGAGTGGAAGAAGCCCGGTGTTTTCAACGTTGAGGAAATGAATCCCGACCCCTTTATGGACGCGCTCAACAAGTGGGGGCTGCCTTGGGAAGAGGACAGAAATCCCGTGCTTGTGGATTGATTTTCGGGCGGGTTTAGCTTATGAGTAGTGTTTATGGATAGTTTTTCTGACAAAATCAATTTATTCTTTTCGGATTTCGGGAAAGGAAGAAAAATGGTTCTTTCCACGTCCGAAAATAACAGAGTATCCTCACGAATGATGAGCGTTGTTCAAATTAGTGGAATTTTCTATTTTCAAACCGATATAAAGATGAAAAAATATCATCAGATTATATCAAACCATAATGTCGCGTTATGTATAGATAATATCCAGATTGAGGGAATATGTGAAGAAAAAGGACGCCCATTGAAAAACACCGATTTCTGCAATATATTTCAGGAATGCTTCAAAGGTTCGTTTGACGCTTATACATCACTGGAAAATGAAAGACTTTTTGCTGTTAAGCCTGTGTATATAGAGCGCTGGATATATAATGACGGTATTCCTTATGTCGAAACTTTTGATATGAATACCCTGCAATACAGTCTTGACAGATATTCGGGAGAATAAATTCCGTTTCCCCGCAAAAGAAAGGTTCGCTATGGATTGGACGCAAAAGGTTGAAACTCCGTGCTACGTTATCGATGAAAAACAGCTCCGCAAAAATCTGGAGCTTCTCGGATATGTACGCGAAAAAGCGGGCTGCAAGATACTTCTCGCGCAGAAAGCGTTCTCGGCTTACGCGACCTACCCGCTGATTGCCGAGTACCTTGACGGCTGCACGGCAAGCGGTATTTTCGAGGCGCGGCTCGGTTTCGAGGAATTCGGCAAGGAAAATCACATTTTCTCGCCCGCTTATCCCGAAAAGGATTTCGATGAAATCGTGAAAATCTGCGACCACATTGTGTTCAATTCACCGAAACAATGGGCAAAATTCCGCGAAAAAGTGCGCGCTTCCGAGCGGTATATTCAGGCGGGTATCCGCGTGAACCCCGAATACAGCGAGATTGAAACCGATATCTACAACCCTTGTTTCACGGGCTCGCGGCTCGGCACAACCCTTTCGCAGTTTAAGGAAGATTTGTCGCTTGTTGACGGGATTGACGGGCTTCATTTCCACACGATGTGCGAACAAAACTCCGATGTTCTCGCGAGAACAATTCCCCGTTTTGAGGAAAAATTCGGGTTTATGTTTGACAGGATAAAATGGGTGAATTTTGGCGGCGGTCATCACATCACGCGAAAAGATTATGATGTGGATTTGCTTATCGATACCGTGAAAAAATTCCGCGAAAAACACGGGCTTGACGTGTATTTAGAGCCGGGAGAAGCGGTTGCCCTGAACGCGGGTTACCTCGTGACAACCGTTCTTGAAACGGGCAAAAACGGCATAAATGTCGCGATAACAGACGCTTCTGCCGCGTGTCATATGCCCGATGTTCTCGAAATGCCGTACCGTCCGAATATCATCGGCTCGGATTTCCCCGAGAAAAAGCCGTTCACCTATCGGCTCGGCGGAAACACCTGTCTTGCGGGCGATATCATCGGCGATTATTCGTTTGACGAGCCGCTTTGCGAGGGTAAACGGCTGGTTTTCGAGGATATGGCAATCTACTCAATGTGCAAAAACAACACGTTTAACGGTATTCCGCTGCCGTCGATTTACCTGCTTCGCGAAAACGGCGAGGTTGAGCTGCTGAAGAAATTCGGCTACGATGACTTTAAATCCAGACTTTAAAAAGAGGGTGAGCTTTTGGCTGTTTTGTACAATATGGAGCCGTTCGAGGTACTGAAAATCCTCTACGGCAGCCGCACGGACGGTATTCCCGAGGAAGATTTTGAGCGAAACAAGAGCGAGCGCGGGATTGAGGTGCCGCAGAGTATCAAGCGTTTTCTCGAAAATTACGCGTACTTTTCCGTCAATCAGCAGAGCTATATCAAGCTCATTCACCCGAATATTATGACGCCGTACATATTCACCGACTTTGACGGGACAAAGCTCCCGCTTGTCTGCGTGGGAAGAACGGGAGAGTTTAAAGCGGCTGTCTGCGAGGGAAACGTCCCCGACCCCGCGATATTCCTGATAAAAACGGCAGGCGGTCCCGTTGAAATCACGCTGTCAAACACCTCGGTTTTCGAGCTTATCAAGGGCAATATTTTCTCGGTTTTCGCAAAAATGCGCGGTGCGATTATCGCTGAGGAGCCTCAGCAAGCCGTTTCACTTTTGCGTAAGTTTGACGTTGACCTCGACGAAATCGAAAAATCGTCGGAGCGCTCGGGAAAATTCATTTTCACGTTCAACGAGGAGAAACAAACCTTTATTGTCGCGGATTTGAGCGGCGGTGAGCTGTCAAGATTTCTTTTCGTTACCGACGAAAATTTCATCAATAAATAAAAAATTCCGACGGATAACACCGTCGGTTTTTTGCATATTTCCCGCACTTTGTCCATATATTTTACAAAAAACTCGGACAAAGGAGCAAGCTATGAAAAGAAACAATTTGTACGATTTGCTGATTTATGTTCTGTCTGCGGAGCTCACGGGAGTGCTGTCGAGCCTTTTTGCAGGCAACTACGGCGATGTCTACGGCTCGCTTGAAAAGCCTCCGCTATCGCCGCCCGCGTGGATTTTTCCCGTTGTCTGGATAATCCTCTACGCGCTTATGGGAATTTCCGCGTATCTTATTCACCGCTCGGACGCAGAGCCCGTCCGCGTCAAATCCGCGCTTCGGATATACTGGCTTCAGCTTATCGTCAACTTTTCGTGGAGTATAGTTTTCTTCAGATTTCAAGCGTTCTGGGCAGCGTTTGTCGTGCTGATTATTCTGCTGGTTCTCGTGATTGCAATGATTGTGAAATTCGCAAAAATCCGTCCCGCGGCAGCTCTCATCAACATTCCCTATCTGCTCTGGCTTTTGTTTGCGGCTTATCTCAACCTGACAACAGCTCTTCTGAACTGAAAAAATGCGCGGAGTATCTTTCGATAAACCGCGCGATTTTTTTTAGAGATTTACTTTCGGAAGTCCCGCAAAGCCGACTGCAAGGTCCTCGTCTGTCGGGATATAGTCGCTCATCTTGCCGTCGTTGAACGCCTGATAAGCGTACATATCAAAGTAGCCTGTTCCCGTGAGCCCGAAGAAAATGTTCTTCGCTTCGCCCGTTTCCTTGCACTTCAGCGCCTCGTCGATAGCAACCTTGATTGCGTGGCTGCTCTCGGGTGCGGGAAGAATACCCTCAACTCTGGCAAACTGCTCTGCTGCCGCGAACACCGCCGTCTGCTCAACCGAAACCGCTTCCATAAGCTTGTCGTCATAGAGCTGCGACAAAATAGAGCTCATTCCGTGGTAACGCAGACCGCCTGCGTGATTTGCCGACGGGATAAAGCCGCTTCCGAGCGTGTACATCTTCGCGAGCGGGCAAACCATTCCCGTGTCGCAGTAGTCGTAAACGTACTTGCCGCGAGTGAGGCTCGGGCAGGACGCGGGCTCAACCGCAATTATTCTGTAATTGTTCTCACCGCGCAGCATTTCTCCCATAAACGGCGAAACCAAGCCGCCGAGGTTTGAGCCGCCGCCCGCACAGCCGATTATGATATCGGGCTTTACGCCGATTTTCTCGAACGCTGTCTTGGACTCCAGACCGATAACCGTCTGGTGCAGCAAAACCTGCGACAAAACCGAGCCGAGTACATATCTGTATCCCTCGGTCGAAACCGCAGCTTCAACCGCCTCGGAAATCGCACAGCCAAGACTTCCCGTTGTGCCGGGGTGCTCCGCGAGAATTTTTCTTCCGACATTCGTGGTATCGGACGGCGACGGAGTAACCGACGCGCCGTAGGTTCTCATAACCTCTCTGCGGAACGGCTTCTGCTCATACGAGCACTTTACCATATAAACACGGCAGTCAAGTCCCAGATACGCGCAAGCCATTGAAAGCGCAGTTCCCCACTGTCCGGCGCCCGTTTCGGTGGTGACGCCCTTCAAGCCCTGCTTTTTCGCGTAGTAAGCCTGAGCAATCGCGCTGTTCAGCTTGTGGCTTCCCGAAGTGTTGTTGCCCTCGAATTTGTAGTAGATGTGCGCGGGTGTGTCAAGCGCTTTTTCAAGGCAATATGCGCGAACAAGCGGTGACGGACGGTACATCTTGTAAAACTCACGGATTTCATCGGGGATATCGAAATAAGGCGTGGTGTCGTCAAGCTCCTGCTTTACCAGCTCGTCGCAGAACACCGCCGAAAGCTCCTCGGCAGTCATCGGCTTCAAGGTCGCGGGATTGAGCAGCGGAGCGGGCTTGTTCTTCATATCGGCACGCACGTTGTACCACTGCTTCGGCAGCTCGGACTCCTCAAGGTAGGTCTTATACGGAATTTTTTCGTTCATTTTCGTTTTTCCTTTCATCAATATGCGCGCCGTTTTTGGCTGCACTTTCATTATAAATCATTTCACACCGTCTGTCAAGTAAATTTTAGCACATTTTCGCTTTAATCCGATTTATTTCGTATATATTTCCCAGAAATATTTTCTTTCACTCTGAGGAAAGTCATCGAGAACACCGTGCTCCGGGTCATAGAAAACTCCGTCAACGTACAGCGACCAGTGCCAGCAGCGAGGAGTTTCAAGGCTCAAAAGCGCGGTTTTCGGCAAATCTGCTTTGGTGAAAGCCTGCTTTCGTTCCCGTGAAAAAGAAATCCCGTTTTGCGTGAGTACAAGCTGCATTTCCCGCAGATTTGTTTCACGGTCGTTGTGCAAAAACGCGGCTATTTCCTCGGGAGAAGTGCCCAGAAGCATTGCCAGAACAGCCTGTCCGCACTGTAAATCCGTCGGCTCGTGAATATACTTTATGTTCATATTTTACCTCGATTGTTTTTTATAATTCTATCATAAACCGAACATTTTGTCAACTCCTGCCGAGAAAGCAAATCTGTCCCCTTGACAAAATCCGACATTTGTGTTATAATAAATGTAATCTCTATGGGGGAGTAGTCGGCGGGATATCCGCGGCACTTATCGACATAATGGCGCAATGCCCGGTAATGCTTACGAGCAAATTTGCTTTAACGACAAGACTCACAGACGGTGTTAAACTGTCTGCGGGTCTTTTTTTATCCGCGGACAACGAAAGGACGTATAAATTTTGAGCATTGTTGAACTTTTTATTCTGGCGGTCGGACTGTCAATGGACGCTTTTGCCGTGTCAATCTGCAAGGGACTTTCCCTCGGCAAAATCAAGTGGAAGCACATGGCAATTGCAGGAGCGTGGTTCGGCGGATTTCAGGCGCTGATGCCGCTTGTCGGCTATTTCCTCGGAAGAAGCTTCTCGGAGTTCGTGTCGAATTTTTCGCACTGGATTGCGTTTGCGCTGCTGGCAATAATCGGCGGAAATATGATAAAGGAAGCGCTCGACAAGGACGAGGACGAGGACAGAAACGCTTCGATGAAGTTCAAAGCAATGCTGCTTCTCGCGATTGCGACGAGCATTGACGCGCTCGCAGTCGGAGTTACCTTCGCGTTTCTCGATGTGGCAATCGTTCCCGCGATACTTTTCATCGGCGTGGTCACGTTTGTATTTTCGGCTGCGGGAATTAAAATCGGAAGCCTTTTCGGCACAAAATACAAGTCAAAAGCAGAACTTGTCGGCGGAATAATTCTCGTTTTGCTCGGCATAAAAATACTGCTCGAAGGACTTGGAGTTTTCGGATAAAAAAACCGCGCAGGTAAATTCCCGCGCGGATTTTTTACATTTCCAGAAACATTTTGTGCAAGCGTAAATCCTCTGTAAGCTCAGGGTGAAACGCAAAACCGAGCTGATTTTTAAACTTGACTGCGGTTATTCTGCCGTCGGTGACGTTGAGCACCTCAACATCGTCGCTCAACACCTTTTCCACAAACGGCGCACGGATAAATCTCATCGGGAAAGCCGAAACCGAGCCGATATCCTGCTCCGTTGAAAAGCTGCCGAGCTGTCTGCCGTAGGCATTTCTGCACACTTCAATCGGCAAAGTCCCGAAAACAGGCTCTTCACCGCCCGAAATTTTCTCCGCGAGAAGAATAAGCCCCGCGCAGGTTCCCATAACAGGCGCGCCGCGCTCAATCAGCGCTTTCAGCGGCTCCAGCATATCAAGCTCTTTGAGGAGTTTTCGCTGAGTTGTGCTCTCGCCGCCCACAAAAATCAGCCTGTCGATATCGGGTGTGATATCCGCTTTGTTGCGCAGATATTTGTACTCCGCGCCAAGCTTTTCGAGGCAGTGTGCGTGCTCGATAAATGCGCCCTGTACGGCTAAAATCGCAACCATTACTTGCCTCTTTCCGCCATCAGCAGAGCGATTTCCTGCTCGTTTATGCCGACCATAGCCTCACCGAGATTTGCCGAAAGCTCAGCCAGCATTTCGGGCTTGTCGTAGTTCGTGACAGCCTTTACAATAGCCTGCGCGCGCTTTTCGGGATTGCCCGACTTGAAGATACCCGAGCCAACGAAAACGCCCTCAGCACCGAGCTGCATCATAAGAGCAGCGTCCGCGGGAGTTGCCACACCGCCTGCCGCAAAGTTTACCACGGGCAGCTTCTTGTTGTCGTGAACGAATTTTACAAGGTCATAGGACACCTGAAGGCGCTTTGCCTCCTCGAAAAGCTCGTCCTCACGGCGGGAAGCAAGCTGCGCGATTTCGCTCTGAATCATTCTCATATGACGAACAGCCTGTACAACATCACCTGTACCGGGCTCGCCCTTTGTTCTAATCATCGAAGCGCCCTCGGAAATTCTGCGGAGAGCCTCGCCGAGGTTTTTCGCGCCGCATACAAACGGCACCTTGAACTCGTTCTTGTTGATGTGGTAAACATCATCGGCGGGTGAAAGAACCTCGCTCTCGTCGATGTAGTCGATTTCGATTGCCTGCAAAATCTGTGCCTCGGCAAAGTGACCAATTCTGCACTTAGCCATTACGGGAATGCTGACAGCCTCCTGAATGCCTCTAATCATCGCGGGGTCGCTCATTCTCGAAACACCGCCCGCAGCGCGAATGTCCGCGGGAATTCTCTCCAGAGCCATAACCGCGCAAGCGCCCGCTGCCTCGGCAATTTTAGCCTGTTCGGGTGTGGTTACGTCCATAATTACGCCGCCTTTGAGCATCTGCGCAAGCTCCTTGTTCAACTGATAACGATTTTCACTCATTTTTATTTCCTCCGATATGTAAAAATAATATTGACTTTTGCGTATAAATACAGTATAATCAAGATGTGACCATATTTCAATACTCAAAACAGACTATTTTTATAATACCAGAAAGGCTGATTTTTTATGATAACCTACGAGCTGGACAAGTCAAATTCCGAGCCGCTTTACGTTCAGATTTACACGAAAATCAAGGCTGATATCGAAGCTGGAGCTATAAAAGCCGATGAAAAGCTGCCATCAAAGCGAAATTTCGCGCAAAATCTCGGTGTGAGCGTCATCACCGTCGAGAACGCATATAACCAGTTAGCTGCGGAAGGTTACATAAGGTCAGTTCCGCAGAAGGGTTATTTTGCGGAAAAGCTCGGCGCGAATTTTACCGCTGAAAAATCCGCAGAGCAAAGCCGTTTATCGGCTGTTTCGCAGTCAAGCGACGATGAAAACAAGCTGTTTCCGTTTACAATCTGGGCTAAGCTGATGCGCGAAGAACTGTCAAACAATCAGGTCAGTTTGCTCAAAAAACCGTCTTTTGAGGGGGTGTACGAGCTGCGCGCCGCGATTTCCCGTCACCTCAAACAATTCCGCAACATCACCGCTTCACCCGAGCAAATCATCATCGGCGCAGGCTCGGAGTACCTGTATATGCTGATGAACATTCTGTTCGGGAACAACTATGTTTTCGCGGTCGAGGAGCCGGGCTACTCGAAAATCGCCGAGATTTATGCGAACTATGGGCTGAAATGCGAGCGAATTCCCGTGCAGAGTGACGGAATTGACATCGATTTTCTCAAAAAAATCCCCGCGAACATCATTCACATCTCCCCGTCACACCACTTCCCTACGGGCGTCATAACCTCAGTCGGAAAACGCTATTCCCTTCTTGAATGGGCAAGCGGTTCGCCGGACCGCTTCATTATCGAGGACGACTACGACAGCGAGTTTAGGCTCGCCGGTAAGCCAATTCCCTCGATGTACAGCATTGACGTGATGGACAAGGTTATTTATATGAACACCTTCAGCAAGAGCCTTGCCTCGTCAATCCGCATAAGCTATATGGTTCTCCCGCCGAAATTTTTACGGAAATACAAGGAAAAGCTCGGGTTTTGCTCCTGTCCTGTGTCAACGTTTGAACAATACGCGCTGGCTCGTTTTATCGACGAGGGCTATTTTGAAAAGCACATCAACCGAATGCGCGTGCATTATAAAAAATGCCGTGCGGAGCTGTTTTCGCGAATGAAACAGTTCGACATTTTCAAGAATTCCGTAATTTCGGGCGCGGACTCGGGACTTCACTGTATCGTCGAATTCAAGACGGATTTGTCCGACGAGGACTTGCTTCGCGAGGTTTCCACGCTCGGTTTTCGGGCAGCGATGATTAAGAATTTCTACCACAGCTCCGCAAAAGAGGATTTGCACACGCTGATTTTTCCGTACTGAATTTTTGTAAATTTTTTAAATTTATCTTGAAAATCGGCTGATTTTGGGTTATAATAAAATCATAACAAAATGAAAGGAAGTTTTGAAAATGGCTGTAATAAATGTTACTATGAGCAATTTTGAAGAGGTAAAAAACAGCGGGAAAACCGTGCTTCTCGATTTTTACGCGGAATGGTGCGGTCCGTGCCGAATGGTTTCTCCGATTGTAGAAAGCATTGCCGAGGAAAATCCGCAGTATCTCGTCGGCAAAATCAACGTTGACGAGGAGCAGCAGCTCGCTCAGATGTTTGATGTTGAAAGCATTCCCACGCTTATCGTTTTGAAAAACGGAAATGCTGTTCAGCGCGCTGTCGGAGCAAGACCGAAAGCGCAAATTCTCGCAATGCTTGAAGGCTGAAACAACCGAATACAAAAAGAACTCCGAGTGCAGATTACTGCATTCGGAGTTTTTATTATTTCTTGTGGAATACAATCGCGCGATCATAGATTATTTCGTAATACGACGCGCCCACTCCCGTTTCGGGCTCCAGATAAGCGCGGTATGCAAGAAGCAAAGTATCGCCGTTATCAGCGCCGTAATACTCACCCTTTTCATTGCCCTCGCTGTATTCGATAACCGCAGTATAGTCGTCATTCTTTGTTCGTGCGAATTTGTAGACGTAATAGCTGTCGCGGTTTTCGTTTGACGCGTCAAGATATTTGTACGATGAACCCTCGTACAGGCTGTCATAAACGCTTGCAATTCCGTTCAGCATAGGTCTGCTGTACAAAACCGTATTTGAATAAGTGGATTTCTTGGTTTTTGTATGATTTACACCGTACACGACGATAAAATCTTCATCGGAATTAAGCGTGAAGTCCCGCGTCATAAGATAAGTTGTATCGCGGTTATCGCCCTGCGCGTTTGTGTCGTTGAGGTAAGCTGTCATTCCCTCGGGAACGGCAATATCCGCCGAAAGTTCCTCGTAGGTGTAATCCGCGCCGTACTCCTCAATCAGCCTTGCGCGAATTTCAGCAAGCGTACTCGGAGCGTCGGGAAGAACAGCCGTTTCGCATTTTCCCGTGCCGCGTTCTCTTGCGTAATCCGTCCCGTAGAGCGATTTTTCGGTGTTTTCATCTTTCGGAGTAATTCGATAAACCTTGAATTTCTCGCTCAGAGAATTTATGTAATCCTCATATTCCGACTTGTTTGTCGGCTGGGAAATGCGCATAAGCGTGGTGAACGTGTCCTTGCCCTTTTCAAGTCCCATATTGAGAGTTGCTGCGGGAAGCGGGCTTTCGTTTATGATATTCTCGGCAACACCCGCAGATACAAGCGCGTTCTTTGTCTTGGTGTAAGTGTTTTTGTCACCCGTGATTATTATAGCGAACTTCGAGCTGTACTTCTCGCCACCCTGCGACTTTATATTTACGGGATTTATCGGCGCTCCCAGACTTCCGAAAACAGGGTGATAAAAGCCTGTTTCCTCTGTGCCGATTTTGAAAAAGCCCTTTTCCTTGCTGTAATCCTTGCCGTCCTTCAGCTCGGTGAAGAAAATGTAGTTTATAAACGAATAGTACTTGCACTCGGGCGGAAGCTCTCCGACCAGCACAACAGCCTCGTTTTCAGCGAGCTTATAAGACCAGCCGACAGGGCTGAAATAAGGATTTGCGGGATAATTGTCGGTTTTGTTTTCGTCATAGTATACTGACGGCTTTTCGTCCGCCCATTCATAGACATCGTTATGAACTCCCGCAGACGGCGACTGGTTCGGAGCGGGAGGGAGAAAAGGCACAACATAAGCAGAGCCTGCGTTATTTCCGAAGCAGGAAATAAGCTGCTTTTGGCTTGCAAGCTCAATCGTATCAAGAGCGACAAAGCTTCCCTCTTGAACAAAGCTGTCCTTTTCCATTGTTTCAACGAACTTTTTCATATCGGGAGAACTTGTTTTTTCACCGTTTGTGCAGCCTGTTGTCAATGCGCCAAGCGTAACAAGCGCAATTGCAGACGAGAGAATTCTCTTTCGCATTTTTGCCACAGTATCCGCTCTCCTTTCAAAAAGCCGAGAAGCCTCACGCAAGCGTCAGAATATCCATAAACCCAGTGAGCTCGAAAACCTCTTTTATGGTTTCGCTTGCGTTTGCAACAACCATTCTTCCCTGCTTCGACATCGTTTTCTGCGATTTCAGCAGCACGCGAAGTCCCGCAGACGAGATGTATTCAAGCTGCGCAAAATCCAGCACGAGCTTGTTGATTTCACCGATAGACTTTGAGATTTCTTCTTCAAGAACAGGCGCAGTGCTTGTGTCAAGTCTGCCGATTATCTCAATCGTGAGAGTTTTTCCGTCAAGGTTTTTGTTTAATGTCATAAGTATTCTCCTTTATGATTTTTTATACAATTCTGACCGTTGCAAACGGCAATTGAGCAAGCGTAAATTCACTCTTTGATTTGGAAACACCGGTTTCTTTTCCGTTTTCGTCAAAGTATTGCACGGTTTTGTCGAACTCGAATCCGTCAAAGCCGATAACCAGCGTTAACCCGCCGTAACGGAAAGAACAATAAGCCGCGCCGCTTAGTGACGACCAGTGTGTTTTTCCCGATTCTTTAATACATCGGAAGCCGTCCGTGGCTGACGAGATGTTAACTCCCCACGAGAAATCAAGGATTGACGGGATATCGTCCGATGATAGATAGGTTGAGCAGAATTCGTTGAGTTTGTAGGTTTTCAGGTGAATCGCTCTGTATTCAATAACGAGACCCTGGTAGTATCGCTCAATTTTGTAATACTCAATCCTGTTCTTGAACACAAGCTCCAGCCTTGATTCCTCGGTCGAAACATATTCGGTTCCGTCATCGTTTTTAACGGTGTAGTCCTTGACCGAGAACGACTGCAAAACGTTGTTTTCATTGGTGGTCTTGCCAATCTCAATTTCAAATCTTGTTCTGCGGTCACGGTTATCGATACCGAACTTGATTTTTTCGTTATCTTTACTATTTTCTTTCAAAACGTAAACGCAGTTTCCCGAGGTAGGGTTTGAGGAAAGAATGTTTCCGCCTTTTACGGTTTTAACGTTGCTCTCCTTTTTCCTCAAAACTATCTCTCTGACTGTTTTATCATCCTTGACCTCGCTTTTCAGCTCAACCTCGAACATAGCGTTTTTCTGATTGAAGCTATCATCTGTCGGAAGAATCATAAATGTCGCAGCATATTTTTCTTCATCCCTGTTTTTTACCGCGAGGTCTGTACAGCAGAAATTGTTGTTATTGCCCTTTATTCCGAGCTTTTCTCGGATTTCTTTTTTGTTGTCGTTGCTCAGCTTCCAGATTTCTTTATTGTCGAACATAAATTCTTTAGGCTTGTCAGTATAACAGTTTACGGAAAATTTGATAAAAAAATATCCGACATTGATTACATAATCCCGATAATAAGTGTTCGTATAACGAATAACGGGATTTCCGCTCATTTTGTCCGCGTCACCACTTGCGGGATAATACTCCTGACTATGAACCTCAAAATAATTTTCAGTATTAAAGTTGTATCCGGCAATCGTCCAGAAATATTTGAGCTTCGCGTTTGCCTTGTCGTAGTAGCCTTTTTTGTTCTCGCCGCTTTCGCCGATTACTTTTATGCCCGTGTAGTAGTAAAGACAAACATCTCCGGCAACGTCAATCAGCTTGAAATCCGAGATATCCGCCTCGTAGGTGCAGCCTTTGAACTTAAACGCTCTCTGCCCGTCGGGATATTCACCGCTGACAGCCTGATTGCGGTTAGTCATAGTGTAATCCAATTTAAGACTGCCGCCTTGTGTAAGGTCATAGCTTTCGCTGCCGAGAATAGAGTGAATGGGAAAACAGCCGCTCGTAAAAACAATACAGCAGCATAATAAAACCGCAAATATTCTTTTTTTAAGCGATATACGCATTTACCTCACCGTAATCTTTCTGTTTCTCTGAATGAAAAAATAAACCAAACCGCCAACCGCAATTATACCGAAAATTATCACAAAATCAAGCGGATTTATAGCGGAAACCGCCTTGATTTCGACGCGGGCAGTTGTGAGATTACCCGCTTTGTCGGTTGCTGTGATACGGTAAATTCCCGCGCCGATAAGCTCGGTTTTGTCGCCGATAATCTGTCCGTTTTTCGTCACGCGATAGGTACATTCCGTGTCCGAGGTGACGATGATTTTCTCGCGGAAAACAATATCCGTCGTGCCGTTGAAATAAAGCACAGGCGGTGTTGTATCGCGAACAAGCCTCACGCTTCTTGAAAGCGAGCCGCTTGAATACTCCAGCTTAAATTCACCATCGCCGTTCAAAACCGTGAAGCTCTTGTTATCAAAAGAAACGCTCTCGCCGTTATGCTCAACCGATTTCAGCTCAAAGCCCTTCGGCGGCTGATAAATTCCGAGCCTGTTTGTCGGGTTCATAAAGAGGTTAAACGAAAAATAGCGTTTTTCCATTTTTCCCGTCTTGTCAAAACACGAAAAATCAATCTTATATGCACCGTCCTCGGTGATAAGCCCGCTTGCAGGTATTGAGAAAACCTTTCCGTCCCTCGTCATTGTGCAAACCACATCATCGGGTATCGACAGCTTCGGTATAAAGCTTACTGTTTCGCCGTCAAGGACATTTGTAACAAGCTCCGTGCCGTTGATGAAGACATGGCGGAAGTTCTCTCCGTCAATATTCTCCAGCTCAACCCTTCCCACAACGGTTTTTTCTTCGGTCACCGTTGACTGCTCGCAGATTTCCACGGCAAAACGCGCCTGTACAGAGCCGCTTCCGTTTCTCAGCTTGTGAGAAACCGTAACCTCATAATTGTCGTTTTCCGTAAGGAAATATTCGTTCGATTTCTCGGCAAATCCGCCTGAGCCGTTGACGAGAATTGAAATATCGTCTTCTTCGGTTCCTATAAGCAAAATCGACGTGGAATTTTCGATATCGTTCAGAGCATTTGACGAGTAAAAACTCGCGCCGTCGGGAAACGTGTAGTAAAACATCATCGTTTCCTCATCATAGCTTCGCACAACAAGCGACAAATCGGCAGTAAAGCTCGGTTTTTCCTCGGAGGAATTTTTGTTGTCAGCCGATGCCGAAAGGCTCAGCAAAAACATCGTCAAAACAGAAAAAGCAATCGCCGAAAACGCTTTTTTAAAGCTCATAGGAAACCTCTTTTTGACGTTCAAGCTCACGCGGCTTTTGTGTAAGCTTCGGAGGCTGATACACATTTTCCTCGCGGAGCAAATCCTCAAAAGTAATCCTCACGCGATATTCACTGTCTGCGTGAACACGCTCTGTGCGCGGTTTTGCGGAAGCTTTCGCATTTTTTTCGGGAGCGCGATAAAACGTGGTTTCTTCGGCAGCCTCGCGCTGTTTTTCCTCGGCAAAATCGAGTTTTTCCTCATCAACAAAATCATTCTCGGGAGCAATTTTCTCGATTTTCTTGCTGACGGTACGCTCCGCTTGCTCCTCAACAGGCGGCAAGCCCGCTTGGATACGCTCTTTTTCCTTGCGGAGAGCGAAAAGCTCCTTTTCCCATTGTGCCTTGTGCTTAGGGTCGTCAAAATATCCCATATCACTTTTCTCCTGTAATCATTTTACCGACAATACTATTTACTGCACCGAATAATTCCGTCTTGCTTTTCGGCACCAGAATTCCGTATTGCTCCGCGGAAATATCCGCAGGTACACAGCACCGAAGCTCGCTGTTTCCCGACAGAAGCTCCAGCGCTTCATCTTCAAAGCACACAAAAGCGCTGATATCACCTGTTTTCAGCAGCTCCGCCGCGGATTTCGCGTTATTGCAAACCAGCGTTCCGTCCGAAACAATGCCCATAAGCGAGCGCAGAATGTTTTCGGGGAGCTTTTCGGACGCTCCCGTAACTCTTCCCGTGAGGTCGCTTGAAGCCGTTACGGTAAGATTACCGCCGCAGACAACATAAATTCTGTTTTCCGCAACAGGCATAGTCAACAGGAAACTCAGTCCCGGGTCGTTTGACGCGCTGAATTTTCCAATAGCTATATCAGCCCTGCCGTTTGTGAGCAGTTCCATTGCTGTGGATGCGGTCGCTTTGCTTATTTCAAGCGGTACTCCAAGCTCATCGGCTATTTTTTCCGCGATTTCCTCGGAGTTTTCCAGCTCAAAGGTAATCGCAGCACGCAGCTTTCCGCTTTTCAGCATTTGTTCTTTGGGCTGAGTGCAGCCGCTTAAAAACACAACGGCAGCGCATATTAACAGCACAATTTTCTTCATATTATTCAGTAAACAATTCCTGTAAATCGTCCGAAGCCACTATATCAACGCAGGTACGGTTAGACGGCGCCGTAACAACAAATGCGCGTCCTCTCGGGTTGTTGATAATCTGGTCTTGCTCGGTTTCGTTGATTTCGCCCGCTTTTTCGTACAGCTTGCACAAATCGTGCATATCGTTCGGCGCAAGCGCGAAAATAAACGAATACTGGCAGGCATTGATGATTGCAGTGGATTTGCGTGCAAGCTCCTCCGTGCCGACAAAGTCCTTGATGTTCTGCGTGATGATAATCTGCATACCGTTGTATTTTCTGATACGCTTTGCAAGCTGGTACATAAAGTCAAGCGCAATCGGGTATTTTTCGTCGATGAAAACGTGAGCCTCATCGATAACGATAATGATTTTTCTGTTTGCCTTGTGCAAAATGTTATAATCGCGGTTTTTGATAATCTCGTTGTCGAGATATTTCAGAACCAGAAGCATCTGCGCATTTGCAATCGTGTTGTTTCTGTTTGCAAGCAGCGACTGGAAGTTGAACGCAATGAAATTCTCTTTTGTGGTAATGGTTGACGGGTTATTCCACAGATGCGAGTTTCTTCCGCCCGTGGAGAACTTCGATACATAGTTGAGCAAAATTCGCAGATTGTTCTTGTTGTAATCGCTGGAAGCGCGCTGGAAATCCGTCAGAATTTTGTCATAGAGGTCGTCGAAAATCGGATAATCCTCGGGCGTGAGCGTCGAGAGGTCTGTGTTCGCGTCGATACCGCGCTCCGCGTAAATTCTCGGGAAAAGGTTGTTCAGATATTCAAGCGCGTCGTTCTCGGTTTCGGGCAAAATCTGCTTGAAAAACTCCTCCAAGAACTGAAGATGTGCGTTAAAGCTGTTTGAAGCGCCCTCTTCGTCATCGGAAACACCCGTGATAATCTGGAACGGGTTGAGAGTACCCTCGGTTGCTTTTCCCACGTCAATCATCTTTCCGTGGAGCTTTTTCGCAAGCGCGCCGTACTCGTTTTCGGGGTCGAGAATAAAGATTTTGCTGTTGTCGGCAGCGAGATTTGACAAAATAGTTTTGGTTGCAAACGATTTACCGGAACCTGACTTACCGATAATCGCCATATTACTGTTGACGCGCTCGCTGTCACGCTGGAAGAAGTTGACGAAAACGGGATTTCCTCCGGTTGTACCGAAGCATATTCCGTCCTTGTCCTGAAGATACGGATAAACGAACGGGAAAGCTGCCGCGATTGACGAGGAGTGAATACCGCGGCTCTTTTTCTTGAATGCGTCATATGCCGAGATATTCGCGCTCGTGTACACGTCAAACGTCTGCATAAACAAATCCTGCGTTTTGAAGCCCGCTTCCGCGAGATTACGCTTGATTGTCTTTTTCAGAGAAACATACGAGGACGAGCTTGTCGCTGTGGAAGTGCCCTCGGCAGCGCGTTTTGTGCGCTCCGTGAGCTCGTAGTCGTAGATTGTGATATAGGTGTTTACATCATAGAGCGACTCGTTTTCACTCTGAAGCATTGAAAGCAGCTCCGCGAGCGACTCGATGTTCTCGTTGATTTCCATAAGTCGGGAAATCTTGCCCGTCTGCTCTGCCTGACCGCGAAGTTCTTCAAGCGAGCGGTCAATGCGCTTGATTGACTGGTATCTTTCAACCGGCTTGAATTTCATCACAACGCGCGTGTTCGGCACGTTGAACAGGCGATATCCCCACGCATTTCCGACAACCGAAGGATAGTCGAGAATTTTCAGATTGTGTGTGATAAGCCCGTCATATTTCACGGTTCTCGTGGTCATCTCAATCTTTTTCGGGAGTATCCACGAAAGATAATCCTCAGGCTTGATTTTGTCAACCTCGCGCTCGTCGAAAACCTGATTGTACTGATACTTCAGGAAAATCGCAAGCTCTCTGCCTTTGAGCTGGTGAGCGTCAAGTCCCGCGTTTCTGAACTGTCCGACAGCGTTTCTCGTCATTTCGGACAAAATCGGCTTTTTCTTGTCAAACATCACGAGATAATGGAACGGACGATAAACCTTATCTTCAAAGTTTATCTTCTTGATTTCCTCAATTCTGCCGTAGATTATCTCAACACGTCTTGTAAGCTCGTTTTCATCGATAATATCGTCGAGAAATGCCTTTTTCAGCTCGTCGATTTTCTTGTGTTCCGTGCGGATATACTCGTCGTAAATCACGGGACGGTCAATTTTTACAAATGCGCCTGTCTGTTCCTGCGTAATTGTACGGATAACCGAGCCGATGTTGTGGTCGATAATGGAGTCCTGTCTGAATTCCGACAAGAAGCGAAACTCAATCGACGGGATTTCGATTACCGTGGCGTAGTATTCCTTGTTGTAACATATATATCTGTCGTCAATTCCCGTAAACGGCGTGATATCCTCAACGCTGATTGAGGCGCCTTTATCGCCCTTTTTCTTTTCATTAAAGCTGTGCGGTATCGCAAAATGCCTCAGGAAATGTATAAAGAGCATATACACCTTTTCGTCGTCAAGCGGCATAAGCAAGAACACAAACACCACAAGCACGCCGATTGCAATCCACCATCTGTACGGGATATTCGAGGTAATCAGCGCAACGCAAACAAACGCGCCGAAAAGCCCCACAAGCACGTCAATTATGGAAACGCCCTTGAAAAGCTCGGTTTCAACCTTGGTTTTCTTTGGAATTATTCGCATTGCTAATCACCTTTTCGTTAAAATTTACCACTGTCATTTTTATGATTGTTGCTTCTGTTTTTCAGAAGAGGGTCATCAAGATTTGAGTTCTTGTTCGTGTCGGCACTCTTGTTGCTTGACGAGCTTGAATAACTTGATGATGAACCCGCAGAAGATGTTCCCGAGCTACTGTAAGCGTCGCCGGTGAACTGTGACGAGCCGCCCAAAGAACCGCCTGACGAGCCCGCAGAGGACGAGCTGCTTGTATTCTTTGCAGCTTCAAGCGGGTCGACATTCTTCACGATATCCTGAGCGTCAAAATCAATTTTGCTTCCGTCGTTAAAAGAGCCTTCGCCGTTTTCTTCGCCGAACAGATTGCGAACGCCTTCATAAGCGTTTTCTTCGTCTTGATAAGCGCTTCCGAGAGTACCTGTTTTGAACAGCTCGTCAACGCTTGAAAGCGTATCCTCATAGTCCTTCTCGGCTTGATAATCCGTGCCGAGAGTGCCTGTTCTGAACAGCTCGTCAACGCTCGAAAGCGTATCCTCATAGTCCTTCTCGGCTTGATAATCCGTGCCGAGAGTGCCTGTTCTGAACAGTTCGTCAACGCTCGCAAGCGTATCGTCGTACTCCTTGTCGCTGAGGTAGTTCTTTTGCCGCGGCTTGTTGCTTTGCGGGTATTTTCCCTTAGCAGCAGAAACACCGCTTCCACCCGTAAACTTCGAGGATTTTGCCGAGCTGCTGCCTGAACTGCTGCTGCTTGAGGTGGTCTTAGACTTTGACCTCATTTTGCTGAACGCCGATACTCCTGCGCCCGCAAGAGCTTTTCCGCCCTTCATCATTCCGCCCGCAACCAGTCCGCCGAGCAGAGTATTGTTCATATTCTCATCTGCGGCAACATTTGCGCTGATAATTCCCGTTAGCAGAGTCGAGGACTTGTAAACCGCGAACATACCGCCGAGAATGAACACAAGTCGTATCACATATCCGCCCGCTATGTTTCCGACAAAGGAGTCGAAGATTTTCACCTTGTCGTCCATTATCACGGGTACCATCATCAGGAATATTCGCAGACCTATGACAGAGCCGAAGCCTATCAGTATTCTCGCGATGAACGACTCCCGCCATTTCCTGAATTTTTCGCCGTCGTCGAGAACTATTGTCGAGATGAAATACGGCGAGGTTATGTATAGAATAATAACATCGAAAATTCGCTTTATGAACGTGAACAGGCAGGCAATCATCACAATCGTCATAAAGATTATCGACGCATAGCCAATCAGATAATCGACGTGAGAAACGTGAATTTGCGTGCCGAATGTGATATAATCCATTCCGTCATAAAGCAGCGAAGCCCACGGCTCGTTCATCTCGCCTGTTTTGGCATTCATAAATTCCGTGGGCGGGTTTCCGCGTCCCGCGTCCATTGAAGAAATCGCCAGAACCCATTTTCCGAGTGAAGCGTCGCTGCCGCCATTGATTGCAATACAGGTCTGCTTCAGAACAATTGAAATGAGCGATACTCCGACAACAGCTATCGTCGGCACAAGCAAAAACGAAATCATCATTTTTGCCACGGAGTTCAAAACCTTTCCGACGGGACGTTTTCCCTCAAAGTCGAAGTCAAGCGTCGAGCGCATAACCGCGTAAATCGAAAAGATTATCGACAGTCCGAGCGCCAGAAATGTAATGGAAAGCAGCGCATTGCGAACTATATCATTATTCATAAAGTACTGCAAAAGCGTTGTCTGGGTTTCTGTGCCCGCGCTTTCCGAATAATAGGTAACGTCCTTCATTCCTATCATTATGTCAAATCCGTTTTGCAGCTGGTCCAGCAGCCATAGGAATTGGACGAAGCATTTGTAGATAAAAGTGAAGAAAATGTCGGCAATATTTGCGATTACGATATTCCACAGGAATTCGAAAACCGGCATAAGAAGCGGGATTACAATGTTGTCCAAAATCCATTGAAAAATGGAGTTGAGGATTTTCGACAGCCAATCAATAATCGGGTCAAAAATCTTGTCGCAAACCCAGTCAAATACACTGTCAAATATTCCGAGCGATTGTATTGGCATTATCGAAGACCTCCTCTCTGATTAAATCGGTTATTTCTTTTCTTCATCGTCCTTTTTGTTGGAACCTCCCGATGAAGCCATTTCATTGCCCATTTTAGCTATTTTACTGATACCGCTGCCGCCTCCGGTGCCGCCTGTAAAGGCATTTCCCGAGCCCTTTGCGGCAGAAGCTGCTCCGTTTGCAGCATTGCTCGCCGCAGAAGCCGCACCCTTAGACGCAGCCGCAGCTCCCTTAGCAGCCGACGCAGCACCCTTAGCTGCAAGACTTCCTCCGCCTGTTGCCGCAGCCAGTGCCGCGTCTTTTGCGGTGTTTGCAGCCATCTTCACCATTCCCGCGACAACCATTGCCGAAGCACGGTCGGAAGCGGCAATCTCGGGATTAATTACCTCGAGAATTGTGGTGTTGGATTTCCACGCAGCGTACATACTTCCTATTACAAATACAATCTTCAACGTTACGTCAAGCGCCATATTTCCGCTGAACGAGAAGTTTGAGCTCATTATCATCGGAATGAAAATAAACACAAGGTTCATTGAAATTACAATTCCAAATCCCGAGAGCAGCTTTCCGACGAACATATCGCGCCATCTCTTGAAGGTCGTTCCGCCGTCGAGAGGCATTGTCGCGACAAACAACGGCGACGTAATGTAAAGAATTATAACCTCGATTATCTTTCGGATAAACACAAACGTCGAGCAAAGCAATATCAGAATTACACCAAGGCTCGCGATATAGACAAGCGGGTAATTGTATAGAGTTTCAAACATACTCGGGAAAGTCTTTGCGTTCTTTGAAAGGTCGTCGAGAGAGAAACCATCGTTGTTGTTATTCTTGTTGTTTTTCAGGTTATCGGCAGCCTTATCCGCTACTTTCACATCGTCCGCCTGACTTTGGAAAACCGCCAGAATATTGTCGAGGTCAAGCGAGGGATACATATTGAAATCAACCAGGTAATCACCCGGGTTATAAATGCTCTTTTTCTCGCCCTTATAGTCCGAGCCGCCGAAATACGCAGCGCGTTTTCCCGTCGTAAAGGAAGCGTTTGGCTCATCGTCATCTCCGAATGTGCCCGAAAGGAACAAAATCGTTGACAGCCGCGGCGCTTCGTCCGAGCCGGTCACTCCGACAATCGCGTTTTGCGTAGAAATCAGTATTGCCGACGAAAGCTGCGAGCCGAAATACATCATAACCGGCACAATCATAAAAGCAATGCACGATTTCAGCGCCGTTTTCATTACATGACTGATAGGACGCTTATGCTCCAGCGCATACGAGCCCATTGATTTTGCAACCGAGTAAATCGTGAAGATGAAGCAAATCGCAATTCCGATAAACGTTACCGCAAGCAGCGCTTGTTTTACACCGTCGTTTGTCAGGAATACATCGAGAAGGTACATCTCGTTTCCTTCGTTTTTCACGGTTTTCGTTCCCGCAAACACATCGAAGAAATCCTGAAATACATCGACAATGTGCAGAAGGTAGAACAGAACCCACTGCAAAAACGTGCCGAAAACTATGCCAACACCCTGAATAATTACGGAAAACAGGAAGTTGAACAGATATGTAATCAGCGTTGAAAAGAGGTTAAATGCCCAGCTCAGCGAGTCGACAATCGCGTCTGTAACCGTTGACACCCAGCCAAGACTGCTCAAAAGCACCGGCGTCATTCTGTTCACCTCCTTTTTAAAAATCGTGAATTATCTTATGTTGAATTTCTTTCTTGTGATAATGAAGAACACACCGCCCGCAATCAGCAGCGCTCCTCCGAGAACAGCCGCGACAATAGCCATCGCATCCATCTGATAGATAATCTCAAATTCCTGCGAAGTGCTGTTTCCTGCCTTGTCGTAAACGGTTACTTTATACTTTCCCGCTTCGGTCAGTTCAAGGCTCTTTTTTGCGGGATTATCGTTGAGAATAATCTTGTAGGTGTCGATATCGTCCGAGAGAAGCTCGATGAAAACCGTGCCGCCTTGTGCCTTTCCCTCGTCGTCAAGACCGTTTACCTTGAATTCGGGCGGGGTGTTGTCAAGCGTGAAGCTTTCATTGAACTTCAGCTCTCCGCAGGTCACTTCAAAGCTGTAAACTCCCTCATCACCGATATCAACGGAGTTTCCGTTCACACGGATTTCGTTTTTGCCGTACTCAGCTTTTTCGATTTTACAGCCGTCGGGAACTGTATATTTCGTAATTCCGTGAGTTCCCGTTCCAAGAATTGTAAAGCTGAATTTCGCGGGATTGCTGCTGTCGCCGTCATTGACGAAAAGCGTGTAATCACCTCTGTCCGTGAGCTGTCTGCCGAACTCAAATCCCGACAGAACCTCTCCGTCCTTCATCAGCTTATATTCAGCCGTATCGTCCTCCGAAAGCTCAAATTTTACGGCGTTTGTAGTAGCCATTCCCGCAGGAATATTGCAGAAAAACTCTGCTCCTTTGTCCGTGACAACGCGGATTTTTTTGCTTGTCACATACTGCGAGATATTTGTAACCTTGTCGGTTTTCGGGAGCAATGTTCCCTGCTCGTCATCATTATTGTCGGGATTTGACGGCTTTTCGTCCTCTCCTCCCGAGTTGTCGGAGCTTGTATCGGTGCTGTCGGAATAATCGCTTTCACCGCTGTCGCCCGAGCTGTCCGAGCTTTCGTCCTCGGAACTTTCCGAAAACTCCGAGTCTTCGTCCTCCGAGCTTTCATCATCGGAATTGCTTTCCTCGGAGGGTTCCGTTATCCAGAAGCGGAACAGTCCGTAGTAAACCTCGTCTTCATCTGCCCCGAGCAAATCCTTTCCCTCAACCATAATCGTGAGCGAATATTTTCCCGGCTCTTCAATCGGCTCACCGAGTTTATATTTGGACTTTTTCCCGTCTTTATCAATCGTGACCGTGACGGTTTCGGGCAAATCAAGATTTACGGGATAATCGATAACAGCGCCGTTTGAGATGTTGCTGTAAAACACAATCTGATTTGCGATAATTTCCTCGTAAAGCGAGGAATTCACCCTTTTTTCGGCAATCTCCGAGTGGATATATTCAATTTTTTGCAGGTTTTCCGCAGAGCTTTCGTCCGTGTCGGCAAACGCACTGAGCGATACCGTTCCAAAAACAGCGCACGCAAACGCTGCGGTCAGAAATTTCTTAAACATACCGTTTTCCTTTCGGAGATTAGTTTTCTTCTGTTCCGAGAACGATGTTGTTTCTCTCGGTGAGGTCATAGTAAACCTCGTCGGGGAAGAACGCGTTGCTGCGAACCTCCGACAAGTCCATTGTGCCGAATTGATACAAATCGCACTTGTAGCTCGGAGTGAATTTCGTTTTCAGCGGGTAGTTACCGAACGTAACTATAATCGCGTTACCCGTATCGGTTTTATTGTTGATTTTCTGGAGCTCGGAAGGGTAGATAAGCGGGCGCGTCTGAATGGACGTGCTGTAGCTTGCCTCGCCCTCCTTTGTTCCCATTGAGCGCGAAACGCTGGTTGTGGAAACGGTGCAGTTACCGCAGAGCTCCGAGAACTCCTTGCAGGTTTCGATATCGTTTGAACCGATGAACATCTTCATACCGCAGTTGGACTTTACGATGTCGCCGACGGTTTTTCCGTAAACATTGTCGAGCTGCGCGTAGGACTGCACGACCATATTGAACCAGATTTTTCTTGAACGTCCGACGGTAATCATCTTGTCGAACTTGTCGATTTTCGGCATATTACCGAACTCATCGAGAATGAAATAAACATTTCTCGGAAGCGACAAATCCTCTCTTGTGGACGCTTTTTTGATGAGCGCCTTATAAATACAGAGGATAAACGCAGCCGCAAGCGTATGACGCGTATCCTTTTCATCGGGGATTTTGAGGAACAGCGCTGTCGGCTCGTCGGCAAAAATCTGCGGGTCGATATCCGTGTTTGACGTAAGCGAGCAGATACCTTCATCGTTGAAGATAGACAGCTTATCAAACGCGATTGACATATAGCTGGCGAGCGTGTTTTCCGCTGCGGAAAGCACCTGCTTGCTCAGCGTAACCGCCTTTGAGAGCACGTTTCTGCCGTAGAAATAGTTGCGCAAAGCCTCGAAGTTGTTGTCGGAGTTTCCGAGCGCTTTGTTGACGTTGAAGAAGTTGAATTTATCCTTCGTCATACCGAGGTCGGGGTTTTCGCTGTCCTCGAGCATACCGAGAATTGTCGCCATAATAATCGAGCGCGCACCCTTTTCCCAAACGGGGTCATCCTGGCTTTCAATCGGGCAGATAACGCTTACAAGGTCGTTCAAATCCTCGTAAACCTCGTCGTAAATCTTCTGGCGCTGAACCTTGATAACTCCGATAAGTTCCTTGCGTACAGCGTATGCCTTGCCCTCGTACTCGTACCACTCGTCCTCGTACAGTTCGGGCGGATTTACAAGTTCAAGTCCGGACTCCTCAGCATTGTCGGTTCTGCGGTAGATGTCATTGCCCGTGGCTACATATTCCTGATAACGGTCGAAAATATCTCCGAGCGGGTTCCAGCGGAACGAAGAATACGGGTCGCGCAGGTCGAGAACCATTACCTTATATCCGCGCTCCTGCAAAAACTTACTGTGCATCTGGAAAAGCTCGCCCTTAGGGTCGGTACAAATCATTGACGAGCCGGCGCCCGATTTTGCGAGAATTTGTATCATCGGGTTGATGAAGGTTGTCGTTTTACCGGAACCGGTTGCACCGATGATAAGTCCGTGCATCGGGGACGCGAGATTGACGTGAAGTCCCTTCTTGTCGTACCACGCTCTTACGGGAATTCCGTCCTTTTTCGACTCGCCAAGCTTTGCAAACTCGTGCGGAGCAAAGTTGAAATCGCGCTCCTTATCGGTCATAAAACGCGAATTTTCCAGCGTCGAGTCGGTAACCTCGTTCTTCTTATTCGCTCCGAGCAGGCTCTTTTTTGTGCGCTTGAAGCTGTCGGGACGCGTTGCCGCATAAAGAACGATAATTACAACAAGTGCAATCAACCCGTAAAGATAGTTCACCGGATTAAGCAGCACCGCAGGATTGAAGAAAACCGAAAGGTCTTTTGCCTCAATCGCGGGCATCAGATTGTCTAAAAGCGCTCCTGCAATGTATGAGCAGAAAAAGAGCGCGACAAGCAAAATAGCGGCTGTGCTGTAAATTTTCTTTAAATTCATAATTTCCTCCCGACAGTTATTCGAGAATTTTTTCGGCTTTCGCTTCGTAAAGCAGGGTCTTTACGCAGAAAAATACCGTTATTCCGCCGAAAATCAGATAAACAAGCTCAGCGACGATGTTGTCGAAAAGCACCTTGTAAGCCTCGGTATTCATCAGCAAAAGCATCGGCACAGTCGCGAAGTTAAATCCGACGTGCATCAAAAGCGGGTATGTAAGGTTGTTGTACCTTATGCGGACAAGCGTGAAAAAACAGCTGCTTACAAGCGCCACGATTATCCAAATCGGCTGGATATGCGGGATTGCAAACGCAAGCGTCACGACAATAACCACTGCCTTTTCGGGGAACGCACGTTTGAGCGTGTGAAGCAAAAATCCGCGGAACATCATTTCCTCGCAAAGCGGCGCGAGAATAACGATGTAAATCAAGCTCAGCGCGATGTTGTCCGTATAAAGCAGACTTTCCGTGCCAGAGCTGTAATTTTTGATAAAGCTCTCGGGCAGCGGCAAAACCGCCAGCAGAGCCGATGTTGACAGGTTCAGACAAATTCCCGAAATAACGCAAAGCAAAGCGGGTTTTCGGCTTATTAGGCGCGGGTGAAAATCCAGCATATCCTTGACGGTTTCGGTTTCGGGGTGTTTTTTTCGTTTTCGCAGGTAGTGATTGACGAGATAGAAAAAGTACACAAAAAATCCCATTATTGAACAGAGCAGCTTCAGCGTACCGCTGTTCTGAAGCGCGTCGTTGGAGAAGATGATGAAGAACATCTGCGGGAAGAAATAGAACCCGAAATACAGTCCCGCTGCCGATAAAATCGTGGTTATGATTATGTATTTCCGTGAATTACGGTTGATAATCTGGCGACGCTTTTTCTCGCGTTTTTTCTTCTCGGCAAGAGCTGCTTCCTCGCTGTCATCAGCCTCAGCGTCAACCTCAATCACAATCTCATCGGAATTTTTCTCCAAATCGGAATTTTTTCTCTGCTTTTTCCTTTTCAATACAATTCTCCCCCGAATAAAGCCTAAAACAATTCTATGCCGCTCCTCGTATGGGCTGAAACAGCACTGTCACAGGAGCATACAAGAAGCGGCAGAAATGCTTTTTTTGATTAGTTGGACGAAGCTGCGGTTGTTGCCCACTGCTCCATTGCAGGAAGACCGATTTTCAAGCCAACGAGAAGAACGAAGATAAGTACAAAGCCGATGATTGCATTTCTAAGACCATGCTTTGCCTTTTCTCTGTCCTGCGGCTCTTCAGCCTTTGCGAACTTAACACCGAGTATAATGCAGAAGATTGCACCCAGAGCGCCGACAACGGCAAGTGCAGGACCCAAAATCATATCGAGCAGGTCGATAATCGGGTTTGTCATCTTCTCAAACGGGTTTGCCTCCGAAGAAGCTGCAAGTAAAAGAAATGCGTTATTCATAATATTTCTCCTTTTATTTCCGCCGAAGCGGTTTTTTCTTTCATTGGTTTATACCAATTTTTACGGATTTCGTAACAGTCGGTCACAGAAGTTTATCGTTTTTCTTTTCAGAAGATTTTGACAAACCGTTCTGACCTGTCTGTTTTGAGGTTTTGGCTGCTTTTTCGCCCGAAAGCTCGTCAAAGCTCATTTTTTCCCGAGAAGCGTTTCGGGTAAGCTTATACTTTTCAGCAAAAGCAGTCACGATTTTTTCCATTGTTTTCGAAGGCTCAAAGCGAGAAAAATCGAAAATCTCGACAATGCGCTGCTCGGAAATCTGCATTCCCACCACCCCAATGCGGTATTTTTCTTTTCAAGAAGCGGCATTTTTTCTTGCCTTTCCTTGTTTCATTGGTTTATACGAAGCAAATTCGGTTTCGTAACACTTTTCGCCGAATTATTTTTTTTATTTTCGGAGCGCTGTTTCGGGCTCCTTGTCTGTTGTCTTCCGACGTTTTTGGCAAACGAGCGCAATTATCGCTCGGGAGAATTTGGCTCGGCGCTATTCTCCGCGGAAGCTTCCTTGCTCTTACCGGCTTTGTTGATATCAAAAACACCGTATCTGTTGTTGCCGATAAGTTCATTGAAAGTAACCTTCTCGCGCTCCGCGTTGCTGAACTTCCAGATGTTTTCGGTTTCTTTAATCGAATCGGCGTTGACCATCGTTTTTTCCTTCGAGGAATCGAACAAATTCTTAATTAAATCGATAATCCATTGGAAGATATTTTTGGGCGCATTTTTCTCGACAACTTCGGGCTTCATATGAACGACTGAGCCGTCTTTCGCCTTGAGCCCAACGTCCTTGCCCGACAGAATGTTATCAAACAAAAGAGTGTAGCGGTCCTCGATTGACAAGAATTTGTTATTTTCAATCATCGGTCTGCCGTCCACGGTAATTTGCTTAAAATCCTCGAACTCGGCGGTTTCATTTCCGCGGACTTCTTTGTTGAAATTGTCAAAAATCTGCGACAAATACTCAATCTGTTCACCGTTCAATTTTTTATGTTCCTTCAAATCAGAATAAATCTGAGCAAGCGTCTCTTGGTTGTACTCATTGTAGGCGATTTCAAGAGATTTCACGCTCTCCCTGACAGGCTCAGTCTCGAGCGAAATTCCCTTTCTGATTTCGGGAGCATCAAGCCATTCTGCAATCGTTTCCCCGAGTTTTCCCATTCCGGCTTTATCAAATCTTTCGGAAATGCCCTTGAGAACGCTTGAGATATCCTGATTAGGCTTGGCGTCTTTCAGAGCATTGCTGACCGAGTAAACATACGCAAGCCCTTCCTTGAGGAACGCGTCCGGGTCGCTGCCGTTTCTGTAATTTGCATTATAGCAATCCTGCAAATCTTTAACGAACGCTTTCACGACAGGGTTATCCGATTCAATCGAAAACTTTTCGTCGATGCTTGACATCATATCCCTATGGAGTTCCCATCTCTCAACATCGTTGCACGGCTCGCTTGCAATTAATTGGTTTGCCTTCGCTATGACCTTGCTCTTCATATTTATGTTGTTAATAGCCAAAAGCGCAAAACTAAGCGCGTAAGCAGTGTCTTTGTAGCTCTCCTTTTGTTCCTCGCCCAAGTTTGCGTTCGCCGCGGTATCGGACAAACCGAGATGCATCATATTCTGCGAGAGTTCCTTCTCCAGATTTGCGAGACTCATCATATTGTGATTTTCCGGAGTCTGGTTTTCAAGCGGAACATCAATAGCGACAATATCGTCCTGTTGTGCAAGACCAAAAGCTCTTCTCAACAAAAATTCATGGTCCACTGCCATATCATTTTCTCCTTAACGACTTCAAGATTTTATGCTTTCACAGCTTATTACAAAGCAAATCAAATTATTACATTTCCCTGCCCTTGGATTTTTCGTGTGAACTCGAGGGCGGGGGAACAGTTCTCTTGACTTCGTTTGTGTTCAGAAGGTCATAAAAAGACAGTCTTTTACGAGCATCGACATTGTTCTTCTCCTTGCCGTCTATTTTCTCCTGAATATTTTCAATCTCTCCTTGTTCGCGCTTCTTTTTCAGCGCGGAGTCAAACTTGAAAAATTCTGCAATAGCCTCGTAAATCTTCTCAAAAAAGCCCTTTTCCTTGTCCTGTTGAATGAGTTTCGGCTCCAAATCCACGATTAAGCCGTTCTTTTCGTTCTTCACGGAAACAATGTTGCCTTCAAGCATACTCTTTAAAATCTTGCTCGAAAGCTCGGCGGGAGTTTTTCGGTATTCCGTTTTATCAAACATCGGCTTGCCGTTTACCATAAAATTCTCAAGCGGGGCAAACGACTTATCTCCGAAAATTTTTTCACGCATATCTTCAACCGTCTTATAAGCCCAGTC
The DNA here is from genome assembly GCA_017847835.1 of Oscillospiraceae bacterium. Lineage (GTDB taxonomy): Bacteria > Bacillota > Clostridia > Oscillospirales > Ruminococcaceae > CAG-115. Next base: position 555,728 of record JAGASH010000005.1, read on the forward strand.
GAGCTGCTCTTGTGAAAGCGAGCCTGAATATATGTCTGTACTGGCTTTACTGTAGAAATCGGAGAGCTTTATGCCGTTCAAATCCCCGAATTTGATGTCAACGTCATAGTTCTTCTCAGCAGACAAACTCAAATCCATCGCAACATCATATCTCGCCTCTGCCGAGTCAAGCCCGTCAAGCAGCGCTCTTCCGATAGACCAAACCGAAACATATTCGTTTTCATTAACCGTTTTTAAAGCAAGGTCTCCGCCATTTTCCATTGCTTTGCTGTCAGTCGCGTCGTTTACCATGTGGATAAACACAAGACCATCTTTGAGAAAGCGGTCGGGCTCTCTGGTCGCGTTGGTATCGGCGTAGTCCCTGTCATATGCCCTCTGAAGATTGTAGACGAGATTTTTCGCGGCAGGGCTTTTCGCCTCAACCTCATACTGCTTATCAACGTACTCTTTAAGCGATCTGCGGATATTGTCCCTCGCCTCTTTGTCTCTGACAGGATGCCCGTATACGGTTTCGCCGTATTTGCTGATAGTGTCTGAGTCAAGATGATTTACGATATCGTCAATATGCCACTTGACTTTTCCTGCCATATTTATGTTGTTTATCGCATTGAGCGAAAACGCCATAGAGCGCGTAGTAATCAGAGGGTTGTCAGACTTGCTGACTTCTTCATCCATTACCCTTCTGTTCAAAAAAGTATCGGTGAACAAATTGAAAAAATCTTCTTCTTTCATCGTTTTCTCATTGCCGTTCTTGTCCAAAACATCGACCTCGTCGAAAATCTTTCCATTTGCCCTTTTTGTAGCTTCAGCCACAATGTTCAAAAATTCAGGTGTAGGTGTTGCCATAATACTGTCCTTTCTAAATTGGCCGTTTTTGGTTTTCGCCTGTTTATACGGCGAAATTTTCAAATTGTAACAGGGCTTCTAACATTTCCCGCGTTTTTACAGCTTTTCGATTATCTCTTTCAGCTTTGAAAGCGCTCTTGCGTGGGTTACTCTCGCGTTTGCTTCAGTCATTTCCATCATTTCGCCGATTTTTGCAAATCTGTACCCGTAATAATACCGCGCAACAACAATATCCCTCATCTTCTCGGGCAGCTCCAGAAGCGCTTTCGCGAGCATCTCCTGCTGTTCGTTCATCACGATTTTATCCACAGGCTCGTCGCTCACGGGTATCTGAAGCTCCTCGATATCCTCGTTTATGCGGCGCTTGCGGAAATGTTCGATAAGCGTGTTCCTTGTGATAACGAAAACCCACGTTGACAAGGACGCTTTTTCGGGATTATAACTGTCGATATGCGAAACAACTTTCGCAAAAACATCGGACGTCAAATCCTCTGCGTCAGCGTAATTCTGTATTCTGTTGAATATGTAACCGAACACTTTGTTTTTGTATTCCCTGTAAATCTGTTCGGCAGATATTTCAAAGCTCATAACATCGCTCCTGACAAGTTCTTTCAAACCAATTTTCGGACGGCTTCAGATGATATTCATATTTTTCGCGGCAAGAATTGCCTCGGTACGGCTGTTCACACCCAGCTTTCGGTAGGTTTCCTGCGCGTGGAATTTTGCTGTGCGCTCGGTTATTCCAAGCCGCTCGCCGATTTGTTTCAGCGTAATCCCCTCCGCCTGCATTTTCAGTATATTCACGGCAGTTTCCGAAAGGGACGGAAGATTTGCAATCTGAGTTTTCATATAAACAGGATAACGAAGCGAAATCCTGCGGGTTTCTTCGAGAATTTTCCCGAAAAAGCAGCCGTTTTCACCGTCCTCGGGAAATTCATCGCGAACCGCGTCCAGAAGCGGATAGACAGCCGCTCCGTGCTCCGAAACAATTCTTATGAAACTATACTCGGAGATTTTTCGCAGGACCTCGGAAAATTCCTCTTTCCAATCGGATTTTCTGCGAAATTTTATGATAGATTTCAGAATTGCGAGCTCCATTGAAATGTACTTCCTGTCGCAGATTTCCGCGTAATCCGAAAGCCTGTCAATCAAAGCAAGCGCAGACGCGTATTTTTCCGTCGCGATATAACAGCGTATTTTCGTGAGATACTGATATCTGTGAAGCACAAAAAACTCGTTTTCATCGGGAGCTTCGTTTGCAAGCCAGCTGTTCACGGCGTCGAAATCGCCCTCGTAAAGCGAAATTCTGCACAACAAAGCGCCGATATTTTTATCCAGCTTGTAGACGAACTTTGTTTTTGCAACGCGTCCGCGAAATCCCTCGACAAGCTCCTTTGCCTCGGCGCTTTCGCCGTTTATCAGGAAAAGCCGAGCCTGAAGCCCAATTGCAACAAACATCATATTATAGTTTATTTCGCCTGTTTCAATCCGGTTTTTTGCTTTTGAAATCAAGCTTGATATCTCGTAGGAGTCGCCGCCCTTTTCATAAAAGCTCTCGGCAAGCCCGAGATTTATAAGCCCTTTTCCGTTCGAGCCTAAAAATACCGAAAGCAGCTTTCCCGATGTCCTTGCAATTTCTTTGTCCTTTTTCGTCCACTCGCAGAAGTCCTTTCCGCCGCTTATCAGCGAGGGCATATTGCTTGTGACGGACAATTCCGGAAACTGTGCAGATTTTTCGCACATCAGAACATACTGATTTTTTATCGTTTCAAGCGTATTCAGGCTTCCCTTATGCGGAAGAGCAATGTCGAGATAAGCAAGCCCGACCGATATTTCTCGCTTTTCAAGTCCCTTTGCACCCGCAAGACGTTCCTTCAGCCTGCCGTACCAGAACTCGCTCTTTTCGACATTCATCATGACCGAATACAGCAGCGACATTGATATCATCAGCCACGGGTCGCTTTCGATATCCTTTTCGGAAAGCAGAAGATAATATCTGCGCGTTTCAAAGAAATAGCCCATTTCGGGATTTGTTTTCGCGTTTCTTACAAGCAAGTCGCGCAATTTATCGGTATCATCGCAGCTCGCGTAAAATTCAAGCGCTTTTGCGTCGTTGCCGTTCATTTCGTAATAGAGCGCGATATTTCTGATAAATCCGTTTATCTGCTCCCGCGAATAGCACCGCATAAGCTCGTCATAGAGCGCAGCTTTCATAAAGCCGTTTATCGTGAAACTTTCGCCGCTTTTATGCAGGAAATTTCCGCTTTCCTCTGCACGGTTTATCACATCATCTATGTTTTTGTCGCCCGTGAGCACCTTTGCCAGACCTATATCAAAGCTCTCCACCAGCGACAGCTTTGTCAGAAGCTCTTTTACCTCGGGCTCCAGCCAGATAAGCACCTTTTCCTTCAGCAAAGAAATGAAAACATCTCCGATTTTCTTTTCAAGCGCACTGTTGACCGCAGCGCCGTTGAGCATTTCAACCAAAGCAAATTTTACCGCGAAACCGTTTCCCTCGCTCTTTGTTACTATATACTCAACATCGCTCTGCGAATACTTTTTTTCTTCGCGTTCGAGATAATCCGTCACATCATCGGCAGTAAGCGCAAGGTCTTCTTCGGAAATAAGGATAAAATTGCGCTTGATATAAGCCTCAATAAGCCAGGAAGGGATACTGCTTCTCGAAATCAGAACCAGCCATATATCCTTGCACTCGGTGAGCTCAATAACCTCGCGGCGCTTTTCACGGTTCTGGAGCAAATGCAAATCGTCAATTACCACGACAGACGGGTTTTTCTTATCGCTTGCCGCAGCGGCCGCTTCCTTGAAATCCCGCGACTGTTCCGTACAAGACGCGTAGAAATATGGTTTATTTTTCAAAAACTGCCGAACCAACTCTGTCTTTCCGTAACCAGTTGCCCCGAAAATGTAAACTACATTTCCGATTGACTTGCAGGCACGGATTTTCTTCAGAGCCTTGTGCGGCAAAATGTATTGTTCCATTTTCCAACCTCGCTGTCTTTTTGGCACAATTCAGCCATTCCGACTTACCCTTATATATTATAAAATACTTCACAAAAAATTTCTACTGTCCGTTCGGACAGTAGGTGTGGATTTTGCAATTTTTTGTGAAAATGTACAAAATATAGTGCTTTTTTCGACGAGTTTTTTACTTTTTTCTTCGCTTTTTAGTTCCTTTTTCGATTTTTTTCGTTCCATATTGTAAAAAGTGTTTTTGATGAATACCTGTAACGTTTTTTTGGTTCGTGCGTATAAACCAACGAAAAATCAAAAGTTCAACGGAGGAATTCATTATGCCGGATATAGAAGCACTTCAACTTAATGTTGAAAAGTCAAATGATGTGAGTATTTATACTGACGAATTTATCAAAAAAGCGAAAATTAACCTGTCAAAACCCGACCCTTCCACGGATTTGTCCGATAAAGAAACCGAATGGGCGGTGAACTGTATCGACAATATGGTCAAGGGACTGTATACCGAGGAAGAACTGAAAAGGTTTAAGGAGGAAGGAATTGACCCTGCTGCGGGAATTCTGATTGACGGAAAGCCCGTGGATTTATATCAGCAGAACCAGTATACCTATTCGTTCGATGAACCCTCGAAAAACCCCCGTGCCAAGTGCAAAATCCTTGCGCAAGCTCTCAGCGGCAAGGAAATCGACGTTATCAAGTACGAGTTTGACAAGGACGGCTTTCTTCAGCCGACAAAAACCGTTCCCGTTCAAACGCAGGTAAAAAAGGTATCGGAGAAGAAAACCTCGTGGTTTCGCAGACTTCTGGAGTCGATTGGCTTGGTTTCTCCCAGCATTAACAAAAAGCTCAATGAAACAAACAAAAAGCCCAGAGACCGCAGCAGCCTTTTTCAGGACAGCGTTCCCTCCAAGGAAGAACGCGACAAAACCGCAGCGGATTTGAACGACGCAAAGCAAAAACAGGCAAATAAACAGCTTGACAATATTAATGTCAAGCTGCCCGAAAAGGCTGATATGCTTTCCACCGCGAAAAGACAGGCGATTTCAACTCAGCTCAGAGGTGAATCCGTCAAACGCGGCAGAAAAATCAATTCTCTGGACTTCGATTTCTTCGGCTCGCAGTTTGAACAGGAAAAAGGCAAAACGCTCACAGAAACAATCAACAGAAAAATTGACAGTAAATTCAAGCTGACAACCGCCGATAACCGTCAGGTCAACTCGTTCAGAACATTGGACAGAAGTTCGTCGCGCGTTTCTCTGGCTATTATTTACGGTTTATCTCAGGGACATACCTTTGACGAAATTATCGCTCCGGAAAACTATGCTCTGCGTCAAAGACTGGGCAAGGAAGTCATCGAAAACCTTGGCACAAAGACAATTCAGGAATTTGCCAAGGATAATAACCTTGTAAACGACATAAGAAATCCCGAAACCAAAAGGCAGTATCAGGAGTACTTTATTCAGCATACCGCAAAATTGGCAGATTTTTACACCAAGGGCTATGAAGGTCTGAGAAAAGAGGAATGTAACTTCCCCGACGCAAACAATTTCAATGATATCATCAAAAAGTTTGAACGTTTCGAGCTTTTGGGTATGATTGGTCAGGATTTCACGCAGTCTTCCATGCCTCTTAGAAAGAACGCATTTGACAAAACCAGCGCCGAAGCTGAGAACTCCCGCAAAAGATATGAAGCTTTAATGAATTATATGGATATTGATGTCGGTGTTTTATCGGCTTCCCACGAGTCCGCAAACAAGTATATCTCGTTTATTGCAAATAAGGACTTTGTCGATGTCGACGTTGCCGCTCGCAAGGAAAATATCAACATCGCCGCAAGAGGAAAAGCAGCTTTGGAGTTCTACCATGAAAAATCAAAGGATATGGACTGTATGGCGCGCTTTATGGACAACGAGGAAACGGCAAAGCAATTTGTTTCGTTCCGTTCATATGACGGCGCCTTCCTCAAAGACGAAGAATTATCAAAGTCCGCATACTCAAACTATCTCTGCACACAAAATCCCGAAGCAAAAGCCGTTTTGTTCAACGAAGAAAATCTTACCCTGACGCATTTCAGCAAGGAAACCCCGACAGGCAAAACGATGAGCTCAATAGGGACTGCAAATACCTATGAGAAAAATAAACAAAATGCCTGCGAAAATCTGAAAGAATACATTGAATACATAAATGTAATCAAGGAAAACGGCACCACGCTTGACAAGGCTTTTCAGAACTCACAGCTTGAACACCCGATTTCCGAGGCGGAAAAGAGCGCTATGGCTGCCGACACCGCAGAAAGAAACGCAAGAATTGAACGTGAGGAAAAAATTGCTGCCGAAAGAGAAAGACCTCTTACCGAAAGCGAAATTGCTGCAAAGGCTAAGGAAGAATACATAAACTCCGCAGTGAAAAATGGCGTTTCCCGTGACAATGCCGAGCAGATATGGAAAGCCGAGGAGCACAGCAAAAAGGTTAATGCAGAGCTTGAAAGTTTGATTGCCGATGATATTCACATCGATAATTCCGAAACAACCAAGCAGAAAATGAGCTTCGACGAGCTGAACAACACAACCAAGAAGCTCACAATGCCGCCGAAATCCAATGAAATCAAAACCCCCGAAAAGCAAATGAGCGGATTTAAAAAATAATCAAAAAAGCTCCGAATTCGGTTTTGCCGTGTTCGGAGTTTTTGTTTTACTCTATTTTTGACGGTTTTGCTTGACAAAAAAGCTGTGATGTGATATAATACACAAATAAACAACAGCTTATTTCAAAGGAGAGAATATGAGCAAAAAAGCACTTGTTATCATTGATATTCAAAACGACATAACCAAGAACTATAAGGAAATTATCGATAAAATCAACAGCGCTGTGGATATGGCTTCGGAAAAGGATATCCCTGTTGTTTACATCAAACACAACAACCTTTCGGCAGGCACGCGCACCTTCAAGCCCGGAACCCGCGGAGAAGAGCTTGTCCCCGAGTTAAAGGTTGTTTCGGAGAACATCTTCGTAAAGTCAAAAGCAAGCGCGCTGACTTCGGAAGCATTCGCGGATTTTATTTCACAAAATGAGATTTCGCATTTTTATTTAGCGGGTGCAGACGCAACAGCCTGCGTTAAATCAACAAGCTTCAATCTTCGCAAAGAAAACTTTGACGTGACGATTTTGTCCGATTGTATCACAAGCTATGACAAGCGAAAAATCCCCGAAATGCTTGCTTATTACGAGAGCAAGGGCTGTGAGATAATCAAGCTGAAAGATTTGAAATTCTGATAAATATTCATACAGAGGTGTTCTATGGCAAACGAAAAAACAATCAGCTTTGTTTCAGGAAGAAAACATCATACAATACCTGTAAGCGACATTATGTATGTGTTTATGAAAAAGCAGGACGCTTTTGTTCACCTTTTGGACGGAAGCGTGCTCAAAACAAGAATGACTTTCAATGAGTTCAGCAATATGCTCGGAGATGATTTTATCAGAATTCACCGAGGCTGTCTTGTATCGGCAATGGCTATTCACAGCGTAAACAAGCTGATAACTCTCAGCAACGGTGACTCTCTCGAATACTCCGCCCAGCACAGAGATGAAATTCTGAAAAAATTCCACGAAAAGCAGCGTTTGATTATCGACAAGCTTTCCGTGAACGACAATCCCAAGGAAAATGAAGAATATCACAGGCATTACAAGTGCTTTGACGATATTCCCATTGCATTTACGGATATTGAAATGATTTTCAACGAGCAGCGTCAGGCGGTTGACTGGATTTTCAGATACGGAAACGAGGCTCTCGCAAAGCTTGAAAACTGTCCTCTTGAACTGATGATTGGAAACACGTTCGGAAATATTTTCAATAACATGGACACGAAGTGGCTCAGAAGCTATGAGCGCGCGGTTCTTTACGGAGAAACTCTGGAGCTTGTCGATTTCAGCCCGGAAATCAACAAATATCTTCGTATAATCTGCTTCCCGACGTTCAAAGGACACTGCGGGTGTATGCTGTTTGACATCTCGGAAACCAAAATTTCAACCGACAAGGAAGCCGGTGAAAAAGCTATTCTGTTGTATTTGAAGAAAATGTTAGGATAAAAAAGGACGGTTTCTTGACCGTCCTCATTGTATATGCTATACAAAATAGATTTCGGAAAATCGCAAAGTAAAAATTGTTCGAACCCGCGGCTTTCTCCGTTTTCGTGCTTGTGCGAAAACGGAGAAAACGCAGAAAAAAGATTTGTCGTCTTCGGGCATAAAAAATCGCCTCTAGAAGAAACTAGAGGCGAAAATAATAGCTTGTATTTAGTTTTTTCGCGCACCGCGGCTTTCGAGCGTTTCGTGCTTGTGCGAAACGCTCGAAAACGCAGAAGAGGACGGTCCAAAGGACCGTCCTCATTGGCTCCCCCGACTGGACTTGAACCAGTGACACCCTGATTAACAGTTTTTTTAACAGCATTTGGGGTTAAATATTTGCAATTTATGTTGTGCTGTGGTATAATCTTTTCAGAGATTATCTAGAAAAGGGGGAAAAATATGATGATTTCTGAAATTTACAAAAAATTCCTTGTCGAGCAGAAATTTAGGAACAATACCAAAAAAACAATAGATTGGTATAAAGACAACCTCGAGGAGTTTTTTGAGTGGCTTGGCGGCTCTGATGATGAGAAATTACTCACATTGGATAATTTCAAGCTCTACGGGGCGCAGCTGCGGGACAGCGTGAAGCGGAACGGTGACAAACTCTCCGACGCTAGCGTTCAGAACGCACTTCGAGCCGTAAAAACATTTTACAATTACTGCATTGAAAATGGTTATATCGAGGATTTCAGCAAGTACCTTAAACTCCCGAAAGCCCATTTCAAAGTGCAGGAAATCTTGGACAATGAGGAGATAAACACGCTGCTGTCCTGTTTTTCGGAAACAAAAACGGGAATGCGAAACAAGTGTATAGTTGTGCTTATGCTTGACAGCGGACTACGGCGCGGTGAGCTGCTGCGGCTGAACGTCGGTGATGTTCACCTTAAACTCGGTAAGCCGTCCTTAATCGTCAAGGGTAAAGGTGGCAAACAGCGTATCGTTCCGATGGGATTGATGAGCACTTCCCTTTTGAATGATTATGTAAATTTATATCGCAAAAACGCAGGCTTGAACGAGCCTCTTTTTATTAGCGAGAATAATGGTCGATGTACCGACAATCTGATTAAGCAGATGTTCAAGCGGCTGAAAAAGCAAAGCGAAATGCCGCGATTACACCCACATCTACTCCGGCACACGTTCGCTACATATTATATAGCAGACGGTGGCGACCTAGAAACGCTGCGTTTAATCCTCGGTCACGCAAACATTCAGACAACGCAGCGTTATCTTCATATGGCGGCGACACTCGCACTCCAGACGTCCCGTCACACATCACATTTGGACAAGATATATCAATGATATTCACAGGCAGAGAAGCTCACACTTCCCTGCTTTTTCTTTTTCAGTTCTGAAAATTTCGGAGTACCGCTTTAGGCGGGAGCGTGTTCACGCGCTCATCGGTGCAAGTCCGATTATTTCGGCAAGGGGAGAAAGCTGACTTTTACGTTTTGAAACGAACCCCGGTCAAATCGGTAGGAAAACGTGCGCGAGGTGACTTTTCAGACGATTTTCAATCGCGGCGCATTCAGCGAAAGTAAAATCGTTCGGGTCTACCGAAAAAATGTACTATATGTAGCACAAACCAAAAAGGAGAATTCTTGTGAAAATAACGCCGCAGCTTGAAAAATATCAGACGGAAAACGTTCAAATTTGTAAAATCTTCGCAGAACGATTTCGGGATTTAAGGCGAATTCGCAGGCTGACATTGAGATGTATCGCTATCAAGCTGGGTATTTCCCGTCAAAGTATTGTCTATTACGCGATGGGCGACAGAATTCCGAGCATTCCTATTTTAATAAGTATAGCGGCGCTGTTAAACACATCGGTCGATTATCTTCTCGGATTGACAGACAACAAAACCCCGCAAACCCCTCCCATAAAAAGGGGTTGACATATATTTTTCCCCTCAAAAGAGCGCAGCTTAACCGCTGCGTTCGAGATAATTCTCCCCTTTCCAAAGGGGTTTAGATATAGAGGCAGTTATGAAAAAGTTTATAAACGCAATTAAGTGCCTTATCATCTACTTGATTTTCAAAATCAAAGAAGATTGGTAGAGAACAAAACAGGTTAAATGCTCCTCGGAGCTTTAACAAGGAAGGAAAAGAGGTTATTAAGTTATGAAAAAAGAAAACAAAACGATATTCATCTCCGATACGACAGAGCCGGTTTTGTCAATGTCAGCAGAATGTATAACCGCATTTCTTAACAATACAAATGTTGGTGATAAGATTGTAGTAATTTGCAATTCTTCGAGTGACAATAATTGTGTTGACTATATTTCTGGTATTGTAAAACGCATAACCAAAAGCTACATTGACCTCACACTCTCTTACGACAATGTTTTTCGAGTCAAGAGAAGTGCTATTCATTTCATCGGGCGCAACTAGGTTAAATGCTCCTCGGAGCTTTAACAACACACGGCAAAGGTCGCTCCTAACGGGGCGGTTCACCTCTTTCGCCGCCCCCGCCGTGTGATATATCAGTACAGAAAGAGGAAAATTTTATTGTGCTACATATAGCACGGAAAGAAGAGGTATTATTATGAAACTTCAGAAAATCAACTACACCGACACACTCATTTACAAAGCGCTTGAAAAGCTCGATATGCTCGAGTTGCTCGAACGTGACAACAAATCATATGTTTTTAATTCGGAAAGAAATGTGCCGGTAAGGGCTGCGAAAACAATCACGCTTCACCGTCTGAATTTGCAAATTCCCGAAGGCACATTGTTTTTCATCTCCCGCTTCGGCTTCGAGCGAACTTTGTCTTATCCCAAGAATTTTGAGCTTGAGTTTGCTTTTCCCGATGAAGAGGAAACCAAGAAAAGCGGGAAAATGGTTCGTAGATATGTGCCTTGCAATGTTGACTCAAACACCTACGAAATTCTCGTTTGTGGCGAAATGCCTTTGTCGGAGCTTATCGAAAAGGTTGACGGCGAAACCGTTGAAACGATGAAAGAACTTTATATGGCAGAACGCGACTATAGCAAACACGAATTTATCTATGATAATAAATATTATGACTCTTCAAATATCTTGAAATGCATAATTGCTATTGCGTTGTCCATTTCAATACCCTGCCTTGTTTTTTCGTGTGCTTTAGCTTGGCAATGGTTTATTCCGTTCGGCATTTGCGTTGCAATAGCTATTGGCTTTGGTATCGCGCTTGCAATAAAATACTTCAAACACGATTACGAAGAAACAAGCGATGCCAAAACGCTGCGTGAAAAAATGTCGAAGCTCTGCAAAATCATCGAAGAAAAAGAAACAGCTTAACCCACTGATTTTTCTTTTCAGACAGGTAAATAATCGTGCTGCATATAGTACATTTTGTGCTATATGTAGCACAACTTTAAGAAAGAGGAAAATTTTATTGTGCTACATATAGCACGGAAAGAAGAGGTATTATTATGAAACTTCAGAAAATCAACTACACCGACACACTCATTTACAAAGCGCTTGAAAAGCTCGATATGCTCGTGCTTATCGACCGCGATGAAAAAACGCCTGTCAAAGAAGAAGCAAGAAATGTGCCGGTAAGGGCTGCGAAAACAATCACGCTTCACCGTCTGAATTTGCAAATTCCCGAAGGAACTTTGTTCTACATCACCAGCTTTGGGTGGAACACATTGTGCTACCCCAAGAATTTTGAGCTTGCGGTTGCTTTCCCCGACGAAGAAGAAGCCAAGAACAGCGGACAAATGGTTTACAGATATCTTCCTTGCAATGTTGACTCAAACACCTACGAAATTCTCGTTTGTGGCGAAATGCCTTTGTCGGAGCTTATCGAAAAGGTTGACGGTTCAACCGCTGAAACAATGAAAAGCCTTTATGCCACAAAGTGCGAATTAAAAGAGCGCAAAGAAGCATATAGTTGCAAGTATGAAGATGTAACCTCGGTGTACACAATCATTTGGTTGGGTTTGTTTTTACTTACAATTACTTTTTTGGGCTGTGCAACAATTGGACAACTTGTCCCGTTTATCTTTTATGCATTCGGAATTAGTTGTACCGGTTTAATTGGCATTTCAATAGCGTATCTGATAAAGCATTCCAAGAAAGATTATACCAAAACCGATGAATGCAAAACGCTGCGTGAAAAAATGTCGAAGCTCTGCAAAATCATCGAAGAAAAAGAAACAGCTTAACCCACTGATTTTTCTTTTCAGACAGGTAAATAATCGTGCTGCATATAGCACGGAAAGAGGAGGTAAATTATGTTTGAGCAAAACGAAGATATGCTTGAAATGTACGCAGAATTCAGGGACTATCCCTTTAACTTAATCGATGAGATTTCCGAGGCAACCGGCGATGAATGGGAGTACACCATTCCCGGCGATTTGGGAGGCACGGTTGAATACGTTCTTCACACTTACCTCTCGCTGCGTGAAAAAGATGTAATTCTTCTGCGGTTTAAGTATGAAAAAACTCTTGTGGAAATCGCGGAATTATTGGGAATTTCAAAGGAACGTGTTCGTCAAATCCAAACGTCCGCGCTCAAACGGCTTTGCAATCCCCAGTGCTTGAACTATCTGCAAAACGGAATTTATAAAGCAATGCAAGACGAGGTGAACCACGCTATCGAGCAGCACCGTTCGGCAGAGCTTGAAAGCGCGGTCGCCTATCTCCGCGAATTGTGCATTACAAAAACAAACCCCGCTGCCGAAGCCGCCGAAATAATGACGAAAGATACGGATATCGAGGAATTAGACCTTTCTGTCCGCTGCTTTAACTGCGTTAAGCGTGCAAAAATCAACAAAATCGGCGATTTGGAAAAATTGACATTTCGGGAGCTGCGCCGTATCAGAAATCTCGGCAAGCAGGCTTATGATGACCTTATATCAAAGCTCGCCGAGCACGGCTTTGTGTTCCAAGAGGAAACAGACCCCGATGAGCGTATTGTGCTGAAAAAATTGCCCGTTATTATCGGGTAAACGTGAGGTGAAAAATGTATCGCAAAGAAAAATTGTATCGCAGACCTGAAGTTTTGAAGCTGAAATTCGGCGAACGTATTCGCGCGGTGCGCAAAAGCGTTGGAAAAAATCAGAAGGAATTTAGCGCGTTGCTTGAAATTCCGCAGTCCACGCTGTCGGCATACGAAACGGACGCTATGCAACCGGCGATTTTTAATCTTGTAAAAATCGCGAAAACGTTCAATGTATCTATGGATTGGCTCTGCGGTCTTGAAAAAACGCAGGAAAACAATAGTTTGGACGGCAAATCAATCGGTTTGCGGATAAGGGCGCTGCGTATAGAACGCGGACTTACTCAAACCGATTTTGCAAAATCACTCGGAAAGGCTCTCCGAACCGTTCAGAAGTATGAGAGTGGAGAAATTGAGCTTACAATTGCGACCGTAAACGAGATAGCGCATAATTTTGGCGTGTCCGCAGCTTATCTCCTCGGCAGCGAGGTTAATACTGACAGCACTCCCCCGCCGACAGAAAATCTCGCGCCGAGTGTAATCATTCTCAAAGGAAAGGACTTCTCGGCAGAAATACCGGCAGATGTTTCGCCCGAGCTTCTGACGGTTCTGCTTGATAAAATCGACGATAAGGGGTGAAACGTGCTATATGTAGCACAATTTAAGAAAGAGGTGCAAATATATGAACACTAACAAAATAACGAACACAAACAGCGAGAAAAAAACGACAGGCAAGGATAAAAAAATCATTCACCAACTTACAGCGTGGTCAACCTGCGGGATTTTTATAATAGTTATCTCGATAATTTTTGATGTGCTGTATTCCGGCGGAGTAATTCACACTAACCGCCTCTCGCTCATTTTTAGGATAATCGGTCTTGTAATAATACTTATAACAACAATTATTCATATGGTTATTTCAAGGAATGACCACAAAGACGTTTCAAGTTCCAAAATGGACGAGGAATAATTTCTAACAATCGGAACAAAGGTAGCTCCTCGAGCGCGGCGGCAGCCTGTCGCGTTCCGTTCCGATAAGGTTAAGGCTGAAAATGTGCTACATATAGCACAATTTAGAAAGAGGGAAAAATATGATTTCAATCGCACTTTACAACAACAAGGGCGGTGTCGGGAAAACGACTTCCGTCATAAACATATCGCAGCAGCTTGCGCTTAAAGACAAATCGGTGCTTGTGGTCGATTTGGACGGGCAAGCGAACTGCTCTCGTTTCTTTGTGGACGAGCCAAAAGCGGGACTTGCCGAGGCTCTGATTAAGCACGTTGTTACACCCGCAAATGCCAAATGTGATACGCGTTACCCGAACATCGATATCATCACGGCAACCGCTGATTTGAATAAAATCCTGCCAGAGTTCGGCGCATTGGACGAAGAAACGCAGTTCAAACAGGTCGAGAAAATATTTTCTTTTTCAGAAATGCCGTGGTATGGCGGCAAAAAATATGATTACATATTGATTGATATGCCGCCTGCTCTGAACGAGCTGACAAAAGCCGTTCTCGGCGCGTGCGACATTGTTTTCGTTCCTATCGAGCTTGGACTGTTCTCCATTCAAGGTATTCCGACTGTAACGGATATCATCAGCCGCTGCGGAACGAAATTCGGCGGGTGCTTCGCAAACCGTTTCGACAAGGACAACCCGTCTGATGTGCAGCTGCTCGAAATGCTGCACGGAAATCTCGGAAAAAAGGCGATGAACACGGTTATTCCGTACAGCCGAGTTATCAAAAATTCGATAAATTTCAGCGTTTCCGCTTCTGAATATATGAATTGGACAAACGCGTCCGACAGTTTCAAAAAGCTGACGGACGAAATTCTTGAAAGGATTGGTGAGTGATTATGGCGAGAAACTTTTCATTTAACGCAAGTATCGGCAAAGATATGAAATCAGCCTCTGCCGACAGTTTTCTCGATAATATGGAGATGATTGAGTTCTCCGAAATCAAGCTCAATAAGGAGAATTTCTATTCTATATCCGAAATTGAGCTGCTTGCCGATGATATCGAAAGGCAAGGGCTGAAACACAATCTTGTCGTTTGCAAGGACAGCGGCGGCGATGGCTATTGGCTCATCAGCGGACACAGACGTTACAGCGCTGTCAAGCTGCTCATCGAGCAGGACAGGCTCACAAGTACGCTTGTTCCCTGCTATGTTGACGGTGAGCGCACGGAAGCTGAAGCTCGGCTGAACCTTATTATGCTTAACGCAACGCAGCGTAAATACACTGATGCGGAAACTATGGCTGAATATGAGATGTTAAAGCAGACCATTCAGCAGCTCGAGGACGAGGGCAAGCACATAAAAGGACGCGTTCGGGAAATCATCGCGAACACGCTGCAGGTTTCCCCCGCGCAGGTCGGGAAAATTGAGAACATTCGCAACAACGCGATTGCCGAGGTTGACGAGGCGGTCAAAAATGGCGAAATGTCAATCTCAACCGCGAACGAGGTTGCGAAGCTCTCCCCCGACAAACAGCAGGAGCTGATAAAGAGCGCACCAACAGCTGAAATTACGCACAAGGCGGTCAAGGAAATCCAAAATTCCGAGAAATCCGAAAAAATTGTCGATAAAAAAATTGGCAAAGAAAAAAATCGTGATTTTGCACAAAAATTCGACAATGATTTTGATGAGGACGATTTCGGCGATGATTTTGATGATGAAAGCGCCGATGAGGACGATGAGGACAGCGATTTTGACGAGGACGATACAAAGCCCGAAAAAGAATACGTTCTAACGCTCACTTTCGAGCAGCTTTTGGACTTGAAAGATTGCCTCGACAAAGTTCGCGGAGATTATAACGTTGACGAAGTTTATCAGAAGATTTCATTCTTCTTGGGTTAATGATTAGGAGGTTTTATTATGGAAATAAAAAGAAACATAATTATCATTTCTATTATATCGGTATTTATTGTGGGAGTATTTATTAGTTTTAACACTTGGATACCTGCCGCATTATCATCTATACGAGCATCGAGTCCCGCACTTGTCGCAATGGATAATGCTACCGGAGGAATTGTTGTAGATAAGGAAATACGTGAAATTTCACGCTCACTTTATCACGATGGAGGCACATTTTACTATTTATATGTCGATGTGCCTTATTCAGAGAACGGCGAAACAAAGCATACTACGAAGAAATTTACCGTATCTGATATTACATACCGGCTTTACAGCGAGGGTGACTATTTTGACATCGAAATAGTGTCAAACGATAAAACAATATCGGTGCAAACTTCATAAGCGCTATTGACATTTATTCACAGTCGTGCTATAATTAAGAAAAAATATGTTCTTTAGGAGGTACTTTATGAAAGCGAAAATTATTTCTTTCTTTTCTGTTCTGATTTTCGGAGCAGTCATCTGCTTTACGGGCTGCAAATCGGCGGTTTTGATTGACTGCAGCGAGTGCGTGAGCGTTAAGTTCGATGGCTACAGCGGCTCGGGACAGGCTACCGCAAAGATAAATCAGAATTACATAGCTTCCCTGCTCGGCGAAATGAACGAGTACACGGTCGCAAGCGTGGTAAACTCGTTTTCTCTTGAAACAATCGAAAACAACGGCAGCTTGTCGAACGGCGATGTAATCACTGTCAAGGTCAAAACAGACAGCTCCGTTCTCGAAAACGCTGGCGTTGCCGCGCTTAACACCGAACAGGAAATCACCGTTTCGGGACTTAAAGAAAAAGAGAAGGTCGATATTTTCAAGGACGTTTCTATTAAGGTTAACGGGATTTCGCCCGAATGTACGGTTTCTTTTTCATACAGCGGCGATGTCTGCTCTCCATACAGTTTCTCAATGAAACGTGTCGATGGCAAGGAAACAACGGAGAAATACAAAAACGGTGACAAGATTATCATTTCGCTTACTGACAGCGAGATTGAGTCGCTGAATAAAGAATACATAATTGAGGAAACCTCGCGGGAATACACCATTCAGGCTGATAAGAAATACATTTTGTCAGCTGATGATTTGAGCGAGAAAGATGTTGCGGCTCTGAAAAAGATTTCAGATGACTATGCCGACAACAGATTTATCAAGCTGAATGATTGGACGCAAGAAGAAGCTGCAATTGTTATAAGCAAATTAACGGGACTTAACAGCCTTATTCTCGCGTCAGAGGGTAACACTCATATAAAAAGCGTTGAGAATTTGAAGTATGACTCTGCGTATGTTGGAATAGGAAAGACAGCAGGTTATTTCGGACAGGTTAAAGAGGAGAGATTTGCATATTTCTTCTATGTCGGTGATTTAACATATTCCTATAAAAACAAGGAAACGCTTTTGAGCGATTTGGCATTATTAGTTCGTTTGCAAGACCCTGTCATTGATAAAAACGGGAAGATTACTTACTCAAAAATCAATTTTGGTATTCGGGAAAGCCTTGACGCAGCATTAGATGAAATGCTTAACGGCGACTTTGACAAAATTTCATAATTAAACAAAAAGCCGATTGCTCACCACAGTCGGCTTTTGTGCTACATATAGCACAATTCAAACTGAATATTAAGCGGAGAATGTAAAAGTTCTCCGCTTTTTTTGTGTTTAAGGGGGTGTAATCACTCGAAAATGCGTTCACCAAAAATGTGCTACATATAGCACAACATACTCAAAAATAAGGAGGAAAAAGTATTATGACAGACGAAATAGCGTCATCGGTGCTGTCGGGCAGCACAAAAACAGTTGAAACGGCACTCGAGATTATAAGAATGCTTGCTCCCGCTGCGAAAAATCTGCTTGCAGGCACGGCAAGTCTTGGAAAGAAAGGTGTTCAAAAAGTCATCAGCAAAGCCATAAACAATGGCGCGGTTTCTAACGCAAGACTAATAGCCGAGGCTGAAAAGGCACATTGCACTATCTTGAGCAACAGCAATTTTTTGGCGCGTGACGCGGAAATCATTGCAGAAAAAGCCGCAAAGTATAACGTTCCTGTCGCGATTGTTGGCGAGGGAGAAAAGAAAACCGTTGAATTTCTCTCACGCGACAAGGCAGTAATTAACCAAATAACGCAGGAAATTATGCAGGAACGGCTTAAAGGCGCACCCGAGAGTGTCAAGTCATTTTCGGTAAGTCCTAACAATGCCGCCGCTATTAAGGCGCTGCTGAACGAAAACGGGGTGGAGTGTCAATTTGTGAATGACGGCGATAAAATCAAGTGCGTTTACCCCGCCGAATACGCTGAACAGGTCGCTACTCTCAAATCAGATTACAAGCAAATTCACAAAGAGATTTCGGACAATTTTTCCATTCAACGCGATGAAAAAGGTATCTCCGTAACGGACGATGAACTCGGCAAAACAATTCCGCTGACGCCTCTCAACAAAGAACAGGTTTCAAAGGCTCTGCAAGAAAATTTCGGTTATTCACAGGTTAAAGCGGATTTGGCGGCAAACAAAATGTGCCAAGATTTGAAACTCGACAGACAGAAGTTTAACGCACATTCGCAGGTCGATAATCTGAACGCGCTGAAAACAAACATCAGATACCCGTCCGATGACATTTCGCTGCGCGAGGTTCGCTATGACGCGGTAAATTTCAAGGACGGTGAAACAACGCATATTCTTCTTCAAAACGGCGACAAGTCTGCTGCGCTCTCCCCCGAAACGATGAGCAAAACCGAGATGATTAACATTTGCAAAGATAAACTCGGTATGTCGGAGCAGCAGGCTGAATTGGCTGTTGCAAAGGCTGTAAAAATCGACAGCCAAATCAAGTCAAAAATTGCCGAGCGCACGATTGACGAAAAAGGAATTTCGCAGGAAATCCACATCGAACGAACCGGCGCGCAGACGTTTACGGTTCAGCTCGGCGATAAGTCGAAATTCTACAATGCGAATACAATAAACCTCGAGGACAAAATCGCAAAGGATTTCGGTATTCCCAAAGAAAACGCGAGAAACATCATCAGCAAGGCAAAGAGCCAAAGCCTCCTGCAGAACAAAATCGCTAAATCGACAAGCAGCAAAAAAGCAGCTCCTACGCCGAAAATCGAGCTTGGTAAGGGGAAGAAACGATGAGAAAAAAGAAATTAGACCCTATATCAATAACTCTTATCGCTATTCTCGTTCTCGCGGCACTTTATGTTGCCGCAGGATTTGGTGCAGGTCTTGACCTGTCAAAAACGGAAAAAGGCGAAATAGATTTTAACGTATTCACGGAAAACATTGAGAAAACGCTGACTTCCCCCGAAATGGTCTTTTCACACCTTTCAATGCCCGGTTCACTTTCTTTGACGTTTGTTTTTGGTGCTGCGTTTGCAATCGGAATTTACGTTCTGATGAAATATACATCCCGAAAGCGTTTACACCGGCGCGGTGTTGAGCACGGTTCAGCTCGATGGGCAACCGAAAAGGAGGAAAAACTCCTTGCGGACAAACCCGAAAAGAAAAAGGGCGAACCCGAGCCGCCGAAATCTCCGTATGAAACGGACAATAACATTCTGCTTACACAGGAAGTCAGAATGTCGCTGAATACACGGCAGCACCGAGAAAATTTGAACGTGCTTGTAATAGGCGGTTCGGGTTCGGGTAAATCTCGCTTTTACGTTAAGCCGAACTTAATGCAGCTTAACACCTCTTACGTTGTGACTGACCCTAAAGGCGAGCTGCTTCGCTCTTGCGGTAAATTATTGAAAGACGCGGGTTATGAAATCCGCGTTTTTAATTTGATTGATATGTCCCACAGCAACAACTACAATCCGTTTAACTACGTTTACGACAAAGACGGCAATCTGAACAAGACGTATGTGATGAAAATGGTGAATTGTTTGATGAAAAACACCAAGCAAGAGGGTGCTTCGGGCGGCGACCAGTTTTGGGACGATAGCACAAAGGCGCTCACGCTTGCGATTGCCTTTTATCTCCTCGAAAAAGAGGACGCGAAAGACGCGAACGGAAAGTCGCTTGACCGAAATTTCAGCACAGTAATGCAAATGATGAGGCTTGCAGAAATCTCCGAGCAGGACGAAAATCACCGTTCCCCGCTTGACGATATGATGGACGAGCTTCGCGAGGAAAACCCGCACAGTATGGCGGTTTCGTTCTATGCAGACTTTAAGAAAGCACCCGCAGAAACAGCAAAGTCAATTCTTATTTCAGCTGCTGTTCGATTTTCGGCATTCAATCTCCCCGAAGTCGCTGATTTGACTTACACGGACAACATTCATCTCGATACGCTCGGCGACAAGAAAACGGCTCTGTTTGTCATCATTCCGTCCTCTGACGCGACGTTCAATTTCCTCGCGGCGATGATGTACACGCAACTTTTCGATACGTTGTACGATACGGCAAATTTCAAGTATGGCGGCAGGCTGCCCGTCCACGTCCGCTGCCTGCTCGATGAGTTCGCGAACATCGGAACTATTCCCGATTTTGACAAGCTGCTTGCAACAATGCGTTCAATGGAAATCTCGGCAAACATTATCATTCAAAACTTGGCACAGCTCAAAAAAATGTACGATAAGTCTTGGGAGATTGTCACGGGTAACTGCGACAGTCTTTTATTTTTGGGCGGTCAAGAGGCAAGCACACTCGAAGCAATTTCCAAAGCGTTGGGCAAGGAAACGATTGATGTGGTATCACACAACAGAACCAAAAGTCACCGAAATCCGTCCACGTCTGAAAACAACAGCATTATGGGCAGAGAGCTGATGATGACGGACGAGCTTAAAACAATGAAGCCCGACCGCTGTATTCTGATTGTCCGCGCGCTAAATCCGTTCTTCTGCCACAAGTTTAACATCGAAAAACATCAGAATTATCAATATCTCGAGGACAGTAACAAGGAATACGCGTATCTGATTGACGATTTGCGTACAGAGAAAGCGCCCGATACGGCAGAAAGTCACACCGAAAAGGTATCTTTGGCAAAGCCCGAGTATGACGAAAAGGCGCTTGCCGACCTTGATATTCCCGATGATGATGAATTTTTGGAGGTGGAAAATATGGAAACCGAAACACCGAAAACAACTCTTGACGAGGAGTTTTCCGATGATACGTCAAGCAGCGAACGTCTGCTATATGACGATGAACCCGATTTCTCGGACGAGGAACTGCCAAATCCCGATGAAATGATGTCGTTCGATATGTCCGAGCTGAAAGAATTCGGCGAAGATGATTTCGAGATGTTCTCGGACAGTTTTTAAGGATACTTCCGCAAAAGCGGTTGTACATATAAACTATTTTTAAGGAGGTTTCCGAAATGGAAAACAAAAACAAACCCGCCGTGCAGACGGCAAAAAATCCCGTAAAGTCTTTCTTTTCTGTCTTGAACGCAAAGCGCAGAAAAATCTCGCTGTCGCTCACGATGATGTTGACAACGATGATGTTGACAGCTGCCTCCGCGTTTGCAGATGGCGAAGACGCAAGTTCTGAAGCTGAAGGTATGTTCGATAACGTCGTTGGCTTCTTCGCCGATTGGATAGGACGTGTCGGCTTGGTTGTCGCCTTTGTCGGTGCAACTATGTTTGGATTTTCTATCAAATCCGATGACCCCGAGGGCAAACAAAGAGGACTTACGACGATGGTTGCGGGATTTATCGTTTTCGCAGTAACAAAATCCTTGAACCTGTTCGGAATACACACATCTGCTATCTAAAAACACGAAACACAGCGTAGGATGTGCTACATATAGCACATTCTCGCTGCTCTTTTTAGAGAAAGGAGGAAATTATTTGCTTACTGAATTATTACCTGTTTCAATGGGTACTTGGGAGTGGGTTGCAAAAGCTATAGACAACGAAACTCGCACTGTAAACAGTATGTCCATAGCGATTTCAAATATTATGGGAAAAACAGAGATTTATGACAGTCTTATCGGAGCAATTCCCGAAGAAATGAAGTCGGCTATTAAAGCAATGGCTTTGTCTTTGGTTGTGCTGTTTTTTCTTATAGATTTAATCCATCGCTCAATGGACTTGAAATGGGTTACTTGGGAAAATGTAATGATGTTTTTCGTCAAGTTGGTTCTCGCAAAGGTTTTTGTAGACAACGCCGAGTGGCTTATGTCGTGCATTTATAAAGGATTTAACTCGCTGACAAATTTTGGTGCTAGTGCTGAAGTAATTCCGTGGGATGGCGATAACCCCTTGGCGCGATATCAATTCTTTTTAAGCGAACAAGACGCCGGAAAACTCATAAGCAAACCGGGGATTGAATGGTATGACTTTACTCCGGTCGGACTATGGCTAATGGTTATCGTTCAAGGCTTTATAATGAAAGCAATTATGGCGGTAACGCTTATAATAATTTTGGCGCGTTTTATGGAACTTACGATTTACACCATTGCAGCCCCCATTCCGCTGTCAACGATTAGCTGCGATGGTTTGCAGGATATTGGAAAATCCTATCTAAAGTCTTACGCCTCGTGTTGCATTCACGCAATGGTAATATTAATTATTTTCGCGACCTACGGTGCGTTGAACACCGCACTCAAAAATCTCCATAATCCTATGACTCTTCTCAATGTCAGCGGATTTATGGGCATAATCAATACGTTTATCCTCGGCGCAACGGTTATGAAATCGGAACAATGGGCGAAACGTATATGCGGCGCGATGTAATGGGAGGCGATATGGTTGATTGAAATTAAAATTCCGAAAGAAATCACGGAATACAAAGAAAAATTTCTGTTCGGGCTTACCGTGCGGCAGTTTATTTCGGTAGCCGCCGCGCTTGCGGTTTGTGTCCCACTTTACATTTTCGGCAAGGACTATCTCGGTGATGACGCGACCAGTTGGCTTGTTATTCTGTTTGCCGTCCCTATTTTCGGCTTCGGTTTCGTGAAATACAACGGAATGACGTTCGAGCAGCTCCTTGTGGTGCTTTATCGGCAGAAATGGAAAGAACCGCAGAAGCGCAAGTACATCGAGCTTCCTGTGTTCTGGAATTTCCGTGAGGAAATGAACGCAAACGAGCTTGCAAAGAAGAAAGAATATATCAAATATTCAAAGCGCAAAGCCGCAGCTGCGCCAAAGGCTGCAAAATCCAACAAAAAAAAGAAGGTGTTAAAAATTGAAGAAAGCAAAGACAACAACGTCAAAAACAAAAAACAGCGCAAAGGAAACCGACAAAAAGCGCTTGGCAAAGCAGAAAAAAAAGAAGCCGAAAAAGTCAAAGAAAAAGGTTGAGGTGCGCAAAATCGCGAAATCGGTGCAGGACACAATCCCCTACGAGCGTTTTCGCAGCACTCACATTATGGAGGTGAGCAAAAATCACTTCTCCAAGACGTACTCTTTTTCGGACATCTGCTACACCGCTGCCGATGAAACCGAGCAGGAGCGAATTATGCTTGCCTACAGCGACTTGCTCAACAGCTTCGACACAAGCGATGATATCCAAATAACAATGCACAACGATGTTATCAATCAGAAAGAGTTCGAGCGCAAAATCACGCTGCCGCACAAGGACGATGGCTTTGACGAGTTCCGCGATGAGTACAACCAAATGCTCCGCGAAAAGATGGAACAGGGACAGAACGGTATTACCACGAAGAAGTATCTTACCTTGACCGTGCAGGCGGTTGACCTCGAAGAAGCCAAGCAAAAATTCACAACACGCGAGGTTTATATGCGAACCTGTTTTCAGAAGCTCCAAAGCGAGATTACCCCGCTGAAAGCGAACGAGCGCGTGCGCATTCTGACCGATATTTTTCGCGGCGCAAACACCGAGGTTCGCCCGATTTCCGCGTCCGAATTCAAACGCTGCGCGGAAAAATCGCTGTGCTGCCCCGATTACTTCGAGTTCAAGAAAGACTACTTTATGTTCGGCGAAAAATGGGCGAGAATGATTTATCTGAAGCAATTACCCTCGGCGCTTTCGGATAATCTGCTCACTCAAATATGCGAAATGCCTGTTCCGCTGCTTACAACCGTAAATATCGCGCCCGTTGACCCCGGAGAAGCAATTAAGGTCGTTAAGCGACAACTTACATCAATGCGCTCGAACAAGCTCCAAAAGGAGAAAAAAGCGCAGCAGAACGGAGTTTACTCCGAAGTAATCAACGATGATTTGAAACAATCGCTCGAGGAGGGCGAGGAGCTGCTTTCCGACCTCACAAGCAAAAATCAGAAGATGTTCCTTGTAAATCTCGTTGTGATGATTACAGGCACGAGCTTCGAGGAGCTTGAGAGCAACACCGAAAAAATCGAGGCGATTTTCCGTCAAAAAGTCTGCACGACCACTCGCGCAGCGTTTCAGCAGGAGGACGCGCTTGCGGTCTGCCTGCCGCTTGGAAACACAAGTCGCCTGCCTGTGCGCCGAACGCTCACAACCGAAAGCACCGCCGTTTTACTGCCGTTCAACAGCAAAGAGTTGTCGCAGAACGGCGGTTTCTACTACGGACTTAACTCGATAACGAACAATCTCGTTATCTTCGACCGCACGTCCCTGTCCAACGCGAACGGCTTTATTCTCGGCTGTCCCGGTTCGGGCAAATCATTCGCAGGAAAGCGCGAAATAGTAAACGCTATTCTCGGAACGAACGATGAGATTATCATCATCGACCCCGAGCGCGAATACACGACACTCACGCAGAATTTTGGCGGCGAGGTTATATACATTTCCGAGAACAGCCAAAGCCACTTAAATCCGCTTGAAATCTCGCTTGCCGAGTATGAGGCGGGTGAAGATGTAATTTCGGGCAAGTACAACTTTTTCCTGTCGTTCTTTGAAACGATAATGGGTTCAAGCGGCATTACGCCCGAGCAGAAAACGATAATAGACAACGTTTTACACGAGGTTTATCACGAATTTCTGCTCGGCAACACAAAGGAAATGCCCACCCTTAAGGACTACTATGAGGCACTGAAAGAGTATCCGTCCGATGATGCGAGAAGCCTTGCGGTTTCGCTTGAGCTTTACGTCAACGGCTCGATGAGAGCGTTCTCGCACAAATCAAATGTTGACGTAAACAACAGAATTGTTGTTTATGACATTAAAGACCTCGGCAAGCAGTTGAAGCCGCTGGGTATGATGGTCGTTCTCGAAAACCTTTGGGACGCGATTGTGAAAAACCGCGCGAGAGGTATCAGAACGCGCATTTACATTGACGAGATTTATCTTCTTTTTCAGTCCGAGCAAAGTTCCAACTTCCTTTTCGAGCTTTACAAAAGAGCGAGAAAATGGGGTGGTATTCCTACGGGAATTACGCAGAATGTCGAGGATTTGCTGCGAAGCGACACGGCACGGTCTATGCTTTCCAACTCGGAGTTTATCCTTATGCTCAATCAAGCGGCAAGCGACCGCGACAAGCTCGCTCACCTTTTGAAAATAACCGACACAATGATGGATTTCGTCACGGGCGCAAATCCGGGCTGCGGTCTTATTTACTGCGGTATGAACGGCTGCCTGCCGTTTAAGGACGAGTTCCCGACCGACACCAAGCTGTACAAGATGATGACCACGAAATTCGGCGAATAAGGAGGCGCACGGTGAGAGAATTAAGTTCGCAGATAAACAAGTCGCTCAAAGTCGCAAGTTCCACCGTGCGTTTCGGTGGGCGAACCGTTAAGGTCTGCGGAAACACAATCAAAAAGACAATCCACGCACCCGCTGAAGCAAAGAAGAACATCAAACTGCTGAAAGTCAAGTTCCGCAGCCTCCAAAAAGCAACCGCCAAAGGAAAGCTGAAGAAGGCTGTCGGAGTTGTGGGAAAGACAGCTGTAAAAGGTGGAAAGGCAGCAGTAAAAGGTGTTAAATCTGGCGCAATCGGAGGTGCAAGATTTGCTGCAAATTCGGCGGATAGACTTGTTGACAGCATAGACAACGATACAGTAAGATTTGCGAAACAATCAGCTGACGCGGCTAGAGCAGCAGCCGAGGCTGCAAAAAAAGCAGGAAAAGTCGCTGCTTCAGGAGCAAAATTTACCGGTAGGACTATAAAAACTTCAGTAAAAGTTGCGAGGTCACTCGCAACAAAAAAAGGACGCAGAGCGCTTAACAAATCAATTCATCGCAGTGTTGAGAGAATTAATCGCAATATCAGACGCGTAAAGGCTACGCCAAAGCGTGTAAAAAAAGCCGCAAAACGTACAGCAAATGCCGTAAAAAAACTAATTCAGCTAGGCGCAAGATTTATTGGTTTTCTTATCTCAACAATGCCGTGGAGCTTGATTATTCTAGGCTTTTCTGTTATCGTAATACTGTTCGTTTACCTCGTTTCAAACAGCTTTTCGGCAGCGCTAGGAGCTCAAGAACGCGTTGCAGGCTGGGCATTAAATTCTGACGATGAACCGGAGCAAATCTACACGAATATTGCCGAGCTTGCCGTCAGAATGGAAACCGCGTGTGAAAACAGCTTTTCTAACGCGCTGAAACAGGAAATCACAAACTTTTGTTCCGAAGCTGCTACCCCGCCGAATATTATCGCTTATAAAATCGGCGAAAGCAGCGGAACGATTTACCCTGCAGGAGGTGCTGACGGACAGATTAACGCGAAAATAGACAGCCTTGTCACAAGTTCAACAGCCTATTCGTCCAAGTATTATTCGGACTTTATGGCTGCCTTGGTTGTACTTATGACACGCGCTCACGGTACGGAAGAAGGCTTTGCGCTCGAAAAATTCACGGTTGCCGATATGGAAAATTTTCTAGGCGGTCTGAACAGCAACAGCTGTGAGTATGGAAGCACGTTCTTCGTCAAAACAACATCCATTACAGATGGCGAAACTTGTCCCGGTGCGGCTTGCAAAAAAAAGAAAAAGCCCGGCTGCGACTGCGGAGGTAAAGATGACAATGGGCGCAAAATATGCAAGGGTCACCCCTACTGTGACAACGACCACAAGAAAATGACTGTAACGCTGCAAACCGTTGCGGAATACACGGGCAAGTCTATTCCCGAAGTTTATGGATTTAACGAAAGCGATACGCAATACTTCAACGATGTGAGTTCTTTTATTTCAGATTTGTTGAATGATATGTCGAGAGGAGGCACAAGCAGCTAAAATGAGCAATCCATTCAAGAAAATCGGAGACTACTTCACTGCGAAAAGCGTTAAGCAGAGAATTTACATCGTGATAGCGCTTTCCCTGCTGATATTTTTCTTGGTGTTCTTCATCAAGGGGAATTTCTTCGATAATCGCACACCAACCGAAAGCGCAGCAACAAGCAGCGTTTCGCAGAGCAGCGATGAAACATCGGATAATTCCGAAACACCGCCTGCGAAATCAAGCGAACCGCAGTTCCACATCAGCTTTTTCGACCTCGCGATTTTGATAGCAGCAATCGCAATTATCATAATCCGAAGATTTATCGGAAAGCGAAAATTTAGGAGGTAGCTATGAACACATCAGCAAAAATCGCTCAAATCGGAGCAAAAATTGCCGCCAAACAGAAGAAAGTCGAGGCGCACTTGGCTCATTCCGAGTCGGCACAGGCGAGTGCAAATGCGTTAAAGGAAGAAATCGAGGTGCTTGAAAAGGAAATCTTGAGTCTGCAGATGAAGCAGTTTTCCGAAAAGCTCTCGAAAAAAGGCATAACGTTCGATGAAATCGAGCAGGCAATCGAGGCAGGAATTTTCGACAAGAGCGAGAACGACAAAAATTGTGCTACAAATAGCACAATCAGCCCAAACGAGCCGATAAAGGAGGACAAGCCCGATGAAATTAGTGGTAGCTGAAAAGCCGTCCGTGGCGCGTGACATCGCCGCAGAAATCGGAGCAAACGAGAAAGTAAACGGCGTTCTGACGGGAAACGGATTTATGGTGACTTCGGCGCGCGGTCACCTTGTCCGCGTGAAACGTCCCGAGGAATACGACAGCAAGTACGAAAAATGGGAATTGGCAGACTTGCCGATAGTTCCCGATTTCGAGTTTACGCCGCTCGAGAACGCGGAAGATGTGCTTGACAATCTCACCGAGCTGATGAACAGCGCAGATGTTGACGAGATAATCGAGGCAACGGACGCGGGGCGCGAGGGCGAGTGCATTTTTCGATACATCTACGAATATATCGGCTGCACAAAGCCCGTCAAGCGCCTTTGGATTTCATCGCTTACCGCCGAGAGTATTCGGCAGGGGTTTAGCAATCTTCTTCCCTATGAGGACAAGGACAGCGTTTACGCTGCAGGACTTGCTCGAAACAAGGTGGATTGGCTTTGGGGAATGAACCTCTCGCGGCTCTACTCGATTTACTGCGGCGGCAAATGCTCGATAGGGCGCGTTCAGACCGCCGTTGTGAATATGATTGTGCAACGCGACCGCGAAATCGCCGCGTTTGTTAAAAAGCCGTACTATAAGCTGCGGCTTGAAAACGGCGCTGAATGGTTTGACGGTGAGGAAGATAGTTTTCCCGACAAAAAAGCTGCCGAAACCGTCAAGGCAAAATGCGAAAATCAGCTTTGCACGGTAAAATCCGTTGAAACAACGCTGAAAAAAGAAAACCGTCCCCTGCTCTTTTCGCTCACCTCTCTGCAGGCTGAAGCGAACGATAAGCTCGGCTTTTCGGCAGCGACAACGCTCACGATTATGCAGTCGTTATACGAAAAAAAGCTGCTCACCTATCCGAGAACCGACTCCAACTACATCACCGAGGATATGGCGGCAAAGCTAGAGGGGCTTGTCGGGAAACTGCGGTTTTTCAATGAACCCGCTGTTGACGAGCTGCTTTTGACAGGATTGAATATCGACAGCCGCGTTGTCAACAACGCGAAAGTTTCCGACCATCACGCAATTCTGCCGACCGAAAACATCGACAACGCGGACAAAACCGAGCTTACCAAAGAGGAAAAAGCAATTCTCGAAATGGTTATGACGCGTTTTCTCGCGGCTTTAAGCCCCGAATATCAGTACAACGAAACGTGCGTTATCTTCGAGGTAAACGGCGAAACGTTCCGCAGCAAGTTCAAAGTACCCGTAAAACTCGGTTGGAAGAAATTCTACATCGAGCAGGACGAGGACGATGAAAACGGCACGGCGGGTAACTTTTCCGAGGGTGAGAGCTTTGAAGCGAAAAAGCTCACGATTTCCGAGTGCGAAACCCAGCCGCCGAAGCATTACACCGAAAGCACGCTGCTAAAAGCGATGGAGAACATCGACAGACGTATCGAGGACAAGGAATTGAGCAGCTACGTTTCCGAGCGCGGTCTGGGTACTCCTGCAACAAGAGCAATGACGATTGAGCGCATAATCAAAGTCGGCTACATCTCGCGTAAGGGCAAATCGCTGATAGCCGAGGATAAAGGCTGCAAGATAATCGACATTCTGCCGGAGAACGTGAAAAGCGTTGAGATGACAGCCGAAATGGAACAGCAGCTTGCTGCTGTCGAGAACGGCACGGAAACGCCCGAAAATGTTGTAGAAGCAACTAAAAAGGCGATTTGCGACATTATTAAGAGTGAGGCAGGACGGGAACACGTTTCCCTTGCACCGAAAAAAGAGCCGCTTGGCAAGTGTCCGAAATGCGGCGGCGCAGTCTATGAATACAAAAAAGGCGAACAAACGGTTTTCTACTGCGAAAACAATCCGAAATCCTGTATTTTCAGACTTTGGGGCGATGATTTGTTTTGGACTTCAAAAGGCAAAAAACTCACGTCAACCGTAATGAAATCCCTGCTCACAAAGGGAAAAGTCAAGGTCGGCGGTCTGAAAAGCAAGGAAAAGGACGCGACCTATGACGCGATTATTTCTTTTTCAGACAAGACGTGGGAGGACAAGAACGGCAAACTGCACATCGGGTTTTCGATGGAGTTCGATAACAGCAAAAAACAGAAGAAAGGAGGCAAATAATGGATAAGTTTTACTTTTTCAAAGTCACGCTGATTTACTATGATGACGTGACTGAAACGCTTTTCATCACGCCCGACCAGACGGACGCTGATGAAGAAGGTATTCCGTTTTCGGAACAGGAGCTGCGGGAGAATGCCGAGTTTAAGGCATTTGTCAAGAAGAACAAGGTTGATGTGGTTGACGTGAAATACGTTGAGTACGCTGTCGATAAGGACAACAAAACCGTTATTCTCGGCAGCGATATCACAAAAGAGAGCTTCAAAACGCTCGAAAACCACGATGAGCTTGAAATTATCGAGGAGAACGAGTTCCCGCTGATTTTGAAGCAGACGAAAAAAGCAAGCGGCGGCTCGAAAATGCACTATATCTGCCTTGCAGCTGCGGCGGTTGTGGTTTTAATGTTTCTTTTTGCCAACGCGCCGAAGATGGGCAAAATGCAGGAAGAAGATAGTACGAGTTCGGAGATTTCCGAAGAAATCAGCTCGGACGAAAGCGAAGCGACAAGCTCCGATGAAAG
Source organism: Oscillospiraceae bacterium (assembly GCA_017847835.1). GTDB lineage: Bacteria > Bacillota > Clostridia > Oscillospirales > Ruminococcaceae > CAG-115. The sequence goes on from JAGASH010000005.1 coordinate 585,878, forward strand.
CAGCTCGAGCAGCGCAGAAATATCGAGTTCGTCAAGCACATCAACTTCGAGCAGTTCAAGCAGTTCCGATACATCGAGTTCCGAGAGCGCAGACAGTTCGAGCAGCGAAAACGAAAGCTCCGAAGATGAAAGCTCGTCAAGCAGCACCGAAACAACAGTTTCGACAAGCACAAGCGTTTCAAGCAGTTCAAGCAGCACAGACAGTTCGGAAGAAGTTTGATTAGGAGGAATAATTATGTATAACAACTTTCAGATTATGGGCAGAATTGTAAACGACCTTGAATTGAGAACCATTCCCGCCGGTATTACCGTTTTAACGTTTCGTGTTGCGGTTGACCGCCGCCACAAGAACAAGGACGGCGAAAGAGTCACGGATTTCTTCAACGTTGTCGCTTGGCGCAAAACAGCGGAGTTTATCTGCAAATATTTCGGCAAGGGACGTATGATTTTTCTCGAGGGTGAAATGCAGATACGCGAATACACCGACAAAAACGGAAATCCTGCGTTCTGGCACGAGCTTATCGTTGACAGGGTGTGCTTTACGGGCGAACCTAAACCGACGGCAGCTCCGTCCGCGCCTCCTATCCCCGAGCCGCCGCAGGAATTGCCCGAATATCAGCAGAACAGCGATGACGATTATCCGTTTTAATCAATGCAGAAAGGAAATGAGCTATGGCTGAAGAAAACAAGCAGGATTTGCGCGTATATGTAATCCCCGACTTGCGAACGTGGGCTTTTCCGGGAGAATACGAAAAGCGCTCGAATATCGAGTATTTCAACACCTTTGAGGAAGCGAAAAAGCGTTTTGACGAGCTGCGAAAAGAGCCTTACAATTCCGAAAAGGCTCTTGGATATGACGGAATAACTCCGTCCGCACGTCTTACGCTTGGTATCGAAAGCGGCACAAACGTTTTCGATATCATTCACGTCCGCGCGGGTGAAAACTACCTTGTTGATGATTTCACAAGGCACAAGGATTTGCCTGATGAAATAATGGCGGTTATTCGCAAATCTGCCGCTGAAATCGGCTTCGATAAGATTAACAGCTATCCCCGTTTGGAGAACGGGAAATGCGGCGACGCTATACTCTTTTCGTTTGACAAGTGGGCGGCTGAACATACTGAATACAATCTGACAGGAGGTAGAAAAATGGAGAAAAGCACAACATTCGAGGTTTCGTCAATCTCAAAAATCGAAAACGGCGGCAATGTTAAGGCTCTTGCAAGCGTGGTCATAAACGGTGAGCTTGCTGTGCGCGGTATCAGAGTAATGGAGGGTGAAAACGGCGCGTTTGTCGCGATGCCGAGCAAAAAGTTTGGCAGCGAGTATTACGAAATGGCATTTCCGATAACGGCAGAAGCGAGAGAGGCTCTGAATAAGGTTGTTATGGACAACTACAACAAGCTCATCGCCTCGCCCGAGAAAACGCTGAAGAACGAACTTCCCGCTGCAGAACGCTCGAATTCGTCTATTAAGGTTCAGCTCAAGGAAGTGAACAACAACAGCAGCATTAAAGCCGCAGGACAAATCACGGTAAACAACGCATTTGTAATCAAGGACGTTAAGGTTATGACAAACAGTGAGGATAAAGCGTTTGTGTCTATGCCGTCCTATCAGACGAACGCCGGCGATTACTCGCAGTACGCGTTCCCCATTACCAAAGAGCTGCACGAAAAGCTCGACAAGGCGGTTTTAGGCGAGTATCAGTTGCTTGGCAAGGTCGAATACAAAGGCGTGAAGTATGCAGAGCTTGGCGACAAGGACGAAATCGCGCACCTTGCAAAGCAGAGCAACACTTTCGCAGCCTCTCTGATGGGTGAGCTTGACAAAGCCGGTGTGAAGTATCAGGCGAAAATCGCAGATACAACCACTATTTCGGTCAACAAAGCCGACAAAGCGAAACTTGACAGCATAAAGGAAAAGTTGGTCAAGGAGCTTAACCCCGAGAAAAAGACCGAAAACAAGACCGAGAAACAGGACAAACCCGCGCCCAAGCCCAAGCATAAGAGATAATCACCCGCTGCGGTCAAGTGTAAGAAATTGCATTTGACCGCATTTTTTTTAATTTTTTATAATAAGGTATTGACTTTTACGCATTAATGTGCTAAAATGTATTTTAGGAGGAAGAAATGGCTCAAATCGGAAAAACAGAAAGAGAGCGCGAGGTTCGTGAGCAGTATGAGGATATCACCGATAAGCTCTTTACCGACCGCAGCGCGTTCAAGGATTTTCTTTCTTTTTCGGGCAAGCACTACAAGCTCCCGTCCGACCACGCGATGATGATTTTTCACGCAAATCCGAATGCCGATATGGTGACGGACTATGAAACGTGGAAGAAACTCGGCAGACAGGTTACCCGAGAGCAGAAATCAATCGCAGCGTTTGAAAACGGCAATCTGAAGCATTATTTCGACATTTCTCAAACAGTCGGCAAGGAAATCAAATCCCGCTGGCGCTTGGACAAAAACACGGCAAGTGAGCTTACAAAAGCGCTTTCGGCGCAGGAAGGATATGAGTTCAACAGCATAACAAACTGCGTTGACGTTCTCTCCGACCGTCAAACCCGCGCGGGATTTCCCGAAATTGCCGGTACGCTTCAAATTCCCGCTGCGGAGAGAAACAGCTTTGTCAAATCCGCAAGCTCAATGGTAAGGGCGGTTGTCGCTGCACGCTGCGGGTATCAGAGCAGCTTCAAGTACAAAAGTGCAGACGCGCTCGATTTATCGGCGCTCGATATGCTGCACAATAAGGCAGAAATGGAAAAGCTGCTCGAATACATTCAGAAAAACGCGAAAGCGGTTCTGCTTTCGATGGAAAAGAATATAAACGAAATTCAAAGGAGGTCTTTGTATGAAAGAGGAAATCAAGCAGATTTGGTGCGAAGAGGACAAGAAGTTTTATCCCGAAACCAAAACGGAGAACGGACGGACGTATCGCCTCGACCCGAAGACGTTCGTGTATCTGGAGGAGCTGTCGCTCGGTCTGACGGACGAGGAGCAGGAGCTGATGAGCAAGCCGATAGGTTATTACGGGAGAGCGTGGCAGAGGTTTATGGAGCAGAATTACCCGCTGGACATTCCGGGCTTGAGGGGCAGAATGTTGTGGGAGCTGATACCGCGACAGATAGACAAGGAAGCCGAGGAAATGGCGTGGAATTTGGAGCAGGAGTACGCGAAGAACAATCCCCGTCCGACAACGTTCGTGGAAATCGAGAAGTGGGAGAAGATGAAACGGCTCGAAGTAGACCACATCGTAATGACGGAGTTGGTTCTCCAACAGAGAGGATAAATCAAACGGCAGAAGCTGATGAAGCTCCTGCCGATTTTATTTCCGAAAAAAGTTTTGCGGAACAGGTGGACGCGGTTTTGAAAGGAACTGCGCCTGCTTATAGCGCGTTAAAGGTTTGTGACACTCCACAGATATTGATTGATGTCGGCTGTAATCAATTACCTATGCTATACACACAACAACATTTAAGAGATGCCATAAAGCCAAAATCTATACAAAACAGCCATCGCCACGGTTTGACTGTTGAACAAATTAAAAACATACCCGCACAAATGGTTGCCCCCGCAATTCTCCTTGACTCAATATCCAGCGGCAAAAATGGGAAAAACAGTATAATTGCCGTGTTAGATTTAGTGGATAATGACAATGCTCCGATATTTGTTAGTATTGTCCCGAACGGAAAAGGACAATATAACCTTGAAACTGTTGAGTCAAATTTCATTACCAGTATTTATGGTAAAGATAAATCGTTTGACAGCTACATACAACGAGCAGCTGAAAACGACTCAATTTTATTTTGGGACAAAAGAAAGAGTCAAGAACTGTTCAAGTTTCAGGGGCTCCAATTGCCCGAGGCATTTAACAGTCTTGACTCTAATGTTATTATACACCAAAGTCGCAATATTGTCAAGGGGTCTGAAGAAAAAATTTCGGAGGACAGCCAAGAAAATTCCGAACAGATAACTTTGGACAGCATTTCGGATAATCGTGCTACATATAGCACAAATTCCGCGCCGACAATCACTTGTGAATGGAGTGAGAGCGCGGTGTTTGAGGAGGGCAAAACCTACTCCGTTCTCGAGTTCGATACGCTGATGAAACGCGCTGACAGCGAGTGGATTGAAAAACGTCAGCAGGAAATCGACAAGTACGGCAATGATTTCGACAAGGTTTACGAGGCTTACAAAAACGGCGAAATCGAGCGAGTTCATCTCGGCTACGCAAAAACCAAGTTTACGGTAAATCTTCCCAACGGCAACAGCATTTCCGAAAGACAGGATATCGGCGACGGCTACGGCGGAGTGATAGATTTTCTTTCGCAGTACAGCAAATATCAAAGCGCTGCCGAGGTTCTGAAAACGGCTGCCGAAGCCGAGAAAAACCGCGCTGCCGATGAATTTATCGATATTGCAAGCAGCGCACTTTACGAAAACGACACGGTGAGAAATGCGCACGAAAACTCCGACAAGCAGGAATTTGTGCTCGAAGCGGAAAAAGCGATAAACGACTACTTCACGCAGCTTGTGACGGAAGAAGAACAATCAGAGCTTTCTGTCGTTGAAACAGCTGCGTTATATAACGAGTTTCAGCAGAACAGCGAGTTCAGAGCGCACATTATTTCCGAGGTAACCGAACGTGTTGACGAAAATCTCACCAACCTCGAGCAGACAAGGCAGAAAGCAGCGGAAATGGGTATTCCCTTTTCAGAGCGCTACTTTGACAACGATATGGACGAAAATCCTTACGTCTATGACGGAAGTATGAGCATTGATGACAGCCGAAAAGTCGCGGACGCACATAATCTTCACGATTTTATGCTTGAATATTCCGATGAGCTTGAAAAGGCGGCTGCTTCGCATAATGCCGATGAATTCCGCGAATTTTTCGCAAACAGAGCCGCCGTTGCTCTTCAGAGCAGCAGCGACCACGCTTTTGACGAAATGCGGAACAACCGCGATTATCTTAATTCAATCAGCGAATTAGTTTCAAATTCGTTGTATTATGAAATTCGCGAGGAAAGAACTCTCGAAGAACATTCGGACGAAATCCCTGCCGACCTTGACAAATTCTATGTAAATCCCGAAGCCGAGCAAGTGACGTGGGTATATTACAACCCCGACAGCTCCGCAGGCGGTCAACTTGTTTACACCTATATGGATTATGACGAGATTTTCGAGGCAATGGCAAAGAAAGACCCGCTTGACTATCTTTTGGCAACCTGCAAGCAGACAACCGTTGACAGAGATATGGACGGCTTTGACGATGCCGTCGCGGAATTTATGTCCAACAAAGAGGATTATTCAAGCCGTGAGCCGAATTACTTTGACAAGCTCTTTGCGCTAACCGAGCCGATGTATTCGATATTTCAGCTGAAAGATAACGACAGCTTGCGCGACTACCGCTTTTCCGACAGCGAATACCTCAAAAAGCACGGTTTGTATATCGACCGCGAGAATTACAACAAGGTTTATCGCGGCAGACTCAAAGCGAATGAAACTCTCGAAGATATTTACGAACGGTTTAATATCAATCACCCAAAGGATTTTCACGGGCATTCTCTTTCAGTCGGAGATATTGTTGCAATACGGAAAAACGGAGTATCAACCGTGAATTTCGTTGACAGAGTGGGATTTACCGAAGTACCCGACTTTACGCTTGACCGTGAAGAACGCAAAGCGAGAAGAACGCTGACGGACAATATCGGTTTGATAGCGGAAAATCAGCTTGCAAGCGATGAAATGGACGATTTGGGCAATAAGCTGTTCGATTACGACAATGCGCCGAAATACAACGGCAAAGATGATTGGTATATCGGCGCGGGACTGCACGCAGACGAGCTTGAAAGCCTTGCCGCACGTTACCACAACGGCGAAAATATCAGCGCGGAGCTTGCGCAGAAAATCTACGGCTATATAAACCACATCTCATTTTATGAAGTGCCGCCGACTTATGGCATTGGCAGAGTAGATATTTCATCGGAGAGAACCGACAGCGGCATTATATTCCGTACAAAAGGCGGATTTGAGATAACGCATAGTTGGGAAACTCTCGGAGAAGCTCTGATAACCGCCGCGCGAAAAGAATTTGACAGGCACGAGGAGCTTGACAGGCAATACAGAGAGCAGGAGGAAAAGGCAAAGGCTGCGGAAAAAGCGCCTTATGTTACGGTTTCACCGTTCAGTAATGTTGACTTTTCTGCAATCGGGCTTGACAGCGATAGGCATTACACAATCCCTGAATTTAACGAAGCTTATGCTAATGCCGAAAAGCTCTACATCGCAGATGAAAGCAACGCGATGAAAATTGAAACTATTGCGGTCACTTTACATTTCGGCAATAAAGAATATAACTACCTTCCGATGATTGGCGCGGAGTACGGCACACTCTCGGAAATTATGGACGATATTTCGCTTGTCAATTCAAGCAACACATTCCTCACCCAACAGCAAAAGGAGCTTGTTGCCGAAATCGAGCGCGAGGCGCAGGAAAAAAGTGCTACATATAGCACAATTCCCGCCGAGCAGGAAAAGCACAATTTCCGCATAACCGAGGAAACCGAAATCGGCGCGGGCGGTCTGAAAACCAAATTTCAGAATAACATCGCAGCGATTGAAACGCTGAAAAAAATCGAGCAGGAAAACCGCCTTGCTACACCCGATGAACAGCAAATTCTTGCGAAATATGTCGGTTGGGGCGGTATGCCGCAGGCATTTGACGCGGGAAACGAGCAGTGGAGCAAGGAATACAAACAGCTTCGCGAGCTGCTCACGGACGATGAGTACAAGGCGGCTGCAGAAAGCACTTTGAACGCGCATTACACCTCGCCCGAGATTATCGGCGCGATGTACAAGGCGCTTGAAAACTTCGGCTTTACAGAGGGCAATGTGCTTGAACCGGCGATGGGCGTGGGAAATTTCTTCGGCTGTATTCCCGAAAAAATGCAGAACAGCAAGCTCTACGGAGTGGAGTTGGACAGCATTACGGGACGTATCGCAAAGCAGCTCTACCCGCAGGCAGACGTCCGCGTGCAAGGATTTGAAAAAGCGGACTTCCCCGACAACTTTTTTGACGCGGCAATCGGAAACGTGCCGTTCGGAAACTACGGAATAGCCGACAAGCGTTACGACAAGGAACATTTCCTCGTTCACGACTACTTTTTCGCGAAAACGCTTGACAAGGTTGCCCCCGGCGGCGTTGTTGCGTTCATCACCTCAAAAGGTACGCTCGACAAGGTAAACCCGAAAGTGCGTGAATATCTCGCGAAACGCGCCGACTTAATCGGTGCAATACGTCTGCCGAACAACGCTTTTAAGGGCGCAAACACCGAGGTTACATCGGACATTATCTTCCTGCAAAAGCGCGAGAAAATGGCGGTTGAAAGCCCCGATTGGTGCTATACCGCGAAAAATCCCGATGGAATAACCGTTAATCAGTATTTCATCGACAATCCCGATATGGTTCTCGGAAAGCTCGAATATACCTCGAGCGCGTTCGGGCAAGAGGTCACCTGTTCGCCTATCGATGGCGAAAAGCTCTCCGAACAGCTTGACCGAGCCGTTTCAAAACTCCGCGCAAACGTTGCCGTTCAAAAGCGTGCCGAACGGCAGGAAAAAGAGCGCGGCATTATCCCCGCAACAGCGGACGTGCGGAACTTCACGCACACTCTCGTTGACGGAAAAATGTATTTCCGCGAGAACAACATAATGACCGAGGTCAGTCAGACCGGCAAAGACCTTGAACGTATGAAAGGGCTGCACGAACTGCGGCTCACAATGCGTGAGCTGATTGACGCGCAGTCACAAAACTGCACGGACGATGAGCTGCACATTCTTCAGAACAAGCTGAACGAGCAGTACGACAGCTTTACAAAGAATTTTGGCAGCATTAACGACAGACAGAACACGAGCGTTTTCGGCAACGATGACGATTATAACACGCTCTGTTCGCTCGAAATCGTTAATGCGGAGAAGAAAACAGTCGAAAAATCGGATATTTTCACGCAGCGCACAATCAAGCCAACAACCGAAATAACGCACGTTGAAACTCCGCAGGAGGCGCTGCAAGTATCGATTGATATGAAAGGACGCGTGGACATCGCGTATATCTCGGAACTTTGCGGAAAAACGCCCGAAAACGTTACAAGTGAGCTTGTGCAAAGCGAAATGATTTACCTCAATCCCGAAAAATACAACGCAGACGAGCCGTTCGAGGGCTACGAGGAAACTTCCGAGTACCTCTCGGGCAACGTCCGCGAAAAGCTCCGCACAGCCGAAGCTGCCGCAAAGGAAAAACCCGAGTTGTTCGCGCGAAATGCCGCTGCTCTCTCCTCTGCCCTGCCCCCGACTATCGGCGCGGGAGATATAACAGCTCACCTCGGCGCGTCTTGGATAGACGTGCAGGACTACGAAAAATTCCTCAAAGAATACCTCGGACGAGATGTCCCGTACATAACGCTGCGGAGAACCTTTGCGGGTGAATACAAGCTCGAAAACAAGACCGCAGACCGCAGCGTTGCCGCGATAAACACCTACGGCACGGAACGTATGAGCGCGTATCATATATTTGAAAATCTGCTCAATCACCGCGATGTGACCGTTAAAGACCGCGTGGATTTGGGCGATGACAAGTATAAATATGTGGTAAATCAGAAACAAACGCAGCTTGCCGCCGAAAAAGCGCGGCAAATGAACGCAGCGTTCTCGAAATGGGTTTGGGACAACCCCGAGCGCCGCGAAAAGTACGTCACCCGCTACAACGAGCTGTTTAACAGCATAGTCGGGCGGCATTATGACGGCTCGCACCAAACTTTCCCCGGAATGTCCCCGTCCATTCAGTTAAAACCACATCAGCTTGACGCAGTTATGCGCTCGAAATTTGGCGGCAACACGCTGCTTGCACACTGCGTTGGCGCGGGAAAATCGTTTGAAATGATTGCCGCGACAATGGAAAAGAAACGTCTTGGGCTGATAAACAAGGCTTGCGTGGTCGTTCCAAAGGCGCTTGTCGGTCAGACGGCAAACGAGTGGCTGCGGCTCTACCCGCAGGCGAAAATCTTGGTTGCAGGCGACAACGACTTCTCAAAGGACAACAGACAAAAGTTCATCGGGCGCTGCTGCACGGGCGACTACGCGGCGGTTGTGATGAGCTACGAACAGTTCGAGAAAATTCCTATGTCGGTCGAGTACCGACAGCAGTTCTTACAAAAAGAGCTTGACAACATTCAGGCAGGCTTGGACGAGCTTCACCCCTACCGCGACAGGACAAGCATTAAGGACTTGCAGCGCGAACAGAAGCGCATTAAGGCGAAAATCGAAAAGCTGCTTGATACGGCGAAAACAAAGGACACCTCGCTCACGTTCGAGCAGCTCGGCTTCGACAGCCTTGTCGTTGACGAAGCGCACAACTACAAAAACGGCTTGGTTGTATCGAAGATGAACAACGTTTCGGGTGTTCAGACAACCGCCGCGCAGAAATCCGAGGATATTTTGATGAAAACGCAGTATCTGAACGAAACCTACGGCGAGAAAAACATACTTTTCGCGACAGGAACGCCCGTATTCACACCTTACCAACACTCAAATACTGAATTTAATATCAATGCCCGTTTCATCGGAAATCGTCACAACCTCAATCATCGTTAAAGCTATTTCGTGCTTTTCGTGAACCGACAATTCCGACCAACGTTTCAGCGGCTCGGACAGCGGCTTTGTGTCGATTTCCTTGTGCTTTCTCTGCTGTTTGTGTAATTTCTGTTCAAGCTCGGATTTCTGCTTGTGCAGGGCGTTTATGCGTTCCTGTATGTAGTCGAACAGCACCGTATCTGCATTTGCGAGTTTGTCCATAAGCTTGCGGATTTCATCGTCAATGCGGGCGAGTTCGCCGTTAATTCTGTTCGCCTCTGTATCGGGCTTTGAACGCTTTTTCTTGGCTATTTCAAGCGTTTTTATACGCTCGTTCATTGCTTCAAATACCGCCTGCTCTACTTCATCGGGGCGCAGCTTCAACGTCCTCTTTACACAGCTGTCCGCCCTATAAAAGCCCGTGTCAAAAAAGTATCTCCACTGCTTTGTGTGAGCCTTGTTCCAACTGTATGAAACGGAAATCGAGTACCCACAATAAGAGCATTTGAGCAGTCCCACAAGCCACGAATGGAGTGCGTCGCTGTTATTCGGTATTCTTTTGTTATGTGCCTTTTTATCCTGCACAGTAAGCCACGTCTGTGCATCCACAAGTCCCTCGTGATAGCCTACCTTGACATAAACAGGCGCACCCGAATGATGTTTTCCGTGCAAAAACAAGCCGTGTACTCCGTCATAAGCTTCAATGTCATCAAGCATTTCTACGCCCATTGACGAGAAATAACGATAAACCTCTGCGTCTGCACGAACATAAAGCGGACTTTCAAGCAACCGAGAAATATGCGACCTGTCCATATTTGACCTGCCGTTTTTGCTTTCAACCGAGATGTCAATGCCGTTCTGCCGGAAATACGACAAGACATCTTTCAGAGAGGTTGTCGGCTCTTTGTAAATCTCAAACGCCTTTGTAATAACGTGCGCCCTGTCGCCCGGAACAAGCACCGAGCCTGTTTTGCCGTTTATTGTGCGCCGTTCGGGAACATAGCCGTAATAAACCTTGCCGCCTTGATAGAAGCCTGTTTCACGAGCCTTTGTGTTATATGCGTCCGCAACTCTCGCCGCTATTGTTTCACGTTCAAACTCCGCAAAATTGAGTAGGTTATTCCTCATCATTCGCCCCTCTTTTGTTTCGGTGTTGAACGGCTCTGAAAGGGAAATAACGCTCACTCCCAGCTTGTCAAGCGTGTCTGTGATGTTGAGATATTCACGCATATTACGGGAAAATCTGTCGTATTTCTTCACGATAATTCGTGATATTTCGCCGTTTCGTGCGTCCGTCATCATCTCTTGAAAAGCAGGGCGATGTTCTATGTCCTTGCCC
>JAGASH010000006.1 GCA_017847835.1 Oscillospiraceae bacterium
AAAAAAGTAAACATTTTTGTTTATTTTATATTGACTATCCTAAACCTTTATGTTATACTAAATAGTATAAAAGGAGTTGATTTGTATGGCAATAGGCGAAAGAATACGGTTTATCCGTAATTTACGGGGTATGACGCAAAAGTGGCTTGGCATATCTGCCGGACTGCCCGAAAAGACCGCTGATATCCGTATGGCGCAGTACGAAAGCGGAACTCGTGTTCCTAAAACAGACCAGACCGAAAAGATAGCCGAAGCGCTGAATGTATCTCCTGCGGCTCTGAATGTTCCCGACATAGAAAGCTATGTGGGAGTTATGCACACGCTGTTCGCTCTTGAGGACTTGTACGGCATAAAGATTGACGAGGTTGACGGCGAGCCTGTTATCCGCTTGAACGAAAACAGCAGGGAATTCTCCAAGATGTTTGATATGTTCAAAGCGTGGCAAAAGGAAGCAGAAAAGTGGCGCAACGGTGAGATTACCAAAGAGGAATACGACCAGTGGCGTTACCGCTATCCCCTTGTTGAAGCAGAGCGCACTCACAAGCGTTTGAGCGAGAAGCGCAAAGCCCCTAAATAACAAAAAAGGCATTACCGACTGCATAAGTCGATAATGCCTTAATTATTTGGATACACCCGCAAACCGCTTGCTATAATCACAACAAATGCGGTTTTTCGCCTGCTATCATTTTGCTATCAAATCGGGGCTTGAAGTGCCACAAATGGCTCTGTTAAGCCATTCTTTTTGGATTTTACTCATTCCCACTCGATAGTCGCCGGAGGCTTGCTCGTGATATCGTACACAACTCTGTTGATATTCTTGACCTCGTTTACAATTCTCACGGAAACCTTTTCGAGGACGTCGTAAGGTATTCTGAAGAAATCAGCGGTCATAAAGTCGCTTGTGGAAACACCGCGGAGCGCGAGGGTGTAGTCATAGGTTCTGCCGTCGCCCATAACGCCGACCGAGCGCATATTTGTGAGGACTGCGAAGTACTGATTTATGCTGCGGTCAAGACCGGCATTTGCGATTTCCTCACGGAAAATAGCGTCTGCGTCCTGCAAAATCTCAACCTTGTCCGGAGTGATATCTCCGATAATTCTGATTGCAAGTCCCGGTCCCGGGAACGGCTGCCGCCAGACGAGCTTTTCGTCAAGGCCAAGCGTTGTGCCGAGCGCGCGCACTTCGTCCTTGAACAACAGACGCAGCGGCTCGATGATTTCCTTGAAGTCAACGTAATCGGGCAAACCTCCGACATTGTGGTGACTCTTTATAACAGCCGCGTCACCGGTACCGCTCTCGATAACATCGGGATAAATCGTGCCCTGAACGAGATAGTCAACCTTGCCGATTTTCTTTGCTTCTTCCTCGAAAACACGGATAAATTCCTCGCCGATTATCTTGCGCTTTTTCTCGGGTTCGGACACACCCGCGAGCTTTGAGAGGAAGCGTTCTCCAGCGTTTACGCGAACGAAATTCACACCGCTGTCCTTGAACGCAGCCTCAACCTCGTCGCCCTCGTTTTTACGCATAAGTCCGTGGTCAACGAAGATACAGGTGAGCTGATTGCCGATAGCCTTTGCCATAAGCTTGCACGCAACCGAGCTGTCCACACCGCCCGAAAGAGCAAGCAGAGCCTTGCCGCTGCCGACCTTTTCGCGGATATCACGGATTGCAATTTCCGCGTAGTTTTCCATTGTCCAGTCGCCCTTGCAGCCGCAGATTTTGTACAGGAAATTGCCCAGCATATCGAAGCCCTGTACCGTGTGATTTACTTCGGGGTGGAACTGCACTCCGTAGAGCTTGCGCTTCTCGTCAGCCATTGCACCAAACGGACATTTCACGCTGTGACCGATAGACTTGAACCCGTCGGGAACACGCGATATGTAGTCGTTGTGGCTCATCCAGACAATAGATTTTTCATCAAGACCATCGAAAAGCGGCGAAGAGGTATCCATCTCGCACTCGGTTCTGCCATATTCGGACAGCGAGGAGTCGCTCGCGGGCTCGATTGTACCGCCGAGAGCGTAAACCATAAACTGCGCGCCATAGCAAATTCCAAGCACGGGCACTCCGAGCTCCAGAATTTCCTTGCTCATTCTCGGGGAGTCGTCGAGATAGACGCTGTTCGGACCACCCGTGAAGATAATTCCGGACGGGTTCATCGCCTTGATTTCCTCGATAGGAGTTTTGTAGGATTTGACCTCGCAGTAAATCTTATGCTCGCGCACTCTGCGTGCGATAAGCTGATTATACTGTCCTCCGAAGTCCAACACCAACACAATTTCGTTTTTCATAAAAATCTCCGTTTCTTTATTTTTTCACGCAAGAGAATTTAACCTCTCACGTCAAGCATTGACAAAGTAATTCCCGCAGGACCGAAGCGTCTGAAAAAGTCGTTCAAGCGCTCTTTTGTATCGGGATTTTCAGCAATTCTGTCCGCGTAGGACAGCATTTGATACAGCATAAAGAACATAACCCTCACGCCGACGTCCTCGCCGTATGAAAAATACTCGTCGAAATTTCCTGCGGCATTTTTCAGCTCGGCTATTTTCGGGACAAGCGTTTTCGGTACTTTTTGCTCGTCTGCAATAATATCGGAAAAAGCCCTTGCCGCTTCAAGAAGCTTTTCGCGGAGCTCGTTTCCGATAATCTCCATAGACAGCTTTCCGCTCTCGCAAAGCTCCCGCAGACTTCGGCTTGCCTTTATGTAAATATCGCCCCATACAGGTTCTTTTGACAGCTCTCCGCTTTTCTGGGGAGTTTTTTCTTCGGGCAGCTTTTCGGCAAACTCGCTCACCATAAGCGCCGTTGTATCGGGCTTTACGGCAATCTCGGGCAGCTCCTCAAAAACAGGCTCGTCGTTGATTTCGCTGAGCGTTTTCGACAGGAAATCCAGCGTTTCCTCGCGGGACATCTGCTCGATTTGCTCACGGAAAGCGGCTTCGTTTTCGACAGGATTTTCGGGAATTTCGGGCGGTTTTTGTTCCTCGGACATACCGCTCAGCCACTCGATTTTTTCCTCTGCGACAGGCTTTTCTTCCGTCACGACCGCGCCGTGAAGCCACTCGATTTCCTCGGGGAAAGGCTCGGGCTGTTCCTCGATTACGGGAACCTCATTTTCGTGCGGGAGCGTCGGCTCGTCAAAAGTTTCGGGCAGTTCTTCGGCGGCTTTTTCAGCCGTTTCCGGAACCTTTTCAGCAGCGCTCTGAGCGAGCTTGACTTTAACCGTCACAGCCGCTTTTTCCTCGTGACTTTCGACGGCAGTTTCCGCTGTTTTTTCCTCAATTCCCTCGCAAAGCCCGTCGATGATTTGTTTGAGCTTGTGCTTGTCGATTGAGTAGTCGGAAATCCGCAGGTGAGAATGTTCGCCAGAAATATCAAGCTCGTCGGCAAAAGCGTCCTCCATGCTGCTGATAATCTGAACGGAACGTATTTTGCAGTAAGCTACATTTTTGACGGTGCCGTCAAAATTCACCATCATTTTCCGCCTCGAAAAGGCAATTCCGCGAGAGCCGTCGCAATCGGCTGACGTGTCGATAAACCCGACCTCTGCGTCGGCGAAAAGACACTCGGAAAGCCCGCTCTGACGGCAGCATTCGCGGCAGAGCGCTTCAAATTTTTCCCGCGTCAAGCGGACTCACCTCCCTATCGGATTTTTCCTTTTTCGGACAGCAGACCGTGCTTTATATTCCACAGCTTCTCCGACAAATCGACATAATATCTGTGCGGATTTTCAAACCGCAAAACCGAGTCCCACATTGTCGCGAGCTGCTCTGCGCAGTAGTTTTTGATACTCCCGATATCGGGCGAATTGTACACGCGCTTTCCCTTCAAAAACACGGGAACCTGCAGCTCCTTCGCCGTGAAATCAGTGAAGGTTTTGCGCTTCCAGGTATAGTCGGGGTCGAACAGTTCCAGCGGCTTGCTCTCGTCGATTTTCTCGTCAAACACGCAAATCAAATCCGCTTCGGCTTTACCCGTTTTGTTGTCGAAAATGCGATATAGCTTCTTGAAATGCGGATTTGTGATTTTCGCGACGTTCTCGCTTATCTTGATTTTCGGCTTGATTTCGCCGTTTTCTTCGACAGCGCAGAGCTTGTAAACCCCGCCGAAAACCGGCTCCGAAGAAGCGGTAATCAGCCGCTCTCCAACGCCGAAAAGGTCGATTTTCGCGCCTTGATTGAGCAAATCCGAGATGATGTGCTCATCGAGCGAATTTGACGCGACAATTTTGCAGTCGGGATAGCCCGCCTCGTCCAGCATTTTCCTCGCTTCAACCGAGAGATACGCGATATCTCCGGAGTCAAGCCTTATTCCCACGGGACGCTTCCCCAGCGGCTTCAGCACGTTGTCGAAAGCTTTGATTGCGTTCGGGACGCCCGATTTGAGGACGTTGTAGGTGTCGACAAGCAGCGTCGTGCTGTCGGGATAAACGCGGCAGTACTCCTCGAACGCTTCAAGCTCCGTGTCGAACATCTGCACCCAAGAGTGCGCCATAGTTCCCGTCGCGGGAACACCGAAAAGCTTGTCCGAGAGCACACAAGCAGTTCCACCGCAGCCTCCGATATAAGCCGCTCTCGCTCCGAGAACAGCTCCCGAAGCGCCCTGCGCTCTCCGAGAACCGAACTCCGAAATCGCTCGACCTTTTGCCGCACGCACAATCCTGTTTGCCTTTGTGGCAATCAGCGACTGGTGATTGACGAGAAGAAGCAGCATTGTTTCGATAAGCTGCGCCTGAATAGCGGGAGCGCGCACCGTAATCAGCGGCTCGTATGGAAAAACGGGAGTGCCCTCGGGTATCGCAAAGATATCGCCCTCGAATTTGAAATTGCGAAGATACTCCAGAAACTCCTCGTCAAAAATTCCCTTTTTGCGAAGAAATTTGATATCATCTTCATCAAAATGCAGATTTTCGATATACCCGATAACCTGATCCAGTCCCGCGCAGACCGCGAAACCGCCGTTGTCGGGGATGCGTCTGAAAAACACGTCGAAATACGCGATAGTGTCCTTGTGCTTTGATTTGAAATAACCGTTGCCCATTGTGAGCTGGTAAAAATCGCACAACATCGTGCAGTTTTGTTCGGTAATCATATTTTCCCTCTTAAATCACATCAATCTGCACCCCGCGCATAACGCTGAGAGCGTTTTCGTGAGCCTGTCTGTTTCCGGAGCCGCAGGCATTGCTGTCAACCACAATTTTCGCTTCGGGGAGCGAAGCTTTCGCGATAATCGCGTTTGAAACCACGCAGATATCCGTCACCAACCCGCAAAGCTCCACCTCGTCAAACGCGAATTTTTTCAGAATAACCGCTAAGTCCGTAGAGCCGAATGCGCGCTTTTTTATCACGATATCCGTGCGCGCGTCAACGCACTCCGCGACCTTTCCGAAAAGCCTATGCCCGTCCGTACCGTCGATGCAGTGCGGCACAGGAAGCTTTTTTCCCTCGGCGGTTTCGAGGTAATTATCATAATGCGTGTCAAGCGTGAAGATAATCTTTCCGCCCTCAGCACGAGTTTTTTCAATCTTACTGACAATAACAGGTTCAAGCAGCTCTGCGCCCTCAAAGCCGAGAGCTCCGTTTACAAAATCCACCTGATAATCTACAACGACTAACGCTTTCATTCAAACCACCCTTTTCGTCAAGGCAAATATCCGTCCCTGCAAAACTTTCTGCGGCATTTGCGCGTCATATTATTTTTTCTTTCGTTCAAAATTTCCGTGCCAGTTTTCATAAATTTTCGCTTTTCCGCGTTCAACGGCAAGCGCATTTTCGGGAACATCAACCGTAATAGTCGAGCCCGCGCCCGTTGCCGCGTTTTCGCCGATTTTAACGGGAGCAATCAAATTTGTGTTGCAGCCGATAAAAGCGTGCGAGCCGATTTCCGTGCGATGCTTTTTCACTCCGTCATAGTTTGCCGTAACGCACCCGCAGCCGAAGTTTACACCGCGTCCGACGTCGCTGTCGCCGAGATAGGTGAGGTGAGCAACCGCAGTGTTTTCACCGATATTGCTGTTCTTGATTTCAACGAAATCTCCGATTTTAACTCCCTTTTTGATGACGCACCCCGGACGAAGCTGAGAAAACGGACCGATTTTTACGTCGTCCTCGATTGTCGAGGAAACCGCTTTCACGTTGTCGAGAACAACATTGTCGCCGATTGTGCAGTCCTCGATGTGAGAATTTGCGCCGATTTCGCAGTTTTTGCCGATAACGGTTTTGCCCGTGATGATTGTATTCGGCAAAATCAGCGTGTCTGCGCCGATTTTCACGTCCTTGCCTATTATAATTCCGTCGAGCGTGATAAACGAAACTCCCTCGTCCATCAGCTTATACAGGATTTTCTCGCGAACAGTGTTGTTGAGTTCAAAGAGGTCTTTTCGGGTATTTGCACCCGCGATAGTTTCGGGCTGCTCGCAGATATAAGCGGCAGCGTTTCCGATAATTTCAACGCAGTCCGTGAGATAAAACTCGCCGCTTGCGTTTTTGTTGTTGAGCTTCGGGAGCGCTTCGAGCAATTCAGCCGAATTGAACCAATAAGCGCCGCCGTTTATTTCGCATATTTCCGCTTCCTCGGGGGAACAATCCTTTTGCTCGCGGATTGCGGCAACCTTTCCCGAATTATCGCGGATAATTCTCCCGTAGCCGAACGGATTTGAAATCTCCGCTGAAATAATGGTGACACCCGCGTTTGTTTTCTCGTGGAGCGTGAGCGCGTTTTTGAGCGTTTCGGCGTTCATCAGCGGCGCGTCACCGCAAAGCACGCAAACCCTGTCAACGCTCTTTATCAGCTCAGCCGCGCGCGAAACCGCGTCACCCGTGCCCTTTTGCTCGTCCTGAAAGTATGTACTTATTTTGTCATAATTCTGCGATATATATTCCTCGGTCATCTCGCGTTTGTAACCCGTGACAACTCCGATTTTATCAAACCCGAAATCCTCTGCCGCGTCAAGCACCCACCCGAGCATAGGCTTTTTCAGCAGCTCGCAGAGCACTTTAGGCTTCTCGGACTTCATACGCTTGCCCGCGCCGCCCGCTAAAATCACGCAACCTGTGGTCATAAAGGAACCCCCTATGAAAGTAATTCTTTTTTATATACTGCGAATTTTCTTCGTTAAACTCGAATTAAAAGGCAGCCCGTTAATCATCGAAAAACGGCTGATTTTTCGCAAAACCGTGCTGATAAACCGACGCGATATCGTGAGAGTGCAGACCCGCCGTACTCTGCTTTTGCGCTTGCTTCACGGAAAAGAGGTGACGATTTTCACGCAAAACGGGAAAGCCGTGTTTTATCTTTCCGAGAGCGAATTTCCCGATTTTCTCCCGAAATCCCGAAACATCGGAATAAAGCCGCGTTTTCCCGAAATCCTTTTCGGCGCGTTTATCGACACGCGCGCTCTCGCGGGAATTGCGGTTTTCGCTTTTACGCTTCGGAAAATCGCGAAAATCTTCGGCGGAAGCTATTTCGACGGGATAATCCGTGCGATTTTCACGACTGCCGAAAGCCTTGCAAAAGCTCTTGAAATCGCGCACATCGTGTTCCCGAAAACAGCGGTTTTTCTGGCTGTTTTCGCGCTTTTGTCGTGGATTTTCTCGTTTATTCGGAAAATACTCTCGCTGTCGCGGTTTGAGATGAGCCGAAAAAACGGCTCGGTTTACGTCAAAAGCGGTCTGATAACATTATATGAAAACCTGCTCGTCCCGAATACCGCGGCTGTGATTTCCCGAAAAACGCTCTTTTCGTTTGTCACAAAGCGCGCGCCGATTTACTTTCGCGATGTGATGATTTTTCCGTGCGCAGGAGGGAAAGCCCGCGAAAAAATTCTGCGCTCGTTCTTCGATATCAAAATCCGCTCGCAAACTCCCGCAAAAAGCCCGCTCCGAGCTGTTTTCGGGCACTGCGCTTTGCCGATGTGGTCGTTTTTCGGATTTTCGGCTGCGCTTTTGCTTTTGTTTATCACGGGCAACGGCTCTGCGCTTATCACGCGAACCCTGCTCACGGCGGGAATTATCATCTCGGCTTATCTTTTCGGGCTGTTTTTCCTGTTTATGAAAAACGCAGAAAGCTCGTTTTCCGACGACTTTCTGATGATTTCAACCCGCAAAGGCACTGCGCTGTATTCCGCGTTCTTTCCGGCAGGTCTTGCAAGCGGGACGGTCTTCCGTCAAAGCGTTTTTCAGCAGCTTTCGGGCTTGTGCAGCGTTTCTGTAAAACTATACGAGCACAAAACCTGCACGGCGCGGCTTATTCCGTTCACCTCAAAACTCAGCCTTCAATTGAAGATTTTGCGATAATGGGAACGGTTTTCACGCCGTAAACCTTCAGCGCGTCAATAACCTCCCTGTCGATAACCTCTCCCGGCATAACAAGCGGTACTCCGGGCGGGCAGGGACATTTCAGTCCCGCGCAGACCTCGCCGTCCGCGTTTTCGATTGATACAACCCGCTGCGGCTTGAACATAGCCTCATATACAGGCATTTCTGCCTTAGGTATGATTTTCGGATATGTAACAAGCGGCTTGGGCGCTCCCATTGTAACAAGCATTGAAGCCATTTCTGCGCGCTCGCAGTCCTCGATTGTCGTGAGCGCCGAGAACATCATCACAACATAGTTTTCATCAGCCATCTCACATTCAACGCCGTTTGAGCGGAGTCCTCTCGCGTATTCATAGCCGCTGAGTCCGCACTCGCGCGCATTTATCGTGACGCGAAGCGGGTCGCTCTTTTTAAGCGGAATTCCCACGCTTGTCAGGCGCTCTTTCAGTTCAAGGACCGCTTCGCAGGCATTGTTTACAAGCT
The DNA here is from genome assembly GCA_017847835.1 of Oscillospiraceae bacterium. Classification (GTDB taxonomy): domain Bacteria; phylum Bacillota; class Clostridia; order Oscillospirales; family Ruminococcaceae; genus CAG-115. Next base: position 8,803 of record JAGASH010000006.1, read on the forward strand.
GAGAGTTTCGGGAAATCAGCCCGTTGAACCTGTCAAGGCTTTCGAGGATAAGATAAGACGGGCTCGATGAACCGAACATCGCCATCATTTCCTTTGCGCGCGCTCCGTCTGCACCGTCGGCAAAATGAAGATATGCGCCGCCCGTGATTACGGGAAGCGTTTTGTGCGCGGACTCGGCAACCATCATCGGATATCCGAGCTCCAACGGGTGAACATATTCCGTACCAAATCTGCGCTTGTCAAGGAATTTGAGATAAGAGCCGTGAGCGTTGTCGATAACCACGGGCAAATTCGGCTTAACAAATTTCCAAGTTCCGCCGAAATAGTCGATATTCGTGATAAATACAGCGTCCACACCCGAAAGCGTTTCGGAGTTATAGGCAACGTCCGCGCTCATATATTCGTTCGGGTAAAGCCACTTTATATCCATTCTCAGGAGAGCCGCCGCCGAAACAAGCGACCTGTGCGAATAGCGCGACGCAGCAATTCTCCGGCAGCCCTTTGCTTTCAGAAGCGCAAGAGCAGCCTGAATTGCAAGCGTGCTTCCCCCGCAGGAATAGCAGGTTTTCTTTGCGCCGAAAAGCTCCGCGGCAATTTCCTCGCTTGTTCCGATAATTCCTCCCGAAATATCCGAGGAATACAGCTCGTCCGCGCCGAAAATTTCGGTGATGTCGTGCGGCACTTCGCCGTTATGACCCGGCATATGAAGCCTCAGACGGTTTTCATTTGCGTATTTTTCAAGGAAATTACAAATCGGTGTGTTCATCATCAATCTCCATTCTCTTTGAAATTCTGATTACTGCGAGGTTTGTTCGTCCTCGGGCGGGTCTATCCCGAGAAGCTCATAATCCATATTGTCGTAAAAGCCGTATTCCTCTATCCACTCGGTTGTCCTGTCAACAAATTCCTGTTTTACAAGACTGTTGTAGATATTATTGACAATGCTTTGTCTTTCGCTGTCCTTCACCTTTGCTTCTGACGCGTAAATCATAATATGCACGCCGTAATCGGTTACGCAGGTTGTTCTGTCACCGACTTTTTCGGGCACAAACGCAGCCTCCTGAAATTCCTTCATATACATCGTACCGTTAGGAATAACAAGATAGCCGTCAGGATAAGACGCACTTGCCGAAGCGTCTGCGGAATAGGCGTTTGAAACAGCGTCCCAGTTTTCTCCCGCGTCAAGCTTGCCGATAACCTCGTTCACCTTTTCATCAAGAGCCTCCGCTTTTTCCGCACGGAGATTATCTGCGCCCTCGTCATCGCCGGTCAGACGCATTGTCTGAAGCGCAGTCACATCGTCATCGCTGAACGAAATCAGAATATGCTTTATATAACGCGAGCCCTCGGGAATATAATACTGTGAAATTCCGCTCTGCTCGTAATCGGAAATGCTGCTTTCATAGGTTTCCTTTGCAACTTTCGCATAGTCATCGAAAATTTTCTCGGCTTCCGAGCGGTCGATTTCTTCTCCGACTGCCTGCATAAGCTTATAGCTCAGCATATATTTTCTCTGCTTCGTGTAATAGTCGTCGCGCGTGAAGCCGTATTTTGCAAGCTCCTTGTCAAGCTCTTCTCCGCCGCGTTTTTTCTTTTCTTCTTCGGTGAGCGCAGACGGGTCAACGCTTCCGTAATCGGCATACTCCGCATAGAAGCTTATTCTCTGGTTAATTATACTGTCGGCTGCAATCTTGACTTGGTTTTCTTCTTCCTCGGTGAGGCCGGAAATTCCGTATTCCTCAGCCTTAACCGTGCAAATCTTTTCAAGGATAAGCGTCTTGATTATCTCCTCACGATAGCTCTTGCAGATATCCGAAACGCTATCCTGAGTATCGTCGGTTATTTCAAGAAGATTGAGGTAATAGGTATAGTCGTTCATAAACTCGGCATAGGTAATTCCGAGTTCATCGACAAGCGTGCTGTCCGAGGGTTTTGCAACATAATGATTGTTGTCGGGCTTGATGTTTGTGCCGAATTTGATTGAGCAGCCGCAGAGCGTTGCCGAAAGGACAATCGCAGCAGCTGAACGGAATAATCTGGTAAATTTCATAAAAATTTCCTTTCGCTAAGGGCTTTAAAAATTATATTCACTTCATTATAACACATTTTTAAAAAAAAATAAAGATAAACTTATAAATATTTAAAAAAAGTGATGATTTTTTTTTGAAAATATGGTATAATGGTTCAAGAGAACACAAAAAATGTCAAAAATTATTACAAGAAGTAATTTCACCTATCGATACAACAGGAGGTTATATCAATGATATCAAAATTGCTCAAGGGCATAGCGGCAGCGCTTGCCTTGTGCGTTACGATAGGACTTGCGGGGTGCAGTGCCGAAACGCCGGAAGAGTCCTCGTCCGACAGCAGCTATTCCGAGGAAGAAGCCATCCACGTCAAGGTCGGATATATTTTCCACGATAAGGCGGAAAACGGCGGCATTACGGGACAGTTCAACACCCAGCGCCAGAAAGCCGCAAGACGCTGCGATGTGGAAACGGTTTACATAGAGGACGTGTCGGTGCAGGATTTCGAGAGCGCAGTCAAAGCGCTTGTTTCTGATGGCTGCACGGAGATAGTTTCGTGCTCTCCCACGTTTACAAACGTTCTCGGAGCGATTTCCGGCAGGTATATGAATGTGAAATTCATAAACTACGGCGCGAATGCTATTGGCACGGCAAATGTTTTCAGCTACACCGAAACCGCTTATCAGGGCGCTTATGTTGCGGGAATTGCCGCGGCTTATAACTCAAAAACGCAGAAGGTCGGACTTGTCGCGGACCCCGAGCTGCTCTACACCTACGCTACAACAAACGCGGCGGCAATGGGTGTGAGAATGGTTTTCGCAAACGGCTCGCTCTGCGTTGCGGGAGCTACCGAAAACAACGAAATCAAGCAGGCGGTTGACGCGCTTCTCGCGGCGGGCTGCGATGTGATTATAAGCTACACCGAGTCGCCGTACACCGCGGAATACTGCGAGCAAAAGGGCGTTAAATTCATCGGAAACCTCGATTACAGCGGCTCCGAGGAAAACTATAAAAATATGCTGATGTACTATTACGCGAAACGCGACAGCTTGTTTGTTTCGCAGTTCAAGCAGCTGAAAATGGATACCTGGGAGCCGGGAGTTTACAAGGGCTCGATGGCAAACGGTATCATAAACATCTCCGAGGCAACATCGAATGCCGACAAGAGAACGCAGGATATCATCGACGAGATTGTACCGCTTCTCACATCGGGAAAAGCGAGAATTTTCAGCGGCGAGATTAAGGACACGCTCGGAAACGTCCGCTATATGCAAAATGAAACAATGACCGAAAATCAGATTTACTCAATGGATTGGTATGTGCTCGGAGTTGAGCCGGTCGGAAACTTCCGCAAACCGCACGAAAGCCCGACAAATTCATTTGAAATCAAGAGTTAAATCAAATAACAACTAAGGCTGCCTTCGGGCAGCCCTTTTCTTTTATTTAAGCAGTTTTGCAAGCCTCGCATAATCTTCAAGCGAAAGCTCCTCGGCGCGAGCAGTCGGCTTGATACCCAGATTTTCAAAAATCCCGCAGAGCGCTGCCTTGTCAAGACCGAACGCACCCGAAAGAGGATTTGCAAGCTGCTTTCTGCGCTGAGAAAAGCCCGCCTTGATTATCCTGAACATACGCTTTTCCTCGTCGGCGGGAAGAGCGCTCTCGGGCTTCACGTCAAGCCGTATAACCGCGCTGTCAACATTCGGAGAGGGCATAAAGCTGCCTCTGTTGACGCGAAAGAGAATTTTCGGCGCGCTGTACCAACTCACCGCATAGGAAATCGCGCCGCTTTCCCTTGTCGCGGGCTTCGCGCAAATCCTGTCCGCAGCCTCTTTCTGCACCATAACCGTGAGCGCTTTTATCGGAAGCCGCTCCTCAAGAATTTTCATAATCACCGGAGAAGTGATATAATACGGCAAATTCGCACAGACAACCGTTTCTTTTCCTCCGAATTTTTCCTCGATGATTTTGCGCAAATCGGTCTGCATAACGTCCGCGAAAATCACTTCCACGTTATCAAACTCCGCGAGAGTTTCCTCTAAAACGGGTTTCAGCCGCTCGTCAAGCTCCACCGCAACAACCTTGTCGCAGCGCTTTGCAAGCTCCTTTGTGAGCACGCCTACGCCCGTACCGATTTCGATTGCGCAGACGTTTTCTCCGCAGCCGCCCATTTCGGCAATTTTCGGGCAGGCGCTCGGATTTATAAGGAAATTCTGCCCGAGCGTTTTCGAGAACGAAAAGCCGTGCCGCGAAAACAAATCCTTAATAACGCCGATATCCGTAAGTTCCATCAGCTCAATAACCGTCCGTTCCTTCAAGGCTGTCGTCGTTGTAAACCCAGCTGCTCACGGTAAATTCCTTGTGAGAATTGGGAGAAGTGCGAACGATAACCTTGTCAATTCCCGCGTTGATAATCAGCCTTTTGCACATCGAACAAGGCTCGACATTGCCCGAGAGTTCACCCGTCTGCGCGTCAAGACACGCAAGGTAAAGCGTTGAACCGAGCATATCTGTGCGCTGCGCGGAGATAATGCAGTTTGCCTCTGCGTGAACCGAACGGCAAAGCTCATAGCGCTGTCCGTGAGGGATATTGAGCCGTTCGCGGGTGCAGCTTCCCACGTCCGAGCAGTTTTTTCTGCCTCTGGGAGCGCCGTTGTAGCCTGTCGCGATAATTCCGTCGTTTTTGACGATAATTGCGCCGAAATTTCTCCGCAGACAAGTTCCGCGTTCGGCAACAGTCTGTGCAATATCGAGGTAATAGTTTATCTTGTCAACGCGATTTTCCATAATGTCAAATCCTCTCTCAAATGCCGCCGGATTACTTTCTCGGCTTCAGCAATTCCTCTGCGATTTCAAGCTGCTTTTTCAGATTGCCCGTTTCCTTGCAATACTGAACGACCTGCTTCAGCTCTTTGTTTGCGTCTCTCTTTCTTCCGATATTTACGAGAAGCTCTCCGAGTACGCAGCGATATTCCGCGGCAACCGACAAATTCCCCTTTTCGGTTTCGGCGTCAATCGCGGTTCTGAGCTCTTTTTCGGCTTTTTCATAGGAACCGAGATTGATATACTGAAGAGCCATTTCAAAATTAACATTCATTTAAATATTCCTCCTACTCGGAAATTTTCCGATATTATTCTTTTATATTGTAACACAAATATGCCGATTTGTCAAACATAACTGAGAAATCCTCTGAAAAAATCATAAATTTCCAAAATATTCCAACTACTTGCGACGGTTTTTTCAGCTTTTTTGTGCTATTATTGAGTAACAAGAAAGCAAAACCCGAGAAAAAGTTAGGTTTTGCGGAAAAAATTGGGGAAAACAAAATGGGGGTAATCGAAATGAACGAAAAGGCAGCCGAATTTTCTCGGCAAACGTCGGCTTTTAACTGGCGGGAATTTGTGAAAAAAGACCTTGTTTGGGCAGCCGCAGGTTTTTTAATGGAGCTCGGCTCGTCGGCGCTTTCAGCAGCTCCCGCGTCGTTTGCGCTTATCGCGGGACTTTCCCGAAAACGCTCGGTCAGCGCGCTTTTCGGAGCGACAGCGGGCACGCTTCTTCACGGATTTCCCGACGCGTTTATCGGGCTTGCCGCGCTGATTATCGCAATGGCAGCGAAAGTAATTCCCGATTTCGGAAAACCGAAAATCCGCGCGGTAATCGCGTTTTTCTCGGCGATACTTGCGGGATTTTTCTCGCGGATAGCCGAAGCGCAAAGCACATCGGAGCTGCTTGTTCTGGTGATTTCTTCGCTCACGGCGGGAGCGTTTGCGCTTTGCGTGAGCCTTCTCGAAGCCTCGGTGACAGAGCGCGGAATTACGCTTTCGGACTCCCGCGACAGAGCGCTTGTCGTGATAATCTCGGCTCTTGCGTTTTTCTCGCTCGGTCAGCTTGACTATACATATATAAATATAGGACGGCTGATTATGGCGGCAGCGCTGCTTTGCGTGACCGAACGAAAAGGGCTTGTGTGGAGCGCAGCAATTGGACTTCCCGCAGTTTTCGGGCTTTGCGCGGCTAATCCCGAAATGGGTTCGGCGGGAGCTTGTATGGCTTTTTCCGCAGCGGCAAGCTGCGCGTTTTCAAGACGCGGAAAAATCACTCGGGCAATAGGATTTGTGTTCCTTACGGCGGCAGGAACTCTAGTTTCACGGATTGACGAGGGCTCCTGGAGAATTCTGACGGAAACCGCAGCGGCTGCGCTGATTTACGCGGTTGTGCCTCTCGATAAGGTGAAAACCGCCGAAAATGATTTTTCGGACAGCGCGGTTTCGCTTATCATAAGAGAACGGCTGAATTTCGCGGCGGACGCTCTCGAAGGCGTCGGAGCGGGAATAACAGCGGCAGCAGAGGCTCTCGACAGGAAGTACAGCTTCAACATCGAGGAAATAAGCGAGCGTGCCGCAGATAAGGTGTGCCGTTCCTGTCCGAAAAGTATGGTTTGCTGGGGACGGAACTATGAGCTGTTCCGCAAGGAGTTTTCGCGACTTGTAATGCAGCTTCGGACGGGATTTGAGCTTACCGAATATTCGCTTTCTCCCGAATGTGCCGAGGAATGCGTAAATCCTGCAGGAGTGGCAAAAGCAATTTCCGCCGAGTATTCCCGATATATCTCAGCAATGTCCGATGAAAGAAGAATTCGCGAGCTTCGGAGAATTTACACGGACAGGCTTTCGGCAACGGAAGAAATTCTGCGCGAAATCAGTCGCTCGGGACTTGAACAAAGAGCGTTCGGGAAAAGCCGCGTTGCCGAAAAACGCGTTGAGAAAAAGCTTTCGGAATGTGGGGTTGAGTTCCCGCAGGCTTTCATCACAAAGGACAGACGCGGGAAAATCAGAATTGAGGCTTATGGGGCAACTCAGCCGAAGGTTGAACGGGATTATCTCGGGACAGCGCTCGGGAAAACGCTCGGACGAGAGCTGGAAGTGCCCGAAATTTCGGGAAGCAGCGGACGTTATCGGATAACGACAAGCGAGGTTCAGCCGCTTTCAGCGAAAATCGGGAGTTATCAGCTGCCGCAGGGACAAAACAAGGTTTGCGGGGATTGCTGCGAGAGTTTCACGGACGCAGAGGGCGCGCTGTATATAGTGCTGTCGGACGGAATGGGCACGGGAAGCCGCGCGAGGGTTGACTCGTCGATTGCGTGCTCGGTGCTGTCAAAGCTGATTAAGGCGGGAATTCCGCTTCCGTCGGCGCTTGAAACGGTGAACACGACGTTGCTTGTAAAGAGCGCAGACGAGAGTTTCGCGACAATGGATATCTGCAAAATCAATCTGGAAAACGGAGAATGCGCGGTGTATAAAGCGGGTGCAGCGACGACGTATATCAAGTCGGCAAACAAGCTGATAAGGGCGGCGATTTCGTCACCGCCTGCGGGGAGCGGAGGAAGAATGTCGGTGCCTGCGCAGAGGTTTAAGGTGAGCGCGGGAGATGTGATTGTAATGGCAACGGACGGGGCGGTGATTGACGAGGAGTGGCTGTCGCGGGAGTTGTCGAAAGAGAGCGCGCCGGAGGAGTTGTCGGAAAGGATTGCGAAAGCGGCGAGGTCTGCGGAAAACGGTGCAAGGGACGATATAAGCGTGGTAGCGGTGGCAATGGCAAGGTAACGCACACATCTAGCAAAGCCGTAATCGGGCACGCGAAGCGAAAAAGTCTTTTTGGAATTCTTAAAACCTTTTTCTTCAGAAAAAGGTTTTAAGTCGCCGAAGGCACTCGGCACGAAGTGCCGCTACTCGCGGCGAAGCCGTCAAAATCATAAAAATGAATTATCTCAAACCAACAGTCTACAAAACCGACTTGAAATCCACGTTCGCAACCATTGCCAATTTTTTTGACGCAATGTCAAAAAAAATCGCAAACCCCATTTATCAACCTAATCTTAACAGAGCGGGTTCATTCACGCGCGATGGGAGAGTGTGAATGAACCCGCGTATTTTCGCCCAAAACCAAATCGGGATTTTTACGAAATTGAGTGAATATTATGTAAAAATTCTGCCAAAAAAATGAATAAAAACAGCCAATGTAAACGTTTTCACAAAGAATTTGTAAAACCATTGTAAAAGTGCACAAAATCAACAGTATGAAATGTAAAAAATCATAGAATATTCACAAAGCACTTGAAAAAAACTCTCAAATGTGCTAGAATAAGAATAGTAAAAAAGGGGTTTTTTGGGCAAATACACAATATTGCTCACAATTTCACCTCAAAGACAACTTGCGCCAAAACATAAAGGCAGCAAGATTAAGGGAGGTTTTTTTAATGGCAATAACGGTTCCCGAGGAATATCAGGTTCCGCTGCATTTGTTTTTCAAGGGGGAAAATTCTCATTCATACGAGTTTTTCGGCTCTCATAAGATGAAAAAGGACGGCAAAACAGGCGTCGTTTTCAGGTGCTGGGCTCCGCACGCAAAGTCCGTTTGCGTTGTCGGTGATTTCAACCACTGGGACAGAACCCGCAACTATATGAATAAAATCAACGACGGCGGTATCTGGGAGCTGTTCATCGAAGGTATAAAGCAGTTCGACAACTATAAGTTCAGCGTAGAGGCTCCCGACGGGCTTATCAAACTCAAAGCCGACCCTTACGGAACACATATGGAGCTTCGTCCGAACACCGCTTCCAAGTTCTTCGATATCGACGGCTTTAACTGGGGCGACAAGCCTTATTTCGATAAGCTTGCAAAAACAAACGTCTACGATAGCCCAATAAATATCTATGAGGTTAATATCGGTTCGTGGAAAAAAGACGGCGAGAATTATCTCAGCTACCGCGAAATCGCAAAGGAGCTCATTCCTTACGTCAAGGAAATGGGTTATACTCACGTTGAGCTTATGCCTATCGGTGAGTATCCGTTTGACGGCTCGTGGGGTTATCAGCAAATCGGCTACTATGCGCCGACTTCCCGCTTCGGTACTCCGCACGACTTTATGGATTTCGTAAACGAGTGCCATAAGGCAGGTATAGGTGTTATCGTGGACTGGGTTCCCGCGCATTTCCCGAAGGACGCAGCAGGTCTGTACGAATGGGACGGCGAGAGCTGCTATGAGTACTCCGACCCGCTCAAACGCGAGCACAAGTCCTGGGGTACGCATATCTTCGACTGGGGCAAGCCCGAGGTACAGTCGTTCCTCGTTTCAAATGCTAATTACTGGATTGAAAAATATCACGTTGACGGTCTGAGAGTTGACGCAGTAGCTTCTATGCTCTATCTCGACTATGACAGACGCGACGGTGAATGGCGTCCCAACAGCAGGGGCGGAAAAGAAAATCTCGAAGCTGTTGCGTTCCTGCAAAAGCTCAACGCAGCCGTTTTCAGAGAACACCCGAATATACTTATGATTGCCGAAGAGTCCACGGCTTGGCCGATGGTTACAAAGCCCGCTGATATCGGCGGCCTCGGCTTCAACTTCAAGTGGAATATGGGCTGGATGAACGATATGCTCAGATATATGAGTATGGACCCGCTCGGCAGACCGTATAACCACAATCTCGTAACTTTCTCGTTCTACTACGCGTTCTCGGAGAATTTCGTGCTCCCGATAAGCCACGACGAGGTTGTTTACGGGAAGTGCTCAATGCTCGACAAAATGGGCGGTCCGCGCGAATACCGTTTCCACTCGATGAGAACGTTCCTCGGCTATATGATGGCTCACCCCGGCAAAAAGCTGATGTTTATGGGACAGGAATTCGCGCAGTACAAGGAGTGGAATTTCCAGTCGCAGCTTGACTGGGAGGTTCTCGAATTCGACCCGCATCATCAGTATCACAACTACGTCAAGGCTATCAACAAGCTGTACAAGGAAACACCCGCGCTCTGGGAGTGCGACACAAGCTGGGAGGGCTTCCACTGGATTTCCGCGGAGGACAACTCAAACAGCGTTATCGCATTCAGACGTATTTCCCGCAAAAAGGACGAGGTTATCGTTGTGTGCAACTTCCAGCCCGTTCGTCACGAAATCTATGAAATCGGCGTTCCGTATTACGCGGACTACGAGGAAATCTTCAACTCCGATGACGTGAAATTCGGCGGAAGCGGCATTACAAACGGTACCGTTACCGCAAAGAACGAGCCTATGCACGACGAACAGTACAGGATTTCGCTCGATATCCCGCCGATGTCCGTGATGTATTTCGTTCCGAAGAATATACGTCTTCCCGAGGACGACAAGCCCGAGGCTGAGGATAAGGCTGAAAAAACCAAGGCAAAAGTTGACAAAACAGCGGACAAAACCGTTGTAAAAAACAATAAATCCCAAAAGGAAAACGATAAATAACAGGAGGAAAGTTATGAACCACATTAAAAAAGAGTGCGTCGCTATGCTGCTCGCAGGCGGACAGGGCAGCCGTCTTTACGCGCTTACTCAGGATATGGCAAAGCCTGCCGTTCCCTATGGCGGAAAATACAGAATTATCGACTTCCCGCTGTCAAACTGCGTCAACTCCGGTATCGATACCGTAGGCGTTCTCACGCAGTATCAGCCGCTCGTTCTGAACGAGTACATAGGCAACGGTCAGCCTTGGGGTCTTGACCGCGCTCACGGAGGCGTACACGTTCTCCCGCCCTATGAAACCGCAGCAGGCAAGGCTTGGTACTCCGGTACGGCAAACGCGATTTATCAGAATATCGGCTTTGTTGACCGCTATAATCCCGAATATGTCGTAATCCTCTCGGGAGACCACATCTACAAGATGGATTACTCGAAGATGGTTGACTTCCACAAGCAGCACAAGGCAGACGCGACAATCGCGGTTCTTGAAGTGCCGTGGGAAGAAGCGCCGCGTTTCGGTATTATGACCGCAAACGAGCAGGGACTTATCACAGAATTTGCCGAGAAGCCGAAAGAGCCTAAGTCAAACCTCGCTTCTATGGGTATTTATGTGTTCACCTGGGCAAAGCTTCGCAAGTACCTTATCGAAAACGAGCAGGACGAGGGCGCAACCAAGGACTTCGGCAAGAACATCATTCCCGCAATGCTCGACAACAACGAGAAGATGGTTGCTTACCACTTCGACGGCTATTGGAAGGACGTTGGTACAATCGACAGCTTGTGGGAAGCAAATATGGACGTTCTTGACCCGAATGTTCCGCTTGATTTGCTCGACGACAGCTGGAAGATTTACTCCAGAAACCCTGTTATGCCGCCGCACTATGCGGGCGCGCAGAGCCATATTGAAAACTCAATGATTGCCGAGGGCTGCGAGATTAACGGTATGATTGACTTCTCGGTTCTTTTCGCAGGCGTTACCGTTGAAGAAGGCGCAATCGTCCGCGACAGTATCGTTATGCCGAACTCCGTTATCAAGAAGGGCGCGGTTATCGAATACGCTATCGTTGGTGAAAACTGCGTAATCGGTGAGGGCGCACACATCGGTGAACGTCCCGAGCTTATCGAGGACAAGGACCAGTGGGGTGTTGCCGTTATCGGTCACAACGTAAACGTATCCGACAAGGCTGTCGCTCCCCCCAAGGCTATGATTTCTAAAGATATTTAATTGAAGGAAAGGATGTTTTTGATATGGCTAGTATGGCTAATGTTTTAGGCTTGATTTTCGCTAATATGCACGAACAGACCCTTCCCGAGCTTACAAAAGCGAGAGCAATGGCAAGCGTTCCGTTCGGAAGCAAATACCGTCTTGTCGATTTCCCGCTTTCGAGTATGGTTAATTCGGGAATTACTCAGGTCGGAATTATCACAAAGCAGAATTACTACTCCCTGATGAACCACCTCGGAATGGGCTCTGAGTGGGATTTGGCAAGAAAGACCGGCGGTCTGCATATTCTCCCGCCCTACGGCAGAGAAGGAAGCGGAATTTACCGCGGCAGACTTGAAGCTCTTGCGGGAGCTTATGAGTTCATCGATGAGAGCGCTGCTGAGTATGTGATTATGTCAGACAGCAACATCATCGCAAATATGGATTTGAAGCCGATTGTTGAGTTCCACGAAAAGAGCGAGGCTGATATCACCTGCGTTTACGGACGCGGTGTTTACCCGACCGAGAGAGCTATGGCTCAGACGGTTCTGTGCGTTGACGACAACAACGTTGTTTACGACGTTCTCGCAAGACCTGCAATGAGCGGTGAAATGAACGTTGCGCTCAACGTTTACGTTATGAAGCGCCAGTTCCTTCAGGACCTTATCCGCGAGAGTGAGTGCCGCAGCCTTTACAGCTTTGAAACCGATATTCTCCAGCACAAGCTCCACGACTACAAGGTTCTCGGCTACAAGTACGAGAAGTACTACGAAATCATCGACTCAATGAAGACCTACTACAAGGCAACTATGGATATGATGAACCGTCAGATTTGCAAGGAAGTCTTCTCGCTCGAAACCCCGATTTACACAAAGGTTCGCGATGTCGCTCCCGCAAAATACGGAATTGACTGCGACGTCAAGACTTCTCTTATTGCGGACGGCTGCATTATCGAGGGTACCGTTGAAAACAGCGTGCTTTTCCGCGGCGTTAAGGTCGGCAAGGGTGCTGTTGTAAAGAACAGTATCGTTATGCAGGACGCTGTTATCGAGGAGAAATCCGCACTTATCAACGCAATTACCGATAAGGACGTGACAATCTCCAAGAACCGCACAATCACCGGTTCACCCGATTTCCCTGTTTACATAAGCAAGGGCGGTATCGTATAATCGCAATTCAATAAAAAGAGCGCGGATTTTTCAGTCCGCGCTTTTTGTTATGCCTTGATTTTGAATTTCCGCCAATCCTCAACATACTCGTCAACGTAAGGCTTGATATTTCCGTCGTTCACGGTGATTTCATCGTACACTCCGACAACGTAAAATCCCGCGTCCTTTGCCGTAGCAACAGCGTGAGGAACATCTTCAAAAACCACACATTCCGAGATTTCCGCGCCAAGCCGCTTTGCTGCAAGCAGAAAAACATCGGGCTTGTCCTTGTACGCGCCGATTTCTATGCAGTCGATGTAAAACTCCATAAAGTCCATAATCCCCGTTTTCACGAGAAACGGCTCGGCAATATCCCGACGCGTTGCGCTTGCTATGCACATCTTTATACTGCGCTCTTTTGCCGCGCGAAGAAAATCCAAAACTCCCGCTTTTATCTCGATGTCCTCGGCATAGTGCTTTTTCATTCGCTGAAAAACGCGCTCCCAAGCCTCGTCATCGTCCGCTTTTTCCGCAGCGCACTCCCGCCGCCAGCATTTCATCGAAGCGGCAAGCGTGCCGTCCATATCGAATATGTAAAAATTTTTCATTGTTTCCCTCTTTTCGACATTTTTCTATCTATTATAATAAGTATAGCATATTTTTGCACGTTTGTAAAGTGTGAAATTTTCACACAATTTTCACATTTGTGTGCTATAATAGGATAAATCTATAAAGGGAGTGAAAATATGGTTCAAATCAGAGGTCTGAAAAAGGCTTATGGCAATTTTTCCGTGCTTCGCGGTCTTGATATGAACATCAACGACGGCGATATATATGGTTTTCTCGGCAGAAACGGCTGCGGAAAAACCACAACAATGAACATCATCGCAAACATCATCGAAAAAGATGACGGCGAAATCAAGCTCGGTGACGGAAAACCCGTCAAAATCGGCTATCTCCCCGAAAGTCCTATGATTTTCGGCTATATGACCGCGCGCGAATATCTCGAATATATTGCCGCGTGCAACGATTTTGACGGCGATATCAAGAGCCGTGTTTCCGAGGTGCTCGAAATCGTTGGGCTTTCAAGTGCCGCAGACCGCCGCACAAAGGGCTTTTCGCGCGGTATGACGCAGCGCCTCGGTATGGGTGCCGCTATCATCAGAAAGCCCGATTTGCTGCTGTTTGACGAGCCGACCTCTGCGCTTGACCCGCAGGGCAGACTTGAAGTTATCGATATCATCAACCGCCTGAAATCGCTCGGCTGCACGATTGTCCTGTCAACGCACATTTTGTCCGATGTTGAAAGAATAGCAAACAGAATTGGAATTATGACGGGCGGCACGCTCGCAGAAGAGGGTAATCTGAAGGATATCCTCAAAAAACACGGCGGAGATGTCATCAACCTCACCGTGAGAAATCTCACGCAGGAAAACAAGCTCTCGCTCCTCAGAATTGACTTCGCGAGAGCCGAATTTGACGAGAAAACGGGACTTTTCCGCTTCGGCTCGGACAATGCCGAGGAAACCGCCCGCAGACTTGTAAAAATTCTCGCGGAGCAGGAAATGACGGTCGAGAGCTTCAAAATCGGCACGGCAACTCTCGAAGAAGTTTTCAGAAAGGTGGCGGGTTAAATGCAGCTTAAATACAGTCTGAAAAAGGAATGGTCGCATTTCACAAGAACCTTCCGCTTTGCGGGAGTTATTATCGCGGCATTTGCCGTGGTGATTTTTTACCCGCTTATGTTCAAATTCGCGGGAGTTATCCTCAACGAAATGACGAAAATGAGCGGCTCGGTGTCGCTTGACGCAGGTGAAAACGGCTTGCTCGGGGGAATGTCGCTCGGAGATGTGACGGATATGTACTTTGACGCGGGAATAATGTTCTCGGTCACAATGACAAGCGTTTTCTCAATGACGACGCTTATCATAATGCTGATAATCGGCTCGGCGGCAGGCGGTGAACAGAAAAAGCGCGCGATGATTATCCCGCTTTGCTCGGGACTGAACAACAAGCAATATGTTCTCGCGAAGTTCATCATCTACCCCGTGACAGCTTTCGTCGTGACTTTCCTTGCTTCCTTGCTCTGCGGAGTGATGTGCAATGCGCTTTTCCCCAACAACAAATTCGGCTTTGATATCCTGCTGCTCGGCTGTCTTATGTCGGGAATATACGTTCTTTTCATCGTGTCGATTTACCTCTCGCTCGGCATTTGCACCTCAAAGCCCATTGTTATGGCTGCGATTGTATTCATCGGAACGACGATTATCGACACGGTTCTCCAAAACCTCGGCATTGTAAACTATAACCCGTTCACGCTTTCAATGCTTGTTTCGGGCGGCTTGTTTTATTCGCCCGACTTCCCTGTCGCGGATTATACGGCGAGCATTGCTGTCGGTATCGCGATTTCGCTGCTTGTGAGCGCGCTTATGTGCCTGCTTGCGATAGCTGTTCTGAACGCGAAGAAAATCGACAACACCGAGGAGAAAAAGCCGGAGTTTTAACAGAATTTCTACAAACACAAAAATCCCGCCGATTTCGCTTGGCGGGATTTTTTGATAATATTTAAAACAAAGGCTGGTGAGAAAGCTCCAGATGCTAGGAAGCGGCTCCACGGCTAGGCTTTGCGCCTGCCGTGGAGCCGCTGACAACGCAGATGGGGCTTTATCGCCAGCCTGCTCAGCGGGATTTGTTATATTTGCAGATATCTTTCAGCGCGCACTCCTCGCACCTCGGAGCTCTCGCGGAGCAAACTCCCCTGCCGTGCCAGACAAGACGGTGACAGAAATTCAAGCCCTCCTCGGCGGGAATTATCGCACGAAGCTGCTTTTCGACTTGAACAGCGTCCGTGCCTTTCGCAAGACCGAGCCTGTTTGTAAGCCGGATAACGTGAGTGTCGCAGACCATTGCGGGCTTTCCGTAAAGGTCGCCGACAATCAGATTTGCCGTTTTTCGCCCAACACCCGCAAGTTTCACAAGCTCCTCGATACTGTCGGGGACAACGCTCCCATAAATATCGCGAAGCTGCCTGCACATCTCCACGATATCCCGAGCCTTTGTGTGAAACAGCCCGCAGGACTTTATGTAACCCTCAACCTCGGAAACCTCCGCGTCCGCGAAAGCCTCGATTGTCGGGAAACGTTCAAAAAGCGCGGGAGTTACTAGATTTACGCGCTTGTCTGTACACTGCGCGGACAATCTCGTTGCAATCAGAAGCTCGTGCGGCTTTTCGTAAACGAGCGCGCACTTTACCTCTGGATATTCAGCTTTCAGCCGCTCGATAATCTCCGCGGCAAGTTCTTTTTTCTTCATTCTTCCTCTTCTTCACTCTGCGGGAGCTTTGTCGCACGGATTTTCAGAATGTTTCTGTCCTCAACCATTGTCACGACCAGCTTCACACCCTCGTATTCAACGGCAGGCGGCATAATGTCCGCGCCCTCGGGAATGTAACCGAGCTTGTCCGTCACAAATCCCGCAATCGTTTCGTATTCGTGGTCCTCGGGAAGCGTTACTCCAAACAGCGCGAAAACATCATCGGGGTCAGCGTCACCGAGCACCTCGTAGGTGTTCTCGTCAAGACGGGTTATCTCGGCTTTCTCGTCGTCGTACTCGTCCTGAATGTTGCCCATAACCGCCTCGATGATATCTTCAAGCGTGACAATTCCCGCAGTGCCGCCGTATTCATCGACAACAACCGCCATTCCCGCTTTCATTTTCGTGAGCGTTTTGAAGGTGTCCGAGCAGGAGCAAGCCTCGGGTATAAAACTTACATCGCGCACGAAATCACGCGTGTTGAAATCGCTCAAATCGGGCTTTCCGATAAGGCAGAGCAAGTCCTTGACGATGATTATACCGATGATTTTGTCAACGCTGTCCTCGTACACGGGAATACGCGAAAATCCCATATCCAGCGCGAGATAAATCAAATCGTCCAGCGTTATCGTGTTGATATCAACGCCGACAATGCTTGTGCGGTGCGTCATAACATCGCCCGCAGTAAGCCCCGCAAACTCGAAAACGTTGCTTATCATCTGAGCGGAGTCTTCCTCAATTCCGCCCTCTTCCTCATCCTTTGCAAGCGCGTCAACCAAGTCCATAACCTCGTCCTCGGTCACGTCCGCGTAATTCGCGCCGAGCGCCCGTCTGAGAAAGCCCGTTGTCTTTTTGTTCAGCCAGCAAAGCGGCTTCAACAGAACCTTTGCAGCCTTGTGTTCCTTTTCTTCCCCTATGTTTCCCGTACTTCGAGAGCCGTCGTCCATAATTCCTCCGTTAAAATATAAGTTCCATAAATTCCTCGGAACCGTTAAATCCAAGCGACTGATAAAGCGGTCTGCCGCTTTCGGTCGCGTCAAGAGTAATCTGCGTAACCCCGCGATTTCTCGCCTCGTCAAGCAGCTTTTTCATCATTTCACGCGCAATTCCTCGTCTGCGATAATCATCGCGCACATACACATTCATAACGTGCGCGCGTTTTCCCGTCGGGTGAGAATAAGTCGGCATTACATCAACATAGCAAATCGTCGCGCAGCCGACCGCGTTTTCCCCGTCAAAAGCAAGAACCGTGGTTTGAGCGCCGTTTGTGAAATATTCGCGCGAGCGTTCTCGGAAATCCTCGTCAAAGGTCTTGCCCTCGTTCACCACGGAAAGCATTTCCATTCTTATCGCAAGAACCGCCGACAAGTCGCTTTCTTCCGCAATCCTTACCGCAATCTCACTCTTCACCAAAAACAGCCTCCTGCCGTTTTTGTTTGCAATTTCAATCATCTCGTCAGCCGATACGCCTTTGATTTCAGCCATTCTCGCTCCCGTAAACGCAATCATAGAGCTGTCGCAGCGCTTTCCGCGAAACGGCTCGGGCGCCATATACGGGCAGTCGGTTTCCAGCAGCAGCCGCTCAATCGGCACAGCCTCGCAGGCGGCAATCGCTTTCTTCGCGTTTTTGAACGTGAGCACACCTGTAAAGCCGACGTACATTCCGAGCTTCACGACCTCTTTCGCGATTTCCGCGCTGTACGAAAAGCAGTGCATAACACCGCGCGGCTTGTACTCCCGAAGCAGCTCCATTGTATCCTCGCAGGCGTCCCGCGAGTGAATTATCACGGGCAAATCCAGCTTTTTCGCAAGCTCCAGCTGCCTCGCGAACACCTCGCGCTGTTTTGATTTGTTGTCGCTGCCATAATGATAGTCCAGCCCAAACTCCCCCAAAGCCACAATTTTTTTCGCTTTGAGAGCAATTTCCAGCGTATTTTCCCAGTTTTCGGGCAAATCGTCAACAAATTCCGGATGAACTCCGAGCGCGCCGAAAATGTAATCGTGCCTTTCAACAAGCGCCGTCGTTTCCTCAAACTCGTCCAATCCGCAGCCGACAGCAAGCACGCGCTCGACGTTTTTCTCCGGCAGCTCACCGAGCAGCTTTTCAAGGTCGTCGCCGAAATCGCGTTTCAGATAATGCGCGTGCGTATCAAATATCCCCATATTTATGCCTTTTCCCACGCGTATTCTGCGGATTTTTCACCCGTATCCATAAAATGTGCGGTAATCTTCATCACGTCGTCAAATGTCAGACCTTCGGGTTTAAGCGTGAATTTTTCGCTCAAATCCGAGTTTTTCCAGACTATTCCGCTTATCGTGCCGTTGGAAAAATCAACGTTCATCGCGAGCGAGTCAGCCTTGCACTCAATCGATGTGACGCTTGTATTCATCGACAGAATTCTCACGATATCCGCGCTGTTTCGCGCAATCGCTACCCTTCCGTCAGCGAAAATTATCTTTGAACCTACACAAAACATTTTGCTTATTTCCCAATCCCATTAAAATAATTATCCATAACAAGCTGCTTTGTTTCATAGCTCTCCAAGGGCAGCCGTCCGCGTCCGCCAAACAGCTTTTCCGTGTCGTTGAACGCGCTCACAAACGAACGCTCCAGCAGATTTGTCTTGTTTTCGCTGTCGATGTTCACGCAGTCGAAGAACATCAGCAGCCGCGAAGCCGTTTCATCGGGCTGCCAGTATTCGGGGGAATTTTCCTCGGCAGCGGAATTTCCGTACATCTGCCGAAGCTGCGTCAGAAGCTCCTCCGCGTACATTTTCGCGCCGACGCTCGGCACGCTTCCCGACAAAACTTCACCCTGCTTAACGAACATTGCTCTGATTATGTGGCTTACACCCTTTGTCAGAAGCTCCTCGGGAGCTTTTTTCTCGCCCTCGGCAATCCGCTCCAGCTCCTTTTCACCTGCGTTTTCCTTTTGCGTGAGGTTGTTGTCGGAGCTTTGCTTCTGCGCCGAACGTTTCGTGTAAGCGGGCGTGAACGCTGCCTGACTTTTCACAAAGCTGTCCGTGTGCTCGGTCGTGAGCGTTGTGTTTTTCATCTCCGTGCGGTGCTCGGACGTTTTCGTCAAATTCGTCTGATTGACCGCAGGTATGTCCGCCATTCTTGATATATCCATATATTACTGCCGACCTCCCTTCCCTGAGAGTTACAAAACGTGTTTTATCCTATGGGGCTTCCGTTCGGAATATCCTTATCCACAAACAGCACCTTTATATCCTCGTTTCCGCAGTCCGCCGCAAGTATCATTCCCTGCGACTCCTCACCGCAAAGCTTTCTCGGAGCGAGATTTGCCACGAAAACAATCTTCTTTCCGACAAGCTCCTCGGGAGTGTACCACTTCGCGATACCCGAAACAATCTGCCTGCCCTGTCTGCCGTCGTCAACCGTGAGTTTAAGCAGCTTTTTCGCTTTCGGCATTTTCTCGCAGGCGGTGATTTCACCCGTTCTCAGCTTAACCTCGGCAAACTGCTCGATACCGATTACATTCGCCTTATCCAAATCCTCGTCCTCACGAATGGTCTTCGCGGGAGTAAGAAGCGCGTTCAGCTCGTCGATTTCCTTTTCGATATCAATTCTCGGGAACAGAACCTCGCCCTTATGAACGGTGACGTTTGCGGGGAGTTTTCCGAATTCTCCCAAGACATTATACTCAACTTCCTCGGGTTTTGCGCCGATTTGCTCCCAAACCTTCGGCATTGTCTTAGGCATAAACGGGAACAGAAGTCCCGAACAAATTCTGATTGTTTCAAGCAGGTTGTACAAAACGCTTGCCAGACGCGGTCTGCTTGCCTCGTCCTTGCCGAGCTTCCACGGCTCGGTTTCGTCGATATACTTGTTCGCGCGCGAAACAACCTTGAAAATCTCTTCGAGCGCGTTTGACAATCTTGCTTCTTCAATCATCGGTGTAACGGTTTCGCGAAGTGCCGAAGCCATTTCCACAAGCTCGTCGTCAAGCTGGTCATAATCGCGTTCTTCGGGGAGAGTTCCGCCGAAATATTTATCAGCCATAGCAACCGTTCTTGAAACAAGGTTGCCGAAATCGTTTGCCAAATCGGAATTAATGCGGGTAATCATAATCTCGTTCGAGAAATTCGAGTCGGAGCCGTACGGCATATCGCGCATAATCTGATAACGAACAGCGTCCGAGCCGTATCTCTCGGCAAGAACAAACGGGTCGATTACGTTGCCGATGGATTTTGACATCTTCTGTCCGTTGAAGTTAATCCAGCCGTGACCGTAAAGCATCTTCGGCAGCGGCAAATCCAACATCATCAGAATGATTATCCAAACAATCGAGTGGAAACGCACGATTTCCTTTGCCGTCATATGCATATCCGCGGGCCAGAATTTGCTGAAATCGTCGTAAGCGTCGTTTTCATAGCCGAGCGCGCTGATATAGTTTGCGAGCGCGTCAACCCAAACGTAAACAACATGCTTTTCATCAAAGGAAACGGGAACACCCCAAGTGAAAGAGGTTCTCGAAACGCAGAGGTCTTCAAGTCCCGGCTTGATGAAGTTGTTCACCATTTCGTTTACGCGGGATTTCGGGCGGAGATAGTCGGTTTCGGTGAGGAATTTCTCGATTTTGTCCGCGAAGTCCGAAATTTTGAGGAAATACGCTTCCTCGTGCGCGTCAATAACAGGTCTGTGGCAGTCGGGACAGCAGCCGTTTTCGTCAAGCTGGCTCTCCGTCCAGAAGCTCTCGCACGGCGTGCAGTATTTTCCCGTGTACTCGCCCTTGTAGATGTAACCCTTGTCGTACAGCTTCTTGAAAATCGTCTGCACGGTTTTAACGTGATAATCATCGGTTGTGCGGACAAAACGGTCATTGCTTATGCCCATAACGTCCCACAGCTTCTTGAAATTCTCAACAATCGGGTCAACGTATTCCTTCGGGGTAACTCCGAGAGCCTTTGCTTTCTGCTCAATTTTCATTCCGTGCTCGTCCGTGCCCGTGAGAAACATCACATCAAAACCCTGCATACGCTTGAAGCGAGCAATCGTGTCGCACGCAACCGTTGTATAGCAGTGTCCGATATGCGGGTTGCCCGACGGATAATAAATCGGGGTTGTTATATAATACTTTTTCTTTTCCATTGGATTTCTTCCTTTTCTTTGTTGGTAAATTTTGTAAAAAGCGTTTTGGGCGCTATTATATAAGTATATTATATACCTTTTTTCCACTTTTTTCAATAATAATCAAAAAAATCAAGGAAATTTTACATTTTACCTAAAAAACACTTGATTTTTTTGAAGTTTTTTAGTACAATAGAGATAGGCACAAAAATCAATGGTTTAAACTGTGCAATTTTACCCCTCGGGAATAATCAAGGGGAACTCTGGTAATTTCAGTTCATAAAAAGAAAGAGGTATATCAAGATGTCAAACAGGCTTTTTCAGGGAATTGTTCATCAGATGAAGGACGCGATAAACAGAGTAATCGGCGTGATTGACGAAAACGGAACGGTTATCGCCTGCTCCGATTTAACAAAAGTCGGCGGCGGAAACGACTTCTTCTCAATCGAGCTTTCCGACTCGCACGAGGTGTTTATCCGCGACGGTTATACCTACAAGCCGTTTGGCGTTCACGTTAAGCCCGATTATGCGGTATTTGTCGAGGGGACCGACGAGCAGGCCGCAAAATTCGCGGGACTTATCTCAATCTCGCTGCTCGGTATCAAGCAGTACTATGACGAGAAATACGACAGAAACAACTTCGTAAAGAACATAATCCTCGACAACGTTCTCCCCGGAGATATTACATTAAAGGCAAGAGAGCTTCACTTCAACGGAGATATCGGACGAGTTGTTTTCCTTATCAGCGTAATCGCTTCAAACGACGTTTCCGCTTATGACGTTATCCAGAACCTCTTCCCCGACAAGAACAAGGATTTCGTTTTCAACATCACCGAAACCGATATCGTTCTTGTAAAGGAAGTCAAGAACAACATCGATGTCAAGGACCTCGAAAAGCTTGCGAGAAGCATTTCCGATACGCTTTCGAGCGAGTTCTTCACAAAGGTAAACATCGGTATCGGTACTCCCGTTATCGGAGTGAAGGATTTGGCTCGCTCGTTCAAGGAAGCGCAGACCGCTCTTGAAGTCGGAAAGGTTTTCGATACCGACAAGAATATCGTTTCCTACGACAACCTCGGTATCGCAAGACTTATCTATCACCTTCCGACAACTCTCTGCGAAACCTTCCTGAAGGAAGTTTTCAAGAAGAATTCCATAGAGAGCCTCGACCACGAAACGCTTTTCACCATTCAGAAGTTCTTCGAGAACAGCCTCAACGTTTCGGAAACATCGAGAAAGCTCTTTGTACACAGAAATACATTGGTTTACCGTCTTGATAAAATCAAGAAGCTCACGGGACTTGATTTGCGCGAATTCGACCACGCGATTATCTTCAAAATCGCTCTTATGGTCAAGAAATATCTCGCGGCAAATCCCACAAAATACTAATTAAGTTACTTATTTTCCCCCGTTTACAGCGGGGGAATACGGTTGAATATAGCGGGGGTTAATATACAATGGCAATGGTAGAAATGAAAAACGTCAACGTGCATTATTCAAGCGGTGTAGACGCGCTTGTTGACGTTAATCTTCGCATAAACGAAGGTGAATTCGTGTTCATCGTCGGAAAAAGCGGCGCGGGAAAATCTACCCTTATGAAACTTATGATGAGAGAGCTTGAACCGTCCACGGGACGCGTTTTCGTAAACGGCTACAACCTCTCCAAGCTCAAAGGCAACAAAATCTCAAAATTCCGTCGCTCTATCGGAGTGGTTTTTCAGGAATTCAGACTTATTCAGGACTACACGGTGTATGAGAACGTTTCTTTCGTGCTCAGAATTGCCGACCAGTCCAACAAATATATCAGACAAAGAGTGCCGTACGTCCTCAATCTCGTTGAGCTTGCGGGCAAGGCAAAGGCAAAAACAAGAGAGCTTTCGGGCGGTGAGCAGCAGCGCGTTGCCATTGCAAGAGCGCTCGCAAACGACCCGAATTTGCTTATCGTAGACGAGCCGACGGGAAATCTCGACCCGGAGCGTTCCTATGAGCTTGTCGGGCTGCTGAAGGAAATCAATCGCTGCGGGACAACCGTTGTTATGATTACTCACGAGCACGAGCTTGTCAGAAATTTCGGCGGCAGAATTATCAACATCGAAGACGGCGAAATCACGTTTGATGAAACTATCGGAGGCAGCGATGAGAACGAGTAATGTAAGCTACCTTATCAAAAAAGGCATTTCTTCCGTCTGGAAAAACTTTATTATGTCGTTCGCTTCGTTCAGTATTCTCCTCGTCAGCCTTTTGCAGGTGAGTATGACCGTGCTTATTATGATGAACCTCAACATCATTATGGGCAATATCGAGGACACGAACGAGATTACGGTTTTCATTGAGGACGGCGTTTCCGAGGCTCAGGTAAACAAAATCCACAACACCCTCAACAACAACGACAACCTCACGGACGTTAGATTTATCCCCAAGGAAGAAGGTCTTGAAAACTTCAAGGAGAATATGGGAGAATATTCCGAGCTTCTTTCCTATCTCGACGAAAATCCTGTTCCCGACACTTTCCTTGTGAGAGTAAAGGACTTGAAGAATATCAAGCTCGCAGTCACGGCTATTTCCAGCATTGACGGAGTTGAACTTGTAAAAACTTCCGACGATTTCGCGGGCGCACTTATCAACATCAGAAATACGTTTTCGGTAATAATTATCGCGGTTCTGGCAACGCTGATTATCGTCAGCGTAATCGTGGTTTCAAACACAATCAGAACCAGCGTTTTCGCCCGCAGAAACGAAATCTCGATTATGAAATACGTCGGCGCAACAAATACCTTCATAAAGCTTCCGTTCTTTGTTGAGGGTACGTTTATCGGAATTCTCTCGGGAGCGGCAGCCTGGGGACTGACGTGGTTTATCTACGACTCGGTGTTCGCTCTCTTTACCGACAATCTCTCGCTCTGGGAAATGTTCGGTTTCTTCAACCTAATTCCTTTCAACAGCATAAGTCCGTTCGTGCTTATCATAAACTGCGTCACGGGAGCTGTTCTCGGTGCAGTCGGCACGGTTTTCAGCACGGGCAAGTATCTTAAGGTTTAAGCAATTTCAGGAGATAAAAAAGTGAACAAAAGAATTTCTTTGGGCGTGGCAATCAGCCTTATCGCAATCGGCTGTGCCATAACCTTCGTTCTGACCTGGACGGTTTCGCTCAACATCTACAACTCAAAAATCAGCAGCGCGGATAAATACGAGGGTGTTTACGAGAAGCTGCGCGAAATCGAAGCTGTTGTCAAGAACAACTACATCAACGTCAATTCGATGAGCGATGAAGCTATCGAAAGCGGTATTATAAACGGCTATGTAAGCGGTATCGGCGACAAATACGCGTCCTATCTCGAAGCAAACAATTACTATGAGCTTCAGCAGACCTCGAGCGGCGTTGTCAGCGGTGCGGGACTTGTCGCGCAGTCAGACGGCTCGGGCTATCTCGTGGTCACAAAGGTCTACACAAACAGCTCCGCTTATCTGAACGGCGTGAAAGTCGGCGACATAATCACGGAAATCGACGGAAAATCCCTTCTCTCAATGGAAGAAAAAACCGCGATTGAAAAGCTTTCCGGCGAAATCGGAACAAAGCTTACAATGAAGCTTCTGCGCGACAGCGAGGAGCTTTCCGTCAGCCTTATCAGACAGCAAATCGATATCGAGTCCGTGACGGGCGAAATGCTCGACAACGGTATCGGATATATAAAAATCACTTCGTTTAACGATAAAACAGCCGAACAGTTCTCCGGCGCGCTCAGCTCGCTTACGGGCTCAACTCTCAACGCGCTTATCCTTGACGTTCGGCAAAATGGCGGCGGCTCAATTGCCCCGCTTAAATCAATGCTCAACAAGCTGCTTCCCGCTTGCGTTGCCGCAACAGCCGAATATGCAAACGGCGTCAGAAAAACGCTTATCGAAACCGACTCGGCTTCAAACATCAGCGTTCCTATGGCGGTTTTAGTGGACGGCGGAACAGCCTCGGCAGCCGAGCTGTTTACCGTTGCGCTCAGAGATGAGGGTAATGCGCTGCTTATCGGCACGCAGACCTACGGGAAAGCGGTTATTCAGGGAACTTACGGTTTCCCCGACGGAACCGCGCTCACAATCTCAAACGCAAAGATTATCCCGTCAAAATCCGCTTCCTATGACGGAGTCGGTCTGAAGCCCGATTACGTCACGGAGCTTCCCGCAGGAACAACCCTCGATACCGTTTCGCGTGAAAACGACTCTCAGCTGCAAAAGGCAATCGAAATCCTTACTCCCGCAGCTCCCGTTGAACCCGGCGAACCCGAAGAAAGCGAATAATTATCAATAAAATAAATTTTGGAGGAACAACTATTATGAACAAGCCTATTACCGTTTTAACCCGCAAGGGTGAGCAGCAGCTCAAAGACGAGCTTAACGAGCTTCGCTCCGTTCGCCGTCGTGAGGTTGCGGAAAAAATCAAGGTTGCGCTCTCTTTCGGCGACTTGTCCGAGAACAGCGAATACGATGAAGCTAAAAACGAACAGGGTATAATCGAGTCGAGAATTGCCGAAATCGAGGCTACTCTTGCTCACGCACAGGTTATCGACGACGACGATATCTCCACCGAAAAGGTAGGTATCGGCATCACGGTCAAGCTCTATGACGTTGAAATGGACGAGGAGCTTGAATTCAAGATTGTCGGCACAAAGGAAGCCGATATCAACAAGGGCAAAATGTCCGACGAAAGCCCTATCGGTGCCGCTCTTATCGGTCACAAGGTCGGCGACGAGGTTGATGTGGAAACTCCCGACGGTATCGAGAAGTTTAAGATTCTTGAAATAAAGAAAGAAGACGAGGAATAAACGATGGCAAACGAAGTAAATCAGAACGAGGAAGTTACCGAGGTAACACAGGAGGAGCTTGACGAGCAGCACAGAGTTCGTCTTGAAAAGCTCGCCGCTCTCAAAGAAGCGGGAAAAGACCCCTATACAATCACGCAGTTCCCCGTGGATATCTACAACAGCGAAATCCGTGAGCGTTTTGACGAGCTGGAAAACAGCGACGTTGTTATCGCGGGAAGAATGATGACGCGCAGAATTATGGGCAAGGCAAGCTTTCTCGATATCCGCGACGCTTCCGACAGAATGCAGGTTTACGTTCGCAAGGACGATGTAGGCGACGATGATTACGCTGATTTCAAGAAGTGGGATATCGGCGATATCATCGGCGTTAAGGGCAAGGTTTTCCGTACAAAAATGGGTGAGATTTCCGTTCACGCAACCGAAATCAAGCTCCTGTCAAAGTCCCTGCTCCCGCTGCCCGAAAAATGGCACGGTCTGAAGGACAAGGAAGAGCGTTACCGCAAGCGTTACCTTGACTTAATCGCAAATCCCGAGGTCAAGGACGTGTTTATCAAGCGTTCGAAAATCATCTCCGAAATCAGAAAATTCCTCGACGGTCACGGCTATGTCGAGGTTGATACACCCGTGCTGCTCCCGCTTGAAATCGGAGCTTCTGCACGTCCCTTCAAAACTCACCACAATGCGCTCGATATCGATATGTATCTGCGTATCGAAACCGAGCTGTACTTAAAGCGACTGATTGTCGGCGGTTTTGACAAGGTTTACGAGGTGGGAAGAATTTTCAGAAACGAGGGTATGGACAGCTCTCACAACCCCGAATTCACCTCAATCGAGATGTATCAGGCATATATGAACTACACGCAGATGATGGATTTAATCGAGGATTTGTACAGAACCGTCACCCTCAACGTCTGCGGAACCGATACCGTGCCTTATCAGGGCAAGGAAATCGCTGTCGGAAAGCCTTGGGAGCGCCTCACGATGATTGAGGCTGTAAAGAAATATGCCGGCGTTGACTACAACGACTGGGCTGACGACGCTGCCGCCAGAGCCTGTGCAAAGGAAAAGGGCGTCGAGGAAATCACCGACAAGTCTACAAAGGGTGACGTACTTATCGCGTTCTTCGAGGAATATGTCGAGGACAAGCTTATTCAGCCGACGATTATCTACGATTATCCCGTCGAGAACTCTCCTCTTGCAAAGAGAAAGCCCGAATTCCCCGCATTTACCGAGCGCTTCGAGTACTTCATCAACGGAATGGAATTCGGAAATGCGTTCTCCGAGCTCAACGACCCGATTGACCAGAAACAGCGCTTCGTAAAGCAGGTTGAGGCAAAGCGCGCACAAGGCGGAAATGACGCACAGGTTGACGAGGATTTCGTCACCGCTCTGGAATACGGTCTGCCGCCCACGGCAGGTCTTGGCTTCGGTCTGGACAGACTTGTTATGCTTTTGACCGACTCCGCAAGCATAAGAGATGTTTTGCTCTTCCCGACGATGAGGATACACTAAGCTATGGCAAAAAGTCAACAGGAAGAAGAACGGCTTCGCAATGAAAGGCTGGAGCTTCTGAAAATGAAGCAGGGTATTATCGAGGAAAGCGAGATAATTCCCGAAAGCACGGGAGAAAGCGCAAGACAATACGAAAAACCGCGAGGCTGGAAGAAGGTCACAAATTTCTTCTACCTGAACAAGTGGATTATTATTCCCGCGTTAATTGCAGCGGCTTTGCTGTCATATCTCACGGTTCAGTTCTTCACGCGCGAACAAGCCGATATCAGCATTATTGTTGCCGTGAGCGAAAAGGAAAACTCAAGCCTGCTGCTCAAAACGCAATTAATCGAGGAAACAATCGAAATGTATTGTCCCGATTTTGACGGAAACGGCAAGGTTCACGCAAGCATAATTACCATAAATATGGCTCTCGGAACCGATTACGCACAGTACTCCGACGTGGAAAACCAAAAGCTCACGCAGGAGCTTGTAAGGTTTGATAACCCAATTGCGATTTGCGATACGGGATTTATCACAAATGATATCCCGAATTTCGGTCATTTAGACGTGCTCTACACCGACCTCTCCGACAGCTATCCCGAGGATTTGCTTTATCGGAACAAGGGTGTGCTCTGCTCAAAGCTTGACGCGGGACTTCCGCAGGACGCTTTGATTTGCGTTCGTGCAGTTCCCGCAGGCGAAAAAGGTCAGAAAAAAGAAGTAGCCGAGCTTCGCGAAAGAGCTTTGATTGTTCTGAAAAACATCGTTGAGGGAAATGTAATCAATCCAAAATAACCTGAAACCCGCTCTTTTTCCGAGCGGGTTTTTTCCTGCAAAATCAGAATTTCGGAGAATTTTCCTCACACGAAACAGGACTGTGCGCCGTTTTCCCGCGTCCTGCCTTTATGTCGCACGGAATGTGTTCAGACAGCGGACGCGTCCTCATAGATACTTTTTCAGACTTTCACAATATTCCTGTTCGCGCTGCAAAAGCCGCTCTGCGCTCTCCTTAATTCTGGGGTCGGCATTGTGAGAACGGTTTACGGCGTGCTGCATATCGATTATGCCCATTGTTGTGCCCTGAACCATAATTTTCGCGATGTTGTGGCCGCTCTGATTTGACGCGGTTTTCATCGCAATTCCCATTTTCGACATAAGTTTCCCGAACGGCGCAACTTCCTCGGCGGTTTCGTTTCTCTTAATCAGCTCGTTTTTCGCTTGTTCGGCAACGTTTTTATAGCGCTCCTTTTCACGGTTTATCTCACGATAAAGCATATTGTTTTTGCAATGCTTCAAAACGTCCGAGGACGCTTCATAAGCCATTTGCGAGTTACGGTAAACCGCTTGCAGGATTTCAGCGCTTTGTCGGTTTTTGATGTTGTTCGACATTTCGATTACCTCGCTTTCCTGCAATATTTTGTGCAGAAATTGAGGAAATATTGTTGTTAAAAAAAGGAAAACCGCCGATTTATCGACGGTTTTTGTTTATCAGGACAAGTCACCGAGCGCGTATTTCGCAAGGTCGGGAAGCTCGTCGCGCGTGATGAAAAGCGTGCTGTTGTAAGCGTTGTTGAGAGAGGACAGCGAGTTGAATTCCGCAGAAAACTGCCCGTTTTCCTTTATGACGTACTTTCCGCTTTCAAGCGCGCTCCACAGCCACAAGGCATTGTCACGCTTCAACAAATCCGCGCTCGGAAGCACGTCCCTTGAAGTCGCGCAAATCGGCTTTCTTGTCAGAAATTCATCGCAGAGCGCGGAAAATCTTCCCGCAAATGACGCGTTTGAGTTCTCGAAAATGCTCTGCCCGATGATATCGCAATAGCGCGTTCCCGGGAAATACTCCTCGGTGCTGCCGCTCCACACCCAAATCAGATTTGTCAGCTTGTGGTATCGGCAAAGTCTGTCAAAAATCAGCCGATAGAGCTTTCCGTGGCACTCCGTGTCATCACCCCACCAATAAAGTCCCGAGTCAGCGTTCGGGACAGGCTCGAACACAACGGGAATTTTCGCATCGCTGAACTGCTTGAGCACCTCCGCGACTTTATCTATATCATTCATCAGCGAAACTATATTCGGTGACAAATAGCCGTTCTCGACCATCAGCTTCAGCTCGTCCGCGTCCATTAGCGCGACCTCGTCGAGATTTTTCGCCGAAAGCGCTTCGTCCATTTCAAACGAGCCTGTGTTTACCGAGTGCTTTGTGTTCGGCGAGTACCAGTGCCACTTATACGAAACAATTCCGTTTGATTTGCCCCAATCGAGCGCAAGAGCGACGTCATTTTTCAGCTTTTCCGTGTTCTCCTCAATGTCAAGAGTAGCATACGCAAGTTCGCTTGTCCGGATTGCGGGATAGCGTCCCGTTGACTTATAAACCGCGTCAATCTCAGCATTTGTCCCGAGCGACACGTTTGCCGCCGCAAGAACACCGCTTCCGTAAACCTCCGACAAATATTTCATCACGCCGACTGTTTCCAGACTTGCCGAGGGATTTACCGCGGAAGTTCCCACGCGATAGCAGTCCTCGCTCACCGCTTCAGAGTTTTCGACAAGAATATAGTCGATGTCCGCAGTTCCCTTTTCCACAACAAAATCCAGCGTATTCGCACCGCTTGTGAGGTAAATCGTGTCAACCGAGCAATATTCAAACTCCGCGTTTTCCTTGTCAGCCGCAGGTATGTAAATCACACCCTCAGCCTTTTTCTTTACATACACCTTCACCGCAGCTCCGCTTTCAGAGCGCGCCGAGATGATTATTCTGTAAAGCTGAGAGGTGTTCGCGTTCACGATATGCGTGAGCCGTCCGCCCTCATTGAACGAAAGAAATCCTTTCCCGTCAAATTCACCGTCCGTGCGCTCCGAAGCGCCCTCGAAAACCCCGCCCTCAGCGTTGAGTTTTGAGAGAAATTTCTGCTTCACCACAATGTAATCCGATGTGGAAAATTTGTCCGAAATCTGCGAAATTTCCGCAGAGGACTGTTCAAGGTCGGCGCTTTCGCTCGGTAAATCCGAAATTCCCGAATAATCAGGAATTTTTGCGCAGCCCGTTATTCCCGCAAACAAAAGCAAAGCCGCTGCCGCTTTTATGATTTTTTTCATCGCTCAAAACCTTTACTCGATTACAATTACATCGCCGTCGTGAATTTCCTCGTCAAGACGCGCGATTTTGCCGTTTATGGTTATCGTTCCCGCACGCGAAAGCAGCTTTGTCGGGTCGTCGGAAAACGCTGCCGCAACATCGAGAAAAATCGGCGCTCTGCCGTCCTCGCGAAGAGGAAACTGCGTTTCGATACCGTTCACCGTGATAATGGGATTTTTGCGCGGCTCTTCGGCTTTCTCCTGCGTTTCCTCGGCAGCCGACGCTTCTTCAACGCGATTTACCTCAAAACTCGGCTTTGCATACTCGATTACATCACCGCTTCTGAGCGTTTCCGAGCCTGCCGCTTTTTCACCGTTTATGACAACTTCGTCCGTGATTTCAAGCGCTTTCAGAAGCTTTTCAAGCGTGTCGCGTTCAACAAGCGCAATTTCATCGTTATCGTTAATTCTGCGCTCACCCGAAGCCTCTTTTCCGTTCAGAAGAACATACTTTCCTGCGCGCGTTTTTTCACCGAAAACGGTTATCCAGAAGCCCTTTGTCGTATGCAGATTGAAATAATCCGAAAGGTGCGCAGACGCGTTTTCACCGCGCTTTGCGGGAGTTATCACAACCTCGTCACCCTTTGTGACAACCGTGTTGAGCGAGGCAAGAGAGCCGTTTACGAGAATTTCCGAGGGCTTTGCGGGTTTTCCGCGCAGGTTGATAATCTCACCGTTCAGCGTGAACGAAAGCGGTTTTCCTGCGCCCGCGATAAGCTCCTCGGGCTTGATTTTCGCGAAATTCAACAGCTCGAATACCGTCAGGCGGTTTGTGTCAAGCGCACGCAGCTTTTTCCCGTTGACCGTGATTGTCGTGTAGTCATACGAAACACCCTCTCCATAGCTCAGCGCAATTCCGAGCGGGGTTGTGTGCTCCGCTCCGAGAGGCATTTCTTCGGGTGCGTTTATACGGCGAAGCAGCTCGCGTCTGCCCGCGATAACGCGCGAAACGTCCATATTAAGCTCGCGCGCAACACGTTCCGGCAAGCCCTCCAGCTTGCTTCCTCCGCCGACAAGAAAAACAGCCTGCGGGGGAGTTGCATTTGCAGCGATAATCTCCTGTGCGATAACCTTTGCCAGCTCGTCCGCAGCAGGCTCGATTATCTCAGCGACGCGCTTTTTCGTGATTTTGTTCTGCATAAGCAGAATATTCGTGTATGTAATTTCGTCCTCGGCACTTGTTTTGATAGCCTCTGCGGTGTTGAAGTCAACGAGCAGCTCTTTCATCAGCACCTCGGTTATCTCGTTGCCCGCGGTTGTTGCCATTCCGTATGCAACCACGCTTCCGTCGCGCGATATCGCAACGTCTGAAGTGCCCGCACCGATATCGCACAGCGCGAGATTTATAAGTCGGAGCTCCTGCGGGATAACCGCGTTCATCGCGGCAATCGGCTCCAGCGTAATTCCCGCGATTTCAAGTCCCGCTTCGTCAACCGCCGCGCAAAGGCTCTCCACAACATAAGCGGGCAGAAAAGCCGCGATAATCTCGGTTGTGAGGCACTCGCCGCGATGTCCCTCGGGCTTCGTCACCTTGAACCCGTCCAGCGACAGCGAAATCACGCTGTGTCCCACGCAATAAAACGCAGCAGCGTCGTTTTTCGCGGAAAAATCTGCACAGGTTCTTCTTACAGCGTCAAGCTCGGTTGCACTCAGGATTTCATCGGTTATCATCTTCTCCTTGTCGAGCTTGTACTCCCACGAGCTGCGCACGGTTTTGAGAGCGCGTCCCGCAGCCGCTATACAAGCCGATTTGAGCGAGATTTTGTTTTTCTGTTCAAGAGCGCGCCGAACTTTTTTGATGTCCTCGGCAACCGTCTTGATATCCTCAATCTGCCCGTCGTTCATACAACGCTTTTCGTGAGCCACGGTTTCGATATCGAGAATTTCACAGCCTGTCGCGAGCTTTTTTGCAAGCACTCCGACAATTGTCCGCGTGCCGATATCCAGCGCGAAAATAATATCCTCCTGAGGAATTTTCTTCGCGGCGGATTTTTTGGCGCTCGTCTGAACCGCTGCGTTTTTCCTTGGTCTGCCTGCGCGTTTTTTCTGTTCCATATTTCCCACCGTCAATCCTTGATTTTAAGAGCCTTTCTGAGCTCTTTTTCCTTGGAATTCATCATAACCAACAGCACAACATCACCGCTCCACAAAATCGTTGCACCACGCGGGATTATCGTTCTGCCGCCTCGGTTTATGCAGGCTATGTTGCACTCTGCTGGCAGCGAAAGCTCCGCCAGCTTTTTCCCCTCGTAGACGTAATTATCGGGGAGCGTTATCTCGACAAGCGACGCGTCGTCAAATTCCTCGTCAATCGACAGCAGCTTTTTCATCGCGCTGAAATTAACCTCGTGTTCAAGCTGCTGAATGATGTTGTCGGTTGCCGAAACCACGATATCAACGCCGAGCTGTTTCATAACATCGGCATTTTTCGGGTTGTTTACCTTTGCAATCGTTTTGCGCACATTGAAAGCCTTTTTCGCAACCTGACAGGTGATAAGGTTGCACTCGTCCTTTCCCGTCACCGCAATCACACAATCCGCTTTGTCTGCACCGCAAGCCAGAAGCGTTTCAACGCTTGTTCCGTCACCGCAGTCAACCTCCGCTTCAAGGTGATTTGCGCAATAGTGGCTCTGCTCCTTGTCGCGCTCGATAACCGTGACCGTATATCCTTTCTCCAGAAGCGTTTTCGCGAGGTAAAAGCCGACCTTTCCCCCGCCGACAATAATTGCTTTCATATCCTGTTACCTCAATTCTTTTTCGCAAAAACCAGCTTGTCACCCGACTCAAATGCAACGGGCACGTTGTTATACAGAATAAATCCCGCTTCACCGCGGATTATTCCGAAAAGCGTTTCTTCCTCTTCAAGCTCGATGTCCTCGGGCACGCTGCCGACATAATTCTCCGGCAGGTCGATTATCGAGAATGTTATCCGAGCGTTTCCGAATGAAAGCACTCTGTCCCTTGTCGCTTCCTCTTCGAGAGCCGCGCACGCTGCGCTGACCGTGAGCTTTGTGGGACTGATGATATTTACACCGACATTCTCGAAAACACGGCATTTTCCGATGTTATCCACGCGCACGAAAATCTTCGGGATATTGAAAACCTCGCGTGCAATCTGCGCGGTCATAAGGTTCATATCATCGTTTTCAGTCACCGCGAAAAACGCGTCGCAGGCTTCAATTCCCGCGCGTTTGAGCACGTCGCGGTCAATTGCAACACCTGTTGCCGTAAAACCGTTGAAATCAGGAGGCAGCGCCTCAAAGCTCTCGGGATTTCTGTCAATAATCGAAATATCGTTTCCCTTTCGGTCAAGCTCTGCCGCGAGAGTACTTCCCATAGTGCCGCAGCCGATAATCAAAATATTCATATTCCACCTCTATGTACAGGCAGCAAAATCAACCTGCCGCCTTTTATTTTCCGACGCAAAACCGCTTGAAAACCTCCGCGATAACCTCGTCCGAAGCACGTTTTCCCGAAAGCTCGTAAACCGCGTCCAGAGCCGCTTCAAGCTCAACTCCCACTGCGTCGGGAGTGACGCCCGCTTTTGCCGCCGAAAGCGCTTCAAAAACGTGCTCACGCGCACGCAAAACGCAGCTTCTCTGTCGCTCGTTTGCAAGAAATCCCGCGTTTGCGTCAAACCTGTCGAGATTGAGCCGCGACGTTATCTCACGCGCGATAATTTCCGCCGTGTTTTTCTCCTTCGCCGAAATCACCGCCGCTTTGCCGAGATTTTCTTCGAGATACGCAAAATCGAGCTTTGTTTCAAGGTCGCTTTTGTTTACCACGGGCACAACATTCTTGCCTTTTATCAAGTCAACTAGCCGCTTGTCCTCGTCGGACAGCTCCCGCGAGCCGTCAAAAACCGCAAGCACAATATCCGCGTTTTCAAGCCGTTTGAGCATTATCTCAACACCGATTTTCTCGATTTCATCATCGGTTTCGCGTATTCCCGCGCAGTCCGACAGCAGGCAAACCGCTCCGTTTAAATTCACGGTTTCCTCGACAATATCGCGCGTTGTGCCCGCAACGGAGCTGACGATACTTCTCTCGCGCCCCGAAAGCAAATTCATAATCGTGGACTTGCCGACGTTCGGTTTCCCGACAATCGCGCAGGAAATTCCCTCGCGGATAAGCCGTCCAGCGTCGTATTCCGAAAGCAGCTCCCCGAAATCCTCGTCGATAGCCGAAAGCCGCTCACAGAGCCATTCTTCCGTCACCACGGGCGTGTCGT
The DNA here is from genome assembly GCA_017847835.1 of Oscillospiraceae bacterium. Classification (GTDB taxonomy): domain Bacteria; phylum Bacillota; class Clostridia; order Oscillospirales; family Ruminococcaceae; genus CAG-115. Next base: position 43,526 of record JAGASH010000006.1, read on the forward strand.
CGTCGGGATAATCAATCCACGCGGAAATCTGCGCGGATACTTCCATAATCTTCTCGGAAATTCCCTCGCAGCGCCGATACAGCGCACCCTCGCGCTGAGCGTTTGAGCAGGACAAAAGCTGCTGTCCCTGAGCGGAAATTATGTCGGCGACCGCTTCTGCCTGAGTGAGCGACATTTTGCCGTTAAGCAGCGCTCTTTTCGTGAATTCACCGGCAGCCGCGGGCTCTGCTCCCGCTTTAAGGCAAGCCGTGAGCACGCGCTGTGTGACGTAAATTCCGCCGTGACAGAAAATCTCGCAGACGTCCTCGCCGGTGTAGGAGTGAGGCGCTCGGTAAACGAGCAAAACCCCGTCGTCAAGCCGCTCTGTGCCGTCAAAAATCTTGCCGTAAGCCGCCGTGTAGCCGCTCATTTCGCTCACGTTCACCGCGGGAAAAATCGCCTTGAACACGCTCTCGGCAACCGAAAACGCACTCTCCCCCGAAATCCTCACCGCCGAAATTCCCCCGACAGCCGCAGGTGTTGCAATCGCGCAAACCGTTGACAAATTCTCACCTTATTTCTTTCCGAATAGTTTCTTGAAAAAGCCCTGTTTTTCGCCCTTTTCCTCGGTTTTTTCGGACTTTGCGGAATTCTCCTCAGCAAAATCCTCCTCCGAGAAAACATTCAGCAAAATCGGTTTTGCCTTGAATTCCTCGGCTAAATCGTTCAGCAGATAAGTATAAATTCCCGTGGGCTTTTCTATCACATAATCCTCGATTTTATCGCATTTCAAAAGCGTTTCGAGCTTCTCGCACATTCTCTCGGGAAGCGATTCGGCAGCGCTTTCATAGTACTCCTCGCAGGCGATATTGTACTCGTCCGCGGGATTTCGTCCGGCAATCTGTGTGAGGTGAATTCCCTCGCGAAGGTATGCCGTGTAGTCGAGATAATCGCTGTGAAACTCGTTCAGAAGCGCCGCGAGGACCTTGTTTTCGAGAGTCTGAACCGCGTTCTCTCCGAATTTCCCGCAGGCTTTTTCGAACAGCTCGGGTGCGTTTTTCTGCCACAAATCGCTGTCATACTCGCCGTCAAGCAGCGCGTTTCTCTTGGAAAACGTCATCTCGCGGTGCTTTTCGCCGATAAGCGTGTACTTCATCAAATTCACGCGCTCGTCAAAACCGTCACCCTCGGAAATCCTCTGAACGCGCTCTGCCTCTCGCAGGACAGCCTTGTCGGTTATCGCGCCCTCGACTTTTGCCGACGGGAAATGCCGCCCGCAAAGCCTCCGAAGGTCGTTCTTTATCATAATTTCATCATCGAGCGCCGCGAAAAATCTGCTCTCGCCGACGTCGCCCTGTCGTCCCGCGCGCCCTCTTAATTGCTGGGCAATCCGCGAGCTTTCGCGCATTGACGTGATTATGACAAGCAGTCCGCCGACCGACTCCACAAACTCCTTATCCGAGCAGTCCTCACCGCCGAGCTTTATATCAACACCGCGTCCCGCCATATTTGTCGAAATCGTCACCGCGCCGCGCTCTCCCGCTTTTGCGATAATTCCTGCTTCCTCGAAGTTGTTCTTCGCGTTCAGCACCTTGCAATCCACACCGATTTTTCTCAAATCAGCCGCAAGACTTTCGCTCTCCTCAATGCTTTCCGTACCCACAAGCACGGGACGTTTTTTCTCAAAAGCCTCGGAAACCGCTGCGATAATCGCCTTGCGCTTTTCGGTTTTATCAAAGTAGATTTCAAGCGGGCGGTCAACTCTCGCGCAGGGCAGTCTTGTCGGGATAACCTCGGTCAGAATGCCGTAAATCTTCTCAAATTCCTCGCGGGAGGACTCCGCCGTGCCCGTCATTCCCGAGATTTTCGGGTATAGCCGCGCGAAATACTGCAAAGCGATATTGCCCATAATTCTGCCGCGCGACGTGATTTTGAGATTATGTTTTGCCTCACAAGCGGGCTGAAGCTCACCGGGGAAAACTCGTCCCGCAGCAGCTCTTCCCGTAAACTCGTCGATAAGCACGATTTTCCCGTCACGGACAATGTAATCCTTGTCCTCTTTGAGGATATCGCGCGCCTTTATGCAAGCGGTGATTTTCGCGAGCAGCCCCGCGTTTTTCTCACCGTAAATGTTCTCGACAGAGAACAGCTTTTCCGCTTTATCCGCGCCGTTGTCCGTGAGATAAATGTTGCGCGAGTCCTCGTCAAACTCGTAGTCGCCGTCGGCAAATTCACCGATTTTCGCGTAAACCTTCGCTGTGCTTTCGTCCTCGTGTACAGCGACATCGCCCGCGATTACAAGCGGAATTCTAGCTTCATCGATAAGGATACTGTCCGCCTCATCAAAAATCGCGAAATCGGGCTTCGGGAAACACATCTCCTCGGTTTCATAGCAAACAAAGTCTTTCAGATAGTCAAAGCCCGCTTCTTTCGCGGTGATGTAGACAACCTGCTTCTGATAGAGCGATTTTCGTTCATCACGCGGGGTTTCCTCGGTGATACAGCCGACCGAAACGCCCATTTCCTCGTAAACGGGCTTCATCCACTCGCAGTCACGGTGAGCGAGATAATCATTGAAGGTGAGGACGTGAGTGTAACCGCCGTTTAAAGCGTGCGCGCAAGCCGCGAAAACCGCGCAGAGCGTCTTGCCCTCGCCCGTCTGCATTTGCACCATTTTCCCGTCATTCAGCGCAAGAGCCGCCGAAAGCTGCTCGTCAAAAGGCGTTATCCCAAGCGTTTTTTCCACAGCTTTATAGCACCGCGCGAAAATTTCCTCAACGGAATTTCCCGAAAAATCTCCCGCCTCGGCAAGCTGTTTTATTTTTTCCACAGTCTTATTCAACCGAAATTCCTCCGATAATTCAAGCCTCGCTCTTTGCCCTTTGCGTAAGCGAAAGCAGCTCGCTTCTGCGGCTGTTGAGCCAGCGCATAACCGTGCGGGTTGTCTGACCGTTTCTTGCCATTTCGCAGAGCCTGTCAAACGAAACCCACTTTGCTGCGCAAACCTCGGCTGACTGCAATTTCAGCGCAGAAAGAGGCACATCGCGCACAACAATGTAAAAATCCCTCAGCATACTTTCTGTCACCATAGTCCATTCGTGCTGAAGGTCCTCGGGACGCGCTTTTATGCCGGTTTCCTCGAAAAGCTCTCTGCAAGCAGCCTCGCGCGAGGTTTCTCCGACAACAGCACAGCCGCCCGAGCACTCCCATTTTCCGCCGCTTGTTTTTTCGGGAACGCGCTGGGTGAGCAGGATTTCTCCGTTCTTATTCACCGTCATAACCTGAACCACGATGTGATACTCCCCGAAAGGTATGGGTGCGCCGCGCTGAACCTTTCTTCCAAGAGGCTCGCGGTTGATTGAATACAAGTCAAAATACTCCATAAAAATAACTCCGTTTTATTCATTGTTGGGGTTCTCTAAAAACCGGGACACGAGCAGATTTTCGTATATGACTTGTATCAGATGCAAGGCGTCAAACCGAAGGAATACTGTATGTATTTCAAGGTTTGACAACGCAGCAGATGATACAAGTCATAGAAAAGCTGCCGTGAAGGAGGTTTTTAGGGGTTCCCTTTTGAATATAATACATATTACATTCTATTATAGCACATTTCTGCGAAAATTTCAAGGTTGACAGATCATTTTTTCCGTGCTATAATAGAGCAGAGCAAAAAAATTCTATTGGAGTGAAAAACTATGTACTTTCCCGTGATTTTTGACCTTGACGGAACGCTGCTGAATACGCTCGGCGACCTTGCCGCTGCGTGCAATTTCGCACTTTCTCAAATGGGATTTCCTACGCACGAGGTGAACAAATACCGCTATTTTGTCGGAAACGGCGTGCCGAAGCTAATCGAGAGAATTCTTCCCGAAAACCACACCGAGGCTGATTTCAACACGGCTTATCGGCTTTTCGGAGAGTACTACGAGCAGCACAAAACCGACACAACCGTGCCGTATGACGGTATTCCCGAGCTGCTTGAAACGCTTAATTCGCGCGGGATAACCTGCCTTTGCAACACAAACAAGTCACATTCGTTTTCCTGCGAGCTGCTCAAAGGATTTTTCGGGGACAACATAACCGAGATTGTCGGCGGAGAGCACGGCTACCCGAAAAAACCTGCTCCCGACGCAGCGCTTTACCTTGCCGAAAAGTACAAAAAGGACGGTTTTTCACCCATTTACATCGGTGACAGCTCGGTTGATATGCAAACCGCCGCAAACGCGGGTTTTGACGCTTGCGGGGTTTTGTGGGGCTTCCGCGACCGCGCTGAGCTTGAAAGCTTTCACCCGAAATATATTGCCGAAAATGTCGGGGATTTGCTGAAAATTATACTTGGAGAATAAGATGAAAATTGAACATATCGCGATAAGCGTCGGGGGCAAGGAAAAGGTTGTCGGGCTCACGCAATTGCTTGAAAAGGACGGCTTTGAAATCGCAAGCGCTCCCCGTACAACGGGTGACGGGTATTTCGAGAGCGTTGTCGTGGATTTTGACGGGAATTTGATTGAAATAACGGTTTAACGCGGACGTTTTGCGCCCGCGTTTTTGCTTATTGTCAAGAGGTTTCGTTGATTTTCGAGCCACTTTTGAACACAAGTGCCGCAAGCAATCCGAAGAAAATCGCTGCCGATACTCCGACTGCCGCGGACGTGAAGCCGCCCATAAAAGCACCCAGAAGCCCGTTTTCATCAACAGCACGGCGCACTCCCTTTGCGAGAAGATTGCCGAAACCCGTGAGCGGTACCGTAGCACCGCCGCCCGCAAAATCCACAATCGGCTCGTACCAGCCCAGCGCGCCCAGAATTACCCCTGCCACAACGTATGACGTGAGTATTCTCGCGGGCGTGAGCTTCGTCAGGTCGATAAGAACCTGTCCGATTGCGCAAAGCGCACCGCCGACTAAAAATGCCCAAAGATAATCCAGAAAAATATCCATTTTCATTTCCCCCTAAGACGCTTTTCTCATTTGTGCGTTATCTCAACCGCGTGCGCTATTCCGGGGATATTTCCCCCTTGCTGAACCATTGTCGGTGACATCAGCGCACCGGTCGCCACATACAAAATCCGCTTTAAACCGCCGTTTTCGACGTTTTTCAGGAAGTGCCCGCACATCATTGAAGCAGAGCAGCCGCAGCCGCTTCCTCCCGCGTGAACGTCCTGTTTCTCACGGTCGTAAATCAGCAGCCCGCAGTCCTTGTGACGCTCTTCAAGAGCAACCCCGTCACGTCGGAACAGCTCGTACAGCATATTGCTTCCGACTTCGCCGAGGTCGCCCGTGATAATCGCGTCATAGTCCTCAGGGTGAGAGCCCATATGCTTCAAATGCCGCGAAATCGTGTCATAAGCAGCTCCCGCCATTGCCGCACCCATATTGTTTAAGTCGGAAATACCCATATCCTGTATTTTTCCGACGGTTGCCGCCTTGATGAACGGCGGGTTCTGGCTCGCAGAAACGATTGCCGCACCCGCAGCCGTTGCCGTCCACTGGGCTGTCGGTGTTCGCACACCGCCGTAGTTCAGCGGGAAGCGAAACTGCCGCTCTGCCGACGAAAAGTGCGACGAGGAAACCGCCGCTGCGTTTTCCACATAGCCCGCGTTGACCATCGCGCCTGCCAGTAAAAGACCTTCGGCAAACGTTGAACACGCGCCGTAAATTCCCAGAAACGGCACATAGAAATCCTTCAGACCGTAGGACGAGCCAGTGCATTGATTTAGCAAATCTCCCGCAAAAATCAAGTCCATTTTCTCGGGAACAAGATTTGCCTTTTCCATTGCCCGCTTCAGCGCCTTCTGTTGAAAAAGTGCCTCAGCCTGCTCCCAAGTGTCTGCGCTGCCCTTGTTATCCTCAATTATCTCGTCAAATTCGTCCCCGAAAGGCCCGTCGCTCTCGACCTTTCCCGCAACGCTCCCGTATGAAACTATCGACGCGTTGCTGTATCGAAAGGTTTTTCCCTCGCAAATAGCCACAAAAATCCCTCCTTACAACAGCGTTTGGATATAGTAGATTATCCCGTAAACAATCGAAGCCGAAATGCCGTAAACCAGCACGGGACCTGCGATTACAAACATTTTCGCTCCAAGACCGAGCACAAATCCCTCGGACTTGAATTCAAGCGCGGGCGATACAATCGAGTTTGCAAAGCCTGTTATCGGGACGAGAGTGCCTGCGCCCGCGTGCTGAGCAATCCTGTCGTACAGCTTCAAGCCCGTCAAAAGCGCGCTCAAAAAAATCAGCGACATTGAAGTGAGCGCGCCGGCGTCGTCCTGCGAAAATCCAAGTGCCGCGTACATATTTAAAAGCGCCTCACCGAGCGTGCAGATTGCGCCGCCGATAAGGAAAGCCATCGGTATTGTTTTTGCCATTGATGAAGGCGGTGAAACGCGCTTTGCAAGCTCGCCGTACTCTTGATTTGAAATATTCATAGAAATCTCCTCTCAAAAAGATTTTACAAATATTTTGCCGATTTATCGCGAAAAAATGCGCATTTTGAGCAGGCAAATTTTCACAAAAAAATCCCCGCCTTTTCGACGGGGATTATAACTTTTTGTATAATTATCGGAAAATCTACAATCAGTTGATGAACGCGTAGTTGGACTTACCGCTCTTCTTAACGGAGTACATCGCGTCGTCCGCTTTACCGATGAGGTATTCAACGCGGGTGTTGTAGTTGTCCTTGATGAGCGCGATACCGATAGAAACGCTTACCGAAAGACGCTCGCCGATATCAGCGTCAAAGCCCTCGTTGAGCTTCGTGATAACACGCTGAGCAAAGAGCGCAGGGTCGTTTGTTTCCGCGTCACGGAGCAGAACGATGAACTCATCGCCTCCGTATCTTCCCGCAAATCCAACGCCCTCAACCTCGGTCTTAATCGTTCTTGCGAGGAATTTAAGAACCTGGTCGCCTGTTGCGTGGCTGTAATTATCGTTGTAGTGCTTGAAATCGTCGACGTCGATGAACAGAACAGCCATCTCAGATTTACGCATCTCGGAGAGCGAAATCTCGTTGTCAATCTGATTTTCAATTGTTTCACGGTTGTAAAGCTCGGTGAGAGCGTCATAGCTTGCGCGCTCGGTGAGCTGCTGCTCGGACTTCTTTCCGCGGTCGATATCAACCATAACTCCGACAACCTTTACGGGCTTGCCGTCGTTGTCCTTCAGCGTTGCGGTTCTCATAAGAACCCAGATAAAGTCGCCGTAGATATTCTTGATACGATACTCGTTGCGCTCGAAATCCTTACCCTTTTCGAGCTGGTCAAGGTCTTTTCTGTATCTGTCAAGGTCGTCGGGGTGAACCTTTGCCTTGAGCAGGAAGCTGTCGCCGAAGTGGTTGGAAGGAGCACGATAGCTGAACTTCTTGTTGAAGTTGTTGGAGAAAACAACCTCGTTTGTCTTGAAGTTCCACTCGAAGATGATGTTGTCGGACATCTCGGAGATGTTTCTGTATCTGTCCTCGCTGACAACGATATCGTCAACCAGATTGTTAAACGCTCTTGAAAGCTGACCATACTCGTTGTTATTCATATTGCGGATACGAGCCTCGTGGTCGCCGTTGCGGATAGTTTCAAGGGTTGACTGAATATTCTTGAGCGGTGCCGTGAGGATTTTGGAAACGACAATTGCAGCAACAATGCAGATTACTGCAAGAACAATCGACATTACAACAATTGTAGTCGAGGGGTGACGGGAGAAATAAATCGCTCTTGCCGACGGGCAGCTTACAATAGCTGTAAGTCCGTTTTCACCGCCGACCTTGACTGCCGCGCCGACATTTTCAACATCGTCGTTTGCAACGTACTTGAAAACGCCTGTGCTCTGACCGTCTGCAAGTCCGGAAATCTTTGCCTTAAGCTCCTCGTTAAGAACGGAAGCGCTGGAATAGCCCTTGCCCTTGCTCCAATTGAGCTTTGAGTCAACAATTATGACATTTCCTTCACTGTAGAACTTTGCGTCGTCGCAAATTCTCGCAAGAAGCGTGTTGTTTTCTGCGATATCATAAGAAATCAAGATGAAGCACTGACCGATGTTCTTCTTGATAACCATAGTCGAATTTGTGTTTGTTTTGCCCGAAACTTCATCGAAATAAAGTGCATCGTCGCTGAAAGCATAATATCCCGAAGCGTTATCCAGATTGCTTCCGGAGTCTGTGCCCGCGATAATCTTTCCGCTGTTGTTTACAAGTCTTGCTCCGACAACAAGCGCGTTTCCGTCAGCAAAGTTTTTCAGAACTGCGTCTGCTTCCGAATTTGCCGAGCCGGAAGTTGCCGCACCCTTTACAGCGTCAAAATTTGCGAGGAAGCTGATATCGGATTTTGCGCCGGTAATCAAGGAATTCATCGGAGCAGCCTGATTTTCCGCAAGGGAAGTGACGATTTTATTCAGCTCTTCTTCGCCGCTTGCGCTGAGCGCATTGTTGCCGACAATCGCGAAAGCCACCATCGGAATAATGGCAAACACCATCGCAGCAATCATAAGTACTTTTTTGAATTTCATTGCATTCTCCCCGTTTCACAAAATGTATTTTTCAAGAACACCCACACTTGCAGGTATTCCGTTGTAGAGGCTTAAAATCATTATATCACATATTTTTCTTTTTGTAAACCTCTATATAAAATCTTCGGGGCATTTTTTGAATTTTTATTACTTTTTCACAAAAACACAAAAAGCGTTTTGTGAAGATTACATTGTAGTTTTGAGAAAAAACGTCGGGCACACCACTTGAATAAATGGAAAAAAAGTGATATAATAATAATGAATTATTGTAAGACTTACTTTGCGGCGAACAAACAGCCGCGTTCCATAAACTAACTCGGAGGAACAGACATGGGAAATGTTTTAAAGCGCAACCGTTACAGATTGGTGGACAATCATTCGTTTGAGCTGCCGCTGCCGATGAAATTTGAGCTGTACAAGGAAAACAGCCCTGTCGCAGAGTATGAAATTTCACCCGACCACAAGGTGAACTACCGAATACTCACGAAATACAAAGAGCAAATGCTCACGCCCATAAACCGTCCGATTTCTATTTCCGATATATATTTCTTCCTTTCGTGCCGTGTTTTTCAGGACAACACACCGTTTACAAGAATTGCGCTTTCTTCGGTCGGTCTTGAAAAGTACAACGTTATGGATATCGCCAGAAAAACGCGCGGAATGACGCCGTATGACAGCTATTGGGTGAAATTCGAGGGCGACGATATTACATACGAACAGGCTCTCGAAAATTTCGAGGAGCTGTTCAATTCCGGCGCGCCTGCTTTTCAGAGCGCTCCCGCTGCTCAGCCGCAGCCCGCTCCCCGTCCCGCTGCTCAGCCACAGGCTACTCCCCGTCCCGTTTCGCAGCCTGTCGAAACACAGAGCGCGAGCATTGCCGATAAAGAGGAAATTCTCAGCCAGCACAAGGCAGACGTTTCGGCAATCAAGGAAGAGCTCGGAGTTCCGGAAATGCCGGAGGCTGCTCCCGAAGCCGAAGAAGAGCCGCTTCGCAACAATATGATGACCGCCGATGAAATCGAGGCTTTGCTTGCAAAATCGGGGCTCACCGACTCTCCGGCAATCGACCACTGTGATTTTGACGACAATGAAATATCCGACGGTGGCAAGATGTCGCAGGACGATATCGAGGCGCTGATTGCCGCGCAGACCGTAGCAGCTCAGCCCGCTCCCGAGCCCAAATCCGACGGAGGCAAGATGTCGCAGGACGATATCGAAGCGCTGATTGCTGCACAGACCGCAGCAGCTCAGCCCGCTCCCGAGCCCAAATCCGACGGTGGCAAGATGTCGCAGGACGATATCGAGGCTCTGATAGCCGCGCAGACCGCAGCAGCTCAGCCCGCTCCCGAGCCCAAATCCGACGGAGGCAAGATGTCGCAGGACGATATCGAGGCGCTGATTGCCGCGCAGACTGCCGCAGCCCAGCTTGCTTCCGAGCCCAAATCCGACGGTGGCAAGATGTCGCAGGACGATATCGAAGCGCTGATTGCCGCTCAGACCGCCGCAGCTCAGCCCGCTCCCGAGCCCAAATCCGACGGAGGCAAGATGTCGCAGGACGATATCGAGGCTCTGATTGCCGCGCAGACTGCCGCTGCTCAGCCCGCTCCCGAGCCTAAATCCGACGGTGGCAAGATGTCGCAGGACGATATCGAGGCGCTGATTGCCGCGCAGACTGCCGCAGCTCAGCCCGCTCCCGAGCCCAAATCCGACGGAGGCAAAATGTCACAGGACGATATCGAGGCGCTGATTGCCGCGCAAACCGCAGCTGCTCAGCCCGCTCCCGAGCCCAAATCCGACGGAGGCAAGATGTCGCAGGACGATATCGAGGCGCTGCTCAGCGGAATGAAACAAGACGCTTCCAAGTAACTTTCACAAACTCTTCACACGGTTTTAACACACTTTCTTCTTTTGAGGTGTATAATTTTACTATAACTTTTGAAAGGAAGTTGGAAAAATGACGCTCAAAAAGAAAAAGCAAGCTTCCCCAACGGCGCTTGCTCCCGTTAAACAGCTCCTTGCCGAAAACAGCCAGCAGGCGGTTATGGAGCAGATGTACAAGTTTATCGAGCTTGAACACCTCTACGACTCCGCAATCCGCGAGGTCAAAACGAAGCTGGAAATCCTTGACAGCGAATTCCGCACGAAATACTCCTACAATCCCATTCACCACATCGAGGACCGCTTGAAGTCCCCCGAAAGCATGTTCAAAAAGCTCCGGAGGAACAATCTTCCATTCACCGTTGAAGCTGTGCGCGAAAATCTGTTTGATATCGCGGGAGTGCGCGTAATCTGCAACTATATCGAGGATATCTATCAGGTTGCCGACCTTCTCACGGCGCAGGACGACGTTACCCTTATCAAGCGCAAGGACTACATCGCAAATCCCAAGGCAAACGGCTATCGCAGCCTTCATCTTGTAATCGAAACTCCCGTTTATCTTTCCGAGAAAAAGGAGCTGGTAAACGTCGAGGTGCAGATTAGAACGATTGCTATGGACTTCTGGGCAAGCCTTGAACACGAGCTGAAATACAAGACCGATACCGAGGTTTCCGCGGAGCTTGCCGAGCAGCTTCGGATTTGCGCGGAAACAATCGCTCAGACAGATATGAAAATGCAGCAGATTTACCGGACGCTGAAGCAAATTGACTAATAAAAAGGCTGTTGACATCTATCAACAGCCTTAATTTCGGTTATTTGAAATATTCTCCGGCGAATTTTTCGAGCAGGTCAACCGTGCCGTCAATTCCGAGCGCGGAGCTGTCCAGACAAATATGATAATTCTGAGGCTGTCCCCAGCGTTTGTCCGTGTAATAATTATAATAGGAAACACGCTGCTTGTCAATGCGTTTTACATAGTCCTCCGCGTGCTTTTCGGCAATCCCGTAAACCTCAACGGCGCGCTTTACGCGGACTTCAAGCGGCGCTGTTATGAAAACATTCAGCACCTTTTTAAAATCGCGCAGAGCATAATCCGCACATCTTCCGATTATCACGCAGTCCTCCTCCGAGGCAACTTTGCGCACGGCATTCTGTGTGGCAAAGAAAAGCGAGTCGTCAAACGGCACGCCTCCCTGTCCGTAGGTCGTGGACAAAAGGTAAAGGAAGCTGTTGGTGCGCTTTTCGTCGTTTTCGACAAAATGGCTTTGGTGTATGCCGCTGTTTTTTGCCGCTTCTTCAAGCAGCTCGTGGTCATAATAGCCCGTGCCGAGCCTTTCTGCAAGCTTCTGCCCGATTTCGCGGCCGCCGCTTGCATAGTGTCTTGAAACCGTGATGATTTTCCTCATAAACAGCACCTTCTTTCACAAAATTATTTTGTTTATATTATTATATCACATTTCCGTGGATTTGTCGATGATTTTGATAAATTTTCGGTTGTTTTGTGCAAATTTTTGTGAAAATATACAAATTTGCGAAAAGAATTTGTAAAAATTCATTTGTAAGGCAGATTATTTTATTCAAAATGATGAAATTTTTCTAAGCCCTTTACTTTTTCGGAAAAATTATGTATAATAAAGGTGTATGGAAAAATGAAATAAGACAAAGAAAAATCGGGAGTAAGATTTTATGAGCTTTCAGGATTTGCTTGGAATGTTCGGCGGACTTGCGGTGTTTATGTTCGGAATGCACACCTTGAGCGGCGCTCTGGAAAAGCTGGCGGGCGGACGAATTGAAACACTGCTCGAAAAAATGACCTCAAACCCTTTAAAAGGCGTGGGCTTGGGCGCGCTTGTAACCGCGCTTATTCAGTCCTCTGCGGCAACAACGGTTATGATGGTCGGCTTCGTAAACTCGGGGCTGATGAAGCTGTCGCAGGTAATCGGCGTCATTATGGGCGCAAATATCGGTACAACCGCGACTGCGTGGCTTGTGAGCCTTTCTTCGGTCGGCGGAGAAGGAGATATGGTAACGCAGATTTTCAGCGTGAAAACCTTCACCACGGTTCTCGCTGTTCTCGGAATTATCCTCGCGATGTTCACGAAATCCGACAAAAAACGAACCGTCGGTACAATAATGGTAGGCTTTGCGCTTTTGATGTTCGGTATGAACTCGATGTCCTCGGCTGCCGAAAGCCTGAAGGATAACGAGCAGTTCACGAGCATTATGACAATGTTCTCGAACCCGATTTTGGGTGTTCTCGCGGGCGCGCTTCTGACAGCGGTTTTGCAGTCGTCGTCCGTGTCAATCGGTATTTTGCAGTCAATCTCGAACAAAACGGGAACCGTGACCTATTCAATCGCGCTCCCGATAATTCTCGGACAGAATATCGGCTCGTGCGTGACCGCGCTTATCTCGTCAATCGGCGCAAACAAGTCCGCGAAACGCGTCGCTATCGTTCACCTTTACTTCAACGTTATCGGTACGGTTGTTTTCCTCGGGCTGTTTTATCTGGTAAACGCGCTTATCGATTTGCCGTTTATGCAGGAACAGCTGAACTCCGTGGGAATTGCAATTATTCACACCTGTTTCAACGTACTTGTAACGGCGCTGTTCCTCCCGTTCACAAAGCAGCTCGAAAAGCTCGCCTGCCTCACAATCCGCGACAAGCCCGGAGAGGCTACTGCGGAAATGCCTATGCTGGACAAGCGCTTCCTCAACACTCCTTCCGTTGCTATCGAGCAGTGCAAGAATGTTGCCTATAAAATGGCAAATCTCACCAAGGAAACCCTGCTGATGTCGCTCGGTCTTGTCAAGGAGTATGACGCGAAAATCGCGCAGGAAGTTGTCGACAACGAGAACACAATCGATATCTACGAGGACAAAATCGGCTCGTATATTTTACAGGTTGCTTCAAAGGATTTGTCGGTGAGCGACAGTCAGGTTGTGTCAAATCTTCTTCACACAATCGGCGACCTTGAACGAATTTCCGACCACGCAGTCAACATCAAGGAAACCGCCGAAGAAATGCACACGAAGAAAATACGTTTTTCCGAGGCTGCCGAAAAAGAAGTTGAAGTTATGACAAACGCGCTTATGGAAATTCTCGATATGTCAATAAGCTCGTTTATGAACGGCGATATCAAGCTCGCGAAAGAGGTTGAGCCGCTCGAAGACGTAATCGACACGCTTCGCGCGGAGCTGAAAAACCGTCACATCGAGCGTCTGCGCTCGGGTATCTGCACAATCGAGCTCGGCTTTATTTTACAGGATTTGCTCACGAACTTTGAGCGCGTTTCCGACCACTGCTCAAATATTGCGGTTTGCCTTATTCAAATTCAGGAAAACAGCCTCGATACTCACGAATACATCAACGAGCTCAAAAAACTCGAAAAATCCGAGTTTATGGACGAGTTCAATGATTACAAGGCAAAGTACGTTTTACCCGATTAAAAATACAAAAGCTGCTTTTGATACAATTTTTCAAAAAGGAGAAAAAATGGAAAACCTCAAGCAATTAACCGATGAAATGATTTTAGAAAAGCTCAACCCAAATACGGCTTTTATTATAATTGTTGGACTGGTTGTTATCGGTGTTGGAGTTCTGCTGTTTTTCCTGCTCAGAAATGCTCCCAAAATCAAAAATTCCAAGGCGAAATACCTGATAATCGTGCCGTTTGCCGTAATGGGATTGATTTGCTTTATCATCGGATTTCCAAAGCTTTTCGGCAAAGAAGCGACAACGGAAGATTTTGTTGTCATTCAAAGCGAGGTTATCAACAAATATAAGAAAAAGAAACCAGGCGATACCCTAAAACCCGACGCAACGGCAGTCCATTGGTACTACATCAACTGCAAGGGTTTTGACGAGGACATCAGAATTACACAACATATGTATTATAACAGGTTTGAAAAGGGCGACAAGCTGTTTATTGTTATAGAACTACAAAAAGGCACTCCCGCTCTCGATTTAATTTATAATGCCGACGAGTATGAATATGTCGGCGAGAGATTGAAAAATTCATATTGACAGAACTGCCCGAGATTTTACTCTCGGGCGGTTTTGTTTACGAAATTACTTTATAGTCCTTGTCCTCAACAGCCTTTTTCAGCACCGCGAAATCGGTTTCGGCGGAGAGCTTGACTTTTGCCGTGCCTGTTTTGTGGGAAACCTCCGCGCTCTCGACAGTCGGGATTGCTTCAAGTGCCTTTTTCACCGTCGCTTCGCAGTGCCCGCACATCATTCCCTCAATCTTCATCGTAACTTCCATTATTTCTTCCTCCTTGTGTATTTTTGGTCCGCGTTTTGCGCGGATTTTTTTGTCGTGCTTTTCGTTGTAGATTTTCGTCAAATTCAACCGAAGCGCGTTTGTCACCACGAACACGCTCGACAGGCTCATAGCAGCCGCGCCGAACATCGGGTTCAGCCGCCAGCCAAACAGCGGTATCCAAATTCCTGCGGCAAGCGGAATGCCGATAACGTTGTAGAAAAACGCCCAGAACAGGTTTTGATGAATGTTCCGCAGAGACGCGCGCGAAAGCCGGATTGCCGCGGGAACGTCCATTAGAGTGCTTTTCATCAGCACAACGTCCGCTGCGTCTATCGCGATGTCCGTGCCCGCGCCCACGGCAATTCCCGTATCTGCACGGGTTAAAGCGGGAGCGTCGTTTATACCGTCACCGACCATAGCGACTTTACCTTGCTTTTGCAGTTCCCGGACAACGTCCTCCTTGTCACCCGGCAAAACCTCCGCGATAACCTCGTCAACTCCCGCGATTTTTCCAACGGCTTCGGCAGTTCTGCGATTATCTCCCGTGAGCATAACCGTCTTTATGCCCATATTTCTGAGCTGCGAAATTGCGCGCGGGCTGTCCTCTTTCACCGCGTCCGCGACCGCGATTATGCCCATAAGTCTGCTCTCACGGCAGAAAAACAGCGGCGTTTTGCCCTCCTCGGCAAGCATTTCGGCTCTCTCGCGCATTTGCCTCGGTATATCGCAGTACGTTTCGCAGAGCCGCAGATTTCCCGCGATATGCTCACGACCGTTAAGCGTTGCCGCAAGACCGCTTCCCCTCAAAACCTTGAATTCTGTCGGCTCGTCCGCGGTAAATCCGCGCTCGTTTCCGCAGCTCACAATCGCAGCGGCAAGCGGGTGTTCGCTGCGTTTTTCAAGCGAAAATGCGGTCTGCAAAAGCTCGTTTTCGTCAACATTTTCCACGGGAACAACGTCCGTCACCTCGGGCTGTCCCTTTGTAATCGTTCCTGTTTTATCGATAAGAACAATATCGGTTTTGCCTGTCTGCTCCAGAGAAACGGCGGTTTTGAACAAAATTCCGTTCTTTGCGCCGACGCCGTTTCCGACCATAATTGCCACAGGCGTCGCCAGACCGAGCGCGCACGGGCAGGATATCACAAGAACCGAAATTCCGCGCTCCAGAGCAAATCCTGCGCCAAATCCGCACAACAGCCACACCAGAATTGTTACGAGCGCAATGCCGATAACCACGGGCACAAACACTCCCGAAACCTTGTCCGCGACTTTTGCAATCGGGGCTTTTGTCGCGGAAGCGTCGCTCACCATTTTGATGATTTTCGCAAGGGACGTGTCCTCGCCAACTCTTGTCGCGCGACAGCGGATATAACCCGACTGATTGATAGTCGCAGCGGAAACCTCGTCCCCGACGATTTTGTCCGCGGGAACGCTTTCACCCGTGAGCGCGCTCTCGTCAACTGCTGTTTCTCCCTCAACCACAATTCCGTCAACCGGCACGCTTTCGCCGGGCTTTACGCTGAAAATATCGCCGATTTTCACCTGCTCAACCGGTACTATAGTTTCGGTTCCGTTCTCGATAAGCACGGCGGTTTTCGGCGCGAGTTTCATAAGTCCCCGAAGCGCGTTTGTGGTTTTGCCTTTGGAATAGCTTTCAAGCAGCTTCCCGAGAGTAATCAGCGTGAGTATCATTCCCGCGCTCTCAAAATACAGCTCGTGCATATACTTCATCACGGTTTCTCCGTCACCGAGAGCCTGCGCGTTTGACATCACAAAAAGTGCGTAGACGCTGTACCCGAAAGCAGCCGCGGCTCCGAGCGACACAAGCGTGTCCATATTCGGGGATTTGTGGATTATCCCGCGAAATCCGCTTATGAAGAATTTCTGGTTGATAACCATAATTATTGTCGTGAGCAAAAGCTGCGCGAGCGCCATTGAAACGTGGTCGTTTGCCATAAACGGCGGCAGCGGAAATCCCCACATCATCGCGCCCATTGAGATATACATTAATATAAGCAGGAATCCCAAGCTCCAGAAAAGCCGCGTTTTCATTTTCGCGAAATCCTTGTTTTCAAGCGGGCTGTCCTCGGTATCTGTGGATTTTTGTCCTTTGAGAGAAGCGCCGTAGCCCGCTTTTTCCACGGCTTTTATGATATCGGCGCTCTTTCCGCCCTCAACAGTCATTGAGTTTGTAAGCAGGTTTACCGAGCAGTCCGAAACGCCCGTTACCGCTTTCACTGCCTTTTCAACCCGCGCCGAGCAAGCCGCGCAGGTCATTCCCGTAATGTTGAACCGTTCCATTTTTCACCTACTTCATCATTTTCCGAAGAATATCAACAAGCTCCTCGACAACATCATCGTTTCCTTTTCTGATATTATCCGCAACGCAGGTTCTTATATGCTCGTCAAGCAGCACTCTTTCAAAGGAATCAAGCGCCGCCGAAGCCGCCGCGCTCTGCGTTAAAATATCAACGCAGTATTCATCGTTTTCCAGCATTTTTTTCAGCCCGTTTATCTGCCCCGAAATCCTGTTCAGGCGGTTAATCAGCCGTTTTTTCTCCTCGGGTGAACGGACTTTTTTCTTTGAACAACAGCATTTTTCTTCCATTTCAGCACTCCTTTCGTTTATATTATATACCCTATGGGGGTATTTGTCAAGGCTTTTTCAAAATTTCCAAAAATTTTTATAAAATTTTGTGCAACTTTTTATTAAAAACGCTTGACAAATTAATAAATGTATGATAAAATTAATAACATAAACAGCAAGTTCTCAAAGAGGTGATAAAAATGGGGAACAGTATTTACAGTCTTGTGCTGTCGGACGATGTTGTGGACGCGGTGGACGCGCTCGCGCACGGAAACGGGCTGTCGCGCTCGGCGATGATAAACAGGATTTTAGCGGAGCGAGTGGCTCTCACAACTCCCGAAATGCGCTTGCAGGAAATTCTGGAAGCGGTTCGCGGAGCAATGGGAGAATGCTTTGTGCTGACGGAAATGCCCGGCTCGGGAGCAATCAGCGCGCGCTCGTCGCTTAAATACCGCTACAAGCCGACCGCGAGATATTCCGTTGAAATCTACTCGGGAAACGGCAAGAAAGCAGGCGAAATCCGCGTGTCGTTCCGAACGCAGAACGCGGAGCTAATCGAAGCTCTGGACGGGTTTTTCGGGTGCTGGATTGAGCTGGAAAAGAAGTATATTTCGCGCGCGCTGTCCGATGATATAGTGTTCACGATAAACGCGGGAAAGTTCACGAGAACGCTCAATATGCCGCGTGAGAACATCTCGGACGACGCTCTCGGAGAAGCTGTCGCGGATTATATGGCAATGCTTGACGGGACGATGAAGGAGTATTTCGGGGCGCTGCCCGATGAACGTGAAGCACGGACGGCTGCCGAGAATTTCTACAAAACAGCTTTGGCAAAACAGAAATTTATTATATAAGAAAGGGGTCTGTTTTATGAATGCAAACAAATTAACACAAAAATCAATGGAAGCCGTTCAGGCTGCGCAGGACATCTCCATAAGCTACCAAAACAACTGCGTTGAGCAAATGCACTTGCTTTATGCGCTGATGAACGACGAGGGCGGGCTTGTACCGCAGCTTTTCTCGAAAACGGGTATTGACGCAAACGGCTTGAAGCAGGCTGCTCTCAAATTTATCGAGGGTATGCCGCGCGTTTCCGGAAGCGGCAGAGAAGTCGGGAAAATCTATATTTCCTCCGACCTTGATAAGGTTTTCACCGAGGCTGAAAGCCAAGCCGAGCGTATGAAAGACGAATATGTTTCGGTTGAGCACCTGCTTATGGCGCTGCTTGAAAAGGCAGACAGCGGTGTTGCGGGACTTATAAAGAGCTTCGGAATCGACAAGAAGAAAATCCTCGCGGCTTTGCAGGAAGTTCGCGGAAATCAGCGCGTAACCTCGCAAAATCCCGAGGAAACCTATGATGTGCTCAAAAAATACGGCACGGATTTGGTTGAACTCGCGCGGCAGAACAAGCTCGACCCTGTTATCGGCCGCGACAGCGAAATCCGCAGCGTTATCCGTATTCTTTCGCGTAAAACCAAGAACAATCCCTGCTTAATCGGTGAGCCGGGCGTTGGTAAAACCGCGATTGCCGAGGGACTTGCTTTGCGTATCGTTCGCGGAGATGTTCCCGCAAATCTGAAAAACCGCAAGCTGTTCTCGCTGGATATGGGTGCGCTGATTGCGGGCGCGAAGTATCAGGGTGAGTTTGAGGAACGTCTGAAAGCCGTGCTGAACGAAGTGAAGAAGAGCGAGGGACAGATTATTATGTTCATCGATGAGCTTCACCTTATCGTCGGCGCAGGCAAAAACGGCGGCGCAATGGACGCGGGAAATCTGCTCAAACCTATGCTGGCACGCGGTGAGCTGCACTGTATCGGCGCGACAACACTTGACGAATACTCGAAATATATCGAGAAAGACCCCGCGCTCGAACGTCGTTTTCAGACGGTTCTCGTGGACGAGCCGAACGTTGAGGACACGATTTCCATTCTTCGTGGACTTAAAGAAAGATATGAAGTTTTCCACGGAGTAAAAATTCAGGACAACGCGATAATCGCTGCGGCAACCCTGTCTAACCGCTATATCACCGACAGATTTTTGCCCGATAAGGCGATTGATTTGGTCGATGAAGCCTGCGCGATGATACGCACCGAAATGGACAGTATGCCCGCAGAGCTGGACGAGATTTCCCGCGATATTATGCAGCACGAAATCGAAGAAGCCGCTCTTAAAAAGGAAACCGACAAGCTCTCCGAGGAACACCTTGCCGAAATCCGCAAAGAACTCGCCGAAAAGCGCGAGAAGTTTGCCGCGATGAAGGCAAAGTGGGAAAACGAGAAAAACGCTATTTCCAAGGTTCAGGATTTGCGCAAGGAAATCGAGCAGACAAATGCCGATATCGAAAAGGCAAAGCGCGAATATAATATGAATAAGGCGGCAGAGCTGATGTACGGAAAGCTGCCGAAATTACAGGAAGAACTCAAAAACGAGGAAGAAATTGCCGAAAAAGCAAAGGCAAACTCGCTGCTTCGAGATAAAGTCACCGAGGAGGAAATCGCAAGGATTGTAGGGCGCTGGACGGGTATTCCCGTGAGCAAGCTGGTCGAGGGTGAGCGCGAGAAAATCCTTCACCTCGCAGATACGCTTCACAAGAGGGTTAAAGGTCAGGACGAGGCTGTTCAGCGCGTTACCGAGAGCATTATGCGTTCAAGAGCGGGCATAAACGACCCGAGAAAACCGCTCGGCTCGTTCCTGTTCTTAGGTCCGACGGGCGTTGGTAAAACCGAGCTTGCAAAGGCTCTCGCAGAGGCTCTTTTCGATGACGAACACAATATTGTCCGCCTCGATATGAGCGAATATATGGAGAAACACACCGTGTCGCGTTTGATTGGCGCGCCTCCCGGATATGTCGGATATGAGGAGGGCGGTCAGCTCACGGACGCGGTTCGCAGAAAGCCGTACTCCGTGGTGCTGTTCGACGAGGTTGAAAAAGCGCACCCCGATGTGTTCAATGTGCTGCTGCAAATTCTCGATGACGGTCGAGTAACCGACAGTCAGGGCAGGACGGTTGACTTCAAGAACACGATTATAATTCTCACGTCAAACCTCGGTTCGCAGTATATTCTGGACGGTATCGGCGAGAACGGCGAGATTACCGAAGAAGCGAGAAAGAATGTTGATAAGCTGCTGAAGGGGTCGTTCAGACCGGAGTTCCTCAACCGACTTGATGAGATTGTGTTCTACAAGCCGCTGACGAAGGAGAATATTTTCGGGATTATCGAGCTTCAGGCTGCGGATTTGGCGAAGCGGTTGAAGGAGAAGCAGCTGTCGCTTGAGATAACCGATGAAGCGAAACAGTTGATTGTGGACGAGAGCTATGACCCGATGTTTGGTGCAAGACCGTTGAAGAGGTATATTCAGAGAAATCTGGAAACGCTGATTGCGAGAGAAATTCTTGCGGATAAGCTGCATCAGGGCGATACGATTAAGGTTGGCGTAGCGGACGGGCAGCTTGCGATTGTCTAAAACGCATTTCTGTCCGTGAACCGCGAAGCGAAAAAAGTCTTTTTGGAAGTCTTGAAACCTTTTTCTTCAGAAAAAGGTTTCAAGCCGCCGGAGGCATTCGGCACGAAGTGCCGCTACTCGCGGCGAAGCCGCGGACTGGAGCGAAGCGTCAAAAACGCGGAGCGAAGCGACGCGAAACACGCAAAAAAGCGCTAAAGGGGTTTGGGGGAAAACAAGAGTTTTCCCCCAACATTTTTGGCGGCTCGAAGCCGACAAAAATGAAAAGCCGCACACAAATCAATCTTAACAGAAAAACCCGCGAGTTTTACCCGCGGGCTTTTTTGCAATAAATCACGAGAAAGCAGGCTCGTTTTCAACGCAAAGTCCTTTTTCCCGAACAACCTTTTCGATGTCCTCGATGTGCTTTTTGCAGATTTCCTTGGTTGCCGCTTCTGCCATAATTCGGAGCAGAGGCTCGGTTCCCGAGGGACGGACAAGCACTCGCCCGTCAGCTCCCAGAGCGTCTTCCGCGGCTTTTACCGCTGCCTGAACGTCCGGGTCATCAAGCACCGCTTTCTTGTCCTTGACGCGAACGTTCTTCAAAATCTGCGGATATACCGTCATTCCCGACGAAAGCTCGGAGAGCGCGCACTTCTTCGCGCAGATTACTTCCATAATTTTCAGCGCCGTGATAATTCCGTCACCCGTGCTCGCGTACTTGCTGAAAATAACGTGACCGCTGTTCTCGCCGCCGAGAACAAATCCTTTTTCATTCATACATTCATAAACGTACTTGTCGCCGACAGGAGTTTTCTCGTACTTTATCCCAAGCTCGTCAAAAGCCTTGTAAAGACCGAGATTTGACATAACCGTGGTTACAACCGTGTCGTTGTCGAGCTGTCCGCGCTCTTTGAGATAATTTCCGCAGATGTACAGGATTTTGTCCCCGTCAACAATATTCGCCTTGTCATCAACCGCGATACACCTGTCCGCGTCACCGTCAAAGGCAAATCCGCAGTCAAGCTGCTCCTCACGGACAAGGCTGACAAGATTTTCAATGTGCGTTGAACCACAGGCAAGGTTTATATTAAACCCGTCCGGCTTGTTTCCGACAACATACGTTTTTGCACCCAGAGCGTCAAAAACGCTCTTAGCAATTGTAAACGCAGAGCCGTTCGCACAGTCAAGCCCTATTCTCTTTCCCTTGAAAGAGTGAGTTGCTAGCGTGATAAGATAGCCTATGTAACGGTTTCTGCCCGCGGAATAGTCCGCTGCTCTGCCGATTTCATTGCCCGTCGAAAGCGGGATTTCGGGAAGCTCGCCGTCAAGATATTTCTCAATCTCATCAATAACCGCGTCCTCCATTTTCTCGCCCTTTGAATTGAACAGCTTTATTCCATTATCGGAAAAAGGGTTGTGAGATGCAGAAATCATAATTCCGCAGTCAAAATCGTCCGTTCTCACAACATAAGAAACCGAGGGAGTTGTGGTGACGTGAAGCAGATAAACGTCAGCGCCCGAAGCCGTAAGTCCCGCAGTAAGCGCGTACTCGAACATATAAGAGCTGCGGCGGGTGTCCTTTCCGATAACAACCTGACAGCGGTGCTCTTTGCCGTAATAATCACCGATAAATCTGCCTATCATAAAAGCGTGCTGAACGGTAAGACCGACGTTTGCCTCTCCGCGAAAACCGTCCGTTCCGAAATATTTTGCCATTTCAAATCTCCTTTTTCCATAAATCATTATTTATATTATACGTTATGTACCAACTGTTTGTCAATATGATAAATTACAAAAAGTACTTGATTTTTTCGGGGAAATGTTGTATAATATAAAAGTTAAGTGTTTTCGATTATGGGAGCAGACCCCGACAACACGGCGCCGTGAACCATGTCAGGCGGGGAACCGAGCAGCATTAAGCGATTTGCCGCGTGTGTACGGCAAGCCTGTTCCCATAATCGAGAACACTTTTCATAATTGCTGAAAATTTCGGCGTTTCGGACGCTGATTTTGTGGATTGTTACAAGACGGCAAGACTATGAAAACAGAAACGGCGGTGGGGAAATGTATCTTGCTTTATACAGAAAATATCGTCCGAGAACATTTGACGATGTTGTGTCGCAGGAACCTATCACCACAACTCTGAAAAATCAGATAAAAAACGGCTCGACAGGTCACGCATATCTGTTCACGGGCTCGCGCGGTACGGGTAAAACAACCTGCGCGAAAATCCTTTCTATGGCGGTGAACTGCCTCAATCCAAAGGACGGAAATCCCTGCCTTGAATGTGAGCGCTGCCGTGAAATTCTGGACGGCTCGGCTACCGATATCGTGGAAATGGACGCGGCTTCAAACAACGGCGTTGACGATGTTCGGCAGCTGCGCGACGAGGTGAATTACACGCCCGTTTCCTGCAAATATCGTGTTTACATCATCGACGAGGTTCATATGCTTTCGGCTGCCGCGTTCAACGCGCTTCTGAAAACGCTTGAAGAACCGCCCGCTCACGTCAAGTTTATCCTCGCGACAACCGAATTGCAAAAAGTTCCCGCAACGATAGTGTCGCGCTGTCAGCGGTTTGAGTTTCGCAGAATTGATATTGCGGACAGCGCAAAAAGGCTGTTTTTCGCGGCACAAGAGGAAGGAATTACCCTCGACAATGACGCGGCTGAGCT
Organism: Oscillospiraceae bacterium; assembly: GCA_017847835.1. GTDB lineage: Bacteria > Bacillota > Clostridia > Oscillospirales > Ruminococcaceae > CAG-115. The sequence goes on from JAGASH010000006.1 coordinate 66,854, forward strand.
TATCTCGCGGCTTTCCGACGGAGGAATGCGCGACGCGCTCTCTGTTCTGGACAGGTGCGCTTCTGCGGACAAGCACGTCACAAGCGAAATCGTGAGAAGGTGCGCGGGAGTTGCCGACACATCTCACCTCACGGCATTTGCGAGAATGATTGCCGGAAATGACGCAGCGGGCTGCATAAGACTGCTCTCGGAGCTGTACAAGCGCTCGAAAGACCCCGCGCTGATTATCGACGATTTGTCGGAGCGTTTCCGCGACCTTATGATTTGCAAGGCTGCGCCCGATGACGTGGATTTGCTCGCGGCTCTGCCCTCCGAGCACGAGGATATAAAAGCGACAGCAGAGCTGTTTTCGCTGGGTGAAATTCTGCGCTGCCTGAATTTAATGCGGCAGTGTGCGGATAATATCGGAAAAACACGCGGACGGAAAATTCTCGCGGAGATGTGCTTTGTGAAGATGTGCGCGGGAATAAGCGACACCGAAAGCACGGCTCGCGCGGTAAGCGTAAAGCCCGAAATGCGCGTCAAGGAGCTTCCGAAAGAGGATTTTGTTCCGACGCCGCCCGAGAAAATGTCGCGCGAGAATTTGATAAATCTCAACCGAATGAGAGCGCTCGGCGAGGAAACCGCAAAGCTTGTTGAAGGCGAGGAAACCGCTCCCGTACAAGCGCCGCTGGTTTTCGAAGAGCCGAAAGTTCCCGAAACGGAACAGCCCGCTCCCGAGGAAAAAGCCGACGAGAAGCCTGCCGAACAAGCAGCCGAAGCTCCTGAAAATCCTGTTGAAGAAACGGCTGAAGCTCCCGAAAAGGCTGAGGAAAAAGCTGAAGAAACGGCTGTTCCCGAAGCGATTTCTCCCGAGGAATGGCAGAGCGCTGTCGGAAAGCTCGACTTTATGACGCAGTCAATGCTCGAAGGCTCAAAGGCTGAAATAAAGAACAAAACGCTCGTAATCCGTTCCGCGAACAATATGCTCGTCAACAACGTCAAAAACGAGGAGCTCGACGCGTTCAAAAGCGAGATTTCGCGGGCGCTGGGCTATGAAATCGGAGTGGTTATCGAAAAGGAAACAGTTTCCGAAGCCGACGACGAGAAAAATCAAAGCGAAATAGACAAGCTGCTGGGCAAAGCAAAGCAGCTTGGAATTGAAATAAAACAAGAATGAGAGGTAAATTTTATGAAATCAAGACTTCCCGCAGAGTATCAGAATTCCGGAGCAAATATGAACCAGATGGTGAGAAAAGCTCAGAAAATGCAGGAGGATATCACCCGCATTCAGGAGGAGCTCGAAGCCAAGGAGTTCACAAAGCAGGTTGGCGGCGGAGCGCTTGAGCTGGTTATGACCGGCGACAAGAAGCTCAAGTCCGTAACGCTCAAGCCCGAGGTTGTTGACCCCGAGGATATCGAAATGCTTCAGGACCTTATCATCAGCGGCGTGAACGAAATCATCTCCGAAATCGAGGAGTACAGCACCGAGGAAATGTCCAAGGTAACAGGCGGCGTTTCTATGCCGGGACTGTTCTGATAAGCGATGTCCGAATTTGTGTCTTTGCCGCTTGCTCTTGCAGCGGAACAGTTTGCAAAACTGCCGGGAATTGGCATAAAAACCGCCCAGCGGTTGGCTTACTATGTGCTTAATCTGCCCGAAAACGAGGTCTGCGAGCTTGCCGACAATCTTGTGAAAGCAAGAAAAAGCGTGCGGCTTTGTTCGTGCTGCCAGAATTTCACCGAGCGCGACATCTGCGAAATCTGTTCCGATGAAAACCGCGACAAAAGCGTGGTTTGCGTTGTGGAAAGCCCGAAGGACGTGTCCGCGTTTGAGAGAGCGGGCGGTTACGAGGGACTTTATCACGTTTTGCACGGGCTGCTTTCGCCTATGGACGGCATAACCGCCGAGGACTTGAAAATCAAGGAATTGCTCGGGCGGCTGTCAGACGTGAAAGAGGTCATTATGGCGACAAACCCGACCGTCGAGGGCGAAGCAACCGCGATGTACATCAGCAGGCTGATAAAACCGCTCGGAGTAAAGGTGACGAGGCTTGCCTACGGTTTGCCCGCGGGCTCGGCTCTCGAATTTGCCGACGATGTTACGCTTGTCAAGGCTCTCGAAAACAGAAATGAGCTATAATCAAAAACTGCCCGAGTATCACGCTCGGGCATTTTCTTTTGACCGCAAAAGCCGCCTTAAACCACAAAAGCCGCCCTTGATTTTCACCAAAGGCGGCTGATTTTCCTAAAAACGCAGGTTTACTTCTGATTGTGAGAGGGGTTCTGCGAAACGCACGCAATCGCGTTAGAAACGGCAACATTAATATCGACAACCTTCTGGCGAAGCGTCGAGTCAAGCTTTGTGAAAAGCTCGCCGTTGTGGGTGCTGACATATTTAGCGGGAAGCTTGTTAAGAGCAATCGCTTTCATATCTTCAAGGCAGCGCTCGCACTTGCAGCAATTTTCAGAGCGAAGCATTTCTTCAAGTCTATCGTCCACAACCTTTTCCATAACGTTTACAAGAGCCATACCCAAATCCTCTTTTCCGTGTCGCATTTTGCGCACTTATACATATTTATTATATACCTTGCTGTTCGTTTTGTCAAGTGTTTTGAAAAAGTTTATGTGATTTTTTCTGCTTGTCATATCTGTCCGCGTTTTTTCATAACAATATAACAAAAAATTCAACGGAGGTTACTATATGAGAGCAGTTTCTATAACAAAACGACAAATCAAGCGCATAGCCGCAATAACCGCAGCAGCCGCGGCAACAGCTGCCGTGATAATCACCGCCGCTGTCACTTCAGTCGGCACAAAAGCAGAGCAGCGAAAGCTCCCGATTTACCGCGTGGAGCGCGCCGACAACAAGATTGCCGTCACATTTGACGTTGCGTGGGAAAACTCGAACACCGACGAGTTGCTCGATATCCTCGATGAATATGACGCAAAGGCAACCTTTTTCATCACGGGTGACTGGTGCGACCGTTATCCCGACGATGTGAAAAAGTTTGCAGACGCGGGTCACGAAATCGAAAATCACTCCGACAAGCACCCGCACGTCGAGGGAATTAACGTCAACGATTTAATCAACGACACGCGCGAGTGTTCCCGAAAAATCAAGATGATTACAGGAAAAGAACCCGTGCTTTACAGAGCGCCCTACGGGGAATATGACGACTCACTTCTCACAACGCTTGAAGGTATGGGTCTGAAAACAATCCAATGGGACGTTGAACCAAACGATACAGATGGAAAATCCCTTGCAGAGCCGTTTCGTAAGCTCTGCGGGGATTTTTCAGAATTTCCACTCGATTTCAATGCGTTCTTCCCACAGCAAAACCCGCGAGATGAACTCTCCCGCAATTCTTCGCTTCACTTCAACGGGCATTTCCGGAAAATCGTCCAGCAGCGTTATCACGGTTTCATAGCTCTCCCGCGGAAGCTCTTCGCACGAATTTGAAAGCTCCCGCCGAAGTTCTTCGCGCTCGGAAATCAGCTTTTCCAGACGCTCTTCAAGAACTTTTCCTATCGAAACGTTTGTTTCGGAAATCCTGCTCACGAGATTGTCAATCTGCTCGTCAAGCGCTTCGAGCCGCATTTTAATTCTGTTTGCTTTAGGAGAGGATTTTGGCTTTTCGCTCGGGTGAAAGCCTCGGATTTCCGTGAATTTCTTTTTCAGTTCCGAATATACCGCGTCCTCCGCGTCCGAAATCAGCGGTTTTCCCGAAATTCCCGCGCAGGTGTGGTGGTTTGCCCTGCCCGAGCAATAAAAATATTCACCCGACACAACCCGCATTGCATAGCCGCATTTCCCACATTTCAGCAGTCCCGTCAGCCACGAATACGAGCCGCTTTTGCCTTTTTTGAGCTGCGTGTTCCCGTCAAGCTTTCGCTGAACGTCAAGCCACAGCTCCGATGAAATCACACCGTTATGCAAGCCCAGCGACAAAACGTGCCCGCTGACGTCGGTGTATTTTCGCTCGTTTGCCTCGCGCTTTCCGTACAGGAAACAGCCGCGTTCTCCCGTGAAATCCTCCGCAGGATTTGAGATTTTCGCGCCCTTTTCCTTGAAATACCGAAAAACCTCCATATCAGCGCAGACGTAAACGGGGCTGCGCAGAATACGGCTGAGCTTGCTGCTGTCCCAGAGCGCGCCCGCAGGCGACGGGATTTCGCGCTCGTTCAGCGCTTTCACGATATCTCCGAGTGAACAGCCGCTTTTGCCGTATTCGGAAAATATGTACTCAACCGTTGAAATATCGCTGTTAGGCGAGAGCGCTGACGTTCGCACACCGCCGAGCTTTGTCGGGATTTTGTCGAAGCCGTACACGGGAACACCGCCGAGATACATTCCCTTTTCACCGCGTGAATAGTAGTTGTCGCGGACGCGCAGAAGAATATTTTCACGTTCAAGCTCCGCGAAAACCATTATAATCCCGAGCATTGCCCTGCCTATTGCCGTTGACGTGTCGAACGTTTCCACGGTTGACGCAAACTCAACTCCGTATTTCCGGAAAATCTCGACAAGTCCCGAAAAATCGCACAACGAACGGCTAATTCTGTCCAGCTTGTACACGACGAGCTTTGCGATTTCACCCGATTTTATATCCGCGAGAAGCTGCTGAAACTGCGGACGTTCGAGATTTTTCCCGCTCCAGCCTTTGTCCGTGTACACTCGGATTTCTCCCTCGCAGCACCGTCTGCAAGCCTCAATCTGTGTTTCTATGGAAATGCTGTCCTTTTTGTCAACGCTTTGCCGCGCATAAATCGCCGTCATTTATCGTTCCCCCAAATCAAGCGTTTTTGCCGATTTCCCGCTTATACCGCAAAAGCTCCTCGTAAACCCGCCGTGCGGCTTCATTCCGCGGTTTTTCCGTCTGCGCGCAGGGTGATTTTGTCGTGATTTTATAACCCATTTTCCCGCCCCTTTCTCACTATAAATATAGTTTGTCCGAGGACGGATTATGACAGGCAAAACAAAAAGGCACACTAAAAAGGTATGCCTTTATAATTTTTCGATTTTCAGAGCTTGTTCATTCGATAGCCTACTCCGACGTGAGTTTGAATATACTGCTGACCGGATTTCGAGCTCTTGTCGAGCTTCTTGCGAAGCGTTGCCATAAACACTCGCAGCGACGCAACATCGCTGTCAAACGAGCTGCCCCAGATACTGTTTGTGATAAACGTATGCGTGAGAACTTTTCCGCTGTTTTTCGCCAGAAGGCACAAAAGCTTGTATTCAATCGGCGTGAGGTGGATTTCCTCGCTGTTTATAAACACGCTTCCCGCAGCGTAATCAATCTTCATCTCACCGTTTCTGAACTCGGAGTCCTCGGGGTCGGAATTTTTAAGGCTTGCAAGACGGCGCTGCGTAACGCGAAGCCTTGCAAGAAGCTCCTCGACGGAAAACGGCTTTGTGAGGTAATCGTCGGCGCCGGAGTCAAGAGCGTCGATTTTGTCGGTATCCTCGCAGCGTGCGCTAATCACAATTATCGGCACCTCCGACCAATTGCGGACGCGCTTTATCACGTCAATTCCGTCGATATCCGGCAGCCCCAAATCCAACAAAACGATATCCGGCTTCTTCGACGAAATTGCCTGAAGCGCGTTCTGACCGTTTTCGGCTCTTATGTACCTGTAATCGTGAGTATCCAGCGTTGTCGTGATAAGATTTCGCACAGCGATGTCGTCTTCAACCACAAGAATTGTTGTTTTATTCATGGATTTTAACCTCCTCGACAGGCAGGGTAAAGCTGAAAACCGTGCCCTTTGGCTTGTTGTCGCGAACGGTAATTTCACCGCCGTGAGCGTTTATTATCGATTTGCATACAGCAAGTCCCAGACCAAGGCTTCGACGGCTGTCGGCAATTTTTGTTTCGGCGGTGTAGAACATCTCGAAAATTCTCGGCTTGTCCTTTTCGGAAATTCCGTTTCCGTTGTCGGCTATTTCCACGACGACATTGTTTCCCTTTTTGAACGCACTCACGAAAATTTCGGTGTCTGCGGGCGAATACTTCACGGCATTGTCCAGCAGATTTGCCAAAACCTGTACAATAAGCCGCGCGTCAATTTTCAGAATTAACAGCTCGTCGCTTTCTTTCACCGTGATTTTTCTTCCGCTTGTATTGCGAACGCGCGAAACCGCCTCGTCGATAACCTCCTCCATAAGCTCCGAGCGAAGCCGAAGCTTTGTTGTGCCGTCCTCGATACGGGTGACCGAGAGCAGGTTTTCGACCAGATTTATCAGCCACAGCGAGTCGTCATAAATGCTCTTGTAAATAATCGCGCGCATTTCCGGCTCGATATCCTCCGACTCTGCCAGCAAAAATCCGGCATTTCCCGAAATCGACGTGAGAGGGGTTCTCAAATCGTGCGAAATCGACCGCAGAAGATTTGCACGGAGCTGCTCGTTTTGCGCGAGAACAGCCGCGTCCTCTTTTTCCTTGATATTTCGCATATTGTTCAAAGCCAGCGCAAGCTCACCGATAATCGCCAGCACAACGCTTTTTTCAAAGGAGTCAAGCGGCTTGCTCCCGACAACAATTCCGAAAACTCCATAAACGCTGTCGGTGCCGCGAACCGCGATATAAAGGCACTTTTCCTCGGAAAGCTCTTCGGCTGAATCCGAGCCGTTTTCATCACGGAAAACGCGCTCTGCTGCGGCTTTTTCCTCGGAGGAAATGCAATTTTCGGGAACAGTCTGTCCTTCCGCCGAAAAAATCTGCGGCTCGGAAAGCTCACCCAGATATTCATCATAGAAAATCACGCTTCGGTCAAGCAGCTTCGCAAGCTGATTTGCAGCCGCAGCCGTTGCCTCGGAACAGGTTTCGGCTTTTTGCAGCAGCTTGTCCGTGTCGAAAAGAATTCTCGTCTGATAAGCCGTCAATGCCGATTTTTTTGCATTTTGCTTGATTATCGTGGCAAGAGTGCTCGTGATAAACGCTGAAGCAAACATAACCGCAAAGGTTATCGGGAAGCTCGGGTCATACACGCTGAGCGAAAAAAGCGGCTCTGTGAATATGAAATTGAAAGTGAGAACGCTTACAAGCGAGGATATAAAACAAAACCACCGGTTTGTGGTAATGAGCGAAAGCACCAGCACTCCGAAAATATACACGGTGATGATATTCACCATACTCACACCGAAATGCTCGAAAAGAAGCCCGATACCCGTCGCAGCAGCGATAACCACGATTGTTTTTATGATATCCGACAAAATGTGCCGTTTTGAACCCGATTTCAGTTTTTTGCGCCTGAAATCTGCAGAAGGCTCCGGACCTGTGAAAATATCACTTTCGCCGAGCACTTTTTTATTGTTGAAATTAACTTGTTGGGCGCTGATTTTTCATCTTTCATAATGTTCACCCTATATCATTATAACCGATTTCACATTGCTTTGCAAGTGCAAATAAGAAATAATTTTACAATTTCTGTTATTTTCGTGAAAAACCCGTAAAAAAAAGAGCAAATTCGGTCAATTTTCGACATTCTTGTTATAAAGACGGGTTTCAAGCACGGTGTTATTGAAATCGGGCATTCGCTAATTATTTCGCGTGTCGCGACAGAGATTGATTTCCAACCGTATCCAACGCCGACAGCGTAGACTGGAACAAGCCTACCTCCGAGCAGATTACAAAAAAGGTTCTCGACAACACGAAATCCGGCTCAATTCTGCTGTTCCACAATGATTTGCAGAACACAACCGAAGCTCTGCCGAATGTCCTCAAAGGGTTGAAAGAAAAGGGCTTTGAGTTTGTGACGGTTGACGAGCTGATACTCCACGAAAACTACACAATCGACGCAAACGGCGAACAGCAGCCCACCGCCCAAAGCCTCAACATCTCCGATGAAAAGGTTGAGGAGGTTATGGCAAAGTATCACGACGAGCTTTCTGCGGCGGGTGTAACCGACGAGCAGATTTCCGCTGCCGTTGCCGCAATCAGAAACGGAGATTTGAGCATTCTGCCCGAAGAACTCCGTCCGCTTGCGCTGGAGGTTATGTCAAAGCTCAAAGACAACAAATCCGATGATGTCCCCGCAAACGCGCCCGACAATACTCCGGCTTTGCAGAAATAAATATGCGAAATCCCCCAAATTCGGTTTTGGGGGATTTTTTGTATATTTGCAGGCTTTATAATCAAAATAAGCAGGAGGTGAAAATATATGGACTTGCTTAAAGTAGCTTTTACATCGGCTGCAAGCGTTGTGACGCTGTTTTTGCTCACAAAGCTTATGGGAAACAAACAGCTCTCGCAGCTCAGTATGTTCGACTATATCATCGGTATTTCAATCGGTTCAATTGCCGCGGAATTTGCCACCGAGCTTGAAAATCCCGAGCGCTCGCTTATCGCGATGATTATCTACGCGGTTATCGCTTTCTGCGTGTCGATTGTCACGGGGAAATCCGCAAAAGCGCGAAAAATCGTAAACGGAAAGCCGCTTATCCTTTTCGATAAGGGAAAGCTCTATCGCGAGAATTTCAGAAAAGCAAGAATTGATTTGTCGGATTTTCTCACGCATTGCCGAAATCTCGGATATTTTGATTTGTCGCAGGTGCAGACAGCCGTTTTTGAGTACAACGGCTCAATCAGCATTCTTCCCGTTGAGGAAAACCGGCCTATCCAGCCGACAGATGTGAACATCAAGCCCGTACAGCAGGAGCTTCTCGTAAACGTAATACTTGACGGGAATATAAACGAGCCGAACCTCAAACACACGGGGAACAACAAGGTCTGGCTTGAAAAAGAACTGCACGCACAAGGCTTTCACAGCGCAAAGGAAATCTTTCTCGGCACGGTCAACACAACCGACAACACCTTACAGCTTTACGCGCGCGATGTCCCGAACAAAAGCTGCGATATTTTTGAGTGATTATTCTTTCTTTGAAATGAAACGCGCAAGCATTTCAAACAGCTTGTCAATATCCACGGGCTTTGCAATATGACCGTTCATTCCGGCGTTTTCGGCTTCCTTCTTGTCCTCCTCAAAGGCATTCGCAGTCATCGCGACAATCGGAAGTCCCGACTTTTCGGGGTCGTCGAGGGCACGGATTTGACGGGTTGCTTCATAGCCGTTCATTCGCGGCATAAGTATATCCATTAAAATCATATCATACTGCCCCGCAGCAGCTTCTTTGACCTTTTCAACGGCAATCTCTCCGTCACCGGCAATATCAACTTTAATTCCGACCTGACGCAAAATCTCGGCTGCGATTTCCTGATTTAAGCGGTTGTCCTCGACAAGCAGAACATTATTTCCCGAAAAATCGGGCTTTTCAATGGGTTTTGCTTTTACGATGCCATTAGCAGAACATTTTTCCAACTTCTCTCACTCCCCGAAGATTTATATAATAGCTTTTTCTGTCAACAACCCTTGCCCGAGCGTTTTGTCAGCTCTTCTCCGAGCGTCTGTTTCAGCACGTCGACGTCAATCGGCTTGCTGATGAAATCGGAAATTCCATACTGAGAAGCGCGCTTTACGTTTTTCGCGGTAGCTTCTGCCGTTACAAGCACAACAGGAAGCTGGATTTTGTTCTCTGCCATAACGCGAAGCACGTCAAACCCGTCCAGCACGGGCATAGAAATATCAAGCAGCATTCCCTCAATTCCGGAATTTTTGCTCATCAGAATTTCGAGAGCTTAATAGCCGTTTGCAACCTCGGTGATTTCAAATCGCTTGCTCAGGATATTACGCAGAATTCTTCTGTCGATTTCCGAATCGTCAACCAGAAGCAATCTCTTATAATTTGCAATAAAATACTCCTTGTAATTCGCAAAAATAAATAAACAACGGCTTACTGCTGTTCAAGCCAAGCCTTGATTACTTCGGTGACCTTTGTGTATTTCTCGGTGATTTCGGGCATCATCGCGCTGGCGTCGTCCCACTTGTCCGCTCTGAAAAGCGCAACCTGTTCGGAAAAGAGCTTGAAAAGCTCAGTCATCGAGAGGTTTCCGCACAAACCTTTGAGGGTATGCGAAGCCGAGAGAGCGTCGCTTTCGTTTTTCTCGGAAATAGCCGCGACAAGGTTTTCATAGTTCTTGTCGACGAGAAATTTTCCGAGCATTCTCGCGTAAAGCGACTCGTTTCCCATAAATCTCTTGACAGCGTCCTGCGCGTCAATTCCTGTGTTTATAAGCATATCAAAATTCATATTATTTCTCATTGAAAAGTGGCTTAATTCGGGCTTCCCCTGTGTGAATATACATTATCATTATAATTATAACACTTTTGCCAAAAAAAGTCAACAGCTTTTGTCCGCATATTAAGATTTTATGAGTGTCGAAACCGCCGGTGCTTTTTTGGTGATAATGCACTAATCGTGGCTTATTACAGCGATTTTTGAAGCACCGCGCTGCCGGAAATTTGTGCAAAAAAGCCTCTCGTTTGAGAGGCTCGGGTTATTCAAATCAATCGCAGAAGCGCGCAGTCGCTTTCGGGCATAAAAATCACCACATAAAATAAAGGAGGAGCACCGCGGCTTTTGTCAATTTCGTGCACAAATGTTGCTTGCGGGCACAAAAATCGCCCTATCAAATCAAGTTAGTGCACCGCGGTTTTTGTCAATTTTGTGAACAAATGTTGCTTGCGGGCACAAAAAACGCCTCTAGCAGTAACTAGAGGCGAAATAGGGTGCAGCGTCACGCTGCTGGTGGAGATAAGGGGATTCGAACCCCTGACCTCTTACATGCGAAGCAAGCGCTCTCCCAACTGAGCTATACCCCCATAACGTGCAATTCCCATTGCACGAATAATTATACCACTTTTCCCGTCCGTTGTCAAGAACTTTTTGGATTTTTTCGGCTGCGAAACTCAATTCTTTTCCTGACTTGTCTTACTGTTGGGAGCTCAGATATGCGTTCTTTTTCTCTTGAACTCGATTTGCGGGTGCCTTTGCATTTTTGCCGGCTTCGAGCCGACAAAAATGATTGGGGAACACCCCTCAGGGGTTTTCCCCAAACCCTATTCCGCAAGGGGGAAACTCTTGTTTCCCCCTTGAACCCCTTTGCGCTCGCTAACGCATTTACGCGGCTTCGCCGCAAGTAGCGGCACTTCGTGCCGAGTGCCTCCGGCGGCTTGAAACCTTTTTCTGAAGAAAAAGGTTTCAAGACTTCCAAAAAGACTTTTTTTCGCTACGCGGTGCTTGATGCGCGCTCCGTTCAATTACTTGAAGTACTCAATTCCGTTCTTGAATATCGGCTGGTCCTTGTTTCCGTCAACATTCTTCGCAACATAATCCGTCAATCGCTCCGTGTGTCCCATCTTACCAAGCACACGTCCATCCGGCGAAATTATGCCCTCAATCGCGCACATCGACATATTCGGATTGTATCTCACATCTCCCGAAGGATTTCCCTGCAAATCAACATACTGCGTCGCAACCTGTCCGTTATCAATCATCTTCCTGATAACATCGCCGTTTGCCACAAATCTTCCCTCGCCGTGTGAAATCGGTATCGCGTGAATATCGCCCACCTTGCACCCCGCAAGCCACGGGCTCTTGTTCGTCGCAATCCTCGTGTAAACCATCTGGCTCTGGTGTCTGCCGATTTTATTGTAGGTCAGCGTCGGGCTCTCCTCGGTCAGCGGAACAATATGTCCGAACGGCACAAGTCCCAGCTTAATCAGCGCCTGGAAGCCGTTGCAGATACCCAGCATAAGTCCGTCGCGCTTGTACAGCATATTCTCGACTTCCTCGGTAATCTTCGGGTTGCGGAAGAACGCGTTGATAAACTTTGCCGAGCCCTCGGGTTCGTCACCGCCCGAGAAGCCGCCCGGAATTGCGATAATCTGCGCGCTTGCGGCAAGCTTTGCAAACTCGTTCACGCTCTCCTCGATATCGTTTGCCGAGAGGTTTCTGATAACGAAAATCTCGGATTTTCCGCCGTATTTCTCGAAAGCAGCAGCCGTGTCATACTCGCAGTTTGTGCCGGGGAACACGGGGATAAGCACCTTCGGAGCGGCAAGCTTCGGGGAAATATGCGTTGTGAGCAGCTCGCAGCCTTCCTTATATTCAACCTTTTCTGCGTCGGGCAGATACGGCAGCTTTGCCTTGAACACGGGTTCAAGAACATCGTCCCACTTTTCTTCGAGAGCCGCGATATCCAGCTTCACATCACCGCAGACAATCTCGTAATCCGCGGTTGTTTCACCGATAACTCTCACGCTCTCCTCGCCGAAATCTTCTTCAAGTTCAAGGATAAACGCGCCGTAAACGGGTGTGAACAGCTCCTCGTCCGTGAGATTTTCGAGCTTCGCACCGATGTGGTTTCCGAGCGACATCTTGAAAATACCCTCGGCAACACCGCCGTTTGCCACACTCCATACAGAGAGAGCCTTTTTGCTTCTGATGAGCTTTTCAACCGTCTTGAAAACAGCCTTTACGCTCTCGAAATCGGGCAAGCCGTTTTCGTTGTATCTAGGCGCGATATAGCCGATTTTGCTGAACGGGCACTTGAACTCAGCGGAAATGATATTGTCTGCCTTGTCCGCCGCAACAGCAAACGAAACCAGCGTCGGAGGAACATCGATATGCTCGAAAGTACCGCTCATACTGTCCTTGCCGCCGATTGCGGGAAGACCGAGAGCAAGCTGCGCCTCGTATGCGCCGAGAAGTGCCGAGAAAGGCTTGCCCCAACGTTCGGGCTGTCCCTGAGTTCTCTCGAAGTACTCTTGGAAAGTAAGACGGCACTTGTCATAGCAGCCGCCTGCCGCTACTACTTTCGCAACGCTCTCCACAACCGCGCAGACTGCCCCGTGATAAGGCGACTGCTGCGAAACAGCGGGATTGAAGCCCCAGCCCATAATCGAAGCTGTGGTTGTTTTGCCGTTGAGGACAGGCAACTTTGCTGCCATAGCCTGAACGGGCGTCTGCTGATAACGTCCCGCAAACGGCATAAGAACCGTACCCGAGCCGATTGTGCTGTCGAAACGCTGAACAAGACCTCTCTGCGAGCAGACATTGAGGTCGGTGACGAGCTTTTCCCAATCCGCAGCGGTGTTTTTGAAGCCCGTGGAGTAGCTTACGTTCACGTCGGGAACGCTCACGGTTGTGTGCTTTTCGGCACCGTTTGAGTTGAGGAACTCGCGAGAGATATCGACAATTGTTTTTCCGTTCCACGTCATTTTGAGGCGCGGCTCAGCCTTAACGGTCGCGACAATCGTGCTTTCAAGGTTCTCCTTGGAAGCGAGCGCACGGAACTTGTCCGCGTCCTCGGGAGCTACTACGACCGCCATTCTCTCCTGACTCTCGGAAATAGCAAGCTCCGTTCCGTCAAGACCGTCGTATTTCTTGGGAACTTTATCAAGATTGATTTCAAGACCGTCGGCAAGCTCTCCGATTGCCACGGAAACACCGCCTGCGCCGAAGTCGTTGCAGCGCTTGATAAGTCTTGTTGCCTCGGGATTTCTGAAAAGTCGCTGGAGCTTGCGTTCCTCGGGAGCGTTGCCCTTCTGAACCTCTGCGCCGCAGCTGTCGAGCGACTCAACCGAGTGCGCCTTTGACGAGCCCGTTGCACCGCCGCAGCCGTCACGGCCTGTTCTTCCGCCGAGAAGAATAATCACATCATCGGGAGCGGGACGTTCTCTGCGGACATTTTCCGCGGGAGCAGCGCCGACAACCGCGCCGATTTCCATTCTTTTTGCCATATAGCCCGAGTGATAAATCTCGGCAACGTGTCCCGTGGCAAGACCTATCTGGTTGCCGTAGGAGGAGTAGCCCGCAGCTGCCGTTGTGGTGATTTTGCGGGGCGGGAGCTTGCCCTTGAGCGTCTGTTCAACGGGGAGCAGCGGGTCGGAAGCGCCCGTCACTCTCATCGCCTGATATACATAAGAACGTCCCGAAAGCGGGTCGCGGATTGCACCGCCAAGGCAGGTTGCCGCGCCGCCGAAAGGCTCGATTTCGGTGGGGTGGTTGTGGGTTTCGTTTTTGAACATAAGGAGCCAGTCCTCGTCCTTGCCGTCAACGTCAACCTTTACCTTAACCGAGCAAGCGTTGATTTCCTCGCTCTCGTCCAAATCGTCAAGCAGGCCGTCCTTTTTGAGCTTTTTCGCGGCAAGCGTCGCGATATCCATAAGGCAAATCGGCTTGTTCTGTCTGCCCAAATCGATACGGTGGAGCTGATATTTATTATAGGTATCCTGAATATAGGACGGCTTGATGTCCGCCTTGTCGATGATTGTGCCGAAAGTCGTGTGACGGCAGTGGTCGCTCCAGTAGGTGTCAATCATACGGATTTCCGTGATTGTCGGGTCGCGGTGTTCGCTCTTGAAATAGTCCTGACAGAATTTGAGGTCGTCGTTGTCCATAGCAAGACCGTATTTCACAACAAAATCCGCAAGCTCCGCGTCGCTCTTTTCGATGAAACCGTTGAGCGTTTCAACCTCGGTCGGCACGGTGTAGGAAACTTTGAGCGTCTGCTTCTCCTCAAAGCCGCACTCGCGCGACTCAACGGCATTGATTAAATAATGCTTGATTTTGGCAAATTCCTCGTCGGAAATCTCTCCAGACAAGATGTAGATTTTCGCGTATTTCACATCGGGACGGTCACCCTTGCAGAGCATCTGAATACACTGCGCCGCAGAGTCTGCGCGCTGGTCGAACTGTCCGGGCAAAAACTCAACCGCGAAAATGCGCTCGTTTTCCTTTGCCTCGGGAAGCGCGAAATAAACCTCGTCAACAGGCGGCTCGGAAAATACCGTCGGGAGCGCTTTTTTGAAGTTCTCCTCGGAAATTCCCTCTACGTCATAGCGGTTGACAATGCGAACGTTCTTGACGGATTTCACGCCAAGCGCGGTGTTGAGGTCCGCGAGAACGTCGCCGCCTTCAACGGCAAACAGCTTTTTCTTCTCCACATAAACTCGATAAACCATTTTTTGTATCTCCTTTTTTCAACGGCATTTGCCGTAATTTTACAATTCTTCGATTACCGTCCCAAGACAGTAACCCTTTTTCGCGCCCGTGATTTTCACACGGACAAGAGAGTGCCGCGGGATTTGCTTTCCCATAATCCGCACGGGTGTGTAGTTTTCGGTGAAGCCCTGCGAATACAGCTCGCTCTGCGGCTTTTCAATCAGTACAACGCCTTCTTTTCCGCGCTGTGACCGCAGAAATTTATCTTCAAGCGTTTCCGCGACGTTCATCAGAAAACGCGTGCGCTCGGTTCTGACGGAAGGCTGGATTTGCGGCATTTCCGCGGCAATTGTCCCTTTTCGGAGCGAATACGGGAAAACGTGGACTTTCGCGAAACCGATTTTTTCCGCAAATTCAACGCTTTGCTCAAAATCCTCGTCGCTCTCGAACGGAAACCCGACGATAATATCCGTAGTTATCGCGCACTCGGGGAAAACCTCGCGGAGCTTTTCGACAACGTGCAGATATTGCTCGGTTGTGTATTTTCGGTTCATTTTGCGCAGAATTTCATCGCTGCCCGACTGTAATGACAGGTGAAAATGCGGGCAAAGCGCGGGGATTTCTCCGAGCCGCTCGATAAGCTCGTCCGTTATCATTTCGGGTTCAAGAGAGCTGAGCCTTATCCTAGGGACGCCGCTCTCGGAAACCGCTTTCACCGCGTCATAAAGCGAAAGTCCCAAGTCCTGCCCGTAACAGCCGAGATTTATTCCCGTGAGGACGATTTCCCGGTGACCGTCAGCAAAACAGGCAGCCGATTGCTCTCGGATATCTTCACAAGAAAGCGAACGAACACGTCCGCGAGCCGTCGGGATAATGCAGTAGGAGCAAAACCTGTCGCAGCCATCCTCGATTTTGATGAAAGCGCGGGTTCTGTCCTCGTCGGGCACGGAACAGCCCTTGCAGAATTCACGCGTGAGCGGGTTTATTTTGACGGTTTTGAGGCGGCTCTCGATGAAACCGTTTACATAATCGACGATTTTGTCCTTGTCGGAATTCCCGACAACAATGTCCGCGTCAAATTTAAGTCCCGCTTCCTCGGGATAACTCTGCGGAAAACACCCGCAAAGCACGATTATACCGCTCGGATTTTCCCTGCGATATCGTGAAGCCGCGTGACGGGCTTTGGCAACGGCAGTTCCCGTGACCGAACAGCTATTTATAATGTATAGGTCGGGATTTTCGTTTTCGGCTTTCGTGAAACCGTTTTCAAGAAAGCGTTTTTCGATTGCCGCGCTCTCGCAGGAGTTGACTTTACAGCCGAGCGTGAGTATTTTAAAGGTGGTTTTTTCGTTCATATCCAAAAAATTCCTGTCGGAAATATACAAAAAATTTTTTCACTACACTTCTATTATACTTTAAAACTACAAATTTTGCAATAAGGTATTGACTATTTTTTAAAAAGTTGTTATATTATTTACAAGAGCAGGCTGTCGATAACCCATCATCTGCGTCGTCACCTGCACAACGGCAGTGCAAACACGATGTTTGCAGGTTGCCCCACAAAAGGGCGGCACGGATGCCGCCCGCCAGAGGGCAACCAAAACAAAGCCTAGCCGTTGTACAGGTTCCTAGCATCTGACGGGTTCTCGCCAGCCTAAAGAAAATTTTATAAAGCTCTTATAAATAACGAGAAAGAAGGCAAAGCTATGGAAGAATTTATGATTAAGCTGAACTCGATTGACGAGGTAAAGGAGTTTGTGACGCTCACAAACAATTGCGCGTTTGACGTTGACCTTATGTCGGGAAGATACGCAATCGACGCTAAGAGCATTATGGGTATCTTCAGCCTCGACCTTTCAAAGCCTCTCAAAATGATTGTTCACGCGGAAGGCGACGCTGCTGCCGATTTCGTCGAGGAAGCGGCTAAGTTTATTGCAGATTGACAAAAAAGACAAAATCCCTTTCTGCAAAATTGGGCAAAAACCCCATTGACAAAGGCACGGAATTGTGCTAACATTTAGATAGCAAAGGAAAATAATAAGGGAAAATCCGTTCAGAGCGGATTGTGAAAGGAGAAATTTTTATGACAACCGCAAAAATTCACATCAACACTATCGAGGACGTTAAGAAGTTTGTTTCCATCGTTACCGGCTGCGCTTATGACGTTGATATCGTAAGCGGAAGATATGCAATCGATGCAAAGAGCATTATGGGTATCTTCAGCCTCGACCTTTCCAAGGATTTGGAGCTGAAAATCCACAGCGACGACTGCGCTGATTTCCTCGATGATATCAAGGATTTCGTTGTAGCATAAGTTATTACGGTCAGATGACAGAATCAAAACCACCAGCTAAGCTGGTGGTTTGCACTCGCCCTTCAAGGGCGTATTACCGGCTCGTGCCTGAAGGCACACTGAGAGTCTGGCAACCGCATCTTACTCACGAGCAGCCGCTAAAGCGGCTGTTCTTTTTGCTTA
>JAGASH010000015.1 GCA_017847835.1 Oscillospiraceae bacterium
GAAACTGCAATCAAGCAGGCTGTTGTTCGCCGTTTCCATTGACGAAACAATCGAGCCTATCATCAGAATTTGAAGGATTGTCGGGATAAAAATCGCAGCTATAATTGCTGCGGCAATCGTTCGGGTGCGCTTGTCGGTCGCTGCCGTTGCTAAAATTTTTATTATTGCAGGAGATACAGCCATCATCGCCCTCCCGCCGTGCCAAACAGCGCCGCCTTGTGTTCCGGGGCAATCACGCACAGGCAATACCTTTCGTTTCCGCACTTGTAAAGGCAGGTTCCGCGCCGGGAGCAGCGTATCAGGTCGTATTCCGACGCCTCAACCTGAAGCGCGTCCATATAAAACCGCGCCTCGATAGTACCCGGTGAAAACAGGAATTGATGCGTTGGAATTGAGAAAAGCGGCTTTGTCAATTCGCGGACATTTTCCACAAGAAAGTCCTCAATATTCTGGCTTGCGAGTATCACGGCGGAATCCTTTTTGCGAACGCGTTTCATAAAATTTCGGATATATTCAACTGCGGTCAGATTTGTCAGAAACAAATAGAATTCGTCAATACTCGCGACGGTGTTTCCCTTTGTGAGAAGCTGCTCGGACATATATGCGAGGACGTTGAACAGCAGCGCATTGCGGATATTTTTGCTTGCCTGAAGCAGTCCTTTAACGCCGAAAGTTATAAATCTGCTGTCGGTTATATTTGTATAACCATTGAAAAATTTGCTCTCCGCACCAACACAAATCGAGTGCAGTCCAAGACAGATATTTTGCAGATTTTCGGCGGTATAAAGCCCTTTATCATTCGGATTGAACGACTTATATTCTGCCTCAATCAGCTCGTAAAAATTCGAAAGAATGGGAAAATCTGTCGGCTTCATCGCGCTCCAATCCGTGTTGTCGGATATCCCGAATTTTTTGTAGAGCTTTATCAAAAGCAGCTCGATTGTATCAATTTCGCGGTCGGAAAAATCCTTGTAGCTGCGGAAAAAATCGCGCAGAAAGCTGATGTGCTGGGACAGCTTTGTCTTGCATTTGAAGGCTTGCGGAGCGTCTTCATCAATGCTTGTCCCATCGTCCCAAGACTTTGGTTCAAGCACATTGATAATATATTCGCCGGACATTAAATCAATAAAACAGCCGCCGAGTTTTTTCGTTAAATCAGCATATTCGGTCTCGGGGTCAAGGCAAATTACGCTCTTTCCACTCTCGCGCAGATTGGTTAAAATCAGCTTAAGAAGGTAGGATTTGCCTTGCCCGGAATTGCCCAGAATAAGCGCGTTTGCGTTGGTTTTGTCATCGGAACGCTTGTCGAAATCCACGATAATATTGCTCCCGAATTTGTCGCGCCCGAGATAAAAACCGTTCTCATCGGTCTTTCCGGAGAATGAAAACGGGTAGAGATTTGCGACCGATGACGCGGGGAGAACGCGCTCAAACTGCTCCTTGAACATATTCCGTCCGCTTGGCATAACGCTCATAAAACCGTGTTGCTGGCGGAGAATAAGCCTGTCCACGTTCAGCTTTGAGCGCACCAATTCAGTCTGCACCTCGGTTTGCAGAATTCGCAGATTGTCCAGATTGTCCGAAATCATTTCGATGAAAACCGCCGTGTGGAGCAGCGGTTCGCGGTTTCGGTGCATATCCGCGGCAAGCTGCGCCACGTCCTGAAGGTTGCTTTCGGCGGCAACGGTTTGCTGCAAATTGTTGGTGGAAATGCGCTGCATACGGTTTTTGTTGGCAGCGTTTGCGATGATGCGCTTTTCCTCGGCAGCGGTCACGGGGCGCGTGTAAATGCGCAGCGTCACGCCGTCTTTTTCGCCGAGATAGCGCAGAATTGCCTGCTCCGAGGTGCTTGTCGGGTACTCGCGCAGCGCCCAGACGCAGCGAAAGGTGTTCCCGCAAATAAAGTAGTACGTGTAGAATTTTATCACGGACGGCGCAATCATATCGAGGAAATTTTTCTGCGGTTTGGTCGCAAAATCCCTCTCGTTCAATCTGTTTTTCTTCAACTTAATCCTCCAATCGTCTGCTTTATTTCCGGCTCCGGAAACATTTCGCTTTCGGGCAGCAGAAAGAAGTTTTCGCTGTTCCAGAACGAGATGTAAACGGCATCATCTCCGAGCCGGATTTTGCGCTGCTCAAAGCTCTCGCCCCAGCCGTCGGAAAGCTGTCCGGTGAGTTCTTCGGCAAGGTCAATCAAATCCGCCTTATCCGGCTCCCCGTAAGACTTCACGGCAATCACGCCGTACAGATTTCCGTCACGGTTTTCAACCTGCGGAAAGGCAGAGAACACCTTGCGGTACAGGTGATTGTTGTCGGTAAATGCAATCAGTCCGCGAGTTTGCATATCCTCATCTCTCGAAATATCCGCGTGAATTTTTGCGTTAATCTTGGCAGCATAATCAACATATTTATCGGGATTTTCCTCGCACAAATCCGCGGAATAATCCTCGGGTTCGGAAACAATTTTCAGCGGACAGTAAAGTTTTGTTTCGGTAAGCTCGCCCTTAACGGCAACAACCGTATCGTTTTTTCTTTCGAGAAAACCAATTCTCGGGTGCTTTCGTATTTCCTGACAAACCCACTCGTTAAGCAGTTCCAGAGTATGTTTGTCGTCCCAAAATTCGTTTGCGTGAACGCAAAAATCCAACTTGTCGCCGCTGTCCGAAACGCAGTCTGCAACCCAATTTTTCAAGCATTTTTCGAGTTCCGACAAAGCAGACGTCTGTTCGTGCGCGGCGATAATTCCGCTTGCATTCGGGATAAACTGCGAATATCTCGCGTAATCCGCGCCCTCGGATTTAATCAGCAGACCGTCGCCGCTTTCCTTTCCGACTGCAAGAATACAATGGCTGAGATTGCCCTCAACGCCCATCAGTTCGCGGTATTTCCCGATAAAATATCTTTCCCGAAGCGGGTGCTCGACAAGGTTTTTGAACTCGGTTTCGTTCAGCTTAATCACCTTATCCACCACGCATTTTTCGGGCAAATAACAGTCTGCTTTTCGGTTCAAAACAGCGTTAATTATAAGCTTTTCAGCCATTCAAAATCCACCTTTCTCCGTCTGCGTCATCAAATTTTTCCGTTGTTACATTTTGCTCAAAATATACGGCGAGGAGCGTTTTTATATCCTCGCCGTCATATCGTCTAGCGGAAAATCCGTTTTCGCTCAAGGTCTTTTCAATCCTGTTCAGATACGAAAATATTTCTTTATCTTTAAGCCCGCGAAGCCGCACTATAAGCAGGAATTCGCGTGCTGTTGCGGTAAGCGCCTGAATGTGGTCAAGGTGCTTTTCGTCCTGTTCAAGCAATTTCCGAACAGCCGGATTTTCCTCTTTTTTCGCGAGATTTTTCAAGTGATTTTTGTTGCCGTCAAAGCTCTCGCGGCTGTTCACGCAGAGTATCTCAATCTCCGTCAAGCCTTTCAGGACGTTCATCAGCGAGTAAATTTTCGCCGACAAACCCGCCTCGGACATCACCGAAATATTGCTCGGCTTGACGCTGAAAAAGACCGCCTCATTTGAAGCGGTCTTGAGCGAATATTCGGTTATGCAATCTATTCCGAGGAGCTGACGGGTGCTCTGATTATTTTGCTGATTCTTTTTCTTCAATTTAACCTCCATCTAAATTCCTGCTGTTCCACAAAGAAATATCTCACGGCATATTTGATGAAATCCAAAATGCTGGTGTCCTCGAAACGAATGGCGAGAAACGCGTATGCAAGCGTAATTACAATCGGGATTGTAAGCCCAATCTGCGACAGCGCAAGCACCGAAATCAGCGCGCCGATGCCGATTGCCGCGAGGTCTTTCAATCGCCACAAAAACAGCGTCGGCGCGGCTTTGAGGTTCTCCGGATAAATATACATTTCTTCTCCTTTCACGCCTTGTGCGTAACCATTCGCGCCAAATGCACCGCCGACTGCGCCGTGTTTATAACACCGTTTATATTCGGGCGAATTGACGTTTCCAATCCGAACATTCCCGCAATTCTCGGAATTTCTCCCGCCGCCAAAATTACGCCAAGTCCGAGCAGCCAGTAATCCTTAAACAAAATAAGCCCGCACACAAGCATTACCGACTGCAAAAACGCCGTCAGACAGGTCGCAATAACCTGTTTTATCCACATGACGAAACCGTCCGTGAAGCCGCGCGGTACACTAAACATGTAAAGTGAGCCGACCGCAATTTGTATCAGCAGAATTCCTCCGCGCTTTATGCTTGCGAAGAACACTTTTATTATCGTGTAACCCATCATAATCGTTATGAGTATCGACAAAAGCGGTCCGAACATCAGGCTTTCAACAACCTTCAGGCAGGATTCCGCTAGAGTGCTGCCCTCGAGGAAAATAAGGCTTGTCATATCATCGCTCATTCCGAACTGCAGTTTTACCGCAAGTCCGTAAAGCTGCACAGGAACGCTGCAGAACAAATTCACCGCGAAAAATCCCTTGATTATATTCAGCGCGAGAGTCTTCGCGTCACCGCGTCCGTTCTGCGATTCAATGGCAAATTCAAACAGCGCCACAACTATTCCCACGACAAAAAGCGCCCAGCCCAGATTGCTGAAAAGCTGCACGATTTGCCTGACCCATGGCAGCCCGAACAAATCCACGCCCAACGCGTTCATAGCGGCAAAAAATTCACCCAGCATTTTGACGACCTGCTGATAAATCCAATCCGTGATGTAGTCGAACATTTTGCTCACCAAATCCGCGCCAACATCAAAGTAATAAATACTATCACCTCCCGAAACGACAGCGCCCGTTTTCGCAAATCAGACGTTAATTATCGTCCAAACATAGGTCGGCGCAGTCAGCGTGAACACCAGACACGCGAAAAGTATCGCGGGCGCTGTCCATTCAAAGTGACCGGATTTGCGGTAATCAAAATAAGCAAGACCAAGTTTTGCGAAGAAAAACACCGCCAGAACAACGTCAATTATCGGGAAGACAACGTTGTTCACGACTTGTTTTATCTGCGTTGAGGCGGTATTCCAAGTGCCTTCAATCGCGCCCGCGACATCGCCCTCAGCAAAGGCGCAGAGCGACATCGCGGACATTGCTGCAATCATAATTATTGCCGTAAAAACAAATTTTGCGGTTTTCTTTTTCATAAAAATCCCCTTTCTCAATAAGACGGCGAGATGTGCCAATCGTCAAAAACATTACCTTTAATTTTCAGCGAATCGGTTAAATTTGCGGACAACATTCCCGCGGGAGTCCAGCAATCCATTGCCCAAGTGTATACTTTGTATGTTCCATCGGGATACCACACGGGCGTGAAATGCGTTCGGTTGTTGTAGGTGCTGTACTTGTTTTTTCGGAACTCCAAGATGTTTGCCGAGGTGCTTTCCAGCAGCCGCCAATAGCTCTTGTAATAAAATTCGGGAAAATACGAAACCGCGTGCTGAAGCCAAGTATGCTCACCGTTTCCCGAAATTGAAGCGGTAACTTTTTCGTTTATTCCATATCCGGATTTCATCGAAAAAGCACGCGCCGTGGGATTTTTTTCGTCCGGAGAAATCTCCATTTTCGAACTCAACGAAACGCGGTAAGACTTGCTGCGGAATTTCCACTCGCCCTCATCAACCCAACGTCCGCGGTCAACCCAGCGAGTTCCCGTCCAATGCCAGCTTGGGTGCCAAACCCATTTTGCTTTCCAATACGCGCTCCACACGCTCCACGCAGACGAGGTTTTCTGGGGCTTTTTGGGAACGGAAGCCGCACCAAAACTATCGTTTCGGTCATCGGCAGTCGGGTCGGGAGGCGGATTTTTGTTCAAATCCACAACGCTTGCGGTAATGCTGTTTTTGCTGACGGTCGCGCCGCCTGTTGCCGTGATGCGAATGTTGACTGTCTGCGCGGTTTTTGGCGTGTGCCACTTGCACCAAACGAGCTGCGAACCGTCCTTCGGATACACAATATTCCCCACCGTGTACACCTTGTTTTTGACGTAAAACCGCACCGTTACGGGATTTTCTGGAGTCGCCACCCATACTTAAGGATACACAAAATTATCAATCGATTTTTCCGACGAAACGGTAATAAATCTCAATCTCTTGTATTCTGTTACCTTCCTCGTCATTTACCGCTTGGTGAACCACAATCTTGTCTATCAGTTCGTTTAGCAGCGGTGCGGTTAGTTCTGTAAGCTCGGTGTACTTTCGGATGAGTGACAGCCACTTTTCCGCTCCATCAGCGTCTTGCGCGGATTTTTCGAGTTTGGCTTGAAGCGCTTGTTTCTTTTCTTCAAGTTGAGTCTGTTCCTCTTGATACTTTGCCGAGAGCATTACGAAATTTCGCTCGGTGATTGCCTCTTTTGCTCTGTCCTCGTACATCTTGACGAACAAGTTGTCCAACTCTTGCAGACGCTTTTCGGTTCTCGACAGTTCCTTTTTGGTGCTTGCGTTTTCCTTCGTCCGCTGCATATTGCCGCTTTTCAGTAATCTCTGGAGCAGCTCGCCGTTGTCTTTTTCATTTGCCTGTGATATCCAATATTGCAATCTGCCAAGCACAATATTGTATACTGCATCATACTTGATATAATGTGTTGAACATCTGTTCTTTCCAAACTCGCTATAGGTTGTACACATGAAATGCTTGCGTTCACCACTCTTTGCAGAAGCGTTAGTGTGGAAGAACCTTAGTCCCAGACCGCAATCCGCGCATTTTAACAATCCCGAGAAAATTTGAATTTCTCCGTCTTTGGAAGGTCGTTTTCGACTGTTGATACGCGCGTGAGCCTGATCCCACAGTTCCCGTGAAATTATAGGCTCATGTGTATTTTCTACCCTCAGCCACTCGTCCTCGGCTCTGCGAATTCGCTTTTTGTTTTTAAAAGAGACCGTACCCTGTTGATTGTGAACACTGTTGCCGATGTAGACCTCGTTGTGCAGAATTGCCTTGACATGTCCTTTGATCCAACGGTGACGCTTGTCTTCCGGCTGCCCCTCAAAGACATGGGCGAACGTTCCATATTTCTGATAATTCAGCCATGCGGGAGTTGGGATTTTTTCTTCATCAAGGGTGCGCCGTATTTTTTCAACTCCGATGCCGTGTGCGGCAAGATCAAATATTTTTTGAACGATCCAGCTTGTGTCCTCATCGGGTATGAGCTTGCCTTTGATTTCGGGATGCCATTTGTATCCTATGGGCGCGCAGGATGCGTAGTGTGCCCCGTTCAAAAAACGGGTTTTCATAGCCGCCTTGACCTTTTTGCTTGTTTGCCGAGCGTGCATTTCGTTTAAAATATTGAGGAACGGAGCGATCTCACTTTCGCCTTTCTCGCTGTCAACACCGTCGCTGACCGCGATGTATCTCACGCCCTTCGACGGGAAGTAGAAGTCGGTGTATTGACCTGTGAGGATGTAGTTTCTGCCAAGCCTTGAGAGGTCTTTGGTGATAACGCAGTTAATTTTTCCGTCCTCGATATCGTCTATCATGCGCTGAAAGTTTGGTCTGTCGAAATTTGTGCCACTCCATCCGTCGTCAACATATTCTCCGATTATTTTCAGATTCTGCTCCCTGCAATATTGAGTGAGCATATCCCGCTGCGTAGATATGCTGCCGCTCTCGCCCTGCAAATCATCATCGCGGCTTAATCTCAAATAAAGTGCTGTGTTATATTGTTGTTTCATTTATTCTTACCTCCTGTTCCGAAACACCCCGCATTATAACACATTGCTTTCAACAACACTATACCATAATGCAGGCGGAATGTCCAGCGTTTTTTTGAGAAAATTATCCCGCCGCTTGAGAGCGTTTTTCGTATCTAATCGCGCTCTCCACAAGGTCAAGAGCGGTCACCTTTGTATCGGCAAAGTACTCCTTAATCTTAATTCTTGTCTTGCCGCTGATGTAATAAAGCACGTTATCTATCACTGAAAATCCGTCTTTAACAGGCAGGTTTTCATCAATTTTCACCTCTGCTTGTCTGCCGAAAAAAAGCAAACAGGACTTAAAAAATAGTTTCATTCGATTTTGTTTTCTCATATATCTTCCTCCATAAAATCATAATCATCGGCTGGATATTCGTCAATAATTGTATCGTACTCATCACTTTTAGCAGATAATTTTTGCTCCGCGAACTCCCGATTATTTCTCGCAATCAGATCGTCAAGATTGATTTTTCCGCGTGTCCTGCGGACATTTCTGATCGCTTCTTTTCGATATTCCTCCATGATCTCCGAAGGAATATCCGCCAGTTCCGACAGGATCATGATGATCATTTCTACCTCAACGGCGTACCGAAACAGTCCTTTTGAGATTTTCGTAACTCCCGCTTCGCTGCCCTTGACGATCTCTCCGGCAAGCTCCTTTGCGATAATATTTTTCTGTCTGCCAAGCTCCAAGTCGGAGACATATTTCTGAATTGCTGTTGCGATAAATTCAGAACGTGACCTTGAATGTTTCACCGAATATTTGTCGCACAGCTGCAATGTTTCATCATCTAAGCTGATACCGATTTTATTTGCCATTAAACCTCCATTTCCTGCGGTATGACCTTTCTGCGTCACTGCATTTCCCATTGTTGTCGCATTTGATGCACTTTTTCTTTCAAAGTGACACCTATGTTTCATACTTATGCTTTTCTTGACATCATACTTCACCTCACACAAACGGCTTTACAATGCGGTCGGCTTTGCCGTCCGCTGTGACCGCGACACCGTCGCTTTAACCTGCATCAGAATAATGCGCTCCGATTTGCCCGAATTTTCCGTGAAATATCTGCGTTATCTGCTTGCATTTTATCACTCGAAGTGTGTAGCTAAAATTCGCGCAGAAACGGCTCAAATTTCGCTCTATATTCACTATGCGGATAGTTACTCTATTTCGTGAAAAAACTCGCACAAATCGCCCGAAAGCCGCCCCAAATGCCGTCACTATTTCAAGGCTGTTCCGTCACTTTCACAACTGCCGTCACTACCGTCAACCCGCATTGTCAAAGCATTTGCGAGATGTGGAGTGACAGCAGTGCCGGCTATTTCCACCCACAGCGAGCAACCGTCACTGCTGTCACTTTCGCGGTCGTATTTCAGAATTATAAACCGCTGTCCGCACGACCTTTTCACCTCAAAACTCACGCCGAAACTTTTCAGTTCAATGCCGTGCTGAACAAGATTTTGCGTAATTTTGTTTGCC
>JAGASH010000016.1 GCA_017847835.1 Oscillospiraceae bacterium
CAAGTATATTGCGGTTAAGCCGCCGTATGCCAAAAGACCTTTCCGCTTAAAATCGCTGGGAGCTGATTATTCGGAGAATTCTCTTAAAAAGAGAATTGAGGACAGGAACAAAATCCCCGATAGCTTTTTGCAAGATGAATATGCCGCAAGCAAAATTGAGAAGCCGTTCTACGCAACGATAAATGCAACGGTTAATCTTGTGAGAAAGTTTGAGATTACACCTGTAAAGTGGAACAAGAAACAGCCCTACGATTTTATGAACGACCTGACAATCGGGCGGTTGCTGTACTGCCTGAACACGCTGTCCGAGTTGAACATAAAAAGCCGTGAACAGCTTTATGAGATAGCTGCCGACTTGCGAGAGAAAGCCGAAAACGGCGCAGATGATATTGATTTGAGAACACAGCTTTCCCAAATTGAGAATGTGATACGCACTTACGAAGAAATCGTTGAGGGTAACTATATCGACAACCTCATAAAAGCCGAATGGGAGCGCAGAGAAGCAGAGCAGAAAAAAGAAAACTCTCCCGAACAGCCCAAACCAACACAAACCACAAACAAGAAACCCAACAGAAGATAACGGAGGTAACTTATGCGATACAAAAAGAAAAATCTCAAAATCGTTGTCGTGCCGCATTACAGCGGCTCTGTGAAAACTACCGAGGTTTTCAGAAAGGTAATAGCCGAACAGATTGAGAAGAAACTCAACAAAGCCGAAAAGAAAAATAATGATACGGCAAGCGACAATAATGTACCATAAAATACTTGAAATACACGGGCGGTTGATGTATAATAAAGATGTCGAATAAATCGGTTGTCCGTGTTTGAAGGAGGTTTACAATGACAGGACAACCCAAGTACAATACAGCATTATATCTTCGTCTGTCAAAGGACGACGGCACTATGAGCGAGAGTTCAAGCATACAAACGCAAAAGGAAATGCTCACACGCTATTGTCGTGAAAACGGCTTTGCAATCAGCCAAATCTACATTGATGACGGCTGGAGCGGAACGAACACCAACAGACCGAGCTTTCAGCGTATGCTGTCGGATATTGAGGACGGAAAAATCAACTGCGTTATTACAAAAGACCTTTCCCGCCTTGGCAGAAATTACCTTGAAACAGGCAGTTTTACGGAGATTTATTTCCCCGAACATAATGTGCGATACATAGCCGTAACGGACGGTGTTGACACCGCAAAAGGCTCTACAATGGACATTACGCCGTTCAAAAATCTGCTCAACGATATGTATGCGCAGGACATTTCAAAGAAAATCAAGTCCTCGCTGCTGACAAGGCAGAAGCAGGGAAAATTCATCGGCACAAAAGCTCCCTACGGCTATGTTAAAGACCCTGCTGACAAAAATCACTTGCTGATTGATGAACGCTTTGCGCCTATTGTGAGGTACATTTACAAGCTGGCAAAGGACGGTATCGGCATAACGCAAATCGCAAGGCGGCTCACCAAAGAGAAAATTCTTCGTCCCGTTATCGCCGCTGCCGAGGAATTGGAGTGCTATGACAGGTATATCACGACCGAGGAAAGCTCATACAAATGGACAATGGGTTCGGTACGTGAGATACTCCGTAACCCTGTTTACAAAGGTGCAATTCGTGGGCAGAAACGTCCCAAAATCTCGCTGAAAAGCGAAAAGAGAAAGCCTGCTCAATCGGCGGGAACATTTGTTGTCGAGGGTATGCACGAAGCGATTATTGACCCCGAAGAATGGGAGCTTGTACAGCGGCTGATTACGAGCAGGAAAAAGGTACGCAAGGTCGATGTTCAGTATGACAATATCTTTTCGGGTTTGGTAAAATGCGCCGACTGCGGCTTTGCTCTGACCTATGTAAGAGCGCACAGAAATTGGAACAGCGAAAACATACTTGCAAACTACGACTATCAATGCAACAACTATCGAATGGAGGGAAAGTCGGTTTGCTCACAGCACAGAATAACTGCTCTGAACCTTTACAATGCGGTTTTAGCGGATATTAAGCGGCTGGCGAACGAGGCGCTCGGAGATGACAGGCAGATGATTTCCTCAATCGCCGAACGGCTGGGCAAAGCTGAAAAGGACACCGTGCGGCAAGCCGAGCGTGAACTGAAAAGGGCGAACAAGCGGCTCTCGGAACTCGACAGGCTGTTCGCAAAGCTCTATGAGGAACACATCAACGGCAAGGTGAGCGAGCGTAATTACAACAGCCTTTCAGCCGCCTACGAAACGGAACAGACCGAATTGGAAAGCAGAATAAGCGAACTCAATTCGGTCATAAAGGCAGAGCGTGAGAACGGCGAGAACGCTGAGAATTTCGTTGATTTAATCAAGCAGTATGCGGACATTGACGAACTCACACAGGCTCTTCTCAATACCCTGATTGACAGAATTGAGGTTCACGAGCCTGAAGATGTGGACGGTGAGTTTATTCAGAAGCTCGATGTTTACTACAAGTTTGTCGGCAGGCTTGATTGATGATTATGATGATTTAATTGAATGTTCCGTTGGAGCAGGTCAACAGATTTGGAGCAGCGCAACGGACGTATCATCAGACAAGGCAACACGTTCGATAAGGTGAACGTGTTTAACTACGTCACCGAAAACACGTTTGACGCGTATATGATGAATATAATCGTCACGAAGCAGAAATTTATTTCGCAGCTTATGTCGGGAAAAACTCCCGCAAGAACGTGCGAGGACGTGGACGAAATGGTGCTGAATTACTCTGAAATGCAAGCCCTTGCAACAGGCGACCCGCGCATTAAAGAAAAGATTGAGCTTGACGGTGAAGTGTCGCGCTTGCGCACGCTCGAAAGCGAACACTACAACAACAAATACAAGCTCGAGGACGTTCTTGTTCAGCGAAAAGCCGAGCTAACATTGCAGGAAAAACGATTGGTTTTGGCGAAAAGCGACAAGGAATTTGCGGAAAAACAGTCTGAAGAATTCTCCGTAAAGCTGAACGGAAAAACCTACACCGAGCGCACGGAAGCCGCAGATGTTCTCGCGAAAGAAATTCAAAGGTGCATTGTGAAACACGATGAAATTAAGCTCGGCGAGTACAAGGGGTTTGAAATCACACTTTCCCCACCGACATCGCTCACCGCTTCATTCGCTACGATAAATCTCAAACGCGACGGCGGTCTGAATTACAGCACGAACGTTGAGTTTATCAGCAATCTCGGCGACCTTACCCGAATGGAAAACATCATAAAAATCGGTATCGATAAGGAAATTGCAAACTGCGAAAATACGATTTCGCGCGACAAATCCGATATCGAGCAGGCGACAAAAACTCTCACGCAGCCATTTGAATTTGCAGATGAGCTTGCCGAAAAATCTGCGCGTCTTGAACAGCTAAACGCAGAGCTTGACTGCGGAAGAAACGAAGAAGTTTTCATCAGCGAGGACAACGATAAAGAAGAAAACCCGCCCGAACTGAACCAAGACAAGCCCATTCCCAAGCACCCAAAAAGATGATTTTCACACAGCCCCGCCGCTCTGACAGGGCTATTCTTTTTCAGAAAGGAAGGTAAAAATGGCAGATGAAAATATAAATTCCGAGCTTATTCAACGCGCAAGAAACGCAAATCTCGCCGAGTTTTTTCTCAAAAGCGGCTATGAATGTGAGCAAAAAAGAAACGAGCTGCACGTCAAAGGATACGGCGGTTTGTTCGTGAACACCGTGACAAATCAGTGGTACTGCTTCTCCCAAAGCGGCACAAATCGCGGCGGCAACAACGCGATAAATTGCCTTACGGACGTTATCGGTTTGGATTTCAAAAGCGCGGTCGAGCAACTCGCAGGCAGCAGATTTTCCGAGGTAAAACGGACATCACCCGCAGAAAATCGCAAAGAACTTTCACTCCCCGAGAAAGCCGAGAATATGAAACGAGTTTTCGCGTATCTTTGCCAAAGTCGAAAAATCAGTCCGAGAATTGTGTCGCAGCTTGCACACGATGGACTGCTTTATCAAGATAAAAAAGGCAACGCGGTTTTCGTTCACAAGGACGAGAACGGAAAAATAATCGGCGCGGAAATTCAAGGTACAAGCTCGTTCCAAAGGTACAAAGGAGTTGCTGCGGGAACGAGCGAAAGTGTGTTTTCCGTAAAAATCGGCGAACCAAAAAAGTGCTACGTTTTCGAGAGCGCGATTGATTTGATGTCATTCAAACAGATGGCAAATCAAGAAAAAATTCAGAATTCCCTGCTCGTTTCGATGGCGGGATTGAAACCGAATTGCATAAAAAAAATCGCCGACAGCGGAATAAAAATGTACAGCTGCGTGGACAATGACGAAGCGGGAATTAAGTTCACCGAGGACAACAATCTCACACCTTGCCGAAAAATTCTCGAAGAAAAAGGTGTGAAAGATTGGAACGACTTGCTCAAACAAACGGTTGAGAAAATCGAAAAAAACGAGCAAGTATCTCCGCAAAAACCCGAGCAGAATTTCACCAAAAACAGCTCTCATTCTCGCAGATAATTATTGCAAAACTGAAAAGAAAATTTCCGCAGAATTGCGAAAAATTCTGCGGATTTTTTCAAAAAAACTCTGAAAAATTACTCCAAGAGAAGCGAAAAAAGCTTTCGATTTGCTGAAATTTTTCAGCAAAAAAACGTGAAAAAGTTTTGAAATTCTATTCAAATTTTGAAACGGTTTATAAAAAATTTTTCGGATTTCCGTGAAAATTTTTTCGAGAGCTTTTTTCGGTTTTTTTGAAAAACCGAGGCGGGTTCTAGGGTGTCCCTAGCGAAATGGCATATATTGGAAAACGGGACGTTTGCCAATATTGCTTATTGAGTATAAGCAGTTTTGGCGCACCCCTTAAAAAAAGTGCTTATATCGCACCCGAAAAAAAGAAAAAACGCAAAAAAGCAAGACAGAAAAAAGAAAGCAGATTTTGCGGATTTTTCAAAAAATCATACAAAAAATCTGACAGGAGGCTGTAGAAATGGCAGGAAAAAATCAGAAAGTTTCTCTCACATTTCGTGTGGACAAAGGAGTGCTTGAACATAACAACCGAAACTTCATCGCGAAAAACGTTGACCGCGAAAGAATTTCCGAAAACATAACATACAAACAGGAAAATATTCGCGATAAGTATCACGAACTTTTTGACCAAGCTCTCGCCGAGTACAACGCAAAGCAAAACCGTGCTGACCGCAGAATTTCAGATTACTATGAGCATATCAAAAAGGGACAAAAGGAGAAAACCTTTTACGAAGTCGTTGTCCAAATCGGCGATAAAGATAACTGCGGAATAGGCGCGGAAAATTTTGAAAGCGCCAAGCAAATGCTTGACGAGTATATGAAAGCGTTTGAGAAGCGCAACCCGAACATAAAAGTTTTCAATGCGGTTATGCACCTCGATGAAGCTACTCCTCATCTTCACATCGACTTTATTCCTATTTGCAATAAAAAAATCCGTGGACTTCCCACACGCGTTTCTCTCAAAGGTGCGCTCGAGGAGCAGGGATTTTCATCAAAATCAAAACGCATTTCCGAGTGGGCAAGTTGGGCTGAAAGCGAGAAACAAATGCTTGCGGAAGTCTTGAAAAAGCACGGTTTTTCGCAGGACATAAAGGGCGCACATTACTCGCATATGACTGTTCCCGAATACAAAAACGCGAAGAAAAAAATCGAAGAAATTAACAAACACGTCAATGCGTTCAAGGAAAAACCGATTGAAAATCTCTCGCCGGAAGAAATCGCGATGATAAAAAATCAGAACGATTATTTGCGAAGCGAAATTCAAAAGCGCGATGAAAATATCAAAATTCTCTCAAAAAAAGCAGGCGCGAAATATGTTCAATATGAAATTTACGCGCCCGACAAGCTCGCGTTCGTTGCCGAGGAATTGAAACGCGCGAACATTCCACTTGTCGAGGAAAGCAACGCGATTTACGTTCCCGAATGGGCGCTGAAAACTTGCGGAGCAATCGCCGCGAAGTATCGCCCGAACTACTATTTCGGAATTCACGACAGAATTAAGCTCGATATCGACACGCTCATTTATTCGTGCGAAAATTTTTCGCAGCTTCTCGAAAAGCTCCGCGATGAGAAAAATTACGAACTGAAAACAGAGGGAAAATATATCGCCGTCAAGTCCCCTGCCGCACAAAGATTTGTTCGGCTGAAAACACTCGGCGAAGAATATCTGCCGCAAAATATTGAAAAAAGAATTGCCGACCGCGATAAATTCCCGAAAGCAGTTCAAGCAAAATCCGCGAAAGCTAATCAGACCGAGCAGCGTTTTTATTCAACGATTACGCAGACTATTATCGCAGTTCGCTCGTTCAAATTCACGCCCGAAAAAACAAATCCGAAGAAAATTTACAGCTTTGAGAACGACAAACATATCAATTTTCTCTCGGAACAGCTGCTCACAATGCACGAATTTTCGCTGACAAGTCCCGAGGAAATTTACAAGGCTGCCGAGGAAAGTCAGAAGAAAATTTCCGAAAAAGTTGAGAAAATTAAGCAGCTTTCGGACGATATTCCGCAGCTTAAATCCGATATCTCGCAGCTGAAATTCTATTTTTCTGCCGCAAATTCGCAGCACCTTGACGCAATGGGACAAGTTAAACTTGCCGCGGCAAAGGAAGTCGCCGAGAGGTACGGTATTACAAGCGCCGAGGACATAAAAGACCTTGAAACGCGACTCCGGCTCTCCCCTACTTACATCGGTTCGATTAAATCCGAAATCTCCGAGGAACAGTTAAAGCTGAATAAAATCTCGGAGCTTATCCGAACGTATGAAAAGATTATCGAGGGCAACTACATCGACAATCTCATCGCTGCCGAACGCGAACGAAAAGCGCGTGAGGACAACCAAAAGCAAATGAAATAACAGACAAGTCCGAAAAAGTTCGGGCTTTTTTTGTGCAGTTTTTTGCAGTCGAGTTTGATTTATAATCAACAAAAAAGAAAGAGGTAAAAATTTATGAACGCGATTTTTCAGCTATTAAATCCGAGCAACACCGTATCCGTGAACCGTCCGCTTGCGCACGCTCTCGGTCTGAACGAGGCTGTCGTTTACGGCGCTCTGATTTCAAAATTTTACTATTACTCCGAGCGCGAAATGCTCGATGACGGTTGGTTTTACTCGACCGCGCCTGATTTAGAAGAAAGCACTGCCCTGTCCGAGAAACAGCAGAAACGCTGCGTTGACAATCTGGTTAAGGCGGGTCTTATTCGCTGTGAGCTGCGCGGAATGCCCGCAAAAAGAAGTTTTTACATAATCGATGATATCTCGATTATCCAAGCTCTGATAGCCGAGGGCGAGGCTGCTATGCGCAAAATCAAGCCCGCAGCTGCGGAAAGCTATGAGAAAAAGCGCAAGTCCGAAAACACCGAGCCGAACGAAAGCACAAAGAGAATGAACGATTTTCTCGCGGCAGCGTTTGGAACAAGTTTATCTGAAGAAGAAAACAGCAACTGCGAAATTCCGCATAACAGCGCCGTTTCTCCCTGCTCCGACAAAAGGGCGGAGCAAGCTCCGACAGGAGAGCCGTCCTTGCTCCGCCAAAAGGTTGGAGCAAGCTCCGACGAAACGGCGAACCAACACTTTATTAAAACTAAAGATAATAAACCTAAAGGAAAAAATCTTATCAATCAATCTATCTGCGAAACCGATGGGATTGATAGGATTGATTTCACACGGCAAAATGTTCGTGAAAAATATGAGCAAATCGTTCGAGAAAACATAAGCTACGACTATTTTTTGGAGAACAAGAACACCGATATTCGCGAAATAGACGAGCTTGTGTCGCTTATCGTTGAGGTAATTTGTTCCAACAAGCCGACTGTGCGCGCGAACGGCGAGGAAATTCCGCAGGAAGTCGTGAAATCGCAGTTCCTCAAGCTGAACGAAAGCCACATCGAATACGTCCTAGCAGCGCTGAAAAAGAATAACACGAACGTGCGGAATATTCGGAGTTATCTAATAACGGCACTCTACAACGCGCCTGCGACAATCTCGAGCTACTATCAGGCAGAGGTTAACTATGATATGTTTAACAAGTACACGACAGACAATTATTTTGAGAACGCCTCAAATTCAAACGCTAACGCCTCTACAAGCGCTTTTTATTCCTCGGGCGTCAACTTATATTCCCAAAGCAAAAATTCAAATACAGCTCATTCTGCGCGCTGCTTGATGTGAGAGCGACAATGAATTTGTGCTGCATATAGCACATTTTCTTTTTCAGTCTTGATTTGAAAGGAGTTTTTATGTTTTATGACCAACTAATTAAGCTCTGCGAGGAGCATAACGAAAAGCCAACACCCTTGCTAAAGTCTTTAGGGTTAAGTGCAACAAATCTGAAAAGATGGCAGAACGGCTCAACCGTTAATTCTGATATACTTGTGAAGCTGTCAAAGCATTTTGGTGTTCCGATAGATTTCTTTTTTGAAGATGATGTTAATAAACAGAACAAACACACAAACTTACTTAATAGCGCGATTTTTGAGCAACAAGGAAAAATTGGCGAGAAAATTAAGAAAATCCGAATTAAAAACAGCTTAACGCAAAAGCAACTCGGCATTTTAGTTGGATTTCCCGAAAGCAACGCCGATATTCGTATAGCGCAGTACGAAAGCGGAATTCGCGTTCCCAAAGCGGAGCTGACGGAGAAGATTGCCGAGGTTCTGAACGTGACAACAGCCGAGCTTGTCGTGCCGGAATTGCTCTGTCTATTGGAAAAACTCGGCTTTAAGCTCGCTATGTTCGATGACGAGCCGATTATTCGAGCAAATTCAGACAACCTACAGCTGCGCGGAATAATGCTTGAATATATGGACAAAAAGTGATTTGTGCTACATATAGCACGTTTTTCTTTTTCAGTTTTGAAAGGAGAATTTCTTATGACAATTGGTGAGAAAATCAAGTATTGCAGAAAAAACCGTTTAGGATTATCACAAGCTAAATTTGCTGAATTATGTGGAATTAGCCTTGTTTCGATAAAGCGATATGAAACGAATAAAATGATACCAACCGCTGAACAGATAGCAAAAATTGCTAAAGTTGTTGGAATTAGCACCGAGGCATATTCCGAACCAGTGCTTTCTTGGAATTTTAAGTTGAATACATACGGCGATTTAATTAAGCTGATGATGATTTGCCGCAAAAATAGCATTCTCTCGATAGTTAAAAGCTGTCGCAATGGTAAAGAACCCATTTCCTTTACGATAAATTCAAATATTGGAAATGCAATTCAGGCAAAAATGACTAATAGTTTTGGAGAACAGCTTGATTGTGATGTAACAAATATTTCATTTATTGTTAAAAATCAGGCGGTTGCGGAAATCTTTTTGAAATGGGATAATATTTATTCCGAGCTCGAGTTTCTTTATGAAAACCACCATATATTCCGCGAAAGTATAGACTCAATTATTAAAAAACGGCAAGACGAGTTAGACCTAATCGAATTGGAAATGCAGTTCAATAGTCTGCTGCTTGAGCGTTTATGAGAAAGAAATTTTTCTTTTTCAGACAGGAATTTGATTGGAGATGATTTTATGAAAATGCAAAGACGGTATGCAAAATCGCCATTACAAACGCTTGCAAATGAAGCGCTGCAAGGCGTGGATTTTGTTACGGACGAAACAGGTAAAAAAATTAAAGAAATCCGCTTAAGGCGCGGTCTTACACAAAAACAGCTTGCTGAAAAGTGCGGTTTAAGCGAGCCTACAATCAGAAACTATGAGCTGGGCAACCGAAAACCCTCTTTGGAAACAATCGAAATAATAGCCGACGCTTTGGAAGTGACCACTTTTGAAATCGTTCTGCCGGAATTGATTTCTAGGTTAGAGAAAATCGGCTTTAAGCTCGCATTAACGGAGGACTGCGAGCCGATTTTTCGGCTACAGAGCAACAACAAAGTGCTGCGTGGATTGCTGCTTATGTATTGGATGTACAGGTGATGTGCTATTTGTAGCACTTTTTTCTTTTCAGACTTGAAAAATTCTTGAAAAAGGTTGCAATCCGCTTAAATTTGATATATAATATTACTATAACACGTCGAGGAGGGATTTCTTTGGATAACTGCAACGCATACGAAATATCGTTCAAACACGAGATTTTGAACGAATTTATCGCAAGTATAAACGGCTTTATCGGCAGAAATTACAGCGATAATTCAATGCCCGAAGATATATCCGCTATGGAAAAAGAAATTTGGCAAATCTACAATAAACTTCCACTTGAGGATAATATGGACGTTCTGAACGGCTTTGAACAACGACTCTCTGAAATTCGCGATTATGTGCGAAATAACACCCCAAATTCGCGCTGAATGAATTAGGGGGTGTGTTATGACGGATTACTCGGCTTATTCAGAAAGCGATTTTCGTGAAGCATTCGACAAATTTTACAGATTGCTCACCGATGGCAAACGTCCCGTAAACAATCCCAAAGCGTTTCTTCTCGGCGGTCAGAGCGGCGCGGGAAAAACCACAATTCACGATATAATTCAAAAAGCAAACACGAATTTTATCGTAATTGACGGCGATAGATTTCGTGAACGTCACCCGAATTTTGAGGAAATACACAAAATTTACGGCAATAATGCCGCGAATTACACGCAAAAGTTTTCCAACAGCATTGTAAACGCGCTGATTGAAAGGTTGAGTTCCGAGCGCTTCAATCTCATAATCGAGGGAACGTGCCGAACCGCCGAAGTTCCGCTGAACACCTGCCGATATCTCAAAAACAAGGGGTATTCGGTTAAACTCGCGGTGATGTGTACCGACAAAGAAACCTCTTGGCAAAGCACAATCGACAGGTACAACGAGATGGAACGACTCGGACTTTTGCCGAGAGCTGTTCCGCGAGATAAGTTTGAGGAAACCGTGAAAGCTATTCCCGATAATATCTCGGCGCTGTATAAATCGGGTGAATTTGACAACATTTTGTTGTTTAACAGGAAAACGGAATGCTTGTACAATATGAAAAAGCAGCCGCAGCAAAATCCCGCCGAAATCGTCAAGCGTGAGCTGAACGGTAAGCAAATTCAGTACCAAAACAAGCCAAAACATCGCAGATAATCGTGCTACATATAGCACATTTTTCTTTTCAGTCTTGAAAAAATTTGTGCTACATATAGCACAAAAAATCCCCTCTCACGCTCGAGAGGGGTTATTTTTATGTCGAATTATCGAAAATGCAAAAAATCAACAGCAAAACTTTGTAAAAAATCACATATAGAAAAATGCAAAAACGAAAATAAGCGCTATTGACAAATATTCACATTTCTGTTATAATGAAAAAGCAATAAAAAACACCCGACTTGTGTGTGTGTGACCACACACACACAAGCATCGCGAACAGAAACGGCAATTTCTGGGCGACTTTTACGAGTGCGTTTTTATGCTGTTTACTTATGCGCCCTTTTGGACGTATATCTATTCTAGCATATTAAATACATTTTGTCAAGAGCTGTTCAGAAAGTGCAAAGGTCTGGACGGCTCTATCTCTTTGTACTTGAGCGGTGTTATTGCCTACAATTGAATTCCTCTGTTGTGAGTAACAAGCCTTCTGCTGTTAGGACTTCCGCGAAAACGCTGCTTAAATGCGCAGCCGAGCGAGTATCCCGAAGGGATTTCGGGTAAACAGAGCAGTCACACCAACCGATGAGCTTCGGGAAGAAGGAACGGGTGGAGTAGCGTGCGTTGCCGCTGCGGACAAACCATCAAAAGCAAAAGCGTATCAACTAGGAGGGCAACAATCGTATAAATCACGGGGCGGCAATCGAGCCACCGAGAACCGTTCCGTGTTTTATATAAATTCTTTGTGATATAGCAAAGAGCTTACACTTCTCCTTTCGGAGTTGTGTAAACTGTTTGCTTTATCAATTGGCTCCCCCGACTGGACTTGAACCAGTGACACCCTGATTAACAGTCAGGTGCTACTACCGACTGAGCTACGGAGGAATATAGAAACTCAGCAGGAAAATTCCTGCTGAGTTTTATTGTGTCGGCACCTATCTATCTTCC
>JAGASH010000017.1 GCA_017847835.1 Oscillospiraceae bacterium
CGCTATAACCCACATTGTTCGGTCAAATCCGAATTCCTTAACGGTATTTTCGGCGCACTCTTCGGGCAAATTCATACCGTCAAAATGCGCTCTCACTTGCTCGTCGAGATAATCCCGACAGCGGATATTTTCGTTCAAGCTGTCCCGCCAAGCCGCGATTTCATTGGTGTTTTTCGCGGTTGACAGCGAAAATCTATATAACGGTTTCATCGCAAGCCTCCTGCACAATCACGCGCCCATTTTCCGCGTAAACTTCGAGAACTGCGTCCTCGGGAATCCCCGCCTCGTCAAGAAATTCACTCGGGATTTTCAATTCCTCGGGCGTTTCACAATCGAGTGTTACGGTCACTCTGTCGTTCGGCTCAAGACCGAGAATTTCCCTTAACTGCGCGGAAATTTTAAAGTTCCCGCCCTTTGTAATCCTGCTGTTAAACGTCACCATAATCGTCCTCCATCTCAAAAAGCGTCATCTGCGGATTTGCGTTTCTTCTCTCGTTTAAATCGTAATTTGCAATAAGCAGTTCACCGAACATACTCCCGCCGTCAAACCGCTGGCGAATGTTGTTCAAGCGCTCGTAACTGTACATTTCATAGCCGCTGTACAACTCGCGGATTTCGGGGCAGTCATTGTACGAAATCAAAAACTTTCCAGAAATTTTCTTCAGCGAATTGCGCAGGCGCTCGTGGTCCGAAGCCGTAAAACCCACGTTTTCGTAATAACTTTCCGTTGAAAAATACGGCGGGTCGCAATAAAAAAAGCTCACCTCGCTGTCCTGCGCCGAAATGAGTTTTTCAAAATCTCTGTTTTCAATAATGACCTTCTGCAATCGCCGCGAAGCCTGTTCAATAAGCGGAAAATTCGACCACATCGAGTGCGGTTTGCCGCCGAAACTGTCGCAGGAACTCGCGTAGCTGTACCGGATTAGCTGATAAAATTCCGCGGCTCTTTGCACATCGCCAATCTCCGCTTTCTCGCTGACAATGTGCTTAATTCTGTCGAAATCCTCGCGGCTGTTCAACACGAAACGCAGCTTCTCGATAAGCTCCGCACTCTTATCCCGAACGCAAAAGTACAGATTTGAAATGTTGCTGTTGAAGTCGTTGAACACCTCATGGTCATTCCTCGGCGGTTTTGCGAAAAGAATCCAACCCCCGCCCCCGAAAACCTCAATGTACTTTTCGTAGTACAGCGGAAAACGGGGAATTATGATGTCGCGGCTGGACTTTTTCCCGCCAATCCAACTCATAAAACTGTTGATTTTTGTCACCTCCAACCGTGTTTCTGCAAAACAGCAGGGACACCGGTGTCCGAGGTGACAAACAACCTATATGTGCTGCCTTGAACGCCGGCATTCTGCTGTTTCACAGGCAACACAATTCATATAGTTTGATGTGCTAATTATTTGTTTCAAGTAATTTGAGGAACTTCGCTCGGCTCATCGTGGTACTCATAAGTCTGCGTTTTTTCATCGAAAACAAATCCTTCTTCCGCAAGGTCAAGTCCCCAAAGCTCTGCCGCAAGCTCGTATGCCTCTTTTGAATTTGGTTCATAAAATTCATCGGAAATAATCTCGCCGTTTTCAAATTCAGCCTTTCCGACATTCACCCCCAAATCCTCATCAGCCCAGTAATACTCGAATTTCAAGTCAGTGAAGTTCTCTGCGAGCTTTTGAACAATCGGCAACGCACGCGTCCAAGCGGTGTTGAAAACAAGCGTATTCTCCTCGGAGATTTCCGCATTGTACGCCGACCATTTCGTCCCCCAATTCTTGACGCGCCACTCATACCACGTCGGAGCGCCATATTTTATCTGGTTTTGGAACGCAGTTTTCCCGACCTGAAACTCATCGGTACGGACGTCATTACGCTGCCGAAGAAACGCTTTTTCGCTTTCTTCGGGAATATTCAGCAAATCCGGCTTATTCCGCGCACCATCAAATGTGTACACGGAAATGAAGTCACGATATGCCTTCAGACCTCTATCCGTGCGGCTTCCCGCCTCAATATCCAAGCTTTCGGGCATAGGAATTATCTTGCTGAAATCCAACACGGAATCCTTGTTTTTTACGCTCTCCAAAAGCTCGTTAATCCGCTTCTGATTTCCCGACAACCGAAGTTGGTTCATCACATGATTAGGCATAATTTTCACCTCCAAAAACAGTTCACATCGACATCTCCTGCTCAATATCCTGCGTTTCCGTCTGCTCGGAAATTTTGTGGAAGCTGTCCACCTCGGGGCAAATCCCAAGCGACCTGCCGTTGTCGAACTTGCAATGCAAAGTTCCCATATCATCGACCGCAATCACCGTGCCTTTGGTACCGGCGGGAATCGGTCGCGGGTCTTCGCCCATGTTGTCGAGACAAACGCGCGTTCCTGCGGGATAACGCGCCTTGAGAGCTTCGATTTGCGCTCTGCTCATTCCTTTCATCATCAGCAACTCCTTTCACATTTTCATTTCGCAAATATCCTGTTCCGCGCTCATCTTTAATTCATCAAACGCATCGCAGATATTTTTCGCGCCGCGAATATTCTGTTCAACAAGCGCTTTTTCAAGCTCCTCGTCACCAATCTGCCATTGCCCGTCAAGCCTTTTGCAGAGCTGATTTACATCGGAAATTCTATCGTCGGGCAAAAGCCTTTCACAAACAATTTCCGCGATTTTTTCATCTTTGGGGAAACGCTCAACCGAGATTTTCTCTGTGCCGCCAATCGGGATATCTTCGCTAATTCCTATGCTTTGCAAATGGTCTGACAGTTCGTTCGTGGGCACATCAAGCATCAACGAGTTTTTACCGTTCCTAATAAGAAATCTTATCATCTTGAGTCCTCCAATTCAGCAGTTCAATGCCGTTTCGCAGCAAAAGAGCTCCCGAAAAAATTGTCTGAAAAGTTCTCTCACCGATAAGGTCGATGTCGCACAATTCGTTCAGGGAGATGTCCGAGCTACCGTTGTAAACGGATTTTGCCGCCTTGAAAAGAGCGTAGCCGTCTGTGGAAATCCCCGTCAAATCGATGTTTTCAAAATCCACCGAATGCGCTGTCAACGCGCTCTGTGAGCGAGTCCACAAAAACTTGTCCGCTGACAAAAGAAAAACAGCCGCAATATATTCGCTGCGGCTGTAATACGGATTTTTGACATTCTCGGAAATAAATCCCGCGAATGTTTTTCTGTGATAACTGTTTCTGAAATTAAGCTTCATTTTAACCCTCCCATTATTTTGCACCGAGAATTTTTTGAGTTGCGCTTGCCATTTAGAATTTTTGCCTCTGTCATTTTTTACCTCCTAAACTTATATTTAAGCTCGAATGAGCCTATTTCAAGCCTGTTGTTTCGCAGGAAAACAAAAAAGCGCCTGTAAATTCCCCTCACTTAATGAGTAGAAACTTACAGGCGCTTTCGGCATTCTGCCCAATTTCAACCGTTGATTTTTTGCAATAAAAAGGGTTCAAATCCCCCAAAAATCTTTTTCGTCACAATCTCGGATAATAAAAAACCGCCTGCAATCAACTCCTCACTTGAGAAAAGCCAATCGCAGGCGTTATATACATATTGCACAAAAAAGCGCCAAAAAATTTTGCAAACGGGGGTACATATCCATTTTACCTAAAAAAATATCTACGGTGATGATTTCTTGTTTCCAAAAAGATTTATGCCCGCAAGTGGCTCTGTAAAGCCGTTTGCGGGCATAATATCTATTTGGTCACATAAAGTTGGCTCCCCCGACTGGACTTGAACCAGTGACACCCTGATTAACAGTCAGGTGCTACTACCGACTGAGCTACGGAGGAATATAGAAACTCAGCAGGAAAATTCCTGCTGAGTTTTATTGTGTCGGCACCTATCTATCTTCC